>JBEKTO010000004.1:0-113968 GCA_049515995.1 Occallatibacter sp. | reverse complement strand
AAGCACAAAAACGTTGCCTACCGGCCGTTAAGCCGCCGCTTCAACAACAAGCTCCGGCTTCCGCCAATCCGAAGCCCCACTGTCACCATCCGCCAAGACCTTACTCAGACGCGCTCCTAGCCGGGATTCTGATCGGCGGATTTCTCGCCTTGCATAGCGGCGCGGCGCGGGACGTGGCCATCTCCTCGGCGGCGAAGGAATCGCTGGCGAAGTTGGGAATTCACGACTTCCACGGCGTGGCGCCGCGGGAGCTGTTCGCCTGGCGCGCTCTGGCAACGCTGCGCGGGTTTGTGTCGATTGTCGTGGGCGGATTCCTGGTGGGCTTTGGAACGGCCTACGCGGGAGGCTGCACTTCTGGGCACGCCATCAGCGGACTGGCTAACTTCGAGTTACCGTCGCTGATTGCGGTAGCCGGCTTCTTTGCCGGTGGGCTTGCGGCAACTTACTTCATTCTGCCTATCTTGCTGGGAGGACGATGACAACCGCTTATCGTGAATCCAAAACCGCTGTCGAAAATGCTGGCGGCCCAGTCTTTCTGGCGACTTACTTGCTGCTGGGCATCGCCTTTGGATATGTGTTGACCCGGTCGGAGGCGGTTTCCTGGTTTCGCATTCAGGAGATGTTCCACTTCCAGTCGTTCCGTATGTATGGCATCATCGGCTCGGCGATTGCAACGGCGGCTTTGTCTGTGGCGCTGATCAAACGGGCAAGCCTGAAGTCGGTCTCCGGCGAGAAGATTGAGATTCCGCGCAAGAAACTGGGAAGTGGCATTCGTTACGCGGCCGGCGGCACGATCTTTGGGTTGGGATGGGCCTTGACCGGCGCTTGCCCTGGGGCTCTTTTTGCGCTCGTTGGCGATGGCGTTCCGGTGATGATTGCGGCGGTGGCGAGCGCGCTTGCCGGAACGTGGGTCTATGCGTGGCTGAGGCCAAGACTGCCGCATTGAACGGCTAATCTATGCGCCATCGCGTGCCGTAACTGCTGCCGCTCGCGGAGCAGGATCATTGGGGAAAACTTGGATCGCATGAGTACTTTATTGGGCGTCAATTTAGCGCAGCGCATCGGCAACACCCCCTTGCTGCGCTTTGAACAAGTAACCCACGGGCTGAACGATGTGCAGGTGCTGGGCAAAGCTGAGTGGACCAATCCCGGAGGCTCGGTGAAGGACCGCGCGGCCTCGAAGATCGTCACCGAGGCGCTGAATGCAGGCAAGCTCGGCGAGGGCAAGAGACTGCTTGACTCCACCAGCGGCAATACCGGCATCGCATACGCCATGTTGGGCGCTGCGTACGGCGTTCCTGTCACGCTGTGCATGCCTTCGAATGTTTCCGCGGAGCGCAAACGGGTTCTCCGCGCCTACGGCGCAACGGTTGTCTACACCGATCCCGGCGAAGGTTCCGACGGTGCGATACGCAAGGCGCGCGAAATGATTGCCGAGCAGCCGGAGAAGTACTATTACGCCGATCAGTATTCCAACGATGCCAATTGGCGCGCGCACTACTCGAACGGCACTGCCGATGAGATCTGGCTGCAGACTGCGGGGCGCGTGACGCATTTTACGGCCATACTCGGAACCAGTGGAACATTCGTCGGAACTTCGCGCAGACTGAAAGAGCTGAATCCGAAGATCCGCTGCGTTTCTCTTCAGCCCGACTCGCCCTTTCACGGCATCGAGGGAACCAAGCACATGGCGACCTCGATCGTTCCCAAAATCTACGATGCCAGCATCGCGGACGCGGATCTGGGCATCGAAACAGAAGCGGCTTACAGCATGGCCAGGAAACTGGCTCGCAAAGAGGGTCTGCTCATCGGCGTCTCCGCGGCCGCGGCTCTGGTGGGCGCCGCGCAAATTGCAAGAGAAGCCGACGCGGGATCGGTGGTGGTGACCATCTTCCCCGACGCGGGAGACAAATATCTAAGCGAACACTTCTGGGATGAGACCGCGTAAGGCAAGGGAGCAATTGGCTATGGCATTGAAGATACCCGGCGCACTCTACGATCAACTGCGCCGGCACGGCGAAGAGACCTATCCATACGAGTGCTGCGGCGTGCTGGTGGGCGAGTTCGACGAGGCAGGTGCAAAAGCGGTCAAGGCCGTGGCGCCATGCGGCAACACGCGCACCGACTCTCCGCAGAACCGTTATCACATCAGCCCTTCGGAGCTGGTGCGCATTCAGCGCGAAGCACTCCTGGCCGGCCAGGACATTGTGGGTTTTTATCATTCGCATCCCGATCATCCCGCGCAGTGGTCCTCAACCGATCTTGCCGAGGCGCATTGGACCGGCTGTTCGTATGTAATCACCAGCGTTGAAAAAGGACGCGCCGTGCTGACCAACTCGTTTTTGCTGCTGGACCGGGAAGAAGCCAAGCACTTTGAGGATGAAAACCTCGAAGTGATCCTATAAGCAAACAAGCGGAGAACATTGAAACATTCAAGGAAGGAACAACCATGCCAATCAAAGTTTTGATTCCCACGCCTCTCCGTCCCTACGCTGGCAAGAACTCCGTCATTGAAGTAACCGCACAGACTGTAGGCGAAGCCTTGAGCGATCTCGTCGCTCAGCACCCGGATTTGCGCAAGCATCTCTTCTCCGAAGACGGCAAACTGCGCTCCTTTGTCAATGTCTACCTCAACGAGGAGGACATTCGCTACTTGGGCAAAGACGCGACTCCGGTGCAGGAGACGGATACGATTTCGATTGTGCCCTCGGTTGCCGGCGGCCGTTGAGGAATTGCCGCGCTCTGCGGAAACGATTGCAATGAATTGTGAAATTGGAGAGGATCTGTGGCCCCATTGAATGAAAGCAGTCAGGCAACGCTGAGCAATGAGGAGATTTTGCGTTACTCGCGCCATCTCATCATGCCCGAAGTCACCATGGAGGGACAGAAGAAGCTGAAGGCCGCGCGCGTGCTGTGTGTCGGCACGGGCGGACTCGGTTCGCCGCTCGCGCTGTATCTGGCGGCGGCGGGCGTGGGAACACTCGGCCTGGTGGATTTCGACGTGGTAGATTACACCAACCTGCAACGGCAGGTGCTTCACTATACCAGCGATGTGGGCCGCCTCAAGCTCGATTCGGCCATCGACAAGCTCACCGCGATCAATCCCCTTGTCCAGATCGAGCGCTTCGACACTTATCTCAACAGTCAGAATGCCCTGAAGATCGTCAGCGGCTTCGATATCGTCGCCGACGGCACGGATAACTTTGCCACCCGCTATCTGGTCAACGACGCCTGCGTGCTCAGCGGCAAGCCGAATGTGTATGCGTCGATCTTTCGCTTTGAAGGGCAGGCCAGCATCTTTGGCGCCGAGGACGGCCCCTGTTACCGCTGCCTCTATCCCGAGCCGCCACCGCCGGGACTGGTTCCCTCGTGCGCTGAAGGCGGCGTGCTGGGCGTGCTTCCCGGCCTGCTCGGCGTGATACAGGCCACGGAAGTCATCAAGCTGATCCTCGGCGCGGGCGAGCCGCTGATTGGCCGCCTGTTGCTGGTGGATGCGCTGGCCATGCGCTTCCGCGAGGTGCGCGTGCGCAAAAATCCTGAGTGTCCGGTCTGCGGCGCGAATCCTACGGTGAAGGAACTGATTGACTACAATCAGTTCTGCGGCGTTCGAGGCGAAGAATCCGAGGCATCCGCGAGCGTAAAGATTCCCGAGATTCAACCCGAGGAACTCAAGCACCGTCTCGATTCGAACGAAGACATCTTCGTGCTCGACGTCCGCGAACCGCACGAATATCAGATCTGCAACATCAAGGGACACCTCATCCCGCTCGGTGAACTGCCGACGCGCGTGCATGAACTCGACTCAAGCCGCGAGATCGTGGTGCATTGCAAGAGCGGCGCGCGCAGCGCCAAAGCCGTGGACTTCCTGCGCCAGTCGGGCTTCAAACGCACCTCGAACCTGAAGGGCGGCATCCTGGCCTGGGCCGAAAGAATCGATCCCTCGCTGCCGAAGTATTGAGTTCAATTGCAAAAACGAGAACGCCAGCCTCATCACACATCGCAGCGCAGCAACGCATTTCGGAGGTCATGGGGCTAAGAATGCTCACGCTATGCATGGAGCACAAGCGCACCTGAACGACAAGATAGAACAGACTGATCGGCATATCAGGCGTTTGAACAAAGGATGCTCCCCTGGGAAAGTCGCTTCCGAGCTGAGCAATACGTTGATGGCGATTGAATTACAGATGCAGATAGCTATCCGCTCCGTAGACAAGTCCCAGCGTGAGCAGGGCAATGAAGATTTCGCCAATGGCTCCGACTGCGAAAGGCCGCCATCCCTGTTTTCCGAGCTCTCTGAGGCTGGTGCGGAGACCAACCCCGGCAAAGGTGAGCAGGAAGGCCCAGCGTGAAAGATTGGCAAGGCTGGCCAGTTGCGGCTTGGCAAAGAAGCCCAGTGTGGCCAACAGGGAGATCAGAAGAAATCCCAGAACGAACTTCGGGAACTTCCTCCACAGAAAAGCGGCCTTGTTGCCGACTGCCTGCGCTTCGCCGCGCGACGACCAGTAGAGAGCATAGCCGAGCACGATAAAGCCGATAAGAGCGTTGCGCGTGGTCTTAGCCAGGACGGCGACCTTGCCGGCGGCGTCGGAATAGAGTGCACCGGCGGCGGTGGCCTCGGCGGTGTTGTCCACGGCCAGGCCGGCCCACAGGCCATAGGCCTTGTCGCTCAGGTGCAGCGAGTGGCCGATAAGCGGAAATGTGAAGAGCGAAATTGCGCCGAGGGCGAGAATCGCGGCGATGGCATACGAGGCGTCTTCATCTTTGGCGTCGATGGCCGGCTTGGCGGCGATGATGGCCGAGACGCCGCAGATCGACGAACCGACCGCCAAAAGCGACGTGAGCTTGGGGTTGAGCCTGAATGCACGGCCCAGAATGTGCATGAAGGTGAGCGAGAGGGTGATGGCGATTGCGACAAGCAAGAGCGAGATGCCGCCCAGGTGGAGCACATCGCCGAGCAGGAAGCGCGAGCCGAGCAAGACGATTCCCGCTTTCAGCCAGAACTCGTAGGTAGCCACGCCGGGCAGGAAGATGCGCGGAATGCCGACCGTGTTGGCGAGAATGAGTCCGATGACGATGGCCCAAAGGACATATTCGATATTCGGAAACGTTACGTGGTGTGCCTTGGTGTAAGCGGCGATGGATTGTTCGATGAACTTTCCCGCGTAGCCTACGGCGGCCAGCAGCAGCAGGCCGGGGATGAGCAAGACGATGCGCCGGCCGAGGCCAATGGGGCTCTCCAGGCTGGGGGAATAATCCGCCGTGTTGGCAGTAGCCATTTCAATCTCCTTGGTTGGGCCGAAACGATCGATAAGTTGAGAAGGTTGCTCAGACCGGGCGAAGACAGAGCGGGAGCCATACCGAAACGTCAAGAACATCGCCTGCTCTCGTCACCCGGCGCGGCAGTGCTTTTCCGATCGAGCGGATTCACCACTTGATCGGCGGTATGAGATTCAGGCGAACGAGCACGGCCAAGGCGAGAGCAAGCACGACGGCAGAGACGTCGAGCGAGAGACCGCGCCAAGAAGGGGTGGCGGCATTCGACATGTGCATTCTCCGAAGAGCTCGATTTGTATTTCAGACTGAATCTTGGAGCGCCGAGCGGGAATTGAACCCGCGAATACAGGTTTTGCAGACCTGCGCGTTAGCCGCTTCGCCATCGGCGCCCTGTTAGAACAGTTGACTGTAGCCGGCAAAGGCCGCGCCCATCGACTGTTCGCTGAAAATGAAAAAACCCACCGCGCCTTCTGGCGGGTGGGTCGTCGGGGTTCGCAATTCCTGCTTCGGAATCTAGCCCAGAGTACACGCCCGCGCAGCGCAGCCCTGACAGCAGCAGAGACACATTGCGGGAGTGAAGAAGTGGGCCATTGAATCCTTTGCTAAATCCTTCGTTGGTGGAGCGCCAGCCGTTTGGCGCTCACCAAGTCTCTGTAGAGTAAAGCCAAAGTGGAGGCATGTCAAGAGGGCCTGAGCAAAGATCGGGCCCGCCGCACATCCGCGCAACCCGGCTTCGATTGGGCAGGCTTGGCTTCAATCCCAGGATTGCGGCGAACAAGAAAGACTTTTTTTGTTCAGCGGAATAGCGGAAAGACGAAGCTCTCAGGCTGTTGCCGGCGGCAGGGTCAGAACCCTGTCTCCACTCCGGCCGCATCCTTATCCGCAGAGCCAGGATGGAATACGGGATTGCAATCGTTGAGGTTTCATCCTACAATTTGCGTCATGGGTTATCTGCCCACTCCATTCCGCTGTTGTCGTTAGTACCCACTCTGACAATCTAGCCCCTCTGTGTGCGTGTTTGAGCGCCCGCTCATCCGCACGCGTTTTCATATCCATTTGGGGCTGACAGGAAAACTCTACCCACATTCTTGGAGGAAAGACGCCATGTTGTATTTACGTACCCGAAGTGTATTCGCCGTCCTGTTGCTGTCACTCGCTGTGCTTTTCGCGCTGCCTGCCATCGGCCTGGGCCAAACCTTTTGCGGCGCCATCGAAGGTGCGGACCGCGCCGTGCAGGCTTTCGATATCATCCATCCATGACCGGCAAGGCGCAACACTTGACCACTAAGCTGCAACAGCAGGATTCGGTTTTACGCGGGATTCGTGTATTGGACGGCGGTTTGGCCTCGGAACTTGAGGTTCTCGGGGCCAATATCGATGGGCCCCTGTGGTCGGCGCACGTCTTGGAAGATGCGCCGGAAAAAGTCATCGCCGTACATCGCTCCTATATCGAGGCTGGAGCACAATGCATTCTGACCTCCAGCTATCAGGTCTCGCGGATGGGCTACGCCGAGTTTGGCCTGGATGCCGGACGGGCCGACGCTGCGCTTCTCCGTTCGGTAGAGCTGGCGCACCATGCCTGCGCGGAGTTTCCCGATCGCCGGGTCATCGTGGCCGCTTCGCTTGGGCCATATGGCGCGGCCCTGCACAATGGGGCCGATTACCATGGAAACTACGATTGCGGCTTTGCCGATTTGGTTCACTTCCACCGCGAGCGCATTCGCGTGCTTGCCGCCGCAGGCGCCGATCGGCGGACGCCGGATTTGCTTGCATTTGAGACGTTGCCTTCGCTCGAAGAGGCATTGGCCATTGGCGATGCACTGGCGCCGTGGCCGGAGTTGGCGGCATGGTTCTGCTTTACCTGCCGTGACCAGAAGCATGTGGCCCATGGCGAGCAGCTCAGTGAGTGTGCCGCCGCGGTCGCACGCTTTCCTCAGACAGTAGCCGTTGGCGTAAACTGCACCCGGTCTGCGCTACTGCCGGAGCTGATCGCCGAACTGCGCCAGGCATCGGACAAACCGGTCGTGGTCTATCCGAACTCCGGCGAAGAGTGGGATGCCGAGAACCGCCGCTGGACTGGCGCGGGCGATCCGGCAAGCTTTGAGCCATGGCCATAGATTGGTTTACAGCCGGGGCGCAGATTGTGGGTGGCTGCTGCCGAACGCGTCCCGCGCATATTCGGCAAGTAGCGGAATCGGCGGTCCGGCAGGGCTCAAGCTAACCTGGTGATCGGGCTTTGCGCCGGCATGGAAGACAAACAACAACGGCCGGGAGCAACGCGGCCGATCAATATCCTGGCTTGCTGGCTCCAGGGTTGCATCGAGCGTGAAGACATGGCCGGCCTCAACCACCACACGCGCATACTCGACCGTTGCAAAGCCCTTCGCCCTTTGCACTCACCTCGACGCGATACTCGCCCGGCAACAGATCCGGAATCTCGTAGGAGCCGCCGAAGTTGGTGAAGCTTTCGCGTGTGGCGCCTTGCGTAGCGCTCGTGACGCTTACTCTAGCCCCTTGGATAAGGGAACCTTGTGAGTCTTTGACAAGGCCGGATACCGTTGCACCGGGATTCTGTGCCTGCATGGCCGCCGCGATCCAGAGCATGAACAGGCAAGGGAGCAGTACGATCTTGCGCATGAAATGGGCCTCCGAGAAAGACCGGGGGAAACGAAAGTGCCGGTAGAATCTATGGTCGTTGGCGGGCAAGGGGAAGCTTGACCGATACGAATGCTACCTGCGCTCACGGCTGCCGTCATCCACCATTCGATTGACTCTTTTCTCAACCTTTATTGGGCTGCCATTCTCATTTCGAATCTGTTCACTAGGTGATAGAGTGTGCGATATGTCTTCCCCTTTGCGCCTTGAGCGCCGCCTGTTCGCACTGCCCGCCGCGATTGCAATTGTCGTGGGCGAGTCCATCGCGCTCGGCATCTTTCTCACCCCGGCTACGATGGCCAAGTCGCTCGGCTCTCCGCTGCTGCTCGCCCTCGTATGGCTCGGGATGGCGCTGATGGCGATGTGCGGAGCGCTGTGCTACGCCGAGCTTGCGATTCGCTTCCCGGAGTCGGGCGGAGAGTATGTCTATCTGCGGGCCGGCTACGGAGACCGCGTCGCTTTTCTCTTCGGCTGGATGAGTTCCGTTGTGATGTATCCCGGTGTGGCTGCCGCGCTGGCTGTGGGAGCTTCAGCGTATGTGGCGCAGGTGCTTCCGTTGGACGCAAGAGCGATGGCCTTTGTTCCGGCAGGTATTCTTTGCAGCTTCGGCGCCGTCAACCTGGTGGGAACCCGGCTGAGCGGCTCCCTGATGACCTTCGTCAACATTCTCAAGCTCTTCATCCTGTTTGGGCTGGTGATATGGGCGCTTGTTTCAGGGCGCGCTCATATGAGCAACCTGGCGCCCATCGCCGAGCGGCGGCCTGGCTCCGAGGCATTGATTCCAGCCATCGCCGGCGCCGTTGTCAGCGCCTTCTTCAGTTTCGGCGGATGGTGGGAGGCGAGCAAGATTGCGGGTGAGATTCGCAACCCCAGGCGAACACTGCCGCTCGCGTTCCTGGGCGGCGTCGCGCTGGTCACGCTCATCTATCTGCTCGTCAGCGCGGCGTTTCTGGCTGTCTTGCCGATTGACCGGCTCACTTCCAACACTGCTTTTGTGGCGCAGTTTGGCCAAGTCCTGTTTGGCGCGGCAGGGGCTAAAGTGCTCTCGCTCTGCGTTCTCGTTTGCGTCTTTGGCGGAATCGCCGCGCTCACCATGGCCTCGCCGCGAGTGACGTATGCGATGGCGCGGACTGGCGCCTTTTTCCCGTCATTCGGCAAGTTGCATCCCCGCTTCGGCACGCCCGCAAATGCAATCCTGCTGCAGACGTGCCTGTCGCTTGCCGTACTTTTTCTGGGCGCGTTCGATCGAGTGCTGGCTTACATCATCTTCTCGGCGGTGCTCTTTCTGGCGCTTGCCGCGTCCACGCTCTTCCGCATAAGCGAGCCGGTCCGAGGCTGGTGGTTTCCGGCCGCGCCTGTGGTCTTCATCGTTCTCTGCATCGTGGTTGGCCTGCTGATCCTGCTGCACAGCCCGTTGCCGGCGCTGATTGGAGTGGGTATTGTCCTCTGCGGCTTGCCTCTCCATCAATTTCTTACCGCGCGGCAGAGCACGGCGCCGCTCACCTCTGAAGGAGACTGATTCGACACGTGGCACACATTCCTCTTCCCGATGGGCTGCAAGGTATTCGTGCGGCTATGGCCTTTCGCCCCGAGACCGCAAAGCCTCTGAATGAACTGGCCGAGGTTCTGCTCCATGCCCCTAACTCACTTACCCCCGGTGAACGTGAACTCATTGCAACATATGTCTCCTCCTTGAACGACTGCTACTTTTGCCAGACTGTTCACGGCGCCATTGCCGCGGCGCACCTCGATGGAGATGAGGAACTGGTGCGCTGCGTGAAAGCCGACTTTGGTCAAGCCACTATCTCTGAGAAGCTCAAGACGCTGCTGGCCATCGCGGGCAAGGTGCAAGAGGGCGGCAAGCACGTTACCGCGGCGGATGTTGCTGCGGCGAGGGCTGCGGGAGCTACGGATGTGGAGATTCACGACACGGTGCTGATAGCCGCCGCTTTCTGCATGTACAACCGCTACGTGGACGGACTGGACACCTGGCAGCCGCACGACGAGGAACTCTACCGGCAGCGCGGCAAGAAGACCGCAAGAGAAGGGTACATAACCATGAGCAAAGAGTATCTTCCGCAACAGAATCGCACACCCCAAGGAGCCTGAAAATGCCGCACATCCCATTGCCGGAAGATCTACCGGGAATCAGTTCCGCATTTGCCTTTCGGCCCGAGACGGCCAAGCCTCTGCGCGAACTGGCCCACGTCCTGTTGCACGAGCCCAACAGCCTTTCGCCGGGCGAACGCGAACTGATTGCGACTTACGTCTCTTCGCTCAATGGCTGCTACTTCTGCCAGACCAGTCACGGCGCGGCAGCCGCATGTCACTTGGGCGACGCCAAAACAGTCAAGCAGGTTCATGCCGATTTTCAGCAGGCGCCCATCTCGGAGAAGTTGAAGCGGCTGCTCGTCATCGCTGGACAGGTGCAGCGCGGTGGCAAGGACGTAACCCGTTCTGCCGTGGACGCCGCCCGCGAGTATGGAGCGAGCGACATTGAGATCCACGACACGGTGCTGATTGCTGCGGCATTCTGCATGTACAACCGCTATGTGGACGGCCTGGCCACCTGGCAGCCGCACGACGAGCAAATGTACGCGCGGATGGGGGCGCATCTCGCCCAGGAGGGCTACAAGACACCCTCGATCGCTCCGCCCAGCAAGGGCTGAACCAGGATGCAACAAGCGCATATTAGGAGTTGGTTGACATACTGCGGCCGGATCGGCTCGCCTGCCCATGACTCCCCCGGGCGTACACTGCATCCAAGGTCTCTTGTCGTTCGACCGGGAGATTATAGGGGGAATACCGACTGTGAGCCAAATAATCGTTGATACGAATCTGTGCAAGGGAGACGGTGCATGCGTTGCGGTTTGTCCGGCCTGGTTCCTTACTCTGAATCGGGAAGGTTTTCCCGAAGAGGTTGCGGACGGTAATTGCATTCTCTGCGGCCATTGCGTTGCCGTGTGTCCCCACGATGCTCTGGTTCACAAAGGTCTGCCGCAGGAGGCTTTTCTGCCCGCGTCGAAAAAGTGGCCATCTCCGGCGGATATCGACAGTTTCCTGATAAGCCGGCGGTCAGTGCGGGAGTTCAAGGACCGGCCCGTCGCCCGAGAGACGTTGGAGTCGCTGCTGGATGTGGCCCGGCGGGCGCCGACAGCTTCCAACTCCCAGAAGTTGCACTGGATCGTCGTCGAGGATGGAGCAAAGGTGCACGGCTTGTCTGCGGAGGTGATGAACTGGATGCAGACTTCGGGCATCAGCCCGGCGATGTTGGCGCAGTGGGAAGCGGGATATGACTTTGTATTGCGTGGCGCTCCGACGGTGATCGTGGCCTGCGCGCCTGAGGATTATGGCTGGGGAAAGCAGGATTGCGCCATTGCCCTGACCTTTCTCGAGCTGGCGGCAGAGGCGCGCGGCCTGGGAGTCTGCTGGGCCGGCTACCTGACTCGCGTAGCTGGCGTTTATGCCCCCGTCCGCCAGGCATTGTCGGTCCCCAAGGGGTACGTCGTCTGCGGCGGCCTCATGCTCGGAGAGCGCAAGTACACCTATCGGCTCGTGCCTCCCAGGAAGCCGCTCAGTGTGCAATGGGTCTAGATTTAGGGCGCCATTTGAGATGTACAGCTCGACCAAGCCCGGCGCCAGCGTATGCGCTATGCGGAACGCAAGCTCACGGAAACGCAACAACGACTGACTCGGACGGAGCGCGGCACCGCTTATAGGTCCAGGATATTCGCCGGCCACAGACAGGAACGCACCCGCGCAGTTCATCCTCCGCTCGAGCCCAAGGAACAAGCCCGAGCGGAGATTGAGCTATAGCGGTTCTCCCATTGCTATACTCCGAAGCCATGCCGTCGAGTGGCTTTTTCCCTAAGAAAAAGCCACCTTGCACAGAGCTGGCAAGGGTACGTGTAGGGGAGAACCGCTCTAACGCGGGCGTGGGCTTATGCCAGCCCAAGTCCCTGCGCAGGGCTACCGGTTACTTTGCGGCTGCCGCGGCCTTCTGCGCCGCCCAGCGCTTTTTGACGGCCTCGGCGATCCGCTTGCGTCCCTCGGGACTGAGCTTTCTCTTCTTCTTCGCGGGCTTCGTGGCGACCGGTGCGGCCGCCTTCGCTGCCTTCTTTGGTGCAGCCACTACCTTCCTGGGCCTGCCGGCCTTCTTCGCTGTAGGTGCGGCGCCGCCGCCTAGCAGAGCGCGGGCCTGTTGGAGCTGCGCAATATCGCGATCGATGCTTGCCAGAATATCTGAAATTGCCATGGACTGTTCTCCCTGATTGAAACTCTTGGTTGGTCTAACCCTGCGAAGCTATCGCGCCACGCGAGGTCACGCACTTACCTCAACATACGATACTCGGCTGTTGGCTATTTTACAAACAAGAAGCGATCTTCACGGAAGTAAGCAGACCGGCATCGATGAAGAAGAACGCCGGCAAAGGAGGGAATGCATCCCTTCCTTATTCGCCGCCGCGGGAAACACGGCAAAGCTTGCAGCGTGGGATAACCTTGTAAAAGCAGAGGAGAATCCTGCATGGCTACGGAAATTCCACACCGCACACGGACGCATGTCGTGCGCGGCCTCTTGTTCACAGTGGCACTGCTCTTCGCCGTGCAATCCTTCGCTCAGCAGCCGGTAGCCGCTCCAGCCGCGCCTGCATCAACCACTCCCTGGCAGCCGCTCATCCATTTTTATTCCCCGCCCAATTGGATCAACGACCCCAATGCTCCCATCCTCCTCAACGGACAGTTCCACCTCTTCTTCCAGTTGAACCCCTCCGGAGATCAGTGGGGCCACATGAGCTGGGGACACGCCGTCTCGCCCGACCTGATCCACTGGAAGCAACTCCCCGTCGCACTCGCCGAGGAAAATGGTGTAGCCATATTCAACGGCGCCACTGTTGTGGACGGCGATAACACCAGCGGTCTCTGCGGCGACACCGCTCAGAAAACTCCTGGCTGCCTCGTCGCAATTTACACCGGCGCCTCGCAGGACAAGCAGAGCCAGAACATCGCATTCAGCCGTGACGGCGGCGCGACCTGGACCAAATACTCCTCGAATCCAGTCCTTGACCTCGGCCTCAGGGACTTCCGCGACCCGAAAGTCTTCTGGCACGCCCCGACTCAGAGCTGGATCATGGCCGTCTCTCTCCCCGACCAGCACAAGATTCGTTTCTACCGCTCGAAGAATCTCCGCCAATGGGAGCTCTCCAGCGAATTCGGCCCCGCCGGCGCCATTTCGGGCATCTGGGAGTGCCCCGACCTCTTCGAGCTTCCCGTACGCGACGCCTCAGGCAAACGAGTCTCCAGCCGCTGGCTCCTGAGCGTCAATCTCAACCCTGGCGGCCCCGCCAAAGGTTCGGCCGCCCAGTACTTCGTCGGCCAGTTCGACGGCTATCGCTTTATCGAAGACCATCCCGGCTCCGGACCCCACTGGGCCGACTGGGGCAAGGATTTCTACGCATCCACCTCCTTCTCGAACATCCCCGCGGGCGATGACCGGATCTGGATTGCCTGGATGAGCAACTGGCAGTACGCCGCCAAGCTGCCTTCCCTGCCCGGCCGAGGCGAAATGACCATCGCCCGCCGGCTTTACTTCCGCCAGCCGCCCGCCTATCCCGCTCCAACTCCGTCTCAGGAACCTCTCGTCCTGGTTCAGCAACCCATCGTGCCGGTCCCGGCCCACAAACCGTACGCAGCCATGTTTGGCGCCCCGCCTTTCCAGACAATGACTCAGGCCAATGCTCGCATCGCCGCGCAAAAGCAATCCGGCAGCGTCTACCTGCTGCGCTTCACCTTCGATCCCGGCGAGGCCTCTGAAGCCGGCATCCGCCTCCGCCGCAGCACCAACAATCCCAACGATCCCGCCAGCGAAGAAACCGTGGTCGGCATCGACATGGCCACCGGCCGCATCTTTGTCGATCGCACCCGCTCCGGCAAAACGGACTGGTCGCCCGACTTCCCTGCCCGCATGTCGGCCCCGCTCAAGCACCTGCAGGCAGATTCAATTCCCATCGAGATTGTCGTGGACAGTAACTCCATCGAAGTCTTTGCCGAAGGGGGCGAAACCGTTCTTACCAGCCTCATCTACCCTGCCCCTGCCAGCCAGGGCCTGGCCTTTTACGCCGCTGCGACTCCTCCCGGAAGCGAGCCGGCGCGTGTCCGCGATGTAGAACTGTTTTCCCTCGAGCACCTGCCCGTCGCAAAGTAGGCCACGAAAGACACGCGGCGTTCTGTAGGCCAGCGAACTGTGCGGGCGTTCGCAGTTGTCGGCCAACGTGGATCGAATGCCCTGACTCAACAGACGGCGCGAACCGGCGTGAGCGGCGAAACGCGGAGAATTCTCTGCGAGCCCAACTCCAGTCCGAGCGGATCGTCGATCACCTGGGTCTCCTGACTTGCCTGCGCCGTGCTTGAGACAGCGGCTCCGCTTGCGGCTGCCGCGCTCGCTGCCGCTACGGGCGAGTCCTGCCCGGGCACAGCCGTTGCGCTCCCGCTCGCCCCGCTCAGCACCTCCGCGCTAAAGTCGTTGTCGCGAATCACCAGGGATTCGCGATTGAACAGCTCGACCGCGAGGACGCTGAGCGGGGTGTTGCCGGGAAGCCTGAGTTCGAACAGGATGTCGTCAATCAGCGCCAGGGGGAAGATTGCCGTGACCGGGATGGATTGCTGCTGCGCGAAGCCCGCGGCGTTTCCCTTCAGGTAGTCGGGAGTGGGCTGAACTCCCTGGAGTTTCGCCAGCAGCAGGTTGCGCCAGGCCCCGCCGTCGGCGCGGCGAAGCTGGGCGTAAAGCAGGAACCATATCTGCGTCTGGGGATTTCCGAGGGCGGTAAGAGACTGACCGCCGAGAACTGTCTGGGCCAGGTCGGCGGTGGTGCAGATGCAGGGCTGCTTGACCGACCCGCCGGCGGGAACGGTGTCAATGCGTTCCACATCGACCGTGAGCGGCGGGCAGGGATGCTGCACGCCGGCCAGGCGGAAGGGGCGTCCGAACCGGCCCTGCGCGGTGGACCACTGAAGATGGCCGCAGCGAAGCTCGTAGGTCCAGAAACCGAACAGTTCCAGGGCGGAGGGAGAAACGGCGCCGGGAAGCGGGACCAGGAAGTGGACATTTGAAGAAGCGGAGGGGATCAGCTGGGTCATGGCGGCCAGACCGGCATCGTCGTTGGCCGAGTCGGGCGTGATGGCGCGGATGGGCTCGGGATCGAGCGAGATGGGCGTGTCGGCCGCGGAGGGCAAATCCGTTGGGTAGCTGATGAGCAGCGGGTCGGGGCCGTAATTCAGTACGCGCAGGAAGTAGGAGTCGTTGGGGTCCAGCGGCGGCTGGTCGAACTCAAGCCAGAGAGCGCGCTGACGCTGCGTAGTCGAGGAGTAATCGGCTGCGG
Source organism: Occallatibacter sp. (assembly GCA_049515995.1). Lineage (GTDB taxonomy): Bacteria > Acidobacteriota > Terriglobia > Terriglobales > Acidobacteriaceae > Telmatobacter. The sequence continues at coordinate 98,663 of JBEKTO010000004.1, read as the reverse complement.
CAACATAGGGACTTTCGGCGATGCCGGCGGAGACGAGTTGGGGAATCTGGCGCGGGTTCGCGGTGATGGGAACCATGATCTTGCCGCTCCACAACTCAACCGGGCTGGTGGGATTGCCGGTGAGCGTGGCCTGGAGCTGGTAGAAGCCCTCGGTCGGCGTGGGAAACTCAGTGGGCGCGACGGTGGAGTCGATGGTGGAGAAGAAGAAGATGGTGGTTGTGTCGCGCTGGCCCGGAGCGCCCTGCTGCGTGGCGAGCGAGGAGACGACATTGGGCAGGGTGACCTGGCCAAGGGCGCTGAGGGAGGGCTGCGGCGACGGAACGGCTTCGTTTGCAGCCGGCGCGGTGGCGCCCATGAAGGTAAAGGCAATTTGGCCGGCGCCGCTCTGGGCCAGGCCGCTCCAGGTCCAGTCGCGATCGAGGGTCAACTGCTGGACGACGATCCACTGGTTGATGAGGTCTTTGTGCGAGGAGAACGTGATCGACGAGCGGTCCTGGGGCAGAGTATGGCGCAAGGAGCTCTGCGCGCCGAAGAGGATGCGCTGGCCGGGCGCCGCGGAGAGCGTGAGCCCGTTCACCTGTAACTGCAGAGCGGAAGCCAGCAGCTGGATGGGCGTGGCGGCAGGCTGGTTCAGGGTATTTTCGAGATTCATGTAGCTCTGGGCCGCCCACGTTCCGCTGCCCGCCACGATGGCCTCGACGACCGCGCCCGCAACGATCTGCTGCTGGGCAGACTGGTCGAGGTCGCGCAGATAGAAGGCCTGCAATTGCTCGTCGAGGTCGCCGCTGGCGATGACTCCGGTCTCGGTGGGCGCTTCGTAGCGCAGGAGAAGATCGGAGATGAGGCCGGTGCGGGCGATCGAACTGCCAAAGTAACCGTTGTTGGGGTCCGGCGCACTCAGGCCGCGCAGACGCAGGCGGACATTGCGTCCCGTGGGGATCGGCAGCAGGGTCGGCTGCGCCGCGGAGGGCAGCGTGGGGTTGTCGATCTGATTCATCGCCGTGGGTTGCAGCGTGAGCTGAATGGGCGTTGAAGCTCCCACGGCGACGGGCGTCGCGATGGCCGGAAAATCGATGGACCAGGTGTAGACGACGCGGAACTTGCCGTCGAGATCGCCGGGATTTGGCGGCGTATCGGCATCGGCCAGCGACGGGACGTTGCCGGTGTCGTAGGCGGGAGCCTGGGCTTCGACGATGACCTCGAGGGTGGTCACATCGGAATCGAGAACCGCGGCCTGGAAAGGCGTGGGATTGGCGGGCGGCTTGGTGCCGACAGGCGGTTGCGCGGGAGTGATCGCCAGCAACTGGTCGAGAGTGCTTTGATCCGCGGCTCCGGCGAAGACCATCTCGGGATAGTTGATGAGGGGACGGTCGACGGTGAGAATCTGATTGCCGCCCGTGCCGGCCGCGGGAGCGGTGAACTGGACTTTCTTGGGCGGAATATAACGCCTGAAATTGACGATGGTGGTTCCGGCGTCGCTTGGGCTGGCGTCAGTGGGCTCAGGGCCGCCGCCGGTCAGGTCGGCAAGCCGGGTGCGGAACTGGTAAGGCTGGCCATAGCGAAGGTTGACGCCGGAGAGCGATTCGGTGGTGGCCCCGGTGAATTCGGAGTCCGCGGGCGGAGTGGATGCCGGGGGCTGCCCGCCGCTGAAGACGTAGGCGTAGGGATCGTTGACAACCAGAGTGCGGCCTCGCCATTGCGCGAAGTAACGCGGCAGCCAGTAGTCGCCGGTTCCGTTCTGCACCGGGGTGGGCTCGACGCACAGATCCTGCGCAGTAAACGAGGTGGAGAAGACACTGGCGGCGTTGAGGGTTCCCGAGGCGGCGCACAGCGAGGCCCATGGGCCGGTGGCATTCTCGCGAACGTCCACGCGATAGCCAAGCACGGTAAAGGGCAACTCGGGATTGACCGGCGTGGAGGGTGGCGGAGTTGGACCGGCCAGCCCCTGCGCAATCTGCACCTGGCGGTTGATCCAGTTGGTCACCTGCTCATCGTCCCATCCGATCTGGATGCCGGCGTCGGTACCGGGAACGATCGCGGTGGCATCCCCGGTGACGGCATCGGAGCTGGTGGGCTGGCTGGCGTGGACGATCTTGGCAAAGCCGTCGAGATAGAGATCGGCCTCGCCCTGGGCAGCATCGAGCACTTGCCCCAGGTAGTTGCCGGCAACGGTGGGAAAGAGCACGGCGGCGAAAACGTCCTGGGCCGCGGTGAGAGCGGGCAGGCGCGCGGCATAAGTGGAGACAGCCAGCGGCTGCTGGGCGGTGAGTTGAGCGTACCAGTTGGACGGGTCGGAGCTGTCGATTTCAAGCCATATCCAGCCGCCGCCGGCCACCTGCGCGGCGTCGAGCGGGATGGAAACCTGGCTGTAGATCAAGCCCATGGCCTGCGCAATGAGCGGCTGGCGCAGCGCGTAGGAAAGCACCTCGCCCCAGGCGATGGATTGGGGAGTGAGCGGTGTTTTGTTCGGCGCGGAGGCCGGGCTGCCCAGGGAGCAGCGGAAGCCGTCGCCCGTCGAGAAGGTGTCGGCGTCCGGTGTCTGGAAGCCGGTCGCTTCCAGATAGGTCGGCGGCAGGTCCTTCAAAATGGGGCCGCCCGCTTGCGCTGCAAATACGCCTGGCGAAGGCGCGCTGGGCGCGTACTCGCTGTTGAGGGCGGCAAAAATGGCGCCCTGCGCGGCGCTGTAGGACAAAGTAAGGGGGATATAGGTGAGCATCGCCGGCGTGACCGGCGGCGCCGAGGACCACGGAGGAACGGTGAGACCGGGCAGAAGCGCGGCGCGCAGCACGGGCTGGGCCGCGGCAAAGGGCAGTTCCTGCCCCGAGCTCAGCGGCGTCGGCAGGGTGGGATCGCCGTTCGGCAGCAGCAGCAGGTTGGCGATCAGGTTGCTGCCGTCCCAGCTTTGCGGGAGGAGCATGAGGCTCAGATTGCGCGTTGTACCTGGCATGATGAACTCCGTGGATGCTACGGAAGTAGCGGATTGAAGGGCAGTTCCTTCTGGAAGGTCCAGGAGCCGGACCAACTGATGTTGACGACCCAGCAGATGCTGATGTGAATGCCGACCGAGGCGGTTCCAATCAAGTTGATGTCCGGCACAGGATTGGTGTCGATGCTGAAACCGAGCCCCGCGGTGAGGGTAATTGCGGCACTGGCCAGCCCGCCCAGCACATCCACCTGCGCCTGGCCGGTGAGCAGCAGCAGGATGGTGATGACCGCGCCGCCGGGAACGCCGTTGATCTGCAACTGGACCGCGATGACGATGGAGGCCGACCCGGAGGCGATGCCCAGATCGATGGAGAGGCCCACGCCGATCCCGGCCTGGATGAGAACGTCCATCTCGTTGTTCTGAATGCCGGCCTGAACGCAGAGGGTGCCGGAGAGCGGATCGGCAATCCACTGGCAGGGCGCGTCGGGCGACCCGATGCCCACCAGAAAGTCGATTTCCAGCGCCACGATATCGAGCGTTGTGCCAATATCGAGCGAAACATTCTCGATGGTTCCCAGGCCCAGAGGGATGCTGGGAAGAATGAAGTTGTCGGTGACCTCGAGCTTGCCGTCGGAGAAGCTGACGTTGAGCCCCGGTGGCCCGTCCGCTCCTTCCGCTCCGCTGCCCGAGGCGCCGCCCGGACTGAGTACGCTGGCAATGTCGTCCAGAACCGTGAAGATCGTGGTGAGGGCGCTGAGCGGGCCGTCGAAAGCGACCTGGAGGTTGGGGAATCCAGGCGTGGTGTCGGCATCGGCATGGAATCCGCCCTGGAACCAGATGACCGGCGAATTGCTCAAGGCCGGTATCACCAGCACGACGGCAAGATCGTTGACGCTCAGCGACCACGATGGGCCGGAGGTCTGCCCCAGCGCGATCTGCACATTGGGCGTGGTGGACAGGACATTCGGGTCCTCGCCTTTCTGGTAGAAGAGCAACTGCACGTCCGCGACCGAGGTCGAGATCAGCGAGATCGGCTTGGAGCGAACGGGAGGCTTCAGGAAGAGGTTCTGCGCGGTGGAGAGGCTGGCTCCCGCGAGCTCGTTGGTAATCGGCGTGAAGTCCGGATCGCTTTGCAGGAACTGCAAGCACGAGGCGATCGCGGGAAAGCCGCCGATGGCTCCCAACAGAGCGCCGGCGTGGGCCACATTGAGCGCATCGCCGAGAGTCAGATTCTGCGAGCCCACCGTCAGGATGGGACGCGAGAGGAAATTGCTTTGCGTGCCGGTGGCCTGCAGAAACCCGTAGAACGTCTCGGGAAGCGTGGTGGAAGGTGGAGCGAGGCGGAAGATGTCGGCCGGATTGGCATAGTGGATGAGATTGCCGGGGGTGGAACCGGAGCCGTTGGGCTGCACCACCGGCGCGCCCTGGGTGGGAGGCAGGGCGACGGGTGCGGCCTGCGCCTGGGTCCGGGCGGCCACGCTCCAGGAACCGTCGGAAGAGAGCTTGGGTATGCCACGCACCGCGCAGGCGATTCCCAGCCCGCCAGTCGCGCTGTCGCTCACCGGGATGGCGTCGAAGCTGGTGGCGCGCAACAGGCTGTTGGCCTGGCCCACGTTCAGCGTGGCGCTGATGGAACCGCCGGCCCCCGCCGCCAGCGCGCCGAAGTTGACCATGTCGGTAAGCGAGAGATGGTAGTCGTAGGTGAGGGGGATGAATCCGGTGACGCCCGTCGATGGAACGCAGACACGCATCTGGCCGTTGAGGTCGGGCAGCTTTGCGCCACCCAGCAGAACCTGGTGCTGCGGCTGGATGGCGACGTCCGCGTCGAAGGTCACCGGCTGAACCGTGACCGTGCCCGGCGTGGGTGCCGTTGTGGAGGTGCCAGGGCCTGTATTGTCCTGCGTGCCTTGCGTGCTCAGGGGGAAGCCGAGTTCCTGAATGTTCTTGACGTTGATGAGCCCGGAGAGAAGACCGGCATGAACCTGATCGGCGGCAATGCCGGTGGCGGCCGGGTAATTGAACAGGCCGTCGCTGGCCGCCTGCCAGCCGCTATCGTAGCGCTGCACTACGCCCGAAGCCTGGCGGTCGATGGTGATGGTCCGGATTACCTTGATGGCCCACGGATAGACGAGGCTCTGCACCTGGATGACTTCATGACTGGTGCGCCCCACCAAAACATGGAAATAGGCTTTGATGACGCCGGTGGTGGCCTGACTGGTGTCGGTCCACTCGCTGAAGGTGCTCGCGCCGTATCCCGTCAGGTCATAGCGGCGCAAAGGAACGCCGGTGCCCACGTTGCTGCCGGCGGGAGGGTCGAATTCGCTGCTGAAGATGCTCTGAACGTCGGTGCCCAGGACCATTTCTCCATAGGAAAGGCCACTCGGCGGGTTGTCGGCCGGAGTCCGGAGATAGGTCCGTCCGGCCAGTACGGGATCGGGCTGGGTGGGGTCGGGCGCCGCGAAGCTGAGCTGCCAGGCGCCCGTGTAGATGGCTCCGGAAGGCGTGGAGGCTGCCGCGAAACTCGGCTGGACGAGGGTCAGCTCGGGGAGGATCGTGCCGTTTTCCGTGGTCTCGGAGAGCACGCCCACCATGCCGAAGGGCAGCGTCAGTTGCGCGTTGAATTTGCCGGTTCCGGCATCCAGAACCGCCTGCAACGACTGCAACGGCGAGATGGGAATCAGGGTCGCCGAGGTGGCACGGACCTGGGAGAACGGGCCGTCTCCCGGCGGATGCAAAAGGACGTTGTTATCGACGCCGAGATTGACCCTGGGGTCGGTCGACATGTTGTACATCGGTTCCCACGCAATGGCCGGCAGCGTGGTCAACGGAAGCAGAGAGGCCGGCCCGCGCACCGACAGGCCGTCGATGGTGTACTCCCGATCCTGCCGCTCCCCGGTCTCGACCTCGACGCCTAGCTGGCTGGCGCGCGTCGAGAGATCGAGCAGGATGGCTCCGGCGGCAGGGGCGGGCAACGGCTCCGGAGGTTGCTTGGGCGCGACCGATTCGTCTGCAATCTTTGCCTTTGCCGGCGCAGCCCCGGTGCCCGGCGCGGCCGTTTCCAGGTGGAGTGGCGTCAAAGGCTGATATTCGAGCGGCGGAACGGCGGTGGAACCGGCCTCGGCTCCGGGCGGAAGGGCGGGATGCGGATGCTCCAGGTCCATCAGGCGCAGCGCGACCTTGTCCGGCGCCGTCCAGACCACCTCCGCCAGCAGGAAACCGGCAAGGACGCTTCCGCCGGACGCGGACGAATTGAAGTTCACCGGAGACCGGTCCACGGCTGCCGCGGCCAGACTGCCGGTGTAGGGATCGGGCAGATAGAGTTCCGCCAGCAGATACTCGAAGAGCAGCAGGAGCAAGCCTTCGCTGGCGTTGAATTGCGCATCCGTCCGGGCCTCCATCAGCAGCGCCAGCGGCTCGCCGACCTCGAGAAGAGCATTGTCCAGAGCTAGAGGGTAGATGGTCGGAGTTTGATTCGCGCCGGTTGTCTCGGGAAGGGGTGCATTGGAATATGCCAGCAGCCGGTAGTTGGAATGATTGCGGATCAGGCCGACGATTCCCTCGACAAAAATGGCGGGAACACGCGCCCCGCTCGCCAGCACCGGCCGGTCGACGAGAGCCTCCAGCACGGCGCCCAACTCAAGAATCTCTTCGTTTCCCGCCAGGGCATAGAGGAGCGTCTGGCCGGCATTGCGTCCCGCAACCAACTGGCAGCGCCGCTTGTTGGTGGAATCCTGGTCCTGCCAGAGTTGAAACCGCTGCTTGACCCACACGCCCGGAGCGGAGCCGGAAAGCGCGGAAAGAACCAGTTGACCGTTTTGCGCCAGCAGGAATCCCCCGGCCGCGGTTTCCGGATGACTGAGTCCGGTCCATTGGCAGGTAAGACCGGCGCCGAAGACCATGGCAAAGTAGCCGGGAACATCGGCCGCGCCCAGAGTGGCCGGCGTGGCGGACTCGCTCACGGCCAAAGCCCATCCCGCGCTTTGCAAGGGGGCCGCGCCGCCCAGGCTCATGACGCTGCCGGGAGATAAAGCCGGCGTGAACTCCGCCGCCAGCGCGTATCCGGGCAGATAGAGCATCTGAAGATCGGCGTTGTATGCGGCGGGCTGATTCGAGCCCGCGACATCGATCGATCCTTCGACCTGGATGGAATCGCCGCAGAGAGTGGCCGAGCAGAGGTCGTAGACGATCGACGGCGTGCCGGTGGGAGGAAAAACGGCCAGAATCGTGCCCGGCCCGGTCGCCGTGACCGGAGAAGCTGCCGCTCCCGCCGGCTGCGGCGCCGGAGTGAGCGTAACGCTGATCGTGGCGCCCGCCGGAACATCGACCACGGCGGAAGCGAGTGAAATCGGCTGGTCGCATGCAAGGGCGCCTGACTGAACCGCGATTCCGGCAAAGCTGCCGGCCGGCGCGCTCGCATCGAAGGGATTGACCGCAATCCACGCCGAGCCGGAGGCAATACTCGCCTGCGTCGACGAGCCGAAATGAAGGCCCGACAGCGGCAGCACGCACAACACGGAACCGGCGCGCATAAACTCGACCGTCTCGGAGAAGTGATAAACATGAATCCACTTTGAGACATCGATCTGCAGGCTTGCGCTCGCGACCGTGACCGGTCCGTAGGTGGCGGATGGCTGCAATGCGCGCGCCCACGCCGGCCCTTCAAGCCCGCCCAGAGCGGTCGGCTCGCGGTCGAGAACAGCAATCCGCGTGAGCGTCGCCTTGGCCAGCGCAAGCGGAACGATCTTGCCGATCCAGTCCGGAACAGCATTCTGGGGCGCTGAAACAGCGGCGTTTGGCCCGGATGAGCCGGCTGCGGGCGGCAGCGAAAGATCGGTTCCCTGCCAGCCGGCTGGGAGCCCGAGCTCTGTCGAAAGCTGATCGGCGCTTTGTCCTGAAGCGATGGCTCGCGCGATCGCGATACGCACCGCGTCCAGAGTGGATGGCGCAGGAGCGGTCAGCAACGGAAGCTTGGATAGCTCGGATGCGATTGCGTCCGCACTCAGGCGTTGAAGCATGGCCATGGGAACCTCCTCGACCGCTTTCAGGTGAGAACCGGGCAATCGTGAAATTCTGGCAACCAGCAGTTCAGACAAGGACCAGGAGCAAAGCCGCGCAACCTCAACAATCGTGCGGTCGAGTGGTATCGATAGCAACAAGGTCCAAGAAGGACGAGGGGAAAGAGATTTCGGAGGCAGGGGTTATCGACTGAACAAATTGCCGTACGAAACACGTGCTTTGAGGAAGAGAATCCCCTGACGAATGAGAAGTCTGCTACAGCCGGGCGAAACTGTCAAATGAAATTTAGGGACATTCCGCGTGGGCAATTTATTGCCTTGTTCGAGAAGATTCTGGCGGTTTCGCGGCAGCCTTCGAGAAGGGTTCGCGCAAGACAGCTCGATCGTGTGCGCAGTCGTTAGGGCGCTGCGAACCAACAGTTTTGCACTGCTATATAAAAGCTGTAAATATCCCTCGGCAGAGCCGGGGGCTTTAGGATGGGTGACCCCTCAAAGGGGCCTGTGTAGAAGCGCTCCTTACCGGCAGCAGCCCGTCGCCCGCGCTGTAGGTACGACGCACTGCGACTTGGCCAGGGCGTCAGCAGCAGCCCGTCGCCCGCGCTGTAGGTACGACGCACTGCGACTTGGCCAGGGCGTCAGCAGTAGCCCGTCGCCCGCGCCGTAGGTACGACGCACTGCGACTTGGCCAGGGCGTCGGCAGCAGCCAGTCGACCGCGCCGTAGGCGCAGTGGTTGTTAGCCCCGCGCTTCAGCGTGGGGTTGGCGAAACCAACCATTCAGCCGGAGTCCCGTAGGGACGGCGCTCATGCTCCGCGCCCATCCAACGTGTTTGCCGGAAGAAGGTAAAAAAAAACAAAACGGGGACGACTCCCGCAAATGTCAAACTTCTACTGCCACCCCGGCGCAGTGAGGGACTCGAATCATGCCATAAACTACGCATTTTCAGCAGCTTGAAAATGAACCTCCAAGGAATACCCCCAAAAGTACCCCCGCCAAAGCTGCGCTAGGGGTGAATCGGCCCCATTTTGTCCCCGTGCCCACTTCTACCAGAATTCTCGCACGGCACGCCTTTGGGGCTGTGAAAGCCGCCAATTCTTCGGCGCTAGAGGCACACTAGCGAGGAACCGGCGATAATCTGTCTCCCGTAAACGGAAAAGGGGCTGTCAGTTCCGTATGTTCCGACTCCACTTTTCGCACAAGCGCCAAGAAATCAAGTACATGATCGGAAAATGAAACAAAGAAATGCGGAAACGGAACTCGGGTCAAAAATCTCTGGCGCTAGGGCGGAGGTGGGGTGGCGCGTCACCCGTAGCGCGCACAGACGGGGAAGGACCCGCTCGCTCTGGCGACACTGAGACCCCTTTTTCCTTTGCTACAGCGCCCGCGAACCCGGCCCGTCTAGGCTGCCTTAGCGGTATGCTGCAAAGAGTCCAGGCTGTCTGCCCATTCTTGGAGCATCTTGCGGCGTTGGGGTCCGTATTCGGCCCGGTTGTAGATTCCACGCACACCGCGCAGTTTATGGTTCAGGGCCTTCTCAATCCAATCCGGGTTGTATCCCATCTCGCTTAACCGGGTGGCACCAGTCCGCCGCAGATCATGCACAGTGAAATGCGCCATGCCGCGTTGTGCGCGTTCCAAGGCGCGGTTGAGCGTGCTTCGCCCAATCGGTGAACTGCCATCGCTGCCCAATGCAGGGAACAAATAGCCCACACGCTCCGCCGATGGCCGCAATCGCTCCAGCAACGCCGATGCTTGACGCGACAAATACACTATCTGCCCTGTGCCGGTCTTTGAATGCTCTGGTGGAATCTCCCACTCCCCGCGCTCAAAGTCGATGTGTTCCCAGCGTGCCAGGCGTACCTCCGATTTTCGGGTGAGCGTCAACAGAAGCAGCCGCAGAGCGGTTTGCAGCAGAGGCCGCAGCGAAGCGGCGTCCAATCTGCGGAGAAACATACCGGTCTCAGTCTCATTCAAGGCTCTGTTCCGGGCCTTCGCAATCGAAATGAACTTGACCGGCGTTGCACGGGCCGGATTGTCCGCTACCATCCCACACGCAAGCGCATAATCCCAGACCCGTTTCAGCAGGTTGCGGACCGCTACCGCCGCTTGCCCGTGTCCGGCATCCCGAATTGCAAACACGAGGTCGCGCACATGCTCTGTGTGCACCATGGAAACCGCCATTCCACCGATGACCGGGTACACGTTCCGCTCCAGATACCGGCGCATGGGAGCAGCATCCTTGCGCGCCTGCATCACTACTTCGCGCAGATACCGCTCGCCAAAATCCTTCACCGTGAGATCGCGCAGCATTTCCTGTTTCTGCTTTCGCCGCTCCTCCGCCGGAGAGCTACCAGCACGGATTACCTCTGTCAGTTCATTTCGCTTGCCCCGTGCGCCGGCCAAACTCAAACCGGGATAGCGCCCTAGATTGATTCGGCGGCGGTGCCCATTCTGCAAATAGCGGACCCTCCAACTCTTCACACCGCTGGGCCAGACCTCCACATAGAGGCCGCTCCCGTCATGGACCGAATAGCGGGCCTGTTTCGGTTTCAGCGAGGCGAGTTGTTTGTCTGTGAGGTTCACTACCTCCATTGGCCCCCATATTGGCCCCCACGCGCAAATTTCGCTGCACAACCGGCTCAAAGCAAAAGGCGGGATATGTCCAGGATTAGAAAGTTCGCCCGATTACTCTGGAAACGACTTAGAGCCAATGGCGGCGTGCTGGTGGGGGTAGAATTGCGGGGACATGGCATGGCGATTTCGTAAAAGCATCAAACTTGGACCACTCAGGTTGAACCTGTCCAAGTCCGGCATAGGAACTTCCATCGGTGTGCGCGGCTTTCGGGTCGGCACCGATGCAAAGGGCAGATCGTACGCGGCGGCTTCCATCCCCGGTACGGGCCTTTACAGCCGGACATACGCGGGTAAGGGCACGACGGCTGGCGGGGATGCGGCTCCCGCCTCCGGCGCGCCTTCGCAGCAACGCGCGGGAAATGGCCCGGCCCTGACAGTGGCATTCATTGCTGGTGGGTTGCTTGTGCTGTTTCTCACTGCTCTATTCTCTCCCCATCCCGCTACCCCGCCCGCAACGCCCCCAGCGGCTGTGAGCGTGCCTGGAGTGCCGCCGCAGCCTGTTCCTGTGAAGCGGAGGCGCGGCCATCGCGCAAAGCCGGGCGCGGCTCCAGTGGCCCGGCATCTGTCTGCTACCCCCGGAACGGATGCGCCGCAGATGGTCAAGAACGCGGCCCCGGATGGGCAGCCACCAGCAAACTAGGGCGGGCAGTTCATCCGCTCTTTCGGAAGCCTACGATTGAGCAGATTGAAGAGCGGGCTGCCCCTGCCAGGATGCGCTCTTCACTTTGAGGTAATTCGCGTCGAGTTCCGGCTGGAGAAGACAGAGGGCGGTAAGCCGCCTTGCCATTGCCTGCACCTCTTCGGCTTCGGCCAACGCCAGCGGTCGTTTCAGAAAGCTGTACTCCCGGTAACTGAGCCATTTCTTCATCACCTGATAGCCGCCGATGTAGATTTCCCATACCATTTCCGGCACGTTCGTCCATGCGCAGAGGTCGTTCAAGTACACATCCACCACCGTACTGCCCAGACGCGCCAAGCCTTCATCCTGCTCGATGCCCAGCGCCGCCAGCCCTTGCGCCAGATCGGCGAGTTCCTTCGCCGTCCGCTCACGGCTTACCAGCTTGCCGCGTCCCGGCATGGTCACGCCTTCTTTTCCGGCGTGTCCCCAGCCTGCCGTGAGTTGCAAATCTTCTTCTGCGTTCAGCGGCTTGCCGTCCATGCGCTTCAGTCCGGCAACAGAGCGCAACTCGGGCCGCAGCGCGCCCGCCGTCACGCCCGCTACAGGGTTTTCCGTGTCCAGCAAATCCGCCACACCCTGCCCCAGCGCCGCCGATGCGTTGAACTGGTCCAACGAAGACGGCAGCGGAATGCGCGGCCAATCCTGCCGGATGCCGTCGGCGTTCTCTTCCAGATAGGCGGGGCTGTGGCCGATGGCGAGCGTGTGCAGCCAAAGGGACGCGGCGCTCGCCGGGCTGTTACCCAGTTTCAGACTGCGCAGGTAATCGCTGGCCAATTGGGAGAGGTTGCCGTCAGTCTGCTCACTGGCAAACATGCTGGTGGCCGGATGCTGCAAAAGAAACGGGACGGCTACAGCATCGGGGATAATGTAATGGTCATCCGAAAGGCACTTGCTGAAACTGATAGGGAAACCCTCTGGAGATGCCGTACAACGCATCCGCGTCAGCAGGAACGAATTCCCCTCAAAGCACTGCGCCCACAGAGCAGGGCGCGACCGATTCCAGATTGACGGAATGTCTGAGAAATAACACCAGCGCGTATCGAAAGGGCGCACAGCATAGCGGACAATCTGGCTGATCTGGAATCCCGCGTCCAGCGCCCGCGCACGCAACTTGCGCGCATCGAACCCTGACCAATCGCCGGTGAGGGTGGACGATGCCAGCCGGTAGGCATCCCAGTCCAGGCTCTTGTCATGGTAGAGGCGCATCCGCTCTTCCAGCTTTTCGCGGTCGATGTCAATCAGCGCACCCCCGCGCTTTTCCATCAGGCCGTTGCTGGGAGATTCCGCGCATAGCTCAGTGATCTTTAGCCATTCGCTGTATGCGGCGCTCACCTCTTGGGGCTGAAAAGAGAAACGATTGGCATGAGTCGGCGCGGCGTTCGCGTATCGGCCTTCGAGCGCAGTATCTTCCAAGCTCTCGACAAGCTCTTCGCGTTTGCGCGTTCCCCAAAGCTCGCGATAATGCACAGAAGAATCGCCCTTCGCCTTATTCCGGCGAATCATCAGGCCGATGGCGGTTCCCACGCGAATTCCTTCGCGGTTGCTCTCCGTAGAAAAGACACTGGGGTCTGGTTTGCCCTCTGGCGTCAGCTTTCCCGTCTCCCGGCTATCGCCATTCAAACAGTCAAACCAAAGCGCATCGAAGCCATTGAGAAGCCGCTTGCGCATGACCACATAAGATGGCTCGCTGAGATAGGAAAAATTGGAGATGAAGCAGACCACGCCGCGATGGCTCTTCTCCGCGATGCGCCTTTCGGCCAGACGGAAGAAACGGATATAGAGGTCATCGAGATTGAACTTCTTGATGCCCCATTCCGTGATAAGTCCCTCTTTGTAGGGCTCTACCAGCCCGTCTTCTTCCGTGGGACTGACTCCGGCGAAGGCGTTGTACGGCGGATTGCCCAGCACCACCAGGATGGGCTTGTCGCGCTTGACGGTATCGGCCTCCTCGCGTTCCTCTTCAAACTCCTCGAAGGGCAGTTGCGCCTTTTGCTTGTCAGGCGGCTCCCAACCGGTGAGCGCATTGGTCAGATACACGCCAGCCCGCTCCCGCTTGCCGGTCTGTTCTTCAAGGAGCGGTGCCTTCTCCCGTTGCAGGTACATTCCAATCTGGAGGTGCGCGATGACGTAAGGCGCGGGCAGAATCTCGAATCCGAAGACGCGCTCTTTGGCCGCCTGTTTGAGCTGGTGCGGCGTGAGCGCATCTTCGCCGCGCTCTTCTTTCAGCGTCCGATGGATGCGGTCCAGCACCTCCACCAGATACGCGCCCGTGCCGCAGGCGGGATCGAGAACGTAAACGTTGGGGTCGGCAAGGCCAGAGGGCAATCCCAGTTCCGTGCGCAGAACCGTGTCCACGCGCTCCACCATGTAGCGCACAATCTCGCGTGGCGTGTACCAGACGCCAAGCTGCTTGCGCAGTTCCGGGTCGAAAGCCTCCAGAAACGGCTCATAGAAGTATTGGACAGCGGTGTCTTCTTCAAATCGCTGGAAGAAAGCTGCGGTATCCACGCGGTTCAGCACTTCGCCGGTGAGCGAGAGCAGTTCTTCCAAACCCAGGGAGCGAACGTGCGACGGCGTTACCAGGCGCTCGAAGAGGGCGCGAATCATGGGAACCTGAAGAGACCAGACAGCGGACTTCCACTCGAAGCTGTCTCCCTTGCGGCGGCCCGGTTCACGGCTCCAGAGCACCCATGCGGAGAACAGGCCATAGAAGAGCGTTTGCACCAGCGTACTGCGGAAGAAATGCTGGCCTTTCTTGTTCTCTTTTTCCGTAGCCAGATCGCTTTCAAACTTGAGGCCGAGCGCCTCTTCCAGCGCCTTGCGCACGTCTTCCAGTTCCTTGAGCGAAGAGCGCGGCTCGATCTTAGCCAGCGCCTCACGGGCATAGGAAGCCAGAAAGCTGGCCAGCACGTCCGGCGAAGTGATGGGCACGGCACTGAGCAGGGCGCGGGTGAGAAACTCCTCCAGCATCTTGCCGACTTCGCCTTCTGTCTTGTGCGGATGCGCAGCCAGCGCCCAGAATGCGGCTTCGCTCTTTGCCAGAGTGAAGGTCTCCAGGGTGCGCGGCTTATCGTCCTTGCCCATCACCACCACGCGAAACTCCCGGTAATTGGTCAGCAGGACTTGCCCGTAGGCGCGCAGATACTTCTTCACCTGCTCGGATTGGGCAGTCTTACCGGTCTCTTCCGCGAGGCCCTTCACCTCTACCACGCCGCGATTCGGCGGCTGTACGGTGAAGTCGTCGGGCACGGCGTTCTTTTTGAGTTGATCCTGTGTGAAGAGGCCGCCGTCTGGCAGGCCAGCGCCACGATTCTTCAATTGCAGGACAGGCGAGACGCGCGGCTTGAGCCGTTTGCCGATTTCCGAGAGCAGCCCCTCAACCGCCGGATAGAAGGACGTTTCATCGGTGGCATGACCGGACGCGCGAATTTCCGCCAGTTTGACGAGATAGGACTCAACAGGATGCACACTTTGATTCTGCAACAGCAAACTGGGGCGCACAATGCCGGGTCCCTTTAAGGAACATGATTGGTCATGAAGGGGCTGGGGGACTCTAATCAGCCTGCCTGCATTTTGGCTTCATTCCGAATGCTTTTTCGCGCGGCAGACGCAGCCGGAAAAGTACACAGCCAGACGGGAGCACAATCCGCTGGAAATCCGGCCGCGGGCGTTCCGCGCGGGCGGCGTTAGCGGTGGATTGCGGCGCATCAGCCGTCCGCACTGAGCGGCTTGCGAGTTCGTAGTAATCGGGGAAACAGACGCTTGGATGCAGCATGGGTTAGCTCTATTGTGAAGCGCTTAGCGTGTTCGGACAATCTTAGGAAAAGCAGTTTACGAACCAACGGCGCAGAGCTTGCCTCTGCGCTAGCCCCCTTGAGGGGGTTGGGGGTGAATTTGTGCTTACAGAGGCTTTGATTCTCTTTGATTTCTTCTTTGAACTATCCTTGAACCCCTTTGATGTCTCTCTCCCGTTTAAGCGAATGCAGCCTCTTGCACAGCATATTCGGCTGCCATGCGTCGGAAATGGTCAACACATTTAGGTCCGGCATATTGCAGATTGCTGCTCCAGGCGGATGTGCGTTTCGTATGCGGCCTGTAATGCAAGCGGGCAATTCCGACCAATTGAGCGTTTGGGTAATCCCGGCTTACCGGACACAGAATCAATCCGTCCCGTTGCGCCCGTTCGAGCTGCCAGGGTTGACACATGGCGACTGCGGTACGGCGCGCCTCGTTTCCGATTTGGGTTTCGATGGGGTGCTCACTGTGTCCGCCGATTCCGACCGCGTGAATTGGTTCGGCGGCCTTTGTATCGTTCTCCACCAGATGCGGGATGAACGTCAGAACGCCGGTCTGCTCTAGGATATGCAAGCTATCCCAAGTGGGTTGTGCGTCGGGGTTCAGTTTCGGTCGCGACTGGTGAATTCGGAAAGGACCGTCCCAAGTTATCCATTTCCCGGCGGGCTTAAAGCCCATGATCCTGTACGGTCCCCGCTCGCCGAGGTTCATCGCGTCATATTTTAGCCACAAGAACTTGCGGGTGATTCCCCCGTCATCTCTCAGGTTGTGCTCATGGTAGAGGTCAACGAACAGGCGCAGAGCCCAAAGGTCACCAGACGCCCGCAGCTTACGTATCGGCGGTTTTTCGCCGTCGGCTGCCTTGATAAGTTCGTTGGGAAGCCAGATGAGGTTGTTTTCGGGGTCCTCTTCCGCGCTTGCACTCTTACCCTTGCGGGGCTTGTGAATCAGAGCGTTCCATTCGGGGAATGTAAGCAGGTCATAGCGCGGCTTCCGTTGCGTGTGCTTTTCGCCGTACCGAATGAATCTCAGGGCAATCAGTTTGTCGATTGCCTCTTTCCCACGGTTATAGCCCATGCCCAGGTAACGCATGATTGCATCTACAGACCAGGCGGTCGTGCGCTGGTTCGCGCCCGTCCCTTGCGACAACAGTAGCCATGCGGCGGCGGCGTTTATGTCGCCCTCATCGCAAACTGCCTTCCAAAGCCTCTGGTCAACGATGAAGAAATTTCCCGTTCCGCCGCGCGCCCGCTTTGTATTGGCGGGATTCGATTCGCTCATGTTCGATCCTTGAAAGTTATGTTAAGGGTATCGCGGCGCGGCTACAACCGCGCTGGTGCATTGCGGGAGCGAATTAGGATGCACAAGGAAGGTTAACCCTCCCTCGCGCCCCTACGCCGCTTCCATGTGCCACGGTGACCCTTCGGGCTTACGCAGCCTTTGCATCTTTGTTCGGGATGGCCTTCCGACTTGCATTGATTCGAGTTGCAATCCAAGCATTGATTTCAGACTCCACCCAGCCTACTGAGCGCGCTCCGAGTGATATTGGAGACGGGAACTCCCCCGCCGCCATCCGGTTGTAAAGCGTGCTCCGACTGAGTCCACACCGCGCCTTGACCGCTTGCAGACGAATAATCTTCTCTAGATTGTCCAATGCACTCTCTCCTGTGATGGGACAGGCTCATGCCGTCCATCTATTTCCAACCTGCTCCAAGGTCGAAAAACCGCGCAAGTTTTGGTGTCTGCGGAGATTTTGGGGACGGCATGGAGGAACGGCAGCGCCACGCCAAAATGCCGCACAGCGCGCCGCCAGGCACGGGTTGAAACCTCTCCCCGTCGCTGGTGCCAAGGAAGCCAAGGTGGTGCGCTTGTGCAATTGGTTGCAACTGGTGAGCAAGGCTGCGCCGTCTCCGAAGTTGCCCACAGTCACCTTGGATTCCGTCACAAGTCCATCAATGTAACCGGCCCGCCGATGCAGCGGTTCGGCGCTTCATGCTACATGGCTGCGAAACGGAATCAGCTTGCCACCGCGTAGAGTTTGCTCTAGAAAATCCGCCCAATCCTGCATCATTTTGGCGCGCGGTTCCAAGTACAAGGCATGGTTATAGGCCGCGCTCACGGCATTGCGCGGCGCGTGTGCAAGCTGCAATTCGATGTGCTCATGCCCATAGCCCTTCTCATGCAAGACAGTGGACGCCAGCCCGCGAAAGCCATGCCCCGTCATTCTGCCTTTGTAGCCCATGCGCTTAAGCGCCATCAGAATCGTGTTGTTGCTCATGGGCTTTGCGGCGCTACGATCACCGGGGAAGAGCCACTCACTATCCCCGGTCAACGTGCGCAGCATCTCCAGCACTTCGATTGCTTGCGCGGCCAAAGGGACAATGTGCTGGGTCCGCATCTTCATGCGCTCTGCGGGAATGTCCCACCGGGCAGCGTCCATGTCGAACTCTGTCCACTTCGCTCCAATCAATTCGCTGGTGCGCACAAAAGTGAGGGCCATCAGCTTCAATCCCAAGCGGGTGACATGCGTCCCTCTGTATACCTCAATCGCGCGTAGAAGGTCCGGCAACTCTTTTGCGTCAATGCGGGCAAGATTGGTTTTATGCGTCGGTCTTAGAACGTCAGCAGGGCGAATCTCGCTTGCCGGATTGCGTTTCGCGTACCCATGCGCAATGGCAAATCGAAATATCTGGCCCGTGTTCTCTAGCGCCCGCTTTGCCAGGTCCGCCGCGCCGCGTCCTTCTATCGCTTTGACCATGAGCACCAGTTCCGGCGCTTCAATCTCCGTAATCGGGCGCGCGCCTAGCAGTGGAAAGATGTTCGCAGCCATGCGCCGACGTGTAGCGTCCACATGCTGGCGGCTCTTATCCACCCGCCAGTGATCGAACCAAAGGCCCGCAACCATCTGGAAGGAATTCTCGGAGGCACTCTTTGCGGCGGTCTTGTCAGCCTTCCGCTGTGCCATTGGATCGGTGCCCACCGCAAGCAACCTGCGAGCCTCAGTGTGGCGCTCTCTGGCCAGCGCCAGAGGCACATCGGGGTATTTGCCAAAGGACATGAGCTTTTCTTTGCCGTCATGGTTGTAAGCCCAGCGCCACAGCTTGCCACCGGCTGGAGTGACCCAAAGGTACAGGCTTCCACCATCGCTCAGTCGATACGCCTTCTCAGTTGGTTTGGACCTGCGAACCTCTGTATCCGTCAATGACATTTCAACGCCCCTCAAATACCCCCGCAGAGAAAAGTACCCCCCTTGAAAAACTAAATACCCCGGAAAGTACCCCCCGCAGAACTTGGCTTTGATAGTACGCCCTTGGACGTAGAAATACGAAATCCCCAGTGTTTACCGGGGATTTATCTATTCTCTTGGATGTCTTTGGATGACTTAAAACAGGTTCATGGTGGGCAGTGAGGGACTCGAACCCCCGACATCCTGCTTGTAAGGCAGGCGCTCTAACCAACTGAGCTAACCGCCCACGCGCGGCGGCAAGGCGATTGTGCCCTTCCACTCATCATACCAGCGCGGCAGCTTCATCGGGGAACGCGCCGCCCTGAGTTGATAAACTTGCCTTGTGGGCCGACTTATCGTCAACGCCGACGACTTCGGGCTGACTGCCGGAGTCAACCGGGCCATTCTCGAGCTGCATCGCGCAGAAGTGCTGACCAGCACCACGCTCATGGCGCGGGCCGCAGCCACGGCCGAAGCCATCGAAATCGCCCGCGCCACGCCCTCGCTGGGCGTCGGCTGCCATGTCGTTCTTGTGGATGGCGAGCCCATGCTGCCGCCGCGCCAGATTCCCACGCTCATCGACCCTCGGACAGGCCGCTTTCAGCCCACGCTGGGCGCGTTTCTGCAGCGCCTGCTGACTGGGCGCATTCGCTCCGCCGAAATCGAGGCCGAAGCCGCCGCGCAGATCGCCTTCCTCCAGTCCAGGGGCCTCGCGCTCACCCACATCGATGCCCACAAGCACATCCACATGTTTCCCGCCGTGCTCCGGCCTGTGCTGCGCGCGGCCAAAGCCGCCGGAATTCGCGCCGTCCGCAATCCCTTCGAGCCGGCCTGGAGCCTCCACGCCACCTCCGGCGCTCTCTGGCTGCGGCGCGCGGAAGTCCGCCTGCTCCGCCGCCTTGAACCCGCCTTTCGCCGCATCGTAGCGAAGGAGGGCTTTACCACCACCGATGGCGCTCTGGGCGTGCTGGCCACCGGAACCCTCAACGCCGCCGCGGTCGCTTCCCTGCTCCAGCAACTGCCCGCCGGCGCCTGGGAGCTGGTGACGCATCCCGGCTACAACGACGCCGATCTGGCCCATGCCCGCACCCGTCTGCTCGCCTCGCGGGAGATCGAGCGGGATGCACTGCGCGCGCTGACCCGGTTTCCCAGCCTCGAGCTCATCTCCTTCGCCGGCCTGCACCTCGATGCAACTCCGGCCGTGTAACCGGCGCACGCCAATGATTTCCGGCCGCTTGCCCGCCAACTGAATCTTCGTTGCTTTGGCCAGCGTCCAACTCTGAAGACGGACAAGATTCTCGAAGAAGGTCCCATGCGCATCGGCATCACCTGTTATCCCACCTACGGCGGCTCCGGTGTGGTGGCCACGGAACTGGGCATCGAACTGGCTGCACTGGGCCACGAGGTCCATTTCATCTCCTATTCCCAGCCCTTCCGCCTCAGCGGCCGCGACGACGGCATCTTTTATCACGAGGTCCCGGTCTCCAGCTATCCGCTCTTCGAGTTTCCCCCCTACGATCTGGCGCTGGCCTCGCGCATGGCCGAGGTTGCCGAGTTCTACGAGCTCGACCTGCTCCATGTCCACTACGCCATTCCCCACTCGGTCAGCGCTCTCTTGGCCCGCCAGATGCTCGCGGCCCGCGGCCGGCGCCTGCCCTTCGTCACCACCCTGCACGGCACCGACATTACGCTGGTGGGCCTGGACCGCAGCTATCTGCCCATCATCCGCTACGCCATTCAGGAGAGCGACGGGGTCACCAGCATCTCCAGCTATCTCAAAGAGAAAACGATCGAGGATTTCGGCGTCACGCGGGGCATCGAAGTGGTGACGAACTTCGTCAACTGCGATGTCTACACGCCCATCAAGGACGAGGCCGCCCGCGCGGCTGCGCGGCTCAAGCTGGTCAGGCCGGACGAGGCCATCCTGATGCATCTCTCTAATTTCCGCCCGGTCAAGCGCGTGCTCGATGTGGTCAAGGTCTTCGCCCAGGTGGCCCGCGAGGTGCCCGCGCAACTGGTTCTGGTGGGCGACGGCCCCGACCGCTCGGCCGCCGAGTGGCTGGCGCACGACCTGGGAATTCACGCCCGGATTCACTTCATGGGCAAGCAGGATCGGGTCAACGAACTGCTGCCGCTGGCCGATCTGATGCTGATGCCGAGCGAGCTGGAGTCCTTTGGCCTGGCCGCGCTCGAGGCCATGGCCTGCAAGGTGCCCTCCATCGCCACGCGCGTCGGCGGCGTGCCGGAGCTGATCGACGATGGCGTCACCGGCCTGCTCTATCCGGTGGGCGATGTAGACGCGATGGCCGCCGGAGCCATCGGTCTGCTCAAGGATCGCAATCGCCTTGAAGCCATGCGCGAAGCCGGCCGCAAAACCGCCCAGCAGCGCTTCTGCTCCTCGCTGGTGGTGCCGCACTATGTGCGCTATTACGAGCAGGTTCTCGCCGACAGCAGTCCGCAATCGGTAGTCAGCCGTCAGCACGCGGCGGTCAGCTGACAACTGTCGTCTACTCCCTATTCCCTACTCCCTACTCCCTATTCCCTACTCCCTATTCCCTAGTCCCTGTTCCCTGTTCCCCGCTTCTCCCCCGGATCTCCTTCAAACGCCGGCTCAAATCCCAGCCGCTCCCAGAAATCACGGACCAGCTCTACGGTCTCCGGCGCGGTGCGGCGGGTGGTGCGCAGCAGAATCGCGCCGCCCGCGCCCGCGGCCAGGCTGGAGGCCTCCTGCGCGATGGCGATGCACTTGCCTGCGCGGTAGGTGCAGTTGGCCAAGTCCGCGATCGACAGGCGCATCGTCGGCGTGGCCAGCACCGTGCGCGGCGGAGCCATGCGGTCCAGCAGCCAGAAGATTTCCAGCTTCGATTCCAGTTCGTCGGGAACGCAGTCGATGGCCAGATCGGCCTCGCGCACCGCGTCCTCGATGCTGGAGACGAAGGCTACGTTCGGCAGCGCCTCGGGCCCCAGTTCCCGCCGCAGCGCCTCGCGCGCGTGATGCAGATTGGCCGGCATCACGTCTTCCAGCAGCACGCTGAAGCCGGCCCGGGCCGCGCTCAAGGCCAGCCAGCGGCCCAGCGGGCCGGCTCCGATAATGGCGACGGTAGTGGGCAAAAGAGCCTTACTTGGCGGCCAGGGCCTCGGCCACATCCCCGGCGTTGGGCTTGGCGTTCAGCAGGTGCTCGGCCACGCGGGCGCGCTCCTCGGCGGTGAGTGTGGGGATGGTCGCCAGCACCCGGCGCAGGGTCACGGCAACGTCGTCAATGTAGTTCATCAGGCGGATGGCTTCTCCGGAGAGCGGCATGGTTTTCCTCGAGGTTTGAAGTTCAGGCTCCATTGTAGGCGGTGCGGTCGGCACGGGGGAAGCGAGGCGAACCGGTTCTGAGCCAAGCAGGAGGCGTACACTTTCAGCATTGTTCTCATGCAGTATGATCGGGTGAAGAAATGCATCCATCTTCGGCGGAGTCACTATGCAAGTGAATAGTCTCGACCTTTTTCCCGGCCAACTCTTGCTCGACCCGAACAATTACCGCTTTCACGACCTTAGCGGGTTCAGGGAAGTGAGCCGAATCCGCTATGCCGAGCCTGGCGTTCAGGATCGCGCTCTCCAATTCCTGAGAGATACACCGTCATTCAACCTCGGTGCGCTGCGGGATTCGATTATCTCCAACGGCTTTGTGCCTTTTGAACAAATAGCTGTTGAGTCTTATCAGTCTGGCTCTACCCCCCCGCTGTATGTTGTCGTGGAGGGAAACCGACGGGTTGCTGCGATTAAGATGATCCTCCGCGACCACGAGGGCGGCGCCCTGACTCTCTCCGAACCGGTATTGGCTTCGGTCACGAAACTATCTGTAATCGAGATTCTGGGCACCGAAGAGGAGCGCAGTCGATATCAGAAGACGCTGATGGCTATTCGCCATGTCGCTGGTATCCAGGAGTGGGGTCCATACCAGCAGGCCCGGCTCGTCGTAGAAATGTACGACAAGGAGGAAGGTGCATTCGGCCCGGTTGCGCAGCGGATTGGAATCAGCGCACGTGAAGTGGCGCGCCGCTACCGCGCCTCGAAGGCTCTGGAACAGATGGAGGCCGACGAAGAGTTTGGGGATTACGCTTTGCCTCGTCTGTATGCATTCTTTCACGAGGCTGTTTCCCAACCGAAAGTCCGCGAATGGCTTCAGTTTTCGGATCAAACTTATCGTGCCGAGAATGCGGAGAATAGACGTATCTTTTATGAGTTACTAAGCCCCCGTGAGGTGGACGGCGAGACCCGCCCCGCGAAGCTTCAAAACGCAAATCAGCAGGTCCGGCAGCTTAAGGACATTGTCGACAAGCCAGTCCCGCTTAAGATCCTGGCTGATCCAAGCCGAGCGTTTGAAGAGGCCGTGCGAGCAGCGGAGGCTGAGACCCCAACCGACGAGACTGGCCTTCTGGAACACCAAATTGGCGTGGCGCTACAAGCCCTGAAGGCGCCAAGTATAGATGCTTGGCTCGATCCGGACGAGCGAGCAAGACAGGTTTGGGCAGAACTCGTCAGCCTCATAGATAAGGTCCGGACCTTGATTCCAGAACCGTGACACCGAAATCGCTGGTTGACAGACTGGAAAATGTCCTCGGCTTAAATGGCTCGCCGCGTCGGTTGCGATCGGCGATTGAGGAGGAACTCAACGCTCACTTCGGACTCCCGGCAATTCAGGCTTCAGAGAGCGCGGAGGTGGTGGAGGCTGCAGTGGCGCGGGTTATTTCCGCTCGGATCGCAGAGTCTGAGCGGACGGGGACCACGCCTATAATCGCGCTAATCGGGGCGAATTCTGATGTCGTGGCAGGGTACTGCTACGTTCTCAAGGCTGATGAGACCCACATATCTGCTGTCAAAAAGCAGCGCCTCCACGCTCCTTCAATCCTATCTGCAATGAGAGCCCTTTCGTTTACCGAGTTCGAAGTATTTGGAGCTAGGATACTGAGCGAGATGGGAGCGAAGTACTCGCGCATTACGCCGCAAAGGGGCGACCAAGGAATTGACTTCTATGGCCAGCTCAGCGTTGGGCAGCTACATGACGTTCCCGCGCCATTCCTTAAGCTCGCCCATGATGTCGTAATCCTTTTTGCCGGTCAAGCTAAGCATTATCCAAATCGCGCCGTCGGCCCCGATCTAATTCGAGAGCTTATTGGTGCCGTGTCGCTGGCGCGTACTGGAACGTTCTCTCGGCCCGTCTTGGACATATTTCGGGACCTAGCGCTGAAGCCATTTTCTCCCTTGGTAATACTCCTGTTCACCACAGGCAGCGTCACAAGCGGCGCTGGGTCGCTCGCAGAGGCGGCAGGTGTCATCGTGCGATCAGGCGAGCAACTGGCAGTGTTCCTGGCCGACAAAGGGGTGGGGATTATTCAGCATGAGCAAGAACTCATATTTGACCGCCTTGCCTTCAACAACTGGCTGAATTCCCATTGACAAAAGGCGGAACATTGCGGACGGGCCGCATTGACAGTTCGCTCAAGGACGGTCTGGAGGCATGCACGATACAGGACTGCCAAGCGCGGAGTGGGTACAATCTCCCCATGACCGATTCACCCGAATCCGTCGCCCGCACCTTCGTGCGGGCCATCAACCGGCAGGATGTGGACGCGCTGGCGGAGTGGATGGCGCCCGAGCACCGTTTTGTCGATTCGCTGGGCAATGCGGTCGAGGGCCGGGAGAAGATGCGGGCCGCGTGGGCCGCGTACTTCCGCATGGTTCCGGATTACTCCATTGCCGTGGAGGAAACCCTCTGCGACGGCCCTCTGGTGGTGATGCTGGGCGAGGCGCAGGGAACCTACTGTCATCCCATCGACGAAGACCTGCCGATGGGGACCCCGCCCCATGCGTCCGGCGGAAAACTCCGGCCGGAAAACCACTGGAAGACGCCGGCCGCCTTCCGCGTGTTCATCTTGGATGGCAAGGTCGCGGAGTGGCGCGTCTATGCCGATAACGAGCCGATCCGGAGCATCATGCGGCAGCGCAGCTTTCCTCTTCAACTGCGCTCAAACGCAAAAAACTCCTCCACTTTCCCGCCCCGCTCTGGCTATAATCACGCTCACCATGAAAAAAGGTCTGTTGCTGTTATGCCTTGTGCTGGCGGTCCGCGCGGCAGCCGTCGAACCGTGGACATGGAAAGACGCCACCGGGACCGTGCGCTCCCAGGCCGAGCTGGATAGCATCCTGAGCGAAAACACCAAGTGGGTAAACAGCGGTGGCCGCGAAGGAACGCAGGGCGAGCTGACGCATGCGGATCTGCATGGGGCGAGCCTGGCCAATCGAGACCTGCGAGGACTGGACCTGACCCAGGCCAACCTCGACGGCGCGGACCTGACAGCGGCGAACCTGAACAGCCCCGACCAGGGCCAGACCGACCTGACTCAAGCCAGCCTGCGCCGGGCGAATCTGAACGGCGCGCATCTGAAGGGGGTCTACCTGGGTGGGGGCGACATTCACCTCCCCGGCGCGAAGCTGAATGGCGCGCGCATGACCAACGCCGACCTGACGGACGCGGACCTGACCAACGCCAACCTGGCCGGCGCGGACCTTCAGGACGCGGTGCTCACCGGCGCCGAGTTGGAAGGCGCGGAGCTGAAGAATGTCTTGTTTCAACCCTCGGCCGGCCCTGGGCCTTCGCAGATCGGCACGGCACAGCACCTGGCCGACCTTCGCTACGGAAAAGACCCCGAGCCCATTGTGAGCCTCAGAAACGCTCTGCTCGACGCGGGCTTTGAGCAGGCGGGCCGCGAGGTAAACCGCGCCTATCACCGTCATAAGGAAAATGCGGCGCAGCGGCTGCTCTTCGACTGGACCTGCGCATGGGGAGCCGACCCGCTGCGTCCGTTGAAGATCGTTGGGATGTTGTGCGCGCTGTGCACGCTCATCTACTGGGTTGCCATGCACTTTGAGATGAAGAAGGCCGGCCTTTACCTGGTCATGAGCGGCAAGAGCGTTGCAGATGACACGGCCAAGGAGCAGGTCACGCGCATCTCCGTGGTGCCTCCGCGCTCCGCGGCGATAAAAGCAGCTCCGGCGCTGGAGGCAGAGACCTCGCAAGTATGGCATAGCCTCATTCGCCGGCCGGGACTGGAATTGCAAGCGCTCCTGAAAGCCCTCTTCTTCAGCCTCATGAGCATCTTCACCATCGGAGTTGAGGGTTTTGACGGCAGCCAGTGGATGCGCATGATGATGCCGCGCGAATTCGATATCCGCGCCCGCGGCTGGCTCCGCACCGTCTCGGGAATTCAGGCGCTGCTGGGAGCCGGGCTGATCGCGCTCTCGCTGCTCAGCTATTTCGGGCATCCGTTCTGGTAGAGCGCGCGACGCATTCGTGGTTTAACGGTCGCGGCCGGGCTGCAATCCGGCGCGCACGCAACGAAGCGGCCCATCCTCCCACAAGGAATGGACCGCCTCTTTGCATCCCGGACTGATGAACGTTGCCCGCCGGAAATCTTTCTCTTTGGCCCGGAATTGCGCGCGGGCGAAGAGGGACGTTTGACCCTTACTGGCACTCGGAATGGTTGGTGATTCTGGAGGCCAGGAAATCGGCAGCGGTAATTGTCGCATGACGCCAGTCGGGAACGCTGCCGGAGATGGGCTTCTCCATCCCCTCCAATGCTTCGATCCAGTCCTGGGCTGCATGACGCGCTTCTTCGGGACCGTGCATCTCCAATACCGCCTCGTAAAAGGCCGCTAACTCCCTCTCCGCAGTGATATGAAATGCGGAGACGAATGAGCCAGATGCTTGCCGGGCAGGAAGAGACGAGTTCGGCCGATTGTCGGGCTCGCCAATGGATGGCTCATTCATTGCATGGGACAAGTAACAGTCGTGGAGCAGCGATCCACTTCTTCTGCTACGGCGTCTCGAACCGTGGAAGAGCACGGAGAGGAAGCATTTGTGGGAAGACTCCGAGTGGCAGCATCCATTTTTTGACCAATTCACAGTGAAACCCTTACCTTTCCTGCAAAAACGGGTAATCGAACAGATATCTAGAGCGTCCGCTTGAAGAGCGGCGTGGCAATGAGCAACGTGCCGATGCCAAAGACCAGGAGAAAGAGCAGGTCGAATCGGATAGCTTCGAAGCCCCCGTCTTTCAACAGAATGGCCTTGAAGCCGTGGATGCAATACGTGAATGGGTCCACGATCGCGATGGCCCGGAGCCACTTGGGAAACGCGGCGATGGGATACATGGCGCCGGAGGGATAAAAGAGCAGCGTGTTGAGCACGCCGAACATGGCGCGCGGAACCAGCGGATCGTCGACGCGGACCATGAGCAGAAACATCATGCCATTGAAGGCGATGGATGTGACCAGAATCAGGGCGAGCAATTCCAGGTCGGTCTTGAGGCTGAAGATAACCCCCAGGCCGGCCGTAAGCGAGCCGATCACGGTCAGCGAGATGCCGGCCAGCGTGGCCTTGATGGCGCCGGCCGTGTTGAGCCCGAAGACTAACTCAAGCCGTGTAATGGGAGTTACAAGATAGCCCTCGTGCACGCCGCGCGCCTTGTCGTCGATGTATAACATGCCGCCGCCGATCATCACCGAGATATACATGGCCAAAGCTATCGTGGCGGGCAGCAGAAACTTCATGTAATTGACGTAAGGATACAGTTCGACGATTCCCAGGGCGATCGAGTTGGCCAGCCGCGGCTGAATCGCGGGAGCGGTGAGCGCGTCGACCACCAGTTGCATCTCGGCTTCGAGCGAGGCGGAAGTGAACTGGTCGGAGTTATCCACCACAAAGCCAATGCGCGGCGCGTCCTGCGCGTAGACGCGGCGCGAATATTGCGCGGGAATTACGACGGCGGCGTCGATCTTGCCGGTGCGCACGTCTTCGCGCGCCAGCCGCTCGTCGGTGTAGTTCACCGTGGTGAAGGTCTTGATGTTGACGGCGATCGAGTCGAAGGCCTCGCGAATCTTCACCGCCTGCGGACCGTGATCGTAATCGACCACGGCCACGCGGGCGCCGACGATCTTGCCGCCGAAGGCATTCCCCATGATGACCAGCTGCAAAAGCGGCATCATCAGCGACATAATCATGAGCGTGGGCGAGCGGAAGAACTTGCGCATTTCGCGCTCGACAATGGCGAGCATTCTGTTCATGGCTGGGCTCCCGGACGCGGCGGCATGGTGAAGGCTGGAGGCTTGACCTGCTCATCGCGGAGTTGGCGGCCCGTGTAGTGGACAAAGACATCGTCGAGCGTGGTGTTCTGAACGCTGAGCGAAGTAAGCGTCTCGCCCAGCGCCGCGGCCATCTCGACCAGTTGCATGGTGGTCTTCGAGCCGCTCGACGTGAGCACGCGATAGAAGCCGGCGCTCTCGGCCTGCACGCTGGTGACGCCGTCGAGGCCTTCCAGCCGCGCTTGCCACTCGACCGTTTCGCGGTCGAAGTGCACCTCCACCACGTTGGCGCCGGGCACGCTGTGCTTCAGCTCGATGGGCGTGCCGAGAGCCACCAGTGTGCCGTGATCCACAATGGCGATGCGGTCGCAGAGCTTGTCGGCCTCTTCCATGTAGTGGGTGGTCAGCAGCATGGTCAGATGGCGCGTTTCCCTCAGGTTGTTCAGCATCTCCCACACGGCGATGCGCGAGACCGGATCGAGTCCCGTGGTGGGCTCGTCGAGAAAAAAGATGTGCGGGTTGTGCACCAGCCCGCGCGCAATCTCGACCCGGCGGCGCATTCCGCCGGAAAGCGTCTTCACCTGCGCCCCGCGCCACTTGGTCAGGTCCACGGCTTCCAGCACCTCGGAAATGTTCTTTTCCCGCTCTGACCTGGGCACGCTGTAGAGCTTGGCGTAGATGCTCAGGTTCTCTTCCACGGTAAGGTCTGGGTCGCTCGTCAGCGCCTGCGGAATCACGCCGATCCTGCGGCGAACCGCATCGGGCTCCTTGGCCACGTCGTGGCCGTCGACGATCGCCCGGCCGCCGGTGATCGGAACCAGCGTGGTCATCATGCGGATAAGAGTGCTCTTGCCCGCGCCGTTGGGGCCGAGAAGACCGAAGATTTCGCCATCGCCCACGGAGAAGCTCACGTCCTTCACCGCTTCAAAGTCGCCGTATTTCTTCACAATGTGCTCCACGGCGATCGCAGCGGTGAGCCGTGGGTCCTCCTGCGTTTCGGCTGAGTTTGTGGCTGGGGAAGTCATTGCTTCACCAGCTTGTTTTTCGGAATGTAGACCTCCGCGGTCATGCCGGGAACAAAACGCTCGCCGGGATTGTCGATGAGCAGCTTCAACTGCACGGTCTTGATGTCGCGCTTGCGGGCGCTCACGTCGCGCTGGGTGGCAAAGTCGGCCTCGGCCGATTTCACAATCACCTTGCCCTGCAGCGTCGTGCCCGAAGGCATCACCACGCGCAGCGAATCGCCGAGTTGGACCGCGTCGGCCTGCGTCTCCGGCAGCGGCGCGTAGATCCAGGTCTGCGTCAGGTCCATAATGGTGACGATGGGCGCGCCCGCGGCCACCACCTCGCCCTGGCGTGCGGCGCGGACGTTCACCTTGCCCGTCACCGGAGCAAAGACCTGCGAGTAGCCCACCTCGACTTTGGCCTGTTCGGCCAGGGCGCGGGCGTTGGCCACTTCGTCGCGGGTCGAATCCACCGTGCGGGCCGCAACCGTGGTCAGCAGCTCATGGGCGCGTGCCTGGCGCAACGAAGCCTCCGCCGCCACCACGTTTTCCCGCGCCGTATCCACTGCGGCTTTGGCGGCCTGCAGGCTGGTGGACGCCTCGTCCTTCGACTGCTGGCTCATGATGCCCTGCTGGGCCAGCGCGACGGTGCGGCTGGTGTCGGCCTGCTGATGGTCGTAGTTGGCCTGCGCCTGGGCCAGCGCGGCTTTGGCGGCGCGTAATTGGGCATCGGCGTTAGCTGCCGCGCTCCCGGTTTCGCCGCGGGTCTGGCGCTCGGTCTCCACCGACTCGCCCAGCTTCCACTTCTGGCTGCTGGCCGTGGCCTCGGCGGCCTTGCGCGCGGCTTGCAGGTCGTCGCTCTCGATGATCGCGATCAGTTGCCCGGCTTTCACGTCCTGGCCTTCGTCCACCAGCAGCCTCTGGATGCGCCCCGGAATCTTGGCGCTCACCAGCACCTCGTTGGCGTCCACGGTGCCGATCAGTTGCAGATCGCCCGTCGGCCGCACCGTAACGAAGTACCAGATCAGCGACCCCACGGTGAGCAGAGCCAGGATGATAAAAACCCGATTGCGTGCGTTCACTTGCACCTCACTTCTTGCTTCTCGATTCGGCGGAACGTTATGGTCGTAATCGTTGTAGGAGAAAACGAATCGCTTCTTGCTTCTCTTGCTTCTCGATTGGGCGGAACTCCGGCGTTGCCTGCGGCAGAATGCCGCCGTTTTTGGGCGCGGGCGCGGCCGTCAGAACGCGCGCGGCCACCCGCGCCCCATGCTCGCGGTCGAT
Source organism: Occallatibacter sp. (assembly GCA_049515995.1). Classification (GTDB taxonomy): domain Bacteria; phylum Acidobacteriota; class Terriglobia; order Terriglobales; family Acidobacteriaceae; genus Telmatobacter. The sequence goes on along the minus strand of JBEKTO010000004.1, from coordinate 68,971 downwards.
AAACAGGGCTTGTCCCAGGTATTCGATCGCGGCCGTTCTGCGAAACTCCAATGCGCCGCTCTCCAGCGGGTCGGCGCCCTGAATCATCTTCATGAGCGGCGCGGAAAGAAAGTAGAAGACATTGGCGCCCAGCGCCGCATAGCGGATTTGCGAGGGATCGGCCGGAATCAGCTCGCCCGAGGCAATGCCCTCTTCCAGCACCTCGTTCATCCGCGCCATCAGCGGCCGAAAGACCTTGTCCACCAGCGGCGTCAGGGCGTTGTCCTCGCCGCGATGCAGCCGAATCATCTCCTGCTGCATCAGGCTCTGGAACCCCGGATTGGTGTGAATGCGGTCGAAATGGGTCAGTACCGACATCAGAAAGCGTTCGCCGGCCGAGGCCTTCCCGTCCAGCACCGCCATGTTCGTCGCCCGCACACCCTCGGCCACCAACTCCAAAGCGGCCTCGTAGAGCGCCTCTTTCCCCTTGAAGTAGTAGTAGAGCAACGCCTTGTTTACGCCCGCGGCTTCGGCAATCTGCTCCGTGCGCGCTCCGGCCAGTCCGTTCGAGCTGAACTCGCGGACCGCGGCATCCAGAATCCGCGCTCGCGTCTGGTCGGCGCGCTCCGTCTGCGTTCGGGTTGAAAGGTTCTCTGTCATGTTTTAACTAACTAGTTAGTAAATTAGGTCATGCGCGTAGAATTTGCAAGGCTCCTTGGGTAAAACCTTCATGAATATTATATAAGTTACATAGAATCAACGAAGTGCGAAAGCTAAGTTGCGGCCCGTTGCCCGAGATCCGGACTTCCACGCCGCCTCTAAACCTCGGTCACTGCGACAGATTGCCCCCGCAAGCCGTGCTTCCGTCTCGAGTTCTCACGCGAAAAAGCTGATCTGCTGGTCCTGGCCCTTCGCGGCAGGCTGCGCGGCGAATTGAACCTCGCCTTCATCGCCGGCTTGCTCTTCGAACTCGTCTTCCGGCTCGCCGTCGGAGCCGCCCGCGGATTTGCCCCCGCTGGGAGAGTAGGATTCGTCGCCGCTTCTTGCCGAGTTCTCCACCCTGGCCATCGGAGGCAGCGCAAAATCTGCCTGGACGGTTTGGCTGGCCGGCAACGGAATCAGAGGGATCACTGGGCCGATTCCCATCTTCGCTCCTTGTTCAAAGACTGCTCCTGATCCGAAGATCGACCGAACCGGCTGGAAGTTCAATGTTTTTTTCGGTTTCTTTATCTTATTTGTCAGTACACTTGGGCCAGGCACGCGCTTTTTTGTGCCTGCTCCCGAGCGGCCCGCTGTTCTTTCGTTCCCCTCCCGCCTGGGACGATCGCCGAAGACGGCCGGTTACCGGTCCAGTGCAAGCGGCTCCAAAGAAAGGCTTCCGCATCCTGCGCAAAGTCGAACGTGGAGGCTCCCCCCATGCCTGGCGAAGACGAGAGCGACTTCCAATTTCTGGCGGAAAACAGCGCCGACATGATCTGCCGTTCCGGAATGGACCGGCGAATCCGCTATATCTCCCCCTCCTGCCTTCGCATCCTTGGCTGGACGCAGCAGGAGATGCTCGGCAAAGGGCCTGAAGACTTCGTCCTGCCTGAAGATCTTCCCCTCCTCGATGCCGCGGCGAAAGAGATCCAGGCGCCGGAAGCGCAAAACGTAACCGCGACGGTCAGGATGCGCAAGAAGGACGGCTCCGCGGCGTGGGTGGAGATGAACGCGCGCCTGGTGCGCGATTCCGCCACCGGCGAGCCACGCGAGTATGTCCTCGTGATGCGCGACATTACAGGACGCAAGCGGGAGGAGGAAAAGCTGGCCGCACAGGCGCTGACCGGCCCTCCCTCCGGGCTCTCCATGCGCCGCGTTTCCGTCAAGTCTGTTGAAGACGAAAACTATTTCCAATACCTCGCCGAACACAGCGTCGACGTCATCATGCGCGTAAGCCTCGAGCGCGTGGTCCTGTATATGTCTCCCTCCTGCATCCATCTGCTTGGCTGGAAGCCGGAGGAATTGGTGGGCAAAGGACTGGATTTCTACATCCTGGCCGAAGACATGCCCCATGTTGAGGCGAAAATTGCCCAGATTCTTGCCTCAAAAAACCAAAGCAGCATCGGAACGGCGCGGGTGCGCAGGAAAGACAAGTCGATACGGTGGGTAGAGGCTAGCATCCGCCTGGTGCGCGATTCCGTCACCGGCGAACCAGAAGAGTTCGTCAACATTCTGCGCGACATTACGGAACGCAAAAAAGAAGAGGTCAAGCTGACCGCTCTGGCGCTCACCGACGGCCTGACCGGACTCGCCAATCGCCGCGCCTTCGACCGGACCTTGGACCGCGAATGGAGGCGCACCCTGCGGGCGGGTTCGCAGATGTCCCTGTTGCTGCTCGATGTGGACCGCTTCAAGAGATTCAACGACCGCTACGGGCATCAGGCCGGAGACGACTGCCTGCGCGCCATCGCGGCCGCCGTAAGCCTGTCTGTGCGCGCCTCCGATTTCGCTGCCCGCTATGGCGGTGAGGAGATCGCCGTCATCCTCCCCTCCGCCGATACCGCCGGCGCGGTCAAGGTGGCTGAAAAGATCCGCTCAGCCATTGAATCTCTGCGCCTCTCGCACGAAGGCAACCCGGAACATGGCGGCTGGGTTACCGCCAGCCTCGGCGTCGCGACCGCCCTCGCCCGTCAGGGTGGAAGCATCAAGATGCCCGAAAGCCTGCTTCTGGCGGCGGACAAGGCCTTGTACGAGGCCAAGCACGAGGGGCGAAATCGCGTGGCGACGGCCTTGGTGGTCGCCTCGAGGCGCGGCTAGCCAACTCTACCGGCGCACGGCAAAGGCGGTGCGCGCCACGCTTCCGTTGCTGGCCTCTGTCCGCTCCAGCAGCGCCATTCCCTGGGCCAGGTTCATCGCCGCGGGCACCGGAACAAACCCGCCCCGTTCCTCGCTGGTGTCGCGCGCAAAGCTCTTCACCAGCAGCGCCCGGCCGCACATATGCACTTCAAGCCGCTCGGTCTTCCAGTCTGTCGGGCTCACCTGGATGCGCTGCAGTTGGAACCAGCCGTCCTTGTAAAGGCGGCCCAGAATCCCGTATCCAAAATCGACATTGTCCACCACATGGCCGTCCAGCCGCGCCAGCCGCTTGTAGCGCGCATTCACCCACAAAGTCCCGCTCATGGCGTGAAAGATGCGCGCTTCAATCGAGTGCGCGGGATACGCCGGGTTGGGCCGAAAGCGCAGCCGGTGGCAGCCGTTCTCTTCGCCGTCGTATTCGTAGAGGAATGCCTCCGGCAACAGCGCCAGAATCCGGCCGATGCGCTTTTCGTCCTCTTCATACTCCTGGCGATGCCGTGCCTGCTCGGCGGGCGAGGTGAGCAGATGCTCGAGGCGCTCCCGCTCCTGCTGTTGGCCTTCCGCGCTGAGCGGGCGTCCATTGGCGAACGAGAGCCGAGTAATAGGCCCGTCGGCGGTCTCGATTTGATCCTCAACCCGCGTCTCCTTGGGAGTTCTGCGCTCGATCCAGTAGCGCCAGTAGCCGTGCCCTTGGTGGTCGTTCAGCTCGTTGTAGACCACCTCGCGCACCAGTTGCCGGGCGGGCATCGGCTGCTGAACCGGCGCACAACTGGTCCCTTGCACGACCCCCAGAATCCCCGCGATCATCCACAGCACACGCATTCCGTTGCCCTCCCGGCTCAGGATTCAAGCGCAGTATGACGGCGTACCAGTGAAGAGGCTGCAAGTTTCCGGTGAAAAGGCGGAGAAAACCCGTGCGATCTCCTCAACAACAGGGAAAAATGCCGAAATCCAGGGCCGCCACGCCGCGACGCGAAGAGAATTGCTACACTGGGGCCATGTTGGACGAACTGGAGTTCCGCAGTCTGGTCGAAACGGCTCTCGACTCGCTGATGCAGCATCTCATCGTGCGCGAGGAAGCCGACGACGCCGGTTTCGAAGTCGAAGGACAAGGCGGCGTGCTGAATGTCCTCTTCGAGGAGCCGCCGGGCAAGTTTGTCATCACGCCCAATGCGCCCATGCGCCAGATTTGGATTTCCGCGCTCTCCACCAGCTTCAAGCTGGACTGGGAGCCTGCGGCCAGGGCTTTCCTGCTGCCGCGCACCGGCGAGCCTCTCGAGCCGCTGGTGGATCGGCTGATCGGGGAACACTTGGCGGGCTAGCGCCCCCGCATCCGGCCCGTGGCTTTACTGCTTCACAAACTCAAAGGTGCAGGTGCGGCCGACGATGCCGAGGCCTTCGCTCTTTGTGCCTGTGCCTTCAGTTTCCTTGAATTGAGCCTTGACGTCGTAGCTGTAATCCTCGCCCTTGTGTGCGAAGACGCCGCGGGCATATTGCCGGGAAGCGACGATGCCCGAGGCAGAGAGCTTGGCCGTGCCGTCGTCCGCGATCGGGCCTTCGATCAGCAGGTAGCCGGGCTGCCCCGCTGTGCCGTGCTCTCCGTGAAAGTTGCCGCCGGCCACTACGCTGGGAAACTGCCAGCTGTAGCCCTCGGTCTTCCCTTTTGCCGGGCAGCTCATCTTGGTGAGCCACTTGCCGTCGAAACGTTCTCCTGCAATCGAACGCCCCGGCAACAGCACCAGGGCGCAAACCACCGCCAGCCGGACCGCTTTCCACATACCAGTCCCTCCGTTGGGCAATCATCCTAGCACAGCTTTCGCGCCACGGTCCACGCCTGCGAGCCGTCTGCGGCTGCGGACGGCCCGGCGCTACAACCGGGCCGCCCGCCAGCTTCTACTGCAGCGAATAGACGGTCTTCAGCACCTTTTGCGCCACACTCTTCGGCAGCGGCGCATAGGAGAAAGCCGAGACTTCGTTCTCGCCGGAGTTGACGATCCAGCTCAGCAGGTCCTTGATGACCTTGCCCTTGGCGGGATCGGCGGCATGAACGGGAATCAGCAGGTAGGTAAAGCTGGAGATGGGATACGCGTCCTTGCCGGGCGCGTTGGTGATCGAAATGCGGTAGTCGGCGGGAAGCACCTTGATGCTGGCCGCGGCCTCCGTCACGCCCTCGATCGAAGCCTTCAGCCAGTTTCCGGACTGATTCTTCACTTCGCCGTAGCTGATCTTGTTCTGCAAGGCATAGATCAGTTCGACGTAGCCCACGGCGCCGGGCAGTTGGCGCACCAGGCCGGCCACACCCTCATTGCCCTTGCCGCCCACGCCCACCGGCCAGCTGGGCGAGGTGCCCTTGCCGGGGCCGTTCTCCCATTCCTTGCTCACCTTGCTCAGGTAGTCGGTCCAGATGAAGCTGGTGCCGCTGCCATCCGAACGGTGCACCACGATGATCTTCTGATTCGGCAGCTTCACGCCGGGATTGTCTTTGGCGATCCGCGCATCGTTCCAGAGGGAAATCTTGCCCAGGTAGATGTCGGCCAGTACGTCGCCGCTGAACTTGATGTCGCCCACGCCGGGAACGTTGAAGATCGGCACAACCGCGCCCAACACGGTGGGAATGTGAATCAGCTTGACCTTTGAAGCGGCCAGCGCGTCGTCGGTCATCGGCATGTCGGAGGCGCCAAAGTCCACCAGGCCCGCTGTAACCTGGCGGATTCCGCCGCCCGAGCCGATCGACTGGTAGTTGATCTCGACGCCGGGATGAGCCGCACTGTACTCGCTAAACCATTTCGAATAAATCGGATAGGGGAAGGTAGCGCCCGCCCCTGTCAGCTTCTGCGCCTGAGCCGTGCTCAGCGCCAGCATCAACAACATAACGGCAACCAAAGACTTTTTCACAAAGATCTCCCTTGCAGATGAACTGCCGTAGTCGATTCTCTACCGGCAATGTTACGGGCATTTGAATTGACCGAGAGTTTCTATCGCTCCAGGCGGCGCCTCAATCGGAGCCTCCTAGAGGCCAGGCGTGAGCGGATGCTGCGGTCCCGGCGCCAGGGGCAGCGTGAAGTGGAAGGCAGCGCCGGCGCCCAGTTCGCTTTCGGCCCAGATGCGTCCGCCATGGGCCTGCACGATGTGCTTCACAATGGCCAGCCCTAGGCCGGTGCCGCCCGACTCCCGCGAGCGCGCCTTGTCAACCCGGTAGAAGCGCTCGAAGATCCGGCCCAGATGCTCCGATGCAATGCCCGGTCCGAAGTCCTGGACGCTGAATTCCACTTCGTTTTCCAGCAGCCGCGCGCCCACGCGAATCCGCTTGCCGTCTTTGGCATATTTCAGCGCATTCTCGACCAGATTGCCGAAAACCTGGTTCATGGCGTCCGGATCGGCCATCACCGTCGAGTCCGGCGCGCCGGCCGATTCCAGCTCGACCCCGGAGTCCACCACGATTCCGCCCAGCGAATCGATGGCGTCCTCCACCAGCGCGCTGGCCCGTGCGGGTTGCAGCGCCAGCTTGTAGTCCGGGCTCTCCACGCTGGCCAGAGCCAGCAGATCCTCGGTGAGCCGGTTCATGCGGGTGGCGTTTTTCAGAATCACGCCGAGGAACTCCCGCGTGGTTTCGGGGCGGGAATCGGGGTCCTCGATGATCGTCTCCACGTAGCCCTGAATGGAAGTGAGCGGAGTGCGCAGTTCGTGGCTCACGTTGGCGATGAAGTCGCGGCGGGACTTCTCCGCGGCCTCGACGGCGGTCACATCGTGGAGCACCGCCAGCGCCCCGCCGCTGGGCAACGGCGCCGCGTTGATCTCGAAGATCCGTCCCGGCGCCAGCGAACTGGCGCGGCCAAACCGCACCTCGTGCCGATCGAGGGCTCCGCGCACGCAGGCCAGAACCTCGGGATCGCGCACCGAGAGCACCAGCGGCCGGCCGGCGCGAATCTGCGTCCCGGCAATGCGCTGCATCACGGCATTGGACCAGCGCACAAATCCCTCGGGAGTAATGGCGACCACCGCCTCCTGCATCGAATCGAGCATGGCGGCCAGCTCCTGCCGCCGGCTCTCGATCTCGGCAAAGTTCTCGCCCAGCCGCTCGGCCGTCTGGTTCAGCGCCGCTTCCATGGCGGAAACTTCATCCTTGCCGGTCAGTTCGAGACGCGCGCTCAGGTCGCCGTCCGCGATGCGCCGGGCAAAGGCCATTACCCGGTCCAGCCGCGCCGAGATGCCGCCCGCCACCCAGGCCGCCACCGGCAGCGCCACCGCCAGCGCGATCAGGCCCGCCCACAGCGCCTCGCGGCCCAGCAGGCGCAGCGTCCCGCCCGCCGTCTGCTCCATCATGCTGCGAAAGACGAACTCCATCACTACGGTGTAGAAGACCAGCAGCAGGACGAAGAGCCCGAGCAGCTTGGTAAATACTTTATGCGTCAATCCGCGACGCTCCCATCCGGCATAGGCCGGTTCGTTATTCGCTCTTGGGGATCTCGAAGCGATATCCGGCGCCGCGCACGGTCTTCAAATAGCGCGGGTTTTCCGGATCGACCTCGATCTTCTCGCGGATGCGCCGCACATAAACATCCACCGAGCGCGGGGTGACGAAGCGCGCATCGCCCCAGACCGCGTCCAGCAGGTGGTCGCGGCTGAAAACCCGGCCCGGATGCCGCGCCAGATAATCCAGCAGGCGGAACTCGGTGGCCGTGGTCGTGGTCAGCTCGCCGCGCACCTTCAACTGCATGGCGTTGGCGTCGATCATCACCTCTTCAAAGCTGATGATCGAGGGCGAGGTGGGCCGCTCGAAGCGGCGCAGCACCGCTTTGACGCGGGCGATCAGTTCCCTCGTGGCGAAAGGCTTGGTGATGTAGTCGTCCGCGCCCAGTTCCAGACCCAGCACGCGATCATTCTCGCCGGCGCGGGCGGTCAGGAAAATGATGGGAATGGTGGACAGCGCGGGATTCGCGCGCAACCTGCGGCATACGTCCAGCCCGTCTCCGCCGGGAACCATGATATCCAGCAGAAACAGGGCCGGCGCCTGGCGCTCGGCGTCCGGAATCAGATTGGTGGGAGTGTGAAACAGGCGTGCGGCAAATCCGGCAGCTTCCAGATGATGCTGCACCAGCCGCGCAATATCGGTGTCGTCTTCCAGTACAAATACGGTTTGGCTCAACCGGTCAGCCCTCGTCCTGCGGCCGTTGAACTCAAAATGCGGAGGCCGCACGGAACCATTAACAGAGTAATTCAGCCAGGCAAAGAGATTGCAAACGTTGTGTGAATTTGGCCCGGCCATCCGCGGCCGCCGGGCCTTACTGGCGCGGAAAAAGGACTTCGGAGCCGCCTGAAATGATTAGGGCAGGGCTCCGCAGCCTGCGAAAAAACCCATTTGTTGCCGCAAAACTCTCCAGGCTCGACGGCAACCGTGCCGCAAACACAACCCAAAAACACGCGTTTCAGCTCCGGAGGCCTGTCTTTTCCGGTTTCGCGCGCCGGATTTCCGCGCGGCTGAGATCGCCCCGGCCAGAAACCGGCTAATCCTTCCCGGTCGCCTCCAGCCGCCTCCACTTCGTCAGGAAGTGAATGGCAAGCACCAGCAACACCACCTGCACCCCGATGCACGCAAAACCCAGAATCCGGGGGCCATGACTCATCAACACCGCGGGAAAAACGGCCATTGTCGCGGTCAACGATCCGAACATCACGGACAATTTGCGGCAGCGCGCGGCTTCGTCGGTCTGTTTCATCTCCCCAGATATACGCCAGAAGGCGCGCATAACTCAAGAAGGGAATGCAGGATTCCCGCCGTCGCCATTTTCTTCCATCGATCGCAGGCCTTGTCTCCCGTGTAACTCGGAGGTTGCGGCGGCCGGATTTTGTCTTGACTCCGCTCGGCGGCCTCTGCAACACTGCGTGCGCGTACCCAATCACCCTTCTGGCTTCCATTCGATCCCGCGGCAGACTCTTCGCCTTCCCCCGTCGCTGCTTCGCTGGAATGCGGAAGGGCCTGTGTCGCGCTGGACTCCGGCTCGCGCGAGCCGGATAACTCAACCAACCTGATAGGAGAGATCGTGAAGAGATACTTCGCTGAGCTTGTGGGAACTTTCATTCTGGTGCTCTTCGGGTGCGGCACGGCCGTGGTTGCCGGCGACAAGGTGGGCATTCTGGGCATCGCCTTCGCCTTCGGCCTCGGGCTCATCGCCGCGGCCTACGCCATCGGTCCCATCTCCGGCTGCCACATCAACCCGGCCGTCAGCCTGGGCGTGTGGGTTGCGGGACGCATGACGGCCGCGGAGATGTTCGGCTACTGGATCGGTCAGTTCCTGGGCGCCATCCTGGCCGCGTGGGTGATCTTCCTCATCGCCAGCGGTGTGGAGGGCGGCTACAACCTTGCCGTAAACGGCCTTGGCCAGGACGGCTGGGGGCCCGGTTACCAGGGCGGCTACACCGTCCTTTCCGCCATCGTCTTTGAGTTCGTAGCCACGTTGATCTTCGTAACCGTCGTCCTCGGCTCCACGCAGAAGAGCGCGCCGGCCGGCTTTGCCGGCTTGGCCATCGGCATCGCCCTGGTGGCGATTCACATCTTCGGCATTCACATCACCGGCGTCAGCGTAAACCCGGCCCGCAGCCTGGGCCCCGCTCTGCTGGTGGGCGGCAAGGCGCTGGCGCAGCTCTGGCTTTTCCTGCTCGTGCCCAGCCTGGGCGGCGCCGCTGCCGGTCTGCTCTTCCGCTTCAAAGCTCTCGAAGCGAACGAATAAAAGCTCCTGTCCAAAAACCGCCGGGGAGCTGTCGCAAACGCGAGCGGCTCCCCGGTTTTTTGTTGCGAATGGCTTTGGAATTTTCCGGCGTTGGCCATGAAGCCGCGTGGACCATTCACGGCTCGGCGGCACTCGCAGGCCATGATTTACGCTGGAAACGCGGGCCCGGCCTCCGCTCTTTGCCGCGCCCATGGAGAGTTCTCATGACTTGGATGATGCTGCTGGTTGGGGTAGTGGTCGGAATGGTTTCCGGCGTGGTGGGCATTGGCGGCGGCATCCTGTTTGTGCCCGCGCTGGTCTGGCTGCTCGGCATGGACCAGCACAAGGCCCAGGGCACCTCGCTGGGCGCTCTGCTCTTGCCCGTCGGCGCGTTTGCCTTCTTCGAGTACTACCGCAAGGGCAATGCCGACATTCGCGTTGCGCTGCTACTGGCCGCCGGCTTTCTGGTGGGCGGATACTTCGGCGCCGCCGGCGCGCAATTCATTCCCGAGCTTTGGCTGCGGCGCATCTTCGCGCTCACGCTGATCGCCGTCGGCGGGCGCATGTGGTTCAGCCGCTGAGCCTCAGGCCGTAGCGATAAAGCGCAGGCGCACGTAGTCGGCAACCCAGTTTCCGTCTTCATCGCGCAGCGCCGGCGCTAGCAGCGCCGCCGTCTCCTCCACCACCGTCTCCCTGATCCCCTCCGGCAATCCTTCCAGAACCCCGCGGCGAAAGGTCTTGAGCCAGCCGGTCATTCCGCCGGCCGCGAGCGGCGTCGGCCGCGGAATCAATTCCATCCGCTTCACCTTGAAGCCATGCCCTTCCAGCCGCCGCGCGTAGCCCTCCGGCGTGGGATAGTAATTCACGCCGTCCTCGCGATCGGCGTAGCCATGGCGCGCCAGAACAGCCATGAGCGCAACGCGGATGGCGGCGATGTTTCCATGGCCGCCCATCTCGGCCACGAATCGGCCGCCCGGCTTGAGCACCCGCCGCACCTCGGCAAGCATGGCGTCCTGATCGCGCACCCAATGCAGAGCTGCATTGGAAAAGACCGCGTCGAAGAGGCCGCTGCAGCAGGGCAGCGATTCGGCGCTGGCTTCCATGGCGGCCATCCCGCGCGACCGCGCCGATGCGACCATCTCCGGCGAGGCATCCGCGCCCATCACGCGCGCGCCGGTGGCCCCGATGCGCCGGGTCAGTTGGCCGTCGCCGCAGCCCAAGTCGAGGATGGATTCACCCGGCTTGGCCGCCAGCCACTCCAGCACTCCGCCGGCCAATCCATGCACAAATGCACCGTTCCGGGCATAGGCCTGAGGGTCCCACGTCTGCGTCATTGCGCCGCCTCCTATCTCAGTGTGGCGGAAGCGGAAGCATAAGGCAAAGTGATTCTGTTTTCATTTTCGATAAGGAATTGTGATGCCGCGAAATTGATCGCTCCGGCCGTTACCGAACGCCTCAGATCGACTGCACCGGAACCAGCGTCAGATCGTCCACCAGCCCTACTTCCTTCTGCACAAAGGGCTCGCCGTAGCGCACGCCGGCCAGCAGCCCGTAGTGCCGGGCCTCCGCAAAGGTGCGCTCGCGAATCTCTTCTTCGGGAACGAAGAGCCCGCCGCCGGCAGCCTGGTTGGCATACTGCGAGCGGTAAGCCATCAGCGCGGCGTGGCGCTGCTCGATAAAGGGGGTAATGTCCACGATGAAGCTGGGGCGCACGTCGGCATACAGGCTGGCGTAAACGATCTTGAAAGGCCGGTGCGGTTGAAGCTCCGCCTCCTCGTGCTCCAGACCCGCACGCGCCGAAGGCGCAGTTGGCCGCACCGCAGGTGCCGCAGCTGGCTGCACCGCAGGTGCCGACGCTGGCCGCACCGCAGGCGCCTTCCCCAGGCCGGAGAGGAAGCAGGCTTCATAGCCAAGAGTGGCCACCGCGGCGTGGTCCGGATGCCGCGCCTGCCAGTAAGGCAGAATCACCACGCGAGGACGAACAAGCCGCAGCACGCGAACGATCTTGAGCCTGTTTTCCAGGGTGTTTTCGACCGCGCCGTCGGGCAGATCGAGAGCTTGCCGCCAGTTGACGCCCAGGATGCGCGCCGCCTCGGCCGCTTCCTGCGCGCGTTTTTCCGCGCTGCCGCGGGTTCCGGCTTCGCCCTGGGTCAGATCCAGAATCGCGGTGCGCAGCCCGCGCGAGGCCATGCGCAGCAGCGTTCCGCCGCACGTCTGTTCCACATCGTCGCGGTGGGCGGCAATGGCCAGAACATCGGCTGTGGGGGAATCGGCTGCGGCTGCGGCGCACATGGGCGATTGCTCCTCAAGAAGGGACGGCGCTTGAGGTTCGTGGGGCTCCATCCTTTGCGCATCCTTGCTCGGAAATCCGCGCAAAGGATGGGGCGCCCGCAACGTTTAGTAAACGGTGTTGTTCCCGTCCGTGAGCCCATCCATATAGGCCACGTCGTAGGCCGTGCCGGTCACGGTCACATACTGGTTGTCGATCGACGTGCCGTCCGTGGTCGAGAAGATATACACCTGTCCGCCCTGCGCGACATAGATCTTGTGCAGGCCGGTCACACCGGCAATGCCCGTCAGGTCGCCCAGATAAGGCTCCAGCAGCGTGACCGTGTTGGTGGTGGTGTTGACCATGGTCAGGCAGCCGTTGGGCAGCCCCGTGGCAGCGCGCACGCCGTTATTGCACTTGGTCATGCCGATCCACAGCGTGTTGTCGTCGGCCAGCAACATGCGGCTGACCGCGCCGGGCGCTCCGTCGCTGATCGCCACCGGGCTTGAGGCGGTGTTGTTGGTCAGATTCACAACCGTCATATTGCCGGCAAAGAGCGTTTGTCCCTGCACCTGTTGCGGCTGTTGGCCCACCACGTAGAGCGTCGAGGTATCAACCAGTGCATTGCTCGCGCCGCCGGGGATGGCGATGGTGGCGCTGGCCAGAGCGCTGTTGGTGGGCAGCGTGCCCGACTGCTGGCCGACAAGGAAGATAAACGGCGCCACCGGCAGCGGCGTGATCGAAGCCTTCGAGCCGCCGCACTCCGGACCGCAATTGAGCACGTACGCCGTTCCGCCGTCGGCGGAGAAGACGGCCTTCACCGGACGGTCGAAGACCAGAGGAGCGCCATAGGGGTTGCCGGTTGCATCCACGTTGTCCGGGCTCTGCGCCTGGAAAAGGCACCATCCCGGCGCGTTCTGCGGCTCGCAGTCCACCGCGGCCTTGGGCCAGGTGCCAGGACCGCCGGCGTACGAAATGGTTTGCGCTGCGGTCAGTTTGCGCGGGTAGTAGGCGTAATTCGAGTTCTGGACGAAGACCAGAGCCACCGAGCCGCCGGAATTCACGCTGACACGGTAGACGCCGGGAAGGCTCAGCGGATACGAACCGCCGTTCGTCTGGTCCACCACCGTAAACACCTCAGCCGTTTGGCTGGCGGCGAACACGTAAGACATATTCCGGGTGATGTAAATGCTGGAGGATAAGCCGTTCAGCCCTTTGATGCTGCTGGTAATGGACTCCTTGGCATAGCTGGCGATCGTCAGAGAGCCATCGCCCGAGCCGTACACCGCGCCGTACTGCTCTTCCGGCATGTTCTGGATGGTGATGGGCAGCGCGCCGGAATAGCCGCTGATGGAAAACATCGAGATCTTGTCGTTATAACTGGACCGGATGTCGTAGTAGGCGTCCACAAACTGCAGCGCGCCCTTGGTGAACGCGCCCGGGTTCTGGATCGCGATCAGGACACGGTTGGTCAGCCCGCTGGGGGGCAGATTCCTGCCTGCAAAATAAGTAGTGCCACCACAACCTGCCAGCGCGACTGCAAACCCCAGAGCCGCGGCGGCGCTCATGCAAAGACTTCTCTTCTTCAAAATCCCTTACCTCGACGAAAGGCGCGGAGCGTACCGCGGATTATGCCCGCGGCCGCGGCCGCAGCGTGAACGACATTGATGGCGGTTGCCGGCCGATCGGAGAAATCCCATCCACTTAAGATGGAAAACTCCCTGGACCCGGAACCAGTTCCTGCCCGGCTGATGACTCCCGAAGTATAACAAAGCGGGCCGGTCGGCTGGCGCGCCAGACCCGCGTGGCTTAGCATGACAAAAGAATGACCCAGTTCTCCGACATCTTCGCCAGCCGCCCCGTGCTCGCCGACGGCGCCATGGGAACCGTGCTCTATGCCCGCGGCATCTTCATCAACCGCTGCTACGACGAGCTGAACCTCTCCGACCCCGGCTTGATCCTCGCGGTTCATGAGGAGTACCTGCAGGCCGGCGCCGAGATTCTTGAGAGCAATACCTTTGGCGCCAACCGCTTTCGTCTGGCGCGGCACGGGCTGGCCGGCAAAGTGCGCGAGATCAACGCTGCCGGCGTGCGTGTGGCGCGCCAGGCCGTCGATCGGCTCAAAGAGAAACAGGGCGGCGAAGCCTGGGTGGCCGGTTCGGTCGGCCCGCTCGGAGTCCGCCTCGAGCCCCTGGGCAAGACCGGCCTCGATGAGGCCCGCGCCGCCTTTGCCGAACAGATTGGCGCCCTCGCCGAAGCCGGCGTGGACATGCTCATTCTCGAAACCATGCCCGCCCTCAACGAAGCCCGCCAGGCCCTGGAAGCCGCCCGCGAGACCGCGCCCGAACTGCCCGTGCTGGTCATGGTCACGGTGGACGTCGACAGCAACTGCCTCGACGGCTCCTCGCCCCAGCAGGCCGCGGCTCTGCTCACCGAGTGGGGCGCCGGAGCCGTTGGCGTCAACTGCTCCACCGGCCCCTCCACGGTGCTCACCGCCATCGAGGCCATGCGCTCGGCCACTTCGCTGCCCCTGGCCGGCTTTCCCAACGCCGGCATGCCGCGCGCCGTCGAGGGCCGCAACATCTACCTCTGCTCGCCCGAATACATGGCCAACTTCGCCCGCAAGGCCATCGCCGCCGGAGCCCAGTTCGTGGGCGGCTGCTGCGGCACCACCCCCAACCACATCCGCGCCATGCGCTCGGCCATGCGCGCCCTCGACGAACAAGCCAGTGCCGCGGTGGCGGGCTCGGCTCCCGCGCTCAACGCCGAAACCCCGCCCGCGCCCCTGGCCGCGCGCTCCCGCATCGGCTCCCTGGTGGCCGAAGGCAAGTTCATCACCCTGGTTGAGATCGTTCCGCCCCGCGGCATCGACTGCGCCCAGGAGATCGAGGGCGCGCAACTGCTGGCCCAGCTCGGCGTCCACGCCATCAACGTGCCCGACTCGCCCAGCGCCTCGGCCCGCATGAGCGCGCAAAGCCTCTGCATCCAGATTCAGCAGCACACCAGCATCGAAACGATTCTCCATTACACCTGCCGCGACCGGAACATTCTGAGCATTCAGTCGGATCTGCTGGGAGCTTCGTCCATCGGCCTGCACAACATCCTGTGCCTCACCGGCGATCCGCCCAGGCTGGGCAACTACCCCGACGCCACCGCAGTGTTTGACGTGGACTCCATCGGTCTGGTCAACATGCTGCAGCGTCTGAACCGCGGCCTCGACATCGGATCGAACGCCATCGGCGTCAGCACCAACTTCACCATCGGCGTCGCCGCCAACCCCGGCGTGCCCGACCTCGAGCAGGAACTGCGCCGCTTTGCCTACAAAGTCGAGGCCGGCGCCGAGTACGCCATCACCCAGCCGGTCTTCGACCTGCGCCTGCTGGAGAACTTCCTTGAGCGCATCAAGAACTTCCGCATTCCGATCATCGCCGGCATCCTGCCGCTCACCAGCCTGCGCAATGCCGAGTACATGAAGAACGATCTGCGCGTCTCCATGCCCGAAGAGATCATGCTGCGCATGGCCCAGGCTTCCTCGCCCGAGGCCGCCCGCCGCGAAGGCATCCTCATCGCCCAGGAGATGCTCGCCGCCGTGCGGCCCCTGGTCGAAGGCGTCCAGGTGACCGCTCCCTTCGGCAACTACATCGCCGCCGCCGAGGTCGTCGCCAGCGTGCTGCCCAAAGGCACTAACCCCATGGAGTAAAAGCTCATGCCGTCCTTTGAAGAATCGCTCAAAAAGCTCGAAACCATCGTCGATCGACTGGAAAAAGGCGACCTGGCCCTGGAGGATTCCCTCAAGCTCTTCGAAGAGGGCGTCGGCCTCTCCGCCGCCTGCAAGCAGGAGCTGGATGCCGCCGAAGGCAAGGTCCAGATGCTGGTCAAGCAGCGCGACGGCTCGCTCAAGACCGAGCCCTTCCTGTCGGAAAAGCCGTTTTAGGGGTCGGGGATCGGCGGCCGGCTTGCGAAAACTCCTCGTGCAATCGGCCCTTGGCCTGCAATTCTGAGAATTCCCCGCGTCTTTCCAATCCAAAAAACTCCATACTTTACATAATCCGTCCCCACGGCCTCTGAAGACCCCATTATGAGGACGTTCTAATCCTGGCCCCTCCGGAATTGGCGCTCTACCTGCTCCCCTGTTGGAGAGATTCTCACCCCACGGCCACCCTTCCCGCCGCCAGGAGTTCCTGCTTGCCCCCCATCCAGGCCCCTTCGCACCTCGGCGAGCAGGCCGCGCGCCAGCACCCGGACGCCGAATTCGAAGCCACCCTCGAAAAAATTGCTGGCGAACGGCATGGCCTCCAGCAGGTGGGGAAACTCACTGGCCGGCAAGTGCCGCAACAGGACTTCGATCTGCGCGAAAGCCGGCTGGCCGGCGCCTTGCGGAGCGTGTCCCATCCCCACCGCGCCGCGCACCGCGGCCGCGATCAGTTGCATTCCCGCGAATGCCTGGGCCGGCGGCAGGCCGGCGTCGCGCAGAATCCCGATGAGCAGTTCCACCGGCCGCATGGCCGCGGGTGTGGCCGGGCCGTGGGCCAGCAGGATGGGCAGCGCATTGACGTGAGCCAGCATGGCGTCCCGGTAGGCGCGCGCCGCACCCAGGATGCGCTCCTCGGGAGCATCGGCCGGGTGGTCGATGGAAAGGTCGATGCCGGCCATGACCGCCTCGACAATGGCATCGAGCAGCGCCTGTTTGTTCGGAATGTGATAGTAGACCGCCATCGGATCCACGCCGAGTTCCGCGCCGAGCCCGCGCATGGAGAGAGCCTTGAGGCCGCCGCGGTCCACCAGCGCCAGGGCCGTCGAGACGATGTGCTCGCGCTTGAGCGGCAGCACCGGACCGACTCGGCGCTTGAGGCGCGGCCCAGCGAGCTTGTTGCGTGCGGCGGCATCAGCCGGCTTCTTCTTTT
Source organism: Occallatibacter sp. (assembly GCA_049515995.1). Classification (GTDB taxonomy): domain Bacteria; phylum Acidobacteriota; class Terriglobia; order Terriglobales; family Acidobacteriaceae; genus Telmatobacter. The sequence goes on along the minus strand of JBEKTO010000004.1, from coordinate 52,277 downwards.
CTGACATCCTGGTCCTCTCTCAGCCTGCTCCGGACAGATCGATTATACGTCGTAGAACCGGCAAGTCGCTATGGAAAAAGGAGATAGCTACCTTCCGTAGCCAGCGTAACGGCGTCATTGCTCCGTCTGGTTGACAAATTGATTCTACGATGTAGAATAAGAACCGCCGCTAAATTCTACGACGTAGAAACAGCTCCCCATAGAAAGGAATCGCTCATGCGCATCACCATCCTCAACGGCGAGCCCGATCCGGCAACGCCCTTCCAGCAGTACGTCCTCGATGTGGCCAGGCAGTTGGCGGCCTCGGGCCATACCGTCACCACCCTCGATCTGCGCGAGCTCGATCTAAAAGGCTGCTCCGGCTGCTTTGGTTGCTGGGTAAAAACGCCCGGCGAGTGCGTCAAGCGAGACGGCAGCGCGCAGCTCTGCCGTGCCGTCATCCGCGCCGACCTGGCGGTGCTGGCTTCCCCGGTCACGATGGGATATACCTCCACCTTGCTCAAGCGCGCCACCGACCAGATGATCCCGCTCATTCACCCCTTTTTCGTCATCGAGGGGGGCGAGGTGCATCATCGCGCGCGCTATGCCAGCTACCCGCGGTTCGGGCTGCTGCTCGGCGCGGAGGGCGGCGCAGATGCCGAAGACATTGAGATCACCACGGCGTTGTGGAAGCGGACGGCGCGCAATCTGAAGTTCCGCCTCGTTCTCACCGCTGTCTCCAACCGCCCTGCCCAGGAGGTGGCCCATGAACTCACTGCTGCTGCTTAACGGCTCGCCGCGAGGCGAACGCTCGAACTCGATGAAAATGCTGACCCGCGTGGCCGAGGGTTGGCAGCGGGGTGGAGGCCAGGCGCCGCCGGTTCTCCATCTGGCGCAGGCGGCTGGCTTCAATCGCGCCGTGAAAGCCTTTCCCGAGGCGGACGTGGTGCTGCTCGGGATGCCGCTCTACACCGACGCCATGCCGGGCATCGTGAAATCCTACATCGAGACCCTCGCACCGCGTGTGCAAGCCGCGGCCGCGGGAGGCGTAAACCCCGCGCTTGGTTTCCTGGTGCAGTCCGGTTTCCCTGAGGCGCTGCATTCCCGCCCGCTCCAGCGCTATCTGGAAAAGCTCGCCCGGCGTCTCGGTTCGCCCTACGCCGGCGTCATTGTGCGCGGCGCAGGCTGGACGATGGAGGCAATGCCGGAGCAGGCAAACAGAAAACTGTCCGAGCGTCTGCGCGCCCTGGGCGAGCAGTTGGCCCGGGACGGCCGCTTCGGCGAAGCGGAACTGAAAGCGGTGGCCGGCGTGGAGCGGTTTTCGGCCCTGACTGCGGCGCTCCTTTCGGTGGCGCTCCGGCTGCCGGTTATGCAGTTTGCCTGGAACGGCCAACTCAGGAAGAACGGGGTCTGGGAACGGCGGTTCGCTGCGCCCTACGGGCCGGCCGCAAGGCGCGGGAATGGCGATCGGCGAACGCCGGGCTTTGAAGCCGATTTGAACCGAGGGTGCTGAGCAAGCGTCCGGCATTCGAGAGAATCTCCTCCATTTGCCGCACAAATCCTCAGTAGGAGACCCTCTCATCCCACCAACGGGCCAGAGTGGCGCGCAACGTGCTGCATTCCCTCGTGCATCTCGCCTCGGAATGAGAGCGCGATGTGCAGTCCCATGCCAAGGAGCGCCGATTGCCCACCAGACCGGCCCACCCTCCCTACGCCGATTCCTTTCGCTGCGTCGGCTCCGCCTGTGAAGACACCTGCTGCCGCGGATGGAGCGTCCCCATCGACCGTGCGGCCTATGCCAAGGTCCAGTCCCTCCCCGCCGGCCCGCTGCGCACCCTCATCGACGCCAGCATCCTTCTGGCGCCGCCCGATGCCAAGGCGTCGGATGGCTTTGGCAAGGGTGGCTTCGCCAAGCTGCGCATGACCGCGCAGAACCAGTGCCCGCTGCTCACCGCGGATCGCCTCTGCAGCATCCAGGCCGAGTGCGGCGAGGGTTTTCTCCCCTCCACCTGCGCCACCTATCCGCGCATCGTCCACTCCATCGGCGGATTCGACGAAAAAGCCCTCGCGCTCTCCTGTCCCGAGGCCGCGCGCCATGTGCTGCTCGATCCTGACCTCCAGGCGCCCACTCAGAAGCACGCCCTCGCCGCGCGCTGCGCCGATGCGCGCGCAACCGCATCCTGGCTTCCGCCTCACTTCTGGCCCATCCGCGAATCCGTCCTGAAGCTGGTTCGCAATCGCGCTTATCCGGTGTGGCAACGGCTCTTTCTGTTGGGCGTTTTCTGCCGCCGCCTCGACGCCATCGCCCACGGCGAGCTCGACCGCGCCATTCCCGCCTTTCTCCGCGAGTTCGATGCCACCGTCGCCTCCGGAACTCTGCGCCCGGCGATGGAAACGCTCCCCGCCGATCTGCCCGCCCAATTGGATGTGGTGCTGCTCCTGGCTGGCCTCATGTTGAACCGTTCCAACGTCACCCCGCGCTTCGGCGAATGCATTCACGCCTTCGCCACCGGCATCGGCAACGGACCCGGCGCCACCTTCGAGAGCCTCACCGAGCGCTACGCCCTGGTCCATGACCTCGATTACATCCCCTTCCTGCGCCGCCATCCCTATATCCTGGAGAACTACCTGATCAACACCATCCTGCGCTGTCAGTTCCCTTTCGGCCGCGACGGGATGAAGCAGGACGAGCCGTTCTCCATGACGCGGGAGTTTGTCCAGTTGACGGCTCAGTTCGCGCTGATGAAGGGGCTGTTGATCGGCGTGGCCGGCTTCCATGGCGAGGGCTTCTCCACCGCGCACGTCGTCCATACCGTGCAAGCCGCCGGCAAGCACTTCGAGCATCATCCGGAGTTTCTCGATCTGGCATATGCGCTGTTGACCGAAAAAGGCATGGGCGGAGCGCGCGGACTGGCCATCCTGCTCAGAAACACCGAGCCCGCCGCCGTCCGGAAGCAGGCTGCGGCAAAATCCATCCCCGCGCGCCCAGGCGGAAGACCGGCTCCGGCTTCTCCCTCCTCCAGGCCCGCGGCCGGCTGAGAACAGGCGCAGAATGCAAAGGCCCGGCAGAGCGTCTCTGCCGGGCCTTTGTTCCATCAACCGCTCCAACTACTGCACCGGAGCCCACGCCGTCAGGAAATCCTTGAACGGCTTCACGTAATAGCTGTCGGCGCCGGCCTCCAGTTCACCCGAGCTTTGCGCTTTCAGCAGCTTCCCGTCCGCATCCAGAACGAAGAAATACGGGTAAGCCGGAATCTTGGGGAAATGCAGCAGAAATGCCGTGTTTTCGTTCAATGAACTCATGTTGACTTTCAACACCAAATAGTTCGCATCGCGCAGCGCCAACACATCCGCGTGCTCGGTATAGAACTTCTCCAGATTCTTGCACCACGCGCACCAGTCGCCGCCCACCACCATCAGAATCCGCTTGTGCGCCTGTTTCGCCTGCGCCTCGGCCATCGCCAGATCCTTTTCCGGGTCCCGCTTGGGGTCGTAGGCGCTGGAGAAGTCCTCCGGCTTGGTCACCACCGGCGCGGCCTTGGGCCGCTGATAGGAGGGCACAAACGGCTTTCCGTCGGCTACATACTGGATGTTGGTTTCCACCTCGACCGCCTGCCCGTCCACCAGATACGGCTTGTACTTCCATTTCTTCACCGCATCCACCACCGCATCGTACTGCGCCGCGGGCCAGCCCTCGTGGGGAATCACCTTGACGCTGCCGTCCTTCTGCACCACCACCGGAACCTCGATGGTTCCCATGAACAGGGTGTGCTGGGCCGTCAGAGGCATCGCCGCCGCTTCCTCATACACCGACTCCAGCGGCGGATCGCCGGCCTCCAGCGTCAGCGGTTGCAGCACCGCGTTCTTGCCCGGCTTCACGATCTCCGCATCCTTTTCGGCCAACGGCTCCAGCAGCGTCACCTTCAGCTCTGCGATCAGGTCGCCCTTCAGCAGAATCTTCACATTCTTGGCCACCGCGCGGTTCTGAAAGATCTGCAAATCGCCGAACTGCACCACCGTCCCGCCCGACGAAGCCACCCGTAGGTGCGAGTCGGCGTCGAAGCACAGCGTGGGGAACAGAACGTCCGGATTCGTGTCCGGCGGAGCGTATTGCGCGGGATTCGCCACCATCACGCAGTTCAGCATCGTCCCGCCGGCGTTGAAGCGCTTCACTTCCATCTCGTAATCGGGCTTGATGTTGGCCGCCTGATACAGGGGGTCGATCACCGGCCGCGCCACGCGCAGGTTGAGCTTGGCGTGGTCGAAGGGATCCTTCGACTTGGGCTGGTAGCGTTCGATCCGCGAGACATTCCACTCCGTGCCGCTGTATCCGGTGGCCGGGCTGGTATAGGTGCGCCGCCACTGGTGCCGTCCCGCCGACCACTCTTCCAGGGAGCCGCTGGTCGGCTTGGTCTGGCCGGGGTCCAGGACCTGGAAATCCAGCTTCAAGTGCCAGGGCGCCACGCCGTCTCCGGTCAGCGCATTGGCCTTCACCCCGGCATCCAGAATCCGGTGGGCCAGCGCACTGAGAGAAGGAGGAGCGGCCGGAGCCGCTTGCGCTTGCGCGGAAGGTGCCAGAGCCACTCCTGCGAGCAAAGAGAAAAAAGCAAGAATCCCGATCGTCCGGGAAAAGAAAACAGAGTGCATGGTTAGAAGCTTCCTTTCAAACTCACCCATAGTAAACGATTTTTCCCGGCTTAATCGATTTTCCTCGCCCGGTTCCGCTGAGTGTGCGGTGCGGAAATCGAGCCGCCCACGGATCAGGAACGCAAAGCCGGACCCAGCCTCAGCCGCAGCCAAGCCACCATCTCCGCCGACACCTGCTCCAAAGCCGCAAGATCGAAGATCGGCATTGGCTCCTGGCCCGCCAGACACAGCCCGTCCGCAATCGTCCCATCCGCGCTGGCATGTGCCACCATCGCATCCGCATGGCGGAGCGCAGAGGCAAAGGAAGGCTTATGCCGCGCGTGGTGCGAAGCCGGGCTGGAGCCTTCATGCACCATGAGGCACAAATCGAACCGCAGGTGGTCCAGGATGCTGTTCGACTCGAAGAGGACGTTTGCGTCGGGTCCGATCTTGGACCAGAGGTCGTTGAGCAGCGCCGCAAAATCGGGCGTAGGCGTATGGCCGTGCACAGGCGGCGTAGCCAGCAGCGCCCGCGCGGCTCCGGCAGCCAGGTAGCGTGCGGTATCGCTTCCCCGCCCCGCGGTTGTTTCCTCCCAAATCGGTTTGGTTTGCCCGTGATCGTCAGTCGTGATTTTGACCGCCGTCCATCGTAACTCCGGCAGCGCGGCGATCAGCCCGCAGACCAGCGCGGTCTTGCCCACACCCCGTCCGCTCCCGCCCACGACGACGATCGCCATCGCCCCTACTCCCTATTCCCTATTCCCTTAGTCCCCATTCCCTTCTTCGCCATCCTGGCCAGCACCGCCTGCTCGCGCAGAACCTGCTTGAGCGGACGCGCCGGCGTGCCCCACAGCACCGTTCCCGGTTTCAAACCCGCATTGGTGACCTTTGCCCCGCTGAAGACGCCCGCCTGCCCGCCCAGAATCACGCCCGGCCCAATCTGTGCGTGGTCGCCGATGCCCACCTGGCCCGCGATCACCGCGCCGTTGCCCACCGTGCACGAGCCGGAGATGCCGGTCAGCGCCACGACGATTACGTCCTCGCCGATCTCGCAGTTGTGGCCGATGTGCACCAGATTGTCGATCTTCGTTCCGCGGCCGATTCGCGTCTCTTTCAGCGCGCCGCGGTCGATCGTCGTATTGGCCCCGATCTCCACGTCGTCCTCGATCGTGAGCGTGCCCTGCTGCGGAAACTGCGTATAGGCGCCCGTGGCCGCGTCGCGCACGTAGCCGAAGCCGTCCGCGCCCAGCACCGCTCCCGCGTGCACCACGACGCGCTCGCCCAGCGTGGTTCCGGGGTAAAGCGTGACGCGCGGATAGATGTGGCAATGCGCGCCGATGCGCACGCCTGCGCCCACCACCGCGCCGGCTTCAATCCGGCTTCCCGCGCCAATGCACGCGTCTTCGCCGATCGCCGCGCCCGCGCCGATGGTCACATCCTCGCCCAATTCCACCTGCGCGCCGACCGTCGCGGTTGGATGCACGCCCGCCGGAGGGGGCGCCGGCCTCAGCAGTTGGGCCGCGCGGGTAAACCAGAGGCGCGGCTGAGGGGTTTCAACCACGCCCATCGCCGGGTTGTGCAGGTAGCTCTCCACGCACCCGGCCTTCAGAACCACCGCCGCCGCAAAGCTGGCCAGCGCCTTCGCCGCGGCAACGGCATCTTCGGCAAAGACCAGGTCGAGCAGCCCCGCCGACTCGGAGTTCTCGACGCCGGCTAACTGGATTTCAGGGCTTCCCTGCGCCAGTTCGCCGCCCAGTTGTTCCACCAGTTCGCCCAGCGTCATGGTTTCTCCTCAGTAGAGCCCCGGTTCGCCCGCCGGCCGCGTCTTCCAGCGGCGGTGAATCCACAGCCACTGGTCAGGATAGCGCCGAATCCACTCTTCGATGGCCTGCGTGCAGAGTTGCGTGCCGGCCAGGATGTCGGCCTGCGGATCGGCGCTATGCGGAATCTCGATCTCCGGGCCGAAGTGCAGCACATATTGCCGCTCGGCCGGCTCCCACAGCGCAAACCCCGGCAGAACGGCCGCGCCGGTCTTGCGCGCCACGTGCGCCAGGCCGGTCGCGGTGCAGGCCTCCACGCCGAAGAACTTCACAAACGCGCCCTGCGGCGGAGTCATGTTGGTGTCCATCAGAATGCCCACCGTCTTGCCGGCGCGCATTGAGGTCAACAGGCCGCGGCCGAAGTCGTCTTTGTGCAGCACGCGGTTGCCGTGCATGCAGCGGATGCCGTTGACGAATGCGTCCAGCCGCCGGTTATCCAGCCGCCGGATGACCATCCCCATCGGATGCCCCATCAGCGAGTGGTAAAAGCTCGAAAGTTCCCACGCGCCCAGGTGCCCGGTGACCACCAGAACGCCCTTGCCGCGCGCCTGCGCCGCCAGGTAGTGCTCCAGCCCCTCGGTGTGCATCCAGCCGCGGGTGTTTTCCTGGGTATAGCGCGGCATCCGGCAGAACTCCACCAGTTGCCAGCCCAGATGCCGGTAGACCCCGCGCAAGATGCGGTTCTTTTCCTCGGGAGAAACTTCGGGCAGAGCGAGATCCAGGTTGCGCGCGCCCACCCGCCTCAGCCGTCCTAGCGACAGGTAGACGCCCCAGGCCAGCCCGCCGGCCAGCAGGCGCGCCACCCCGCGCGGCATGGCGCCCAGAGTGCGCGCCACGGCCAGAACCAGCCAGTACTCGATGTTTTCCCGCATCGTCGAAGACAAACAACAGTGTAGCCTCTCGGCGCGGCGGCGAATCCTCAACAAGTTGCAACCGGTCGAGCAATTCGATCGCAGCGGAGGATCGCGAAAGGGCGCGGCTTCAGCCGCGCCCCTTCAAGGCAATTCCATCCTTCGCGCTGCTACTGCCGGTTCTTGGCTTCGACAAAGTAATGTGCCGTGGCGCGTACGAACGGCACGGCTCCCGCGGGAACCGCGACCTCGCCCTTCAGAATGGACTCGAAGGTGTGCGTGCCGCCGAAGTAGATCTCGGTGTCCTCGGAGTTCTGGCTCACGCTGGTCCCGTCCAGGCTGACCCCGGCAAAGAGGCCCTTGTTGCGCGAGTAGCTGAGCAGTTCGGCGCTCATCTTCCAGTCGGTGGCGGCCTGTCCGCTGCGGCCCACGGGTCCGGCCGCGGCGGAGGCATCTCCGCCGATCTTGAACTTGTTCTTCAACAGGTCCTGGAAGCCGCGTTCATTCACCGCCACCAGCACCAGGTCGGTGGATTGGCCGCCGATCTGGAAGCCGAACGAACCGCCGGCCATGCGAATGAAGACCGGCGCGCTCCAGCCGTGTCCGGTGCGGCAGGTGACCACGCCCTGCCCATACTGCCCGCCCCAAATCAAGGCGCCCTTCTTCATGCCCGGCACCACGCCCACGCACGTGGCCTGTTCCAGGATGTTCATAGGAATGCTGTTATCCTGGGCGGCCATGATCTCGTCCAGAACCACCTTGGCCGCGTCGATGCGGGCCTGCAAATCCGCCCGCGTTGAGCCCGCATAAGCGGTGCATGTAAGCGTGAAGCAGAGGCAGATGGAAGCAGCAATTTTTTTCATAGGTCAGGTCCTTTTCACTCCGCTGCCCTTCGGGACGCGGATTGTTGAAGGTTGAATCACGGGAAAGCAGCCCGGCTGCCGCGGAACTCGAGCCGCGCGGCTCGCGGGGAAGCACCGGTTCTCTCCCGGCCGGCAATGCCAGAACGTCCTGAAACAGCCTACCGCATCCGCGTCCGGATGCACACCCTGCTCCTGTTCCGCTCCGCACTGGGACGCGGGAGGGCCGCTGCGCATTCTTCCGCGGTGGATAGGCACACCAGGACCGGCTTGCCGGTCCCGGCTTGCTTGTTTTGAATGGACGTTGGGGAGGGCTGAATGGAGCACACAGATCGAAATTCTTCGCGGCGAACCGCGAAAAATGAAAAAGAGGAGTTCCCAGGCCTCATGCGAAACATGCTGCCTGGGAACTCCTTTCCCCAGATCTGCGTTGTTTCTGGAAACAAGTCTGTGGAAAACTAATAATTCGCACAAGAGTACGGAAGGAGTGTGGATTTTAGTAACCACCAGCTGCCTGAGAACACGCGCAGTTTACTCTGGCGTAACAGGTGAGGATAATCTCCCGCTCTGGCGCCGCTCGCCCCGCCGCCGCTCCACTACTCCGGCGTCCGGAACCATCGAGCGATTCAGTGCGCGGATCGAGAGTTCAATCCGGTTGTCCGCGCCCGTCTTGCGCATCAGCCGGCCCACGTGGGCCTTCACCGTTCGCTCCTCGATGCCCAACTGCCGGGCGATCTCGCGATTCGAGCGCGCCATCAGGATCAGTTCCAGCACCTGGCGCTCGCGCGCCGTCAAATGCGGGTCGGCGCCGGTGAGGGTGCTGTCGTGCACCGCCAGCAGCCGGTCGATGAGCTTGGCCAGCAACTGGCGCGGCGCCCAGATCGAGCCGCTGGTGACCACCTCGATCGCCTGCCGCACCACCTCCGGTCCGGCGCTCGAGTCCAGATAGGCCCTGGCCCCCGCAACGATCGAATCCAGAACCAGTTTGTCGTTCTTCGGCGGCCCGATCACGATCAGCCGAATCTCGGGCCGCGCGCGGCGAATCGCCTCCAGCGTTCGCAAGCCGCCGGACGAGGAATTCAGGTCCAGAACCAGATACTCCAGCGTGGGAACGGCCAGTAACTCCTCGATGCTCCCCGGAAGCGGAAGCAGGGGAACATGGCCCTCCTGAACGCACTGCTCAAATATACTGGCGAGGCCCGCAAGCCGGATCGGCTCATCTGCGATCAGGCCGACTCGGATCGGAGTAGGATTGCTCGTCGCGGACATTCGATTTCCCCCGTCTTCCCTGCAACAGCGCTGCGCCATACGCGGCGATGCGGAGGGCGCTTCCGCTATTGTTTCGCGAAATCTCCGCCCATCGAACGCGCCCGGCCGGTTTGCCTCGGCGAGGAGCCTACAGCTTGGGAAGTACAATCCCCTGCTGCTTCTGGTATTTGCCGTTGCGATCTGCGTAGCTGACCTCGCAGGCCTCGTCGGAACGGAAGAACAGGATTTGGCACAGCCCTTCGTTGGCGTAGACCTTGGCCGGTAGTGGGGTGGTGTTGGAGATTTCCAGCGTCACAAACCCCTCCCACTCCGGCTCGAATGGCGTCACGTTCACTAGGATTCCGCAACGCGCATAGGTCGATTTTCCAACGCAGATCGTCAGTACATCCCTGGGGATACGAAAATATTCGATGGATCGCGCCAAGGCGAACGAATTGGGCGGCACAATCACCGACTCCGCCTGAACTGAGACAAAAGAACGCTCGTCGAAGGCCTTGGGATCGATGAGGACGCTGTTCACATTGGTGAAAATCTTGAACTCGTCGGAGACCCGCAGATCGTAGCCATAGGAGGAAAGGCCGTAGGAGATCACTCCAGCGCGCACCTGCTTCTCGCTGAAGGGTTCGATCATGCGGTGTTTGAGGGCCTGTTCCCTGATCCAGCGGTCGCTTTGAATCGACATGCATCTCCCGTTCCAGACGCCATCTTCCGCTCCGGAAACGCCCACTTTATCTCAAACTTGAAGTATTCATCTTACGAAAGGCATTCTTGGTTGACAATGGCAATCGCCGCAAATTCCCCCGCCGCACCCGGTTGAACACCGCTCCGCGGTTTCTCTCCCGACAAAAAAATCGTCCGCCGCCCTTTCCGCTGTTCCACTATCGCCACAAAACCTGTAGCATCAACTTCATAGGGCGTAGTACAGTCATTCCAGACGCACCAGCGAGGTTACCCCTTTGATTAAGCAGGACATCGTCCATCATGTAATCGAGCGCACGGGCCTGCCGCGCACCAAGGCAGAAGCCGCGGTGGATACCGTCTTCGAAGGCCTCAAGCAGGCTCTCGCGGCCGGTGAGCGAATCGAACTGCGCGGATTTGGCGTCTTCAGCGTCCGCGCCCGCAAAACCGGCATCGGCCGCAATCCCCGCACCGGTACCGAAGTCAGCATCACACCCGGCAAGGCTGTGCGTTTCAAGCCGGGCAAGGAACTGCATTCGCTGGATGCGGACGGTGCCACGGGCAAATAGAGCGCACCGGGTCCGGCAATCGGCTATCCACCGCGCAGATCGGGGCCCAGCGGCCAGGCGATCCGCTTTTCCGGAGATCTGTGGACTTTACTGTTCCGGGAACCGGTCTGGCATTCTCCAGTCGCTTTGAGCACGCAAGAGGAGTCCGGTGCGATCTTTTTTTCGGGAGTATTGCCTTCCCCTGCTGCTCCTCGCGGCCAGTGTGGTCACCACCACCGCCAATGGCGCCCGCTTCATGCAGAACTTCATGGAAGGCATGCCGCCGGTGGTCCGCGACAGCGACCTTTGGCCCTGGGGCTGGCTGGCCGATCATCCCGATCTCTTCAAGACCGGCTGGAGCTTTTCCCTGGCTCTGCTCGGCATCCTGCTCATCCATGAGTTCGGCCACTATTTCGCCTGCCGCGCGCACGGCATTCGCGCCACGCTGCCCTGGGTGCTGCCGGCTCCCACCCTCGGCGGCACCGCCGGCGCCCTCATCCAGATCCGTTCTCGGATTCCCAGCCGCGACGCCCTCATGGACGTGGGCGTCTTGGGCCCACTGGCCGGTTATGCCGCCTCCGCCGTGGCCGTGGCCGTGGGCTTTGCCCTCAGCTTTCACGCGTCCGCCGACGCGCCTGCCGCCTTCGTCCGCTTTGGCGGCGAACCCCTCACCATCCGCTTCCTCCACGCCCTCCTCGTCCACTGGGACCCCACCATCCCCTCCTTCGATCGCATCGCGCCCCACCCCGTGCTGGTGGCCGGCTGGATCGGCCTCTTCATCACCTCGCTCAACCTCATCCCCGGCGGCCAGCTCGACGGCGGACACGTTCTCTACGCCCTCTCTCCCCGGCTCCACAAAATCTCCACCAACGTGCTGCCCTTCCTGCTCTTCATCGCCGGAACGCTCTTCTGGATCGGCTGGATTCTCTGGGGCCTCTTCCTCATGATTCCCGCCATGCGCCACCCCAAGATTCCCCTCGAGTCCAAACTCAGCCGCAGCCGCCTCATCCTCGGCATCGTGGGCATGATCCTCTTCCTGCTCACCGTCACCTTCACCCCCTTCTACGACAAATCCCTCATGCACTTCCTCAACATCGATCCCTTCCGCACGGCGGGCTTGTAGCGAGTCAGCGCGGAATCAAATCGCTAACTTGCTGCCCTGCTATTGATCCGGCGGGAAAGTACTGCGGCTGAGTGCCCTACTCTCGTCGCGTCGTTGCTTTTTCGTCCAAGAGGAAAGCCAATGCCGCTTGCCCGCCGTGCCGAAGACCGCTGGCCCCACCGCAGGGGTTTACATCAGCCGCAGCGCATCCACATCCACCACCAGATTCCGCCGCGGCACTCCGGCCGCATCGGCATGGCTCAGCATCCCGCGCAACGCCGCATTGAGCGCTTTGCGCGAGCCAGCTTTGAGAATCATGTGAAAGCGGTACGTGCCCTTGATGCGGGCGATGGGCGCGGTGCAGGGTCCCAGCACGCGCACAGCTCCGCTGTTCTGGTTTTGGACGAGATATTTGCCCAGCACCGCCGACCACCCCGCCGCCTCTTCCAGCTTGGCCGACTGCACCAGCACGTTGGCCAGCACGCCGAAGGGCGGGTAATGCATCCAGCGCCGGTATTTCAACTCCCGCTCCACAAAGCTCGCGTAGTCGTGAGTGCTGGCGGCAACAATCGCGTAGTGGTCGGGGTAGTAAGTCTGCACCACCACGCGCCCCGGCAACTCGCCCCGCCCGGCGCGGCCCGAGACCTGCGTCATCAACTGAAAGACCCGCTCGGCGGCGCGAAAATCGGGCATCGAGAGCGCGTGATCGCAGCCCACCACGCCCACCAGCGTGACGCCGTGAATGTCGTGGCCCTTGGCGATCATCTGCGTGCCCACCAGCAGGTTGATCTCGCCCGAGTGCAGCCGCGCCAGCAGCCGTTCCAGGTCGTACCGGCCGCGCACCGTATCGCGATCCATCCGGCCGATCCTGGCCCCGGGAAAAATCTCCGCCAGCCGCTCTTCGCCCTGCTCCGAGCCCGCGCCCAAATAGTAGAGATGCTCGCTCTGGCACTTCGGGCAGCGCGCCGGAACCGTCCGCTGGTAGCCGCAATAGTGGCACTCCAGCCGCTGCCCCGCGCGCGCCAGGCCAGCGTCCTCGGCCGGCGGCTTGTGGTGCGTCAGCGAGATCGCGCAGTTCTCGCATTCCAGCTTTTCGCCGCAGGCCCGGCAGATCACGGCGAACGAGTAGCCGCGCCGGTTGAGCAGGATCAGCGCCTGCTCGCCGCGATCCAGAGCCTCGCGCGTCTGCTCCACCAGCGCGCGCGAAAAGAGCTGGTCCTGCCCGGTCTCCTGGAACTCGCGCCGCATGTCCACCAGTTCCACCGCGGGCAGCGGCCGGTTCATCACCCGGTCGCTCATCTCGATGCGCGTGTACTTCCCTTGCGCCGAGTTCTGCCAGCTCTCCAGCGACGGCGTGGCCGAGCCCATCACCACCACCGCGCCCTCCAGCTTGGCCCGCATCACGGCCACGTCGCGGGCGTTGTAGCGCGGCGTCTCCTCCTGCTTGTAGCTCTGGTCGTGCTCCTCGTCTACCAGGATCAATCCGAGATTGGGCGCCGGCGCAAAGATCGCCGAGCGCGTGCCCACCACGATCGGCGCATCGCCCCGCCGGATGCGCCGCCACTGCTCGCTGCGCTCCTCCGGCGTCAGCGCGGAGTGCAGCAGCGCCACCTTCTGCCCGAAGGCCGCGTCCAGCAGGCCCACGGTCTGCGGCGTCAGCCCGATCTCCGGAACCAGCAGGATCGACGACAGCCCTTTGTCCAGCGCCCGCTGCATCGCCGCCAGATAAACCGCCGTCTTCCCCGAGCCGGTCACTCCGTGCAGTAAAAAGGGCTTGAATCCCCCCAGCGCCGGAACCAGCGCGGCCAGCGCCTCCATCTGCGGCTCGTTCAGCCGATAGGGCTCCGCATCCTGCTTCAATCCGCCCAGGTGGAAGGCCGCCGCCCGCTCCTCGATCCGCACCAGCCCGCGCCGTACCAGCGTTTGCAGCGTCGAGGAAGGCAAATCCCGCTTGCGCAGTTCGGCCAGCGCCAGTTCGCCGCCGCAGGCCGCCAGCTCGGCCAGAATCGCCTGCTGCTTCTGCGTCAGCGCCGGCAACCGCGCCTCGGGAATCAGCACGGCAAACCGTTCCGTGCGCCGCGCGTCGCGCTCCACGGCCGCCGTCTCGCGCGCAATCCATTTCTTGCGCACCAGCCCGGCCAGCACCGGCAGCGTGGCCGCCGTCGCCGTGCGCAAGGTCGAGACCTTCACCGGCTCGCCCTCCGCCAGCCGGATCAGCACCCGGTGCTCCATATCCTGCTCTTCGGCCGAGAGCTTCCCGCGCCGTTTCGCGCCACCTCGATCCCCGAAACCAGGACCGGGTGCGCCAGGCCCGGATCTTCGGACCTGGGAGTCTGCGGAATCCCACGGATTCCCGGGTGCCCCAGGTCTCGATGTTGAGACCTGGGAATCTCCATCCACACTCCCCGCCAGCACATCCCGTCCCAGATCGGTGATCCGGTAATAGACCGTCCGCCGCACCTCGGCCATCAGCGGCAGCATCCCGCGCAGCACCTCGCCCAGCGGCGCCAGATAGTACTGCGCCATCCACTCGGCCAGTTCCAGCAGACGGTCGCTCAGCAGCGGCTCCTCGTCCAGCACGGCCTCGAGATACCGCGCCTCGAAATCCGCCGGCGCCTCACCGCTCAGCGCGGTCACCACCCCGATCAGCTTTTCGTTGCGGAAGGGCGCAATCACCCGCGCTCCCCGCTGCGGAAGCTGGCCCTCCCGCACCGCGTAGGTGAATACGCGATCCAGCGGGACGGGCAGCGCGACTTCGCAGTAGGCGGGCATGAGAGGCAAGACTCAGTGTAGGCGATGGAACGTGACGCTTCATGATCGATCCGGGCCGAACCATCGCAAAACGAAAGAAAGCAGTCATCTTGAGCAGCGAGACAAGCCGCGCCGAGCTACAGCCAGCAATGAACCGGCTCCGATCTCTCAAAATGCCCCGTGCCCCACTATCGCGGCGTCTTTATTTTTGCCCCGTGCCCCATCCTTTCGTCTTCTTTCTGGCGAAAGGGTGGGAAGCCACGACCCTCATCCGGCTCCGTTTATCCCGAGCAACGGACGCGCGGTGCGAGTAGGCCGGGAAGGAACCGGCCACGCAACAGCAGCCCCGGAGGGGCGGCAGGAAAATAGCCCAGGACAAGCGAAGCGCAGTCCTGGGAAAGAGGCCAAAAGCAATTCCGCGCCCCGTAGGCGGCGCGGCGAAACGCACAGCATAAGCCCCGTTCATCTTGAGCGAAGGAGGGCGCGTGGCCGGGGACCCCGGCGGCAGGCCTTTGTCGCTGGGTGGCTGGGCGCCATGCGCAGTCGAAGAACCTGCTTTTCCCCTCAGGTTTCGCCTCCACTGCCAAACCGGGCCAGATCGCTATCATGCGACCGGCGAACCTTCGACGGAGAAAGGGATGTCGAAAGAAAAGAGCGGCAGCCTGCGAAACTTGCGTTTTCCTTCAATTCAGTTGGAGAAGATGCGGGAAAGATTTCCTTGGCGCGTCGGCGCCATTGCACTCCTCGCCGGATTCGGAATCATGGGGCTTGACTACCTCATTCATCCGCAGGCCGCCCGGTTTCAGAATCAAGTTGTACAGGAATTGAGGTCGCTGCCCCTTCCCTCGGACGCAACCGAGCAAGGATTCACTTCCGGATACCAACCGGAGAAGGGCCGCGCGTCCAGAACAATTGCTTTCGGGAGATCCGCGAAGGATCTATGCGCCTTTTACTCGGATATCATGACCGAATCTGGATGGCAGTTGGTCCAGGAAGAATGCTACCCATCCTCCGCAGGGCACGCGTTGATCGTCTTTCGCAGGGGCCAGGTAACCTTTAAGATCGTCTCTGGCAAGCAGGATATTTAAGGGACAAAATACGTCTTTGTCTCTACATGGCCACGTTGACCGGCTGCATCCTTGCTTCCAGGCGCGCGTACGCGGGCGACGGTTGTCCCGGCAAAGGAAATGCTCTTTTTCGGGAGCTTCCACAGTCCCCCTTGCAAACCAGGCCGCAGGCAGTACAATTCCTGCTGATGACACCCAAGACATCTTCGACCGCTCTTCCTGCGCCCAGCGCCGCCTCCGCCGCCCTTTCGCCCGTCACCCTCTCCATCGACATTGGCGGTTCCGGGCTGAAGGCCATGCTGCTGGACCCCGAAGGCAAGCCGGTCAGCGAGCGCCAGCGCGTAACGACCCCGGCCGTGCCCACCCCGGAGCTGGTGCTCAACGGCCTCGACGATTTGCGCAGGCTGCTGCCCAAGTTCGACCGCGTCTCGGTCGGCTTCCCCGGCGTCATCAAGCGCGGCGTCACCCTGGGAGCCTTCAATCTCAATCCCAAGTGGGCGGGTTTCCCGCTCCAGGGCGAACTGGAACTGCGCTGGAAGAAGCCGGTGCGCGTCTGCAACGACGCCGCCGTGCAGGGCTATGGGGCCATCCAGGGCAAAGGCGTTGAAATGGCGATCACCCTGGGCACTGGCATGGGCTCTTCGCTCTTCTCCGACGGCCACCTCTGCCCCGGCCTCGAGCTGGCCCACCACCCCTGGCGCAAGAAGGGCATGACCTACGAGGACTACCTCGGCCGCCGCGGCCTCGACAAGTTTGGCAAGAAGGAATGGAACAAGCTGCTGCTGGAGGCGATTGCCCAGACCCTGGCCACCTTCAACTGGGATCACCTCTACATCGGCGGCGGCAATACCAAAAAGATCGACGTTGAACTTCCCAAGGACGTCAGCATTGTGCCGAATGAGACCGGGCTGCTCGGCGGCGTGGCGTTATGGCGGTTCGACGGATGAGCGAGGGGAACGGAACCAGCGGAGTGAGCATCGCTCAGGTCGCAGAGAGCGAACCCTCCGCGGTCCCGTACAGGCTCTCGATTCTTCGCCTCCGGCGCATCGTGCGAGTTTGTTTTGGAAAGTGCCTACGATGAAGAAAACCGTGTACGTTTGTTGCTTCTGCGGTCACGAAATCGACGCCTGTCATCTCGATCCTTGCCTGCTCGATCTGCGCTCCAATCGAGACCGGGACGAAGTGCAGGAACTGGCCTGTCACGCCGCCTGCCTCGACAAAGCGGTCCACCAGGACATTGCGCTCCTCACCCAGACCTAGGGTGCGGGCCAACGGGCCTGAAGAGAATGCTCGCCGCCAGCAAGCCCGGATCGCCGGGCACAGCGGAGGAGTGTCGCCATCTTGCGAGTGAGAGCAGGCGAGCATCGAACCAACTGGGCTGCGATCCAGCTCCCGCCTTTGGAACCTGGGAGTTCCACTCGACACGCAGTCCTGCGCTTTGCAGAATATATCCCTCCGTTGGCGCACACTGGTAGATAGAAGACAGGGCAGCATCCGCTCAACTCGCCGGCCAGCAGCCCCGCCAGGCGCTGACCTGCTGACTCGCTCCCCCGCAAGCCATGAAAAACTTTGCCCCCGTTTTTTGCCTGTGAAACTGTGAAACGGCACTTAAGTCATTCAATCCAAACGCGCTTTTTAGAAAATCTCACGGAAACACAGAACCGGTGAATCTGTGTTTCTGCGCGGCTCCGGGCCGGCGGCTCATCCGCGGCTGGGCGGCTTCAGTCCCAGTTCGCGCATGGCGATCTGCAGATCGGCCCACGCTTCCTTCTTCTGCCGCGGGTCGCGCAGCAGGTACGCGGGATGGTAGGTGACGATCAGTTGCGTGCCGCGGAAGGCATGGACCCGGCCGCGCAGCCCGGCCAGCGGCTGCCGCGAGCCCAGCAGATACGTGGCCGCCGTGGCTCCCAGCGCCACCAGCACCTGGGGCCGCACCACGTCGATCTGGCGGAAGAGAAACGGCGAACAGGTGTTTCCCTCCTCCGGCTCCGGCGTGCGGTTGCCCGGCGGACGGCACTTGACCACGTTGGCGATGTAGACCTGCTCGCGCTTCAGCCCCATGGCCGCGATCATGTTGTTCAGCAGTTGCCCGGCCCGGCCCACAAAGGGCAGTCCCTGCGCGTCCTCGTCGGCGCCCGGACCCTCGCCCACAAACATCAGCCGCGCGGCCGCGTCGCCGTCGCCGAAGACCAGCTTGTGGCGGCCTGTGTGCAGTGCGCAGCGGGTGCAGTCGCCGATCTCGTCGCGAATGATCTGGAGAGCGGCGGCGCGTTCTGCGGCGGGAACCGCGGCGGCTGCCTGCGGTGGTGCTTGGATTGGCTTGCGGGGCGGAATCGGCTGATCCTCCTGGAAAAAGTCGGGCTGGGCAGGTGCGTGCTGAGGAACGGGTTGGTCTCCCGTCCGTTCCGCGGAAAGATGCGGAGCGGATGGGCCATGGGACGCTTGTGCATCCGCTGGAACGGGCTCGGCCTGCGTTGTCGGCTGGGGCAGCTCCGGCTCGGCGGCCAGTTGCGCCATCAGCGCGGGGTCCACGGGCCGGCGGTAAAACTCGGTGAGGCCCAGGTCGCGGTAGAAGCGGACGCGATCCAGCAGGGCTGCTTTCGTCGATGGGTCGAGCGTTCGCGCCACTTGGCTTACTCCACGATCAGTTGCCGGCGGGCGGCGGCGGGCGCGGCTTCTCTCAGGACCCGGTCCTGTCTCGCCTTCTGGTCCTCGTCGTCGTCCAGCTCCAGCACCACCGAGCGGGGCCGGCGCAGAGTGAGAATCTCGTCCAGAATGCGGTCGGCCAACTGCCGTTTGGGCATCTCCGGCATCTCGATGGACGTGGACAGGGTCAGGAAGGTCGCGGCGTTCACGTCCGCGTCGATGCCCACGCCCTCGCCCGAAACATCGTTGACCACGATGGCGTCGGCGCCCTTGCGCAGCAGCTTGGCGCGGCCGTTTTCCATGCGGTTCTCGGTCTCCGCGGCAAAGCCCACGATGAGTTGCCCCGGACGCCGCCGCCGCACGACTTCGGCCAGAATGTCTTCCGTGGGTTCCAGCTCCAGCGTGAGCGGCCCGGTGCGCTTCAGCTTTTGTTCCGAAACCGCGACCGGCCGGTAGTCTGCCACCGCGGCGGCTTTCACCACCAGCGTAGCTTCAACCATGCGCTCCAGTACTGCGGTGCGCATCTGGTCGGCCGTGGTCACCTTCACCAGTTCGCAGTGCGCCGGCGGATGCAAGGCCGAAGGCCCGCTGACCAGAATCACCTTTGCGCCCCGGCTCTGCGCGGCCTCGGCCAGCGCGTAGCCCATCTTGCCGCTGGAGCGGTTGCCCAGAAAGCGGACCGGGTCCAGCGCCTCGCGCGTGCCGCCCGCGGTCACTAGCACGATTTCGCCGGCCAGGTCGCGGCGACGGCCCAGCACGCTCAGCACGGCATCGGCGATCTCTTCCGGCTCGGCCATCCGTCCCGCGCCCACCATGCCGCAGGCCAGCTCGCCCGTGCCCGGTTCCACCACGCGCACGCCGCGCTGGCGCAGCAGATCGAGATTCGCCTGGGTCGCCGGATGCTCCCACATGTTCACGTTCATCGCCGGAGCCACCAGCACCGGCGCCTGCGTGGCCAGGTACATGGTCGTCAGAAAATCGTCGGCGATCCCGTGGGCAAATTTGGCCAGGATGTTGGCCGTGGCCGGCGCAATCACCAGCGCCTCGGCCCACTGCGCCTCGCCGATGTGCTCGATGGAAGAGTCGTACGCGGCGACGGCCGAGCCGGTGTCGTCAAAGAGCCCGGTAATGACCTTGTGCCCGGTCAGCGCGGCAAAGGTGAGCGGCTGGATGAACTTGCCCGCCGCCTCGGTCATGACCACATGGACTTCAAGGGCCTGCCGTTGCAGGGCGCGCACCAGTTCCGCCGCCTTGTACGCGGCAATTCCGCCGCAGACGCCCACGGTTACTCTCATAGCTCGATTGTAGAACGTTTCCGCTGTGGAACGCGCCCGGATCGGGGCGGTTGCGGTCGGTGCAGGTTCATGGTTTCCCCCTCCCTGCGCGGGGACACAGGACCAGGGCGCATGGAGGGGGCGCAGCGTTCGATGCGGAGCGTGCGTTGGGGAAGCTAGCTCAGCAGGATGGGGACGGCAGGACCTTCCACCAGCGGCTTCACCACCGGCAATTCGGTCTTGACGTACGCGATCTTGCCGGCGTCGATCTCTTCCTGCGCGATGCGGCAGGGCTTGGTGGACTGGCTGGAAATCAGGGCGTGAGAACCGCTCTGCAACTGGCGGGCGCGGCGGGCGGCTACGAGAACCTTGCGGTAGTTCGAGTCGAAGCCGGTCTCAATCGTCATGGGAGTCCTCCTTGGGTTCGTCGGAGTCTTCCTCGCCGGAATCCTCCTCGAAGTTGAGTTGTTGCTGACCGTTGCAGCCGAGAATGCCAAACGCCTCCAGCACCGGTCTGAGCCGCTCCTGCGAGTTGATCTGCAGGCAGGCCGCGGCGACCTCCAACACCCGTCGCGAACGGTAGGCGATGGTTTCGCCATTGCGATAGAACCGCTCGGCCAAGACAATGGCCTCCAGTTGCGCTACCGCCCGGTCCAGGATGTCGTTGACCAGAATATAGCCGTACTCGCGATAATTCTCAATCTCCTTGCTCGCCGCGTTCAGCCGCCGGTAGACTTCCTCCTCGTTCACAATGCCTTCGGCGCGGCTGCGATTGCGCAGGCGAGTGCGCAGAACCCTGGGATTGGGCGGCATCACAAAGATGCTCACCGCTTCGGGCATGTTGGCCCGCACCTGCGCCGCGCCTTGCACGTCGATATCCAGCAGCAGATCGTGGCCGGCCGTGCGCGCCTCTTCCAGAGACGTGCGCGCGGTGCCGTAGAAGTTGCCGAAGACTTCGGCGTGCTCCAGGAAGACGCCCGCGTCGATCATCCGCTGGAACTCCTCGCGAGTGGTGAAGTTGTATTCCCGCCCGTGCTCCTCTGAGCCGCGCGGCTGCCGCGTGGTCCACGAAACCGCGAACTCCACGCCGCTGACCTGCTTGCGCAATTCGCTGACCAGCGTGCTTTTGCCCGAGCCCGAGGGCGCCGAAATGATGAAAAGAATTCCTGCCACAGTTCGATTATCCTTCAATTGCCTTTGTCGGGTTTTATTCCACGTTCTGAATCTGTTCGCGGGCCTTTTCGATCTCGGCCTTCATGGCCAGTCCCAATTCTGTGATGCGCGTTCCCTTGCCGCCTACGCCGCCGGTCTTTGAGAGCAGCGTATTGGCCTCGCGGTTCATCTCCTGCAGCAGAAAGTCGAGCTTCTTGCCCGCTTCGCCGCCCGCGGTCAGCAATTCGCGAAAGTGCCCGATGTGGGTAGCCATGCGCGTCAGTTCCTCGGCGATGTCGCTGCGCTCCACCAGCACCGCGACCTCTTCCAGCAGGCGCTGACGATTGAACTCCGGTCCGGTGGCGGCCAGCAGCCGCTGGGTCAGCCGTTCCTGGTAGCGCTCCTCCACCTCGGGACGCAGCGCCGCCACGCCCTCGGTGGCTTCGGCCAGCCGGTCCAGCGTGGCGCGCAGGATGGCTTCAAGCGACTCGCCCTCGCGCGCCCGCATGGCGTTCAACTGCGCGATCAGCGGCCCAATCTGCTCCATCGCGCTCTCCGCCAGCGCCGCCGCGTCTTCGTCGCCGTCGCCGCGATTGTCGTTTTGCAGCGCGCCCGGCAGGCGCAGTATCGCATTCAGATCCGGTTGGCCGCCGAGTCCGTGCTCCTCCCGCGCCGCGGCGAATGCGGCCAGATAACTGGCCACCAGTTCGCGGTTGTAGCCGGCTTTCTGCTGGCTGCCGCGATCCACTGAGAGCGTCAGATCCACGTGGCCGCGGATCAGGTTCTCCTTGAGCGTCCGGCGCAACTCCATCTCCAGCGCGTCCAGTCCCGAGGGCAGGCGCAACTGCACATCGAGAAAACGGTGATTCACGCTTTTCACGCTCAGCGTGTAGCTGAGTTGATCGTTCACGCGCACCTGCGCGCGGGCATACCCGGTCATCGAGTTAATCGGCATTTCCTGCTACTCCTGTGACCCGAGCGCCAATTGCATTTGAGACGGGTCCTTTTCCAACGGCTCCGATGCTTGCGGTTCGGGAGCGTCCATGAACTGCAATTGATAAAGCCGCTGGTACGTGGGCGAGATGGTGAGCAGCTCCTCATGCGAACCGATCGCGGTGATGCGCCCGTCTTCGAGCACGGCGATGCGGTTGGCGCGGCGAATGGTGGAAAGCCGGTGGGCGATCACCATCACGGTGCGGCCTTGCATCAGGTTGGCCAGCGCGGCCTGCACCAGCGACTCGCTTTCGGCGTCCAGCGCCGATGTCGCCTCGTCCAGAATCAGAATCGGCGAATTTTTCAGGATGGCGCGGGCAATGGCCATGCGCTGGCGCTCGCCGCCGGAGAGCCGGAAGCCCTTTTCGCCGATCACCGTATCGTAGCCCTGCGGCATGTGCAAAATGAAGTCGTGGGCCAGGGCGTTGCGCGCGGCCTGCTCCACCAGGGCATGTTTCACATCCGGCTGCCCGTAGGCAATGTTGTTGCGCACCGTGTCGTTGAAGAGAATCGTTTCTTGCGTCACCTGCGCGACCTGGCGGCGCAGCGAACCCAGCGTCAACTCGCGGATGTCGCGGCCGTCGATGAGAATGCGGCCCGAGGTCACATCGAAGAAACGTGGAATCAGGTTCACCAGAGTCGACTTCCCCGCACCGCTGGGACCCACCAGCGCCAGCACCTCGCCGGCCCGCAAATCGAGATCGACGTGGTGCAGAATCTGGTGCTCGCCCTCTTCGGTCGAGTAGGAAAAACCCACGTTCTCAAACTGGATGGACTGCTTGAAGCCTTTGAATGCGACGGCGTGCGGCCGCTCCTTCACGTCGTCCTCGGCGTCGAAAAAACCGAAGATCGACGACGAGGCGCCCATGGCCTGCTGGAAGCTGTTGTAGAAATAGGCGAACTTGCGCACCGGATCGTAGAGCTTGAAGAGCAGGATGATGAATGCGCCGAAAATGCCCATCGTCATATTGCCGTGCAGAATCTCGCTGCGGCCGATGAACAGGAACATCGCGATGGCCACCGCGCCGATCGAATCCATCAAGGGCGAACTGATGGACTGGATGCGCACGTTGCGCAGGTTGGCGCGGAACAGGCGGCGCGCCGCGGTCTTGAAGCGCAGAATCTCCCACAACTCGGTATTGAAGGCCTTCACGATGCGATGGCCGGTGACGGTTTCGTGCAGGATGTTCTGAATCTCGGCCAGCTTGTCCTGTCCGGTGCGGGTGCGGGTGCGGACTTCCCTGCCGATCTTGCGCGCGGAGGTAACCACCACGGGAACAAACAGCAGCAGCGCCCAACTGAGGTGTCCTCCGAGCTTGATGACGAAGACCAGTCCCACCACAAAGGTGAAGAACTGCTGCAGGAACTCGCCGATGACCGAGCTGAGGGCAAACTGCACGCGGTCCACATCGTTGATGAGCGTGGAGAGAATGGTGCCGGTGGCGTGCTTGTGAAAAAAGCTCGACGAGCGGCGCATCGTGGCTTCATAAAGGTGGTTGCGCAGATCGGTGATGGTGCCGAATCCGGCGTAGTTCACCAGGTAAGTGCCCGCGTAGTCGCAGATGCCCTTCGCCAGGGTCGAGACCACCAGCGCGAAGGCCACCACATTCCACGCGTTGTGCATGTGCATAAAAGGAGGAACCAGGAGCCTCAGGTCGAAATGCCATTGGCTCCTGGGAAGACCGAGCAGGATGGGACCCTCGGGCGCGTCGGGCCTTAGAACCTGATCGAAGATGGGCTGGAAGAGCAGTACGCGGAAGGTGTCGAGCGCGCCGACCATGGCCAGCAGCAATACGCCGGGCAGCCATTGCAACGTGTAAGGCAACCCATAGCGCAGGAGGCGCAAAAATCGTTTCATGCCGGTTGACCCGCCTGCTCCCTGAGCCGCTGGGAGCTCCGGGGGCTGAAAATCGCCGGGACAAAACACGGGCGCTGGATGCAAAACTCCATCCCCGTATTGTATCCGGCTCCCGCTGCCCACGTATCCGCGCTGCCTGCCCGCGTCTTTCTCGATCGACCGGGTGGTGGAGAGGCCTTCGGCAATGGGCACGATCTTCGCCCGCCCGTGCCGCGGCAGCCAGGCATGAGTCGCGCGGTTGCTATCATAGCGGGGTGGACAACCCCCAAATCAGCTCTCTCACCCGCGTCCTGCGCACGATTTTCATGGACCGCGACGGCGTAGTGAACCAGAAGATGCCGGAAGGCCGCTATGTCGCCTCCTGGGCCGATTTTCATCTGTTGCCCGGCGTGGCGGAGGCCATTGCCCGGCTCAACCAGGCGGGATTGCGCGTGGTGGTGGTCTCCAACCAGCGCGGCGTCGCCCTTGGACTGTACACAACCCCGGATGTTGAAGCCATTCACGCCCGCTTGCAGGAAATCCTGAAGAGCCGCGGCGCTCATGTGGACGCGTTCTATTTCTGCCCGCACGGCAAAGGCCAGTGCAACTGCCGCAAGCCCCTGCCGGGCCTCTTCGAACAGGCCGTGGCCGAGTTCCCTCAGATCGAGCCTGAAACCAGCGCTATGATCGGCGACTCGTTCTCGGATATCGAGTTTGGCCGCCGGCTGGGAATGGCGACCGTCTTCATCGACGGCGATCCCGAGCACCAGAAACCCGGCGCCCAGGCAGCCGGCGAACTGGCCGATCTGCGCTTCCCGTCCCTGCCCGAGGCTGTGAACGCTCTGCTGGAAAAACGCTAGTACGCTTTCAGGTCCACGATGGCCTTCAGAATGCTCTCCGGCTGCGGCAGGATGGCGTCTTCGAGGATGGGCTGGTAGGCCACAAACGTATCCATGGAACCGATGCGCCTCACGGGAGCGTCCAGCTCCTCGAAAAGTTCATCGCCAATGCGCGCCGCAATCTCGGCGCCGTAGCCCCAACTCAGCATGTCTTCGTGGGCCACGATCGCCCGGCTGGTTTTGCGGATCGACGTGGCGATCGCCTCCCAGTCGTAGGGATTGAGGGTGCGCAGGTCGATGACCTCCACGTCGATGCCGTGCTGCCGTTGCGCCCGCTCGGCTGCCTGCAATGCCCTGGGCACCACCGCGCCGTACGTGATCAGCGTGATCTGCGTGCCGGGCCGGACGATCTTGGCCTTGCCGAAAGGAATGGCGAACTCCGGCCCCGGATAGGGTGCGCGGCCGTAGGTCTCGCGGTAGAGCCGCTTGTGCTCAAGAAACAACACCGGGTCGTCGCAGCGGATGGCCGTGCGCAGCAGCCCGTTGGCGTCCAGGGCGTTGGAGGGAAAGACCACGCGCAGGCCGGGTATGTGCGTAAAGATGCTTTCGCCGGAGCCGGAGTGGTAGATGGAGCCGCCTTTGAGATAGCCGCCGATGGGCACCCGGATCACCGCCGGCGAGGCCCACACGCCGTTCGAGCGCCAGCGCATCAGCGCCAGTTCATTGCGAATCTGGTGCATGGCGGGCCAGATATAGTCGAAGAACTGGATTTCGACCACCGGCTTCATGCCTCGGGTCGCGTAGCCCACGGCCCGGCCCACGATGTTTGCCTCGGCCAGGGGCGAGTTGAAGACGCGGTCCGATCCGAATTCGGTTTGCAGGCCCGCGGTGAGCTTGAAGACGCCGCCTTTGCCCTCGACTTCATTGAGCGCTTCCTCGCGGCTGGCGTCGGCCACGTCCTCGCCATAGATCACGATGCGCGGATCGCGGCGCATCTCGTCGTGCAGGCAGGCATTGATGAGGTCGGCCATGGTGCGCGGGCCGCTGCCCTTGGCGCCGCCGGCCTTGCCTCCGCCCGCATCGCCCGGCGCGTGCGCCTGTTCGCTGGCAAAGGTCGAACTGGTGGGGTCCAGGTCCTCGCTGTAAACGTGCTTGGCAATCTCCGCCACCAGCGGCAGCGGAGCCTCCAGCGCGCGCTCGCCGGCCTCGGCAACCTCGTGGTCCACCGACTGTTCCAGTTCGTTGATCTGCTCCTCGGTCAGGATGCCTTCGCGCAGCAGGCGCATCTGCATCCTGGTCAGCGGATCGCGCAGGGCGTCGGCCTCGCGCTCGGCCGCCACACGGTAGTGCTTGTCGTCGTCCGACAGCGCATGCGAGTACGGCCGCACCACCTGGCCATGCACAAAGGCCGGCCCCAGCCCGGCGCGGCAGTGCGCCACGGCGCCCTCGAAAGCCCGCAGGCTGGCCACCGGATCGGTGCCGTCCACCTCGGCAAAGTGAAAGTTGGGAAAGTTGGCCACCAGCTTTGAAATATTCCCGCCCGGCGTGTTCACCTCGACCGGCACGCTGATGGCATAGCCGTTGTCTTCCACGCAGAAGATCACCGGCAGCTTCTGGTTGGAAGCGGTGTTGAGCGCCTCCCAGAACTCGCCCTGCGAGGTGGAACCCTCGCCCAAAGCGGTGAAGACCACCTCGTCGCCGTGAAACTCGACATCGCGGAAGGCGCGATAGTCGCCTTCGCCCTTCGCTGCCGCCTCGGGATGGCGGCTGAAGTAGCGCCCTGCCTCCGCGCAGCCCACGGCATGAAGCAGTTGTGTGGTCGTCGACGAAGAAGGGCTCACGATGTGCAGCGGACGGCTGCTCCAGTGGGTCGGCATCTGCCGGCCGCCGCTGGCCGGGTCGGTGGCCGCGCCCACGGCTTGCAGCATCATGTCGGCTACCGGTACGCCCAGCGCCAGGCACAGCGCGCGGTCGCGATAGTAGGGGAAAAACCAGTCGTAGCCGGGACGCATGGCCAGCGCCGCGCCCACTTGCAGCGCCTCGTGGCCCGCGCCGGAGATTTGGAAGAATACCTTCTGCTGCCGCTTGAGCAGGATTTCGCGATCGTCCACGCGGCGCGAGAGGTACATCAGCCGGTAGATCTCGATCGTCTGCTGGGGGCTGAGGCCGCCAAAGCCGGCAGCCGACTCGGGCAGGCGAGCGCTGGAAACTGCCAGTTCCATGTCTTTTGACTCCTCAAATAGGGAAGTGGGGAGATTTGACGAAAGCCAACCTGATTGTACCAACCCGGAGGATTGCAGAACAGAGGCGAATGCGCCAACGGAGCGCATCCTGGGACGGTGCGCTCGGCTGGCCCATGTGTAGGAAGGGGAGAAACGCGGCTAGGGTTGCCTGACCTGCTCCTGCGGTTCCGGCGCCAACGGCAGGGCGATCTCCAGGTTGCCGATGCGCCCCGTGGCCACGTCGCGCACGGCAACAGCGATCGAAGTAGCGCCCGCCGGCGCCTCGAAAGACTGCCGCGCCTGGTAAAAGCTCGTTTTTCCCTTGGTCGTTGAGGTCGCGTGATCGATGGTTCCGTTCAGCAGATATCCATCGGCGTTGTAGGCCGCCGCAGCGAACTCCAGCGTGTCCTGCTCCGCGTTTTTCATCCCCGGCTGCAACCGGAACTGCCGCGACGGAACCGAGTAGTCGAGCACGTAGCTTTGCAGCGGGACGGGCGGCAATGGCTTAAGCGGCCGGTTCTTCTTCCGCTTGCGAAAATAGGCCGGCTCGTCCGACAGATTCGCCATCTGCTCGGCCGTGGCTAGCTCGGGCGACCCGACAGCCCGCGCATGAGCCGTGAAAATCACTTCGTGGCTCATCGGCATCCCGTGCCGCACATAGGTAAAGAGCGTGTCGGGCGGCGGAATGTTCGTGGGGCGCTTCTTGCCGAAGAGCGGATGGTCGTCCGGCGAATCTTCCAATGAGCCCTCGTCGTCGGCATAATATTGACGGCGATAGGACAACTGGTAGCCTTTCTTGGCGAGCTTCACCTCGATATGGCGAAGATTCCCTTTGTAGACCGTATTGCTTGGCGAATAACTCAGCGTGTAATAGCTCGCTCCGTCGTCGGTGGCCTGCCTCAGTAAGTCTTCAAGATCGTTCGAACTGGCAAAATACCGGCCCCCGGTCAGGCGGGCTGCGTCCTCTGCGATGTAATCGTAACCATGCGTTAGACCGGCATCGAATACGGGATAGATAGCGATCTGGTGGCCCGCCAGGAAGGCAAATTCCCGATTTGCGGCTTCGCCATACCCAAAAGCGAACCGGGCCGATACCCAAATCACGTTCTTGCGACCTGGCAGACCATCCAGGTATTCGGCAATTCGCCTCAGCGCCCACGGATAGCTCATGCCATAATTGTCGGCATAGAGAAAAATCATCGGCACATGTGGCGTCTTGCCGTTGAGGTCAAGGGCTTTGAGCACCAGATCCCTGTCCTCGGTAAAACCCTGGATTAGGTGCAAGCCGTCCGAGATGACCA
This sequence comes from Occallatibacter sp., assembly GCA_049515995.1. Lineage (GTDB taxonomy): Bacteria > Acidobacteriota > Terriglobia > Terriglobales > Acidobacteriaceae > Telmatobacter. The sequence continues at coordinate 24,462 of JBEKTO010000004.1, read as the reverse complement.
TAACGGCAAAGCGTGTGCCGGCTGGTTTGCTGGCTAGAAACTTCACTAACTGATGCCTGGCAAAGATCTGGTCGTCCATGTCACTCGCCCCCATATCGTAGACCAGCAGATAAAGGGGACCGCGCTCCTGCTGCGCGGCGAGATTCGAGAACGTGTTGGCGGGCAATTTGAGCTGCGAAGCGAACGGCCGCGCGTCCATATCGTGCCTTTCGAAGCTGAGAACCTTCTGCGGTTCACCATCCTCGGCGACCGAAAACTCCTTGCGGCTGAGGCCGCGCACCGGGCGGCCTTGCTCGTCTCTTACCAACACATCGATGAGCACATTCCGCGTTGTCGTCCTAAGAACGACGCCACTCGGTGCGGGCTCTGCAGGCGGTATCGAGACCTGTTGCGCCAAAAGCCGTTGCTGGCTCGCAATAGCTCCGAAGGCAAACAAGATCGCGCATACATGACTTAAGGAGCCTCTGAACAAGTTCAATTCTCCTCTGTGTATTCCCTCAGGGGCTAAAGCCCACGTTGATTTTGGACGACTTACGGCACGGCTAAAGCCGTGCCCTTTCAAAACTCGGACCTGATCAGAGGTTCCTTAAAACATTGTGCATCGAGGGCCTCTTACGGTGTGCATTCGGGCCGTTCTCCCGCCATCCCGAAAGTCCTATACCGCCGTTCTCCCACGCTGCGAAAATCCCGCCCCGTGGCCTCGTCGCAGACGCCCTTTAAGGTTCATGAGAGACCGCCGGAGGAACGGGAGCGGCCGGATTCGTGTCCTGTTCGTCCTTGCCTTGGGGCAATATCCGCATATCTCCGCGGAATAGATGATATTCGTTGAAGACCACTTCGTTGATCGACGTGGTGGGCGGCTCAAGATCGACGAATTTGCCTTTCCCCGAAGTGTCGGCCATCGAACTCATGGTCTTCGATAGGGAGACGCTCTTGACCGGGCATAGATAGGTTTCGCCGCCGATCGCCACCAGGCCATATTCCACCATCGTGTCGGCCCTCGAAATGGGAAGACCGGGCTGCAAATCCGTCCTGATCGTCAACCGCAGCACAGCGCCGCTCCCCGGATCAATCGCCAGTTCGCCATGGTAGGCGGGAACTCCGTTGAAGGGGACGGGCGCCATAATGTGCGCTCCCTGGCTGTCGCTGCCCATGGTGTTAGCGGGGATCACGCAACAAAACCCTACCTGGTAATGCGATTTCTCCTCCGGAACCTCGTAGCGAAAGACCGCCACGGAACCGGAAGAGCCCTGCTCCCAGCCGCTCCAGAACACCTTGCCCCCCAAGGCGTCCTTCATCACCGTGCCCAGCAGCGGCCCGAAAACGCCCCAGGTGGCCAAGCCCATCGGCGCGGGCTGATGGCTCTCGTTTGGCGCTTCCCCTGCCGGCGCCACCACTTCCCTGCCGGCGCGATAAAGTACCCTGGCGCTGGAACTGTCAATCAAACGAAAGCGCGCGTCGGTGTAGAGCATCGCCCTTGTTCCGACCCGTATCTGGGAAACATCCTCAAATCTGCTCAGATTGCGCGTCGCAAAGAAACTCGGCAGCTTGGGAAGTGCTTGAACAAGGTAGTTCACGGCGAGCGCAAGAATCTTGCGCTGCGCTGCCAGATCCGGCCTATCGGTAACAGAAGTCTCTACGGCAGGACGATCGAGGAATGCCGACGCATCGGCTAACACGATCAAAGCCTGCCGGGCCTTGTCGCCGGGAAGGTCGGCTTCCCAACTCGTCAACTTCGCCGTGCTCAACCGCTCGGTGAGCTCCAATTCAGAGAGTCGCTTGGCCACTTGCGCATCCGGCTGCCCGCGCGTTTCATCGAGCAACACTCTCAAATCTGTGACGGAGATCTTTGCCAGCTCCGCGGGCTTCGCCTCGACACTGTGAGCTCCGGCCACCGCAAGCGAAGCCAGGAACATCGCAAACGGAGCGCAAAGACTTCGTTTCATCGGGACCTCTTTCTTGTCTATTTGAGCCGGGTCGTTCTCCCAAGTTATCTCTAAATTCAGGAGAATCGGCAATCTGCGCCGTGAAAAGTGCGACCCGATCGTGCGCCCTTGAGCCAGTCCTCCGCTCAGCCCGCATAGGAATTGCAATAAGCGGTGGTGCAATCGTTAGTTTTTGGCAGCAGGAGGCGAACCGAGGATCGAGTTTTCCCGTCCAGACTGCCAGCGAGACCGGCTCGATGTTTGGCTGCAAGTATAACTTCCACGTCTCCGGCGACAAGATAACTTTAGTAGCGGAGTAGCATTGGACCTTTGCGTAGCGGAATGGAAAAGGAGTTTTCCTGCAATTTACGTTATATAGCATGAACAGAGTGCATCGAACAGATCACCGCGCGCCTCCCAATAGCATGGAAGGGTAGAGCAACTCTTTGTGCGGGAGACGATGGGATAACTCACCTCTTCCCACGAATTCATCGCGTGGTCTGCGCCCAAACGGCGCAATCCGCCGCTATCGCATCCCCGGATGCGGCGTCTGCAGGAAGACCGGCGTTGTACGCACTGAGGTGCTCATCTTCTCTTTCACGTTGTGCGCCAGCTTCTCGATCTCGCCTGCCTTGCGCAATTGCTCCGGCGTCAGCGTGCCGGGTGCGGCGCCATTCACATCGGAATTCAGCTCCCCGGCCAGCTTCAACAGCTTGGCGGCATCCGCGACCATCGATTTCTGCCGCTCTGCGTTGAGCGCGCGCAGCCGCTTCTCCTCTTCCGCGGAGCCGGTATCGTCGAAGGGGCCGAATCCGCTCGGACGCTGATACGACGGCCCCGTAACCGGCGGGGCTCCGCCGTTCGGGTTCTGCGCGCCGCCCGGCAGAGCCAGCAGCAGAACCAGTCCCAGCGCCTGGAGCGCGGCATAAGGCCCCAGGCGGCTGAAAGTGCGAACCGAGGCTGCGAATCGAAAGTCGCGCATGGTCATTGATCCCGAAGTCGGTGATTGCCCGGTAACTCCGTACCCTTCTCAGCTTGCTCCCACCGTGAGCTTCATCTTTTCCTTCACGTCGTGGGCCAGCTTCTCAATTTCGTCGGCCTTGCGAATCACGTTCAGCGAAAGCGTGTCCTTGGTGGTCTTATCCACCTCGGCCTTCAGATCGGCGGCCAGCTTGAGCAGCTTTGCGCTCTCGTCGGCGATCTGTTTCTTTCGTTCGGCGTTGGCCGCCTCGAATTTCTGTTGCTGCGTCTCTTGCCCGTTGATCTGGTTCTGTGCGTTGGCGTCGGGCACGCGGGTGATGGAGGCGGGATAGCGGAAGCCTGGATCCTTCTCCTGCGCTCCCTCGCCGGCCACCGGTACAAGGACCATGGCGGCCAGACCGGCCAGAATCGCAATCCGTAGCGCTCTGGCTCCCGGCGGACGCGGGATCTCGGTACCATGCACTTGTTTGATCTTCATCGGACGACCTCCTGCTTTGCACCTGAGCAGGCCGGGAAGGACGGTTCGATCGGAGGGGATAAAGGGACGGCCTTCCCGATCCTGCCGCCCCAGCGACAAAGACCTGTCGCCGGGGCCCCGGGGAATTTCACCCGGGATTGCCTGCGCACAGTCTAGTCTAGAAAGAGGAGTCTTTGCGATGCATCCTTTTTTCTTGGCGGCAAGAACGGGTTGGTTTGCCGAGGGCCGTTTTCTGGGCCGGGTGCTGGACGAGTGGGCCGTCGATGCCCAGGAGTTCGTTCGCCTCAAGCTGCCGCACCTGCTGTTGGTCGCGGTTATCGCATTTCTGCTCAACAGGTTGCTGCGGCTCATCACCTCTCACATGACGCGCCTGGCGGAGCGGAACGCAACCAGCCCGGCGCACGTCGCGCAGGTCAAAACGCTGGCCGGTGTCATTCGCACCACCGGCCTGGCCATTATCTGGCTGATCGCCGGATTGCAGTTTCTGGCCATCTTGGACTTCAATCTCGCGCCCCTTCTGGCCTCCGCCGGCGTGGCCGGCATCGCCATCGGCCTGGCCGCGCAGAACATTGTGAAAGACATGCTCAACGGCGTGATGATCCTCATCGAAGACCAGTTCAACGTGGGCGATACGGTGCGTCTGGCCGGCGTGTCGGGCACCGTCGAGGCGATGACCCTGCGCCGGACCACCGTCCGCGACGCCGACGGAACCCTCTATGTGATTCCCAATTCGCAGATCGCCACCGTGGCCAACATGAACGCCGGCTACACGCTGGCGACGGTCAACGTCAGCGTGGACTTCGGCGCCAACCCCGACGAGGTGCTGGAACTGTTGAAGAGCATCGCGATGGAGATTCGTACCAGCGTGGAGTTTCGCGGCCTCTTTGTCGACGATCCGCAGGTCCTGGGCGTCGATCAGGTGAAAGGCTCCGAGATCATCTTCCCGGTCGTCTTCAAGACCCTGGCAACCAAACAATACGCGCCGGTGCGGGAGTTCCGCCGCCGGGTCCGCCTGGCCTTGGAAGAGCATCACCTGCTTCCCGGCGATCCCAACCGGGTCTTTCATACCTTCACGGATCAGGGCGCGGACACGCCCAGCCGGCCGGCCGCTGAAGCGGCTGCGCAACACGACCCGACCCTGCTCAAGCCGCAGAATGGGAATCCGTTTTCAGGCGAATAGAAGATCCCGGCCGAATCGGTGGCTGAAAGATCCGCACCGCGAAGAGGAATGAGAAGTTAAGCTCCCGACTCCATCGCTTCCACTAGGGCTTCAGCGCTGGTGATGGGCGGCAGGCAGGTGCGGCCGCGGCAGACGAGCGCCCACGCTTCGGCTCGGGCGGGAGCAGGAACCCGCAGCAGCGTCTCCGCTAGCCCCTCGGGAATTCCCCCTGGAACCAGCCGGAAAGGCGCAATGCGCATCACCGTCTTGTTGACGGCGAAGCGGGCGATGGCCGTCGCCTCAAGGCGCACGGCCTCGGGACCTGAGCCCACGACGACCACCTGCACCGGATCGAGCAGCAGCCGTTCCAGCGCCAGACCGTAGCTGCCGGCATAGAGGCCAAAGTGCCCGACGATGCCGGCAAAGCAGGCCAGCGTATCCTCGGCGATCTCGCGAAACTCCTCGCGCCCGCTCAGGCTCTCAAGCCGCAGCAGCGCCGAGGCCGCGGTGGGATTGCCGGCCGGAGTCGGCGTGTCCTGTAACGGCTTGCGCCGCGCCGCCAGAGCGCCCAGCGAAGCCGCTCTGTCATTGGGCGCCGCCGCGTCGTAAAAGGCTCCCGCCGTCCGGTCGTGAAAGCGGTCGATCATGGCGTCGGCCAGCTTGACGGCCGCGCGATAGAAGATCATGTTTCCGCTGGCTACCCAGGCGTCGATGCAGGCGTGCACGGTAAAGGCGTAGTCGTCGAGCGTGCCGGGCACGCGCTCTGTCAACGGTGCTCCCGCGGAAAGTGAAACGCCGCCGTAGGCGATCGTGTGAACCAGCGATTCGGCGCCGTCCCAGGCCTCGCCCAGCAGACGGTTCATCGTGCGCAGCGCAAAATCCTGCGCCGAATCCATGCGCAGCACCCGCGCGGCTTCCAGGTATGCCGTCACCGCCATGGCGTTCCAACCGGTATACAGCGTCTGGTCGATGAACGGCGTGCGCCGCCTTCCGCGCGCCGCCAACAGCTTGCTCCGCGCCGAGTAGAGCAGCCGGCCCAGTTGTCCTGCGGTCTGCTCTGTCTGCGCGGCGAGCTCGGCCAGCGTCCGCTCCCGGTGGAGCACGTTCTTGGCCGGATTGTGGTGCATGTCGCCCAGCTCGCGAATCTCCCAATAACGCGCCGCAGCGTCGAATTCGGCAGGATCGAGCACGGCGCGCGCCTCGGCCAGCGTCCAGGTAAAGTAGTCGCCGTCGTCGTCCAGCCCCACGTCGGCGTCCTGCGAGGCATAAAAGCCGCCGTGTTCGCGGTCGGTCATCGTGGCGTCCATCCACGCCACAATCTCTTGGGCCGTCTCCTGAAAATCCGCGCGGACAAAACTCTGAAAGCCGTGCACGTAATTGCGCAACAGCTCGGTGTTGTCGTAGAGCATCTTCTCGAAGTGCGGCACCACCCAGCGCTCATCCACGCTGTAGCGGTGGAAGCCGCCGGCCAACTGGTCGTAGACGCCGCCGCTGGCCATCTTCTCCAAAGTGGTGGTGAACGCCTCGCGTGCCTGGTCGTTGTCGCGGTTCATGGCCACTTCCAGCAGCAGGTCGAGCGCCGAGGGATGAGGAAACTTGGGCTGCGAGCCGAATCCGCCGTTGCGCGGGTCGAACTGCGAAAGCGCCGAGCCGGCGATCTTGTCCACCAGGGCCAGATTCAGCTCTCCGTTGCCGCCGGAGAAACTCTCATTGTGCTCGATGGCGGCCATCACGCTCGCCGCCGTCTCCACCGCTTCCTCGCGCCGCTCGCGCCATACCTGCGACATGGCCAGCAGAACCCGCCCGAAGCCCGGCCGCCCATAGCGGTCGTCGGGAGGAATATATGTGCCGCCGAAGTAGGGCCGGCCGTCGGGGGTGAGAAAGGCCGTCAGCGGCCAGCCGCCCTGGCCGGTGATGGCCGAAACCGCGGCCTGATAGCGCGCGTCCACGTCGGGCCGCTCGTCGCGATCGACCTTCACGGCCACAAACAGCTCGTTGATGAGCCGGGCGAGCTCCGGATTCTCATACGACTCCCGGTCCATCACGTGGCACCAGTGGCACCACACCGCGCCAATGTCGAGCAGGACGGGCTTGTCTTCAGCCTGCGCGCGGGCAAAGGCCGCCTCGCCCCAGGGATGCCAGCGGACCGGCTGATGGCGCGCCGAGCGCAAATAGGAGGATGCCGCGTATTCCAGCAGATTGGCATTGCCAGGCGGGGGTGAGGAGACCTCGTGCATGGGCTGAGGATACATCTCTGCACTCCGGCCGGCTAGCTGGTTCTGATAGCATGAACCACTCTTTACAACGCGCCTATCGGGCTTTTTCCTTGAGCTATAAGACGGAGAGGTCCAGGTCTCGCTTCGGAGACCTGGAATCGAGCATTCAACCTCCCGCTCCCAACTAACTCTTGGCCAGTTCCGCCTCGATGGCCGCCACCAATTCAGGCGCATCCGGCTGGGTGTCTGGCGCGAACCGTTGCACCACTTCGCCCGACCGGCTGACAAGGAACTTCTCGAAGTTCCAAAGCACTTCCGGCTCCGGATTGGCTTCAATTCCGTAGCCCTTCAACTTGTCGCGCCACGAAACCTCGGAGAGGCTGACGGCCTTGGGCTGCGCGGCGATCAATGCCGCATAGAGCGGATGCTTGCCCTCGCCGACAACCGCGATCTTTTCAAACAGGGGAAACTTGACGCCGAAGTTCAGCGTGCAGAAAGATTGGATCTCTTCGTTCGTGCCCGGCTCCTGGGCCTTGAAGTCGTTGGCCGGAAAGCCCGCAACCACCAGCCCCTGGCCCTTGTATTGCTCGTAGACCTTCTCCAGCCCCTCATACTGCGGCGTCAGCCCGCACTTCGAGGCCACGTTGACCACCAGCAGGACATGGCCCTTGAATTCGGCCAGCGATGTTTCCTCGCCGCCGATCTTGCGGACCGGAATCTCATAGATCGATGCGCTCATGATTTCTCCCTCAGCTCTTTCCATTCATTCGTTGTAAACCGGAACCTGTTTCTATAGATGCGCTTCGGAGCTTGCCGATGCAGACTGGAAAATAAACTTCGCGGCGGCAAGAGCGGCCGAGTGCGGTTGTAACTTGCTGTTCCTTCATCCCGCTATGGTTTGGTGGCCAGGATCAGCGGCGACGGCCCATGCGTGTGGATGGTGCGCGCATCGATGAATCCGGCCTCGCTGAGCCAGTCCGAGATTTCTTCAAATGAGAAGGTATCTCCGCGATCCGTATTCACCAGCATGTTGACGGCAAAGAAAAGCCCGTTCAACGGTCCGGTTCTCTCCGCGTTCACCAGAAACTCCGCAATGACAATCGTTCCGCCCGAGGCCAGCGCGGCGAAGCTCTTCTTGAGCAGCGCCTTGCTGCGTTCGATGCCCTCGCTGTGCAGGATGTGCCCCAGCGTCGCTACGTTGTGGCCGCTGCCGAACTTCGCCTCGAAGAGGTCGCCTTCGGCGAACGAGAAGCGGTCCGTGAGGCCAAACAGTTCGACGGTGTCGCGCGTGATGGGAAGCACTCCCGGCCAGTCGACGGCGGTCACGCGGACCCGCTCCGAGCTCTGCGCCAGCGCAATGCCCCAGACTCCCGACCCGGCGGCAAGGTCCAGAACACGCACCGGGCCGTCCGCGCCGCTCAGCTCAAGGTGCCGCGCAAGCTCCTGCGCTACGTGATAACTCATGGGGAAGATGTCGCTGACAAACTGCTCGAAGAACTCGCTGCCCGCTCCCTGCTGATTGACCGCCGCGACGGGCAGGCCGGTGGCGACAACCTCGTTCAGGTTGAGCCATCGGGGCAGCAGGTCCTCGCTGGTATGGCGAATGAGCCCGCCCTGAAACTCCGGCTTGGTGCTCACCAGAAAGGTGGCGCTTTCGGGCGTCAGGCTATAACTTCCCTGCCCGTCCTTGGCCAGAAAATCCATGCCCGCAAGAGCGTTCAGAATCGCCGCCAGGCCGCGCTCCGAGGCGCCTGTCGCCGCGCCGATCTCGCCCAGCTTCTTTGGACCTTTGTCCAAAACGTCAAAAACATGGTGGCGGATGGCCGCCTCGAGAATCAGAGGCGGCGCATAGCCGAAGGCAAACTGATAGATGCGCTCCGGCGTGACGGGAACAGTCACTGCTGTTGTCATTTCGACCTCGCTGCGGGGGGATCGGCTTTGGGGAAACCGCAGCGAAATCATAGCAGAGCGAGGATTCTCGATGGCGTGAATTCTTGCGCTCCGCCTGTCAGCCCAGCAGTTGCTTTGCCACCTTGATGTATAGCTCGACCGCTTCCAGCAGTTCCTTCTTGGCGATCTTCTCCTGCGGTGTGTGGGCCACGTGAATCGACCCCGGACCCAGCAGCAGCGGCTCGCCCCAGTTGCTCAACTGCGGAATGTCGGTGGCGAACTTGGCGACCATGGTGGGCAGGCCCTCGACGGCGCGCAGGCGCACAAATGGCGTGTCGAGCGTGAACTCGACCTCGGCCAGATCGCCCGCCGCCTCAGTCAGTTGTGCGCGCACCAGCGACGAATCCGTGACCGTGCGCACCAGCACCTGCGCCTCGGCCTTGTCGGCGATCACGTTGGGCGCATGGCCGCCGTGAATCTGGCCGATATTGAGCGTGCTGGGGCCAATGCCCTCCAGCTCCGGCAGCGGCAGCGTAAGCAGCTTGGCCATGACCTCCACCAGCTTGTGCACGGCGCTGTCGCCCAGTTCGGGATAGGCCGAGTGGGCCATCTTGCCGGTGCACTTGAAGGCCGCGCGCAAGGCGCCCTTCGAAGCCAGCGCCAGACGGTTGTCGGTCGGCTCGCCGTTGATGAGGAAACGGTTGCCCTTGGGCGTGAGGTTGGCGGCGTTTGCGCCGGCCGAGTCCCGCTCTTCGCCGCTCACAAACAAGAGGCCAATCCGAAATCCCGCCGCGCGCAGCGCTTCGGCTGCGGCGATCTGCGCGGCCAGGATGCCCTTGGCGTCGCAGACGCCGCGGCCGTAGAGGAATTCCGCGTCCTCGCTGAAAGGGATATAGGGCGGAACGGTATCCATGTGCGTGGAAAAAACCAGGTCGGGCGTCTCGCCGGCCGTTCCGGCGTAGACATTCCAGCGCGCGCCGCCGCCGGCGTTCTCAGTGGGCTGCTCGACCGGAGTCTTTTCCACTTCCCAGCCCCGCCCGGCAAGAAAATCGGCTAGAAAATCCCCCACCGCGCCCTCGTGGTAGGTGGTGGACTCGATTTCGCACAATTGTCGGGTAAACAGGATGGGATCGATAGAATCAGCCGGCAAACGTTCGTTCATGATGCTGCCAGAATACCTTATGGGGCGTTTTCCTTTCGATTTCGCCCCCGCTGGCGGCTTCGCGGTCTGGATTTCCGCAACCGTGGAAACCACGGACGCCGATCACTTGCCTGACCCGCGACAGGGCGTAGAATGTAGCGTGGGATGAACTCCACAATTGCCCCCATCCAACCGGGACCGGCTTCAGAGCGTGCCACGCTGCCGAGCCCGAGTTTGCGCAGTATCGACCTGGCCGGTCCCTCGGGCAGGTTGGAAGCGCTGGTGAACGAAGGCGCGCCCGATGCGCCGTTTGCGGCGCTGGTCTGTCATCCCCATCCGCTCGGCGGCGGCACCATGAACAACAAAGTGGTCTACAACGCCATGAAGGTGCTGAACGATCCCGCGTGGGGATTCGCCTGGCCGGTGCTGCGCTTCAACTTCCGCGGCACGGGCTTGAGCCAGGGCGCGCACGACGGCGAGACGGAGAGCGAGGATGTGGCGGCGGCGCTCGACTGGCTTGTAAACGAATACAAGCGTCCCCTTGTCGTAGCCGGATTCAGCTTTGGCGCGGCCATGGCGCTCAAGGCCTGCTGCGGCGGTGACCGGACCCGTCCCGAGCTCCGCGCGTTCATCGCCCTCGGGCTGCCCACGCAATCTGAAGACCGCAGCTACCGCTATCCCTTCCTGGCCGGTTGCGCCGTTCCCAAACTTTTTCTCAGCGGAGACCGCGACCAGTACGCGCCTGCCGCGCAGTTGACGCAGGTGGTTGAGTCCGCCGCCGAACCCAAACGGCTGCTGCTCCTTGCCGGCGCAGATCACTTTTTTACGGGTCACCTGGCGCCGATGCAGCGGTCGCTCGCCGGTTGGCTGAAGGAGCAATTGTCATGACACCAGTCAGCGATGCCGTAATGGAAGATTTGCACGCCACGGCCACCGGAATCTTTACCGGCGCCCTCAAGGCCTGTAGCGTGGGCTCCGCCTTCGACCGGCGCATCCGCTTCGAGGGCAACACGCTCCATCGCCTTCTGCCCGACGGCAGCGGCCCGGCCAGCATCAATCTCTCCTGCTACAAGCGCATCTTCGTCATCGCGCTGGGCAAGGTTGCCGGCCCCATGCTCGATACCCTGCTGGAGCGCATGAAGCGCCGCCAGGGCCTGCGCGGCATCTGCTGCTCCAACCAGTTGCCCAAGTCCCGCAACTGGCGCTTCCGTTACTTCGAGGGCGGCCACCCGCTGCCCAACGAGGACTCCTTCGCCGCGGCCCGCGCCACGCTGGCCATGCTCAAGAAGGCCAAAAAAGACACGCTGATCTTCTTTCTCATCTCCGGCGGCGGCTCGGCCATGTTCGACCTTCCCCTGGACCCGCAGATTTCGCTCGACAACACCATCGCCTTCCATCAGTTGCTGCTGGCCTCGGGCGCGCCGATCGGCGAAGTCAATACGCTGCGCAAGCACTTTTCCGCGGTGAAGGGCGGCCGGCTGGCCATGGCCGCGCCGGACGCCGCCAAGGTGAGTCTGCTGGTGCCCGACGTGCCTCTGCGCTCGCTCGACGCGCTCTCCTCCGGCCCCACTTCGCCCGATCATTCAACGGTCGCCGAAGTGCGCGAACTGCTGGCCAAATACGATCTGGGGCCCAAGTTGCCCGCCTCCATCCGCGCCTTCTTCGAGCGCGAAGACCTGCCCGAGTCGCCGGGCAACAAGGGCTGGCGTCCGCCCTTCTTTCCCCGCATGCCCTGGACCGAGGCAGTTTTCGCCCGCCGCGTGACCGCTGCCGCCGCCATGAGCGGCGAAGACACGCCCTTCCGCGATTCGGTCTTCGAGATTCTGCTCTCCAGCCACGACCTGGTCGAGAACGCCCGCGCCCTGGCCGAAAAGGCCGGCTACTACGCCGCGGTCGACAACAGTTGCGACGACTGGGACTACACCGACGCCGCCCGCTATCTGCTGGAGCGCTTTCACGCCCTGCGCGCCGTCCATCCCCGCCTGTGCCTGATCTCCGTCGGCGAGGTCACGGTCACGCTCGATCGCATCCCCGGCGCCGGAGGCCGCAACCAGCAGTTTGCCATGGCCTGCGCGCTGGAGTTGGAGAACCATCCGGGCGAACGGCTGACCGTGCTCAGCGCCGGCTCCGACGGCATCGACGGCAATACCCAGTCCGCCGGAGCCATCGCCGACCCCACCACCGTGGCCCGCGCCCACGCCTTCGGATTCCACCTGAAGGAATCGCTGGCCGCCTTCAATGCCTGTCCCATGTTCACCGCGCTGGGCGACGCCGTGGTCACCGGCCCCACCGGCCAGAACCTGCGCGATCTGCGGCTGCTGATTGCCGAGAAGTCTTAGCCACGGCCTGATTCCTCCGCGCGGCGGTCTGCGCCGTCCTGTCTGCCGGCGCGCTCGTTCGGAACCTGTTTTTGGCGGCTGCATTGGGCGTATTTCCGCTTCAAGGAGCAGCCAAAAAATTGCCGCTTTCCCGAATCGGCCATATCATCCCCGCAAAGTCCCACATATGCTATAACATTGTCTTCATCATCGTTTCATCTGCACGAGGACTGGTTCGTGGCTCAAAAGGGAACGCGTAAGACAGCCGTGAAGACGCCCGATATCCGCACCGTCGCAGCCTTGGCGAAGGTCTCCATCGCCACTGTCTCCCGGACCATCAACGGATCTTCGGCGGTGAGCGATCGCCTGTCAAAGCGCGTCTGGCAAGCCATCGAGCAGTTGAATTACTTTCCCAACACCCACGCCCGTACCCTGGTTTCAGGCCGCAGCCGCCTCTTCGGCATCATTGTCGAAAACATGACCAACCCCTTCTTCCCCGAGCTCATTCAGAGCTTCGAAGAGGTCGCGGTCGCGCACGGATACGAGATCCTCGTCAGCTCCTCGAACAGCGATCCGGTGATTCTGGCCACCTGCGTCCGGCGCATGTTGGAGCGCAAGGTGGAGGGCGTGGCCGTGCTCAGCTTCGGCGCGGAAGAGCCGGTCCTGGACCAGCTCATGCACCACGACGTGCCCATCGTGCTCGCCGAGTTCCATCTCGAAGACCCCAAGATCAGCACCATCCTGATGGACTACTCCACCGGCATCCATGAGGCCGTGAACCACCTGGCCGCGTTGGGCCACCGCGGCATCGCCTTCCTGGCCGGACCGCACACCCTGCACTCGGCCATCACACGTGAAAACGATTTCCGCACCGCCATGCGCGAGGCCGGCCTGCCCATCCAGAAAAAGTGGATCATCGAGTGCGATCACATGCTCAAAGGCGGCGTGGTCGGCTACGGCAAGCTGCAGAAGCTCCCCACTCGCCCCACGGCCATCCTCTGCTCCAACGACATGACCGCCATCGGCGTGCTCCGCGCCGCCTACATGGAAGGCCTGCGCGTGCCCGACGACCTCTCGGTCATCGGCCTCGACGACATCGACTTCGCCGAGTTCACGCTGCCGCCGCTGACCACCATCCGCCTCTCCCGCATCGATCTGGCCCGCGCCGCCTTCGAGGCTCTTCGCCAACAGGCCGAGGACCCCGGCAACCCCCGCATGCAGCGCGAATTCCTGGTCTCCACCAGCCTCGTGGTGCGCGGCTCAACGGCCGCGCCGCGCGCCGCCCGCGCTTAACAGCCGCCCTCCATCCAGCCGCCCCTATTGAATGCTCGGTTTCCGGTTTGCCGCCTGCACGGTCGTATCTCCGAGAAGCGGAGCGCCTCATCGGCGTTGATTCGTCAGGTAGCCTTTCAGCCCTCTCTTGCTGGTCCGGCCCCCAAGGATTGCGCCACCGCAAAGTTGTCGCTGAGCGGAGCGCAGCGAAGTCGAAGGATCAACTGTCGATTTAGGGTGAATCGCATTGCGCGGGCGAGCAACTACAGCCAGCCGCGGGCCCGTGCGATTCTGGCGGCATCGATGCGATTGGCGGCGCCAAGCTTGGCGATCGATTCAGAAAAATAGTTGCGCACGGTGCCTTCGGAGAGGTGTAGCTCGGCGGCAATCTCCGCCGTAGAGCGACCTTCACCGGCACGCTGCAGCACCTGGCGCTCGCGGTCCGAGAGAGGGTCGTCGCCGCCGCTCCAGGCTTCGGCGGCAAGCTCGGGATCGATGGCGCGCAGTCCTGCATGGACGCGCCGCACAGCCTCGGCAAGTTCGCTGGCTGGTCGGTCCTTGAGCATGTAGCCGCGTGCGCCGGCATCGAGTGCTCGGCGCAGATATCCGGGACGCGCAAAGGTGGTGAGAATAATGACATGAGGACTGGAGGCGGACTGCTTCAGGTCGTCTGCCAGTTCCAGGCCGCTGCGCTGGGGCATTTCGATGTCGGTGATAACCACGTCGGGCGAGTGAAGCCGGGCGAGCTTGAGAGCCTCGTGGCCGTTGGCGGCCTGGGCAACTACGGTAATGTCGGGCTCAAGGTCCAGCAGTGCGGCCAGCGCGCCGCGCAGCATGGTCTGATCTTCGGCGAGCAGAACGCGGATTGGAGCGGCGGTCATGATGAGGCGGCCTCGCGATGCGGAAGATCGAGAGTCAAGCGGGTTCCGTGGTTGTGCTCGATGCCGCATTCGAAAGAGAAACGGCCGCCGAGAGACTCGATGCGTTCGCGCATGCCACGCAGGCCGTTGCCCTCGCACACTGTCGCGTGCTGCCCGTCGTCTTCGACTACCAGGCTGCGCTGGCCGTCCTTAGTGATGAAGCGCAGGCGGCAGGTGGTGGCGCGGGCGTGGCGGACGATGTTGGTGACCGCCTCGCGCAGCGCCAGCGCCAGCGCAGTCTCCTCCTCGGGAGTGAGAGTGTTGCGGTCTGGATTGCATTCGGCAACCAGTGTGACGCTGGCAGCATCCAGCGTGCGGCGCGCGGCGGCGATCTCGGCTGTCAGGCCAAGCAAGCGGTAGCCGCCGATGGCTTCGCGGATCTCAGCCAGTGCGGCGCGCGAGGTTCGTTCCACGTCAGCCATCTCTGCTATGGCGCGGGCGGGATCGAGCGGGACCAGACGCCCCGCCAGTTCCGCCTTGAGCACGATCACCGAGAGCGTGTGGCCGAGAACATCGTGCAGGTCGCGCGCGATGCGTTCGCGCTCGGCGACGGCGGCCAAAGTGACGTTCTCTTCGAGCGCTGCTCTGAGCTTGTCATCGGCACGCCTCTGTTGGGCAAAGTAGATATTGCCGCCGCCGACAACGATGGTGATAAAGACGGCAACGCAGGCATTCGGCCAGTCGATATGAAACGGGCCGTGTGGTACGACAACGTTGAACACCGTGCACTCGCCCAGAATCAGCAGGCATTCGGCAACCAGCAGCGCAACCACCCGGCGCGCCGAATGAATGACAAAAGGAAGATACGCCCCGGTATACGCAAAGAAAGTGGAGGCCCCCTGGTTCCACGGAAAAGTTACCAGACCGAGAACGAAGGTGGCGGCGACCAGCCAATAGCGCGTGGACGACGGTTTCCTGATGGCGCGAAACAGATTCCAGAAGATGGCCAAAAAGACGATGAGGCAGGAGATGGTGCCGAGCCAGAGACTGCGGCTCGGCTCCATCAGCGGCTGGATGAAGATGAAACCGGTGTAAGCGAGCCACATCCAGGCCCATCTTCCATGCCTGCGCTCCGAGTTGAGGTCGGTAATGGACATGGCTTCCTTCTTCGTCAGGAGTTTCGCTCCAGGCGGCGTAAGGCGATGGCGGCGACGCCCAGCATCACCAGTGTAAAGCCGAGCAGCCCATACCAGTGACTTAGAGTGCTGCCCATGCTCGCGTAGCCGAATGCGCCAAGCATCAGTTGGCTGAGGTGATAGGTGGGCATAAGCACAGCAAATGTCTGCATGAAGTGCGGCAGAAAGATCAATGGGACCCAGAGTCCGCCGCAGAAGCTCATCGGCAGATAAATCATGTTGGTGATGCCCGGTACGGCGCTGAAAGGCGCCAACAGAGCAAGCGCCAGCCCCATGCAGACGAAGGGAATCACGCCGGCGACCGTCAGCGCAACCATGCGGGCGTATTCGACAAATGTCAGTGAAACGTTTCCCAGCGTAATGCCCATCAGAGCCAGAAGGCTCACGATCAGAATCCCGAAGAAGACCGCCGAGCAGCACTTGGCGAGGACGTAGGCCAGCGGCGGCATGGGGCTGGCGCGCTTCAGATCGAGCCATCCTGCGGCCAAGTCGGCAGACAGGCCCACGCCAATGCCGAACAGCGCTGCGCCCACCATGCCGAATACCGCATAGCTCGCCAGGACGTACTTTGCGACGGAGATGGCGCCGATCTGCTGTCCCCGGTTCATGATGACCCCGAAGAAGAGATAGAAGACCACGGGGAAACCGACGACAGACAGTGAGAAGCTGCGCGTGCGCGTGAGGCGAATAAACTCGTAGCGGGCTTCGCGCAAAAAAATTGCCAGGTTGCGCGCCAGAGGGCTGATGCGAGGCAGGTCCAACGTTGCTGTAGACATAAATCGCTCCTTCTCGAGTGGTGAAAAGTTGTGTGTCGGCGCATTCGCTTGAGGCATGAGGCGTCTCAGGCGCTTATTCGTGGTCGCCGGTCAGAGCGAGAAAGGCGTCTTCGAGCTTGGGACTCTGCACATCGATCGAGTGCAGCGAGAGATCGAGCGCCAGAATCTCACGCAAGGTAGACTCCGCCTGACTGGTGAGGATCGTGGTAATCTCGCCGTTCACCGTTGCCCCGGTGACGCCGGGAATCTTCTCTAGAGCATGTGTCGAAATGCTGGTCGCGCAGCGAATGATTTTGATACTGCGACTGCTCTGCTCGCCCGCACGGTTCGAGCCATGCGACTTGACCTCGGCCGGCGTACCCTCGCTGACGATACGGCCCTTGTCGATGACCACGATGCGCTGCGCCAGAGAATCGGCCTCCTCAAGGTAGTGCGTGGTCAGCAGTACGGTCTTGCCCCGCGTGGCCAGCAACTCAATCTGCGCCCACATGCCGCGGCGGGATTTGATGTCCAGGCCCACGGTCGGCTCATCGAGGAAGATCAGATCCGGGTCGCCTGCCAGTGCAAGCGCAAAGAGAACCCGCTGCTTCTGCCCACCGGAGAGCTGGCCAAGCAAGCGCGATTCGATGCCCTCCAGTCCGGCAACCTGGATAATCTCGGCGTAGGCCATGGGGGTCGGGTAATAGCCTCGAAACAGATCGATCAGTTCGCGCACGCGCAGCATCTCCGGGGCTCTGCCCACCTGCAGCATCGCGCCCGTGCGCATGCGCGCAGCGTGATTGCGCGGGTCGGCTCCAAAAATGTTGACGCTGCCGGACGTGGGCGAACTGAGGCCCATCAGAAGCTTGACCGCGGTGGATTTTCCGGCTCCGTTGGGACCGAGCAGCGCAAGCACTTCGCCACGGCGGAGGGTGAGAGAGAGATTGTCGAGAGCGACGACACCGTTGGGAAATCGTTTGGTGACGTGGTTGAGTGAAGCCACAGCTTCAGTGGACGGGCATGGGCGGGGCGCTCGGTCGGCTTCGGGAACTTCGGCAACTGCACTCATGGCTCGCTCCTTGGTGAAGGTGTACGACAGAATCGAGTATGGAAGCAGTCGGCCTGCGATTGCAGTGCAGAGTGTAAGGAAGAATTGGTGACATTTGTCATGCGGCATATTCGATAGGTAAAAGGCTGGGGCGTATCTTTCGATTCCGGGTATTTTCCTGTCATCGATACGGATTTGGTATTCGTCAAACCCAAATTGCTCTTATGAACTGCACTTGGGTTGCGGAGAGGGTGGAGCAAGCGCCCGATGAAATGCCACGCCAACCATATTCAGGCAGCCGGATTCGATTCGAAAAAACCTTCGGTTCTTATCGGGACTGCCCCGGCGCGTCGAGTGCAGCTTGGCCCAAGAGCTTGTGTCGGGCAGCTTTGAAAGGCCGGTTTGTAGTAAGTCGCTGGCATCTGCGGCGCTCGCGGCTGCAACCTCAACCTGACGAAGCAGGCTCACAATCTGCTCCGGCGTGTTCTTCTTCCCTCGTGTCATTCAAGGCTCCTCTCATACCGGTTTCTCGCTTTGCTGCTGGTACAAAAGTTGCCGGGCACTCCAGTGAAACATACCATCCGTGTGAGCTTCATCGTCAGGTTCTCTCGCTTATCGGCGCCATAACCCGACAACAGACCCGGCAACAGATTTTAAGTTGTTTATTTGCAATACGCGGAGGAGAGTCCCTTACTCTCAGCCATTAATCTTTGAGAGTAAATATCCCCCGGCAGAACCGGGAGCTTTAGGATGGGTGGCCCCTCAAAGGGGCCTTGTAGAAGCGCTCCAGTCGGCAGCAGCCCGTCGTCCGCGCTGTAGGCGCGGTGGTTGTTAGCCCCGCGCTTCAGCGTGGGGATGGCGAAACCAACAATTTATCCGCAGTCCCGTAGGGACGGCGCTCATGCTCCGCGCCATTCTCACGATTTTGCACGAAGAAGGTAAACACACAAACCGGGAGCGACTCCCGGAACTGTCAAACATCGACTGTCGCCCCGGCAGAACCGGGGGATCTCCCGTTTGTTATAAACAGATACCTCAGATCAGAAATAGCGCGGCCACCCCAAAGGGTGGCCCATTTATTGCCGGTTGCTGTTGGCAAGCGATGTGGCTGAAAACATCGAGCATCCACGCCAAGGCGCGTAGTGCCGCGTAAGGGACGAACCCTTTGACCTCCGTCGCAAAACGGTACCGATTTCAACAAGTTCCCAGGACCTACTCAGAGTAAGGGCTGCCCAATTGCTCTGCATGACAAGGCGTAAGGGGAAGCGCACTCTCTTCTTGGACTGGCGCATCTCCGCTCTTGCTTTCGTCTGGTTTGGCTTTGAGCGCCTGCTGCTCGCCGAGGCCCATTGTCAGTGCAGTCAAGCCAGCCAAGCCGCCCAACTGCATCGATTCGACCGCAGTGCTGGGGACAATCACGATCGTTGAATTCTGCTTCAAGCCTTCGTAAAGCATGTTCATGGCTCTGAGATGCAGCGCGACTGGATTGTTCGCATAGGTCTTGGCGGCCTCGCCGAACTTCTCCGCGACCTGGCGTTCGGAGTCGCCAAGAATCACGCGGGCCTGGCGCTCTCTTTCTGCCTGGG
Organism: Occallatibacter sp.; assembly: GCA_049515995.1. Taxonomy (GTDB): domain Bacteria; phylum Acidobacteriota; class Terriglobia; order Terriglobales; family Acidobacteriaceae; genus Telmatobacter. The sequence continues at coordinate 5,637 of JBEKTO010000004.1, read as the reverse complement.
CCTGCATCGACATCGCATCTTCCAGAGCCGATGGAATCAACACGTCCTTGACCTCGACAGAGATGACGTTAATGCCCCATGGTTCGGTACGCACATCGATAATCTTCTGCAAGTCCACACTGATCTTGTCCCTGCCTTCGAGCATGTCTGAAAGCATCGTCTTGCCGATCACATCGCGCAATGCCGTTTGCGAGGCCCAGTTGATCGCGCTTTGGTAGTCTGCTACATCCAAAGCGGCTTTCTTGGGATCGATAATCTTCCAGAAAAGCACGGCATCCACATCGACCGGGACCGTATCTTTTGTTAAAGTCTTTTCCGCCTTGAAAGAACTTGTCAGGACACGTGTGTCGATCCAATAAGGGATGGACTCAACGATTGGGATGATCAGGAACAGCCCTGGGCCCTCAAGCGAACGGAACTTTCCCAGCCGCAGAACTACAGCCTTGTTCCACTGATCTGCGACCTGAATCGCTGAGGCGACAATGTAGGCGAGAACAACCGACACACCCAAGATGGAGATGGCCGCGACGTCGGCTGACAGCCGATGCAGCGCAAAGGCAACGGCGGCGCCTGCGGCCAGAACTACGGCGAAAACCAGCGCCTGGAACGAACTGCTCTGTTTCATAAGGATGGCCTCTTGCACCACGGTCCGAACTGATCGATTTGAGACCTTGCCCTGAATCGTTCAGCTCGCAACCGATTGCGAACAGTTATCGGGCGAAAACGGTCTCGCCATGAACGGTGTAATAACTATGCTCGGTCCCCGCGATAATGTCCCTGGCCTTGGCTACAGCGTCAGGCGTACCGTGGACGATCAGCAGAAACTTGTCGGTCTTCAGGGCCACTTCGTACTTGAGAACGCTATCCTTCGGAATGCCAATACTCACCAGGGCAGCCCCCACCGCGCTTACGCCCCCGACCACCGCTGCTCCTTCGAGACCGGCGATGATCCAGGCTACAAGCGGACCAGCCACGAGAATCGGCCCAAGACCGGGTATGGCGAATGCCGCGGACCCAAAGAGAAGTCCCCAGAATCCACCCCAGAACGCTCCTACCGTGCCCCAGTACTTCATGCGGTCACCGGCGTTGTAGTAGCCGACGACATGTTCGTCCGTGTGTGCGTCTCTGCCGGCGATCGAGAGGCTCTTCATGTCGACACCGGCCTCTTGCAGTTCCTTGATGGCGTGTTCCGCCCGTTCGTGGGTGTCATAGATGGCTACCACAGAATTTGTAGCGTTCATTGTGTTCTCCATGTTCCTGGGCTGACTGACAATATCCTCTGCAAACTTTTCGGTTGACACGGTTGCGGCGGTATCGCCCGCAGAGTGAGTCTTTCACTTTGTCCCAATGGGTACTGAGCAGTTTGGTACATGAAGCAGAGGCGAGAATTCGCGCCTCCGCGTGGCGCATCTGGCCATTGCGTTTTTGTTGGTGCGCACGTCTGCGAAACGGGTGTTCAAAACAGCACAGCCCTTGTTCATGCGATTGGAGAAGAATCGAGCTCCAGTTGCTTTCACGAATCGCCGAGAAGGACGTCAAGCTCGTGCAATGCCCACTCCTCTTTCTGCACTCAGCCAAGACCGAGACCGCCGCGATGAATCCTTTAGACCGCGCAATGGAATGGCGGCGGCGAGAGTAGCGGTAAAGGTGGCCCATTGTGAGCGCGAGTAGCGTTGTCCCTCCCGTATCGGACAGTCAGGCCGTGAAGCCGGCTCAGGCCACCGCCTCGAAGGGGCTCACCAGCGATGAGGCCCGCGTTCGTCTTGAAAGAGACGGCCCCAATGCAATGCCGGACACATCGGCCCATCCCCTGCGCAATGCATTGGCCAAATTCTGGGCGCCCGTTCCATGGCTGCTGGAAGCCTCCATTGTGCTGGAGGTCGTCCTCCACAAGGACTACGAGGCTGCGGTCATTGCGGGTCTTCTGGTCTTCAATGCCGCGCTTGCCTACTTTCAGGAGGGCCGCGCCCAGGCCACCTTGGCGGCTCTCAAGTCCCGGCTCGCACTCAACGCCTCGGTTCAGCGCGACGATGCGTGGAAGACTGTGCCGTCGGCGGAGTTGGTATGCGGCGACCTGGTGAAGCTGTCGCTTGGTGGCGTGGTCGCCGCCGATGTGCATCTGACCGGTGGATCGGTGCAACTCGATCAATCGATGCTCACCGGCGAATCCCTGCCCATTGAAGCCGGCCCAGGCGTAGACACTTATGCGGGTGCGCTCGTCCGCCGCGGCGAAGCAACAGCCGTGGTGACCGCCACCGGCGCCCGCACCAAATTCGGCCGCACGGCGGAACTCGTTCGCACCGCGCATGTAGTGAGCACACAACAGAAGGCAGTGCTCAAGATCGTGCGCAACCTGGCTATCTTCAATAGCGCCGTAATCCTTGCCATGGGAGCCTATGCCTATACCCATGCCATGCCCTGGAGTGAGATCGTTCCCTTGTTGCTCACGTCGGTTCTTGCGGCGATCCCAGTCGCATTGCCTGCAACCTTCACGCTTGCCGCGGCCGTCGGAGCCCGTGCTCTGGCAAAACTGGGCGTACTGCCGACACGGCTTACTGCCGTGGATGAAGCAGGATCGATCGATGTCTTGTGCTCGGATAAAACGGGAACGCTCACCCGCAACGAGCTTTCAGTCACCAGCGTTCGTCCCATGCCGGGGTTTGATGAAGCACAAGTTCTCGGTATGGCATCCCTGGCCAGTTCTGAAGGCGGTCAGGACCCCGTCGATGCCGCGATTCGCGCTGCCGCCTCGCACAAACCGGCATCCGGCTTGCCGAAGCTGAAGACGTTTCTTCCCTTCGATCCGGTCAAGAGAACCTCGGAGGCAACCGCGATAGATGCAAAGGATGGTTCGGAGCGAATCGTCAAAGGCGCGTTTACCGCGGTTGTTGCCCTCACTGCTCCCTCTCCCGCCGCGGCGGCGATCGTTGAAGAGCTCGAGAAACAAGGCTTCAGAGTTCTGGCGGTTGCCGCGGGCCTCCCGGCAGCCGTGCAGATCGTTGGACTTATCGCCCTCAGCGACCCGCCGCGATCCGACTCGAGTTCCCTCATTTCGGAATTGCATGCCCTCGGTGTGCGCATGGTGATGGTCACAGGCGATGCTCCGGTTACCGCGGCAATCGTGGCTCATGCCGTTGGATTGAACGGCGCCGTCTGCCCGCCAGGGAAAATTCCCGATCCCGTCAAGCCGGAGGATTTCGCGGTCTTCGCCGGCATTCTTCCGGAAGGCAAGTATGACCTCGTCAAAGCCTTTCAAAAGAGCGGGTCTACGGTTGGGATGTGCGGGGATGGCGCCAACGACGCTCCTGCGCTTCGCCAGGCCCAGATCGGTATTGCCGTTTCGACCGCAACCGATGTGGCCAAATCGGCTGCCGGTGTCGTTCTCACCGAAGCAGGCCTGGGCGGAATCGTGTCCGCGGTAAAAGAGGGCCGAGTCGCATTTCAACGCATCCTTACTTACACGTTGAATTCTGTTCAGAAGAAGATATTCCAGGTTCTCCTTCTCGCGGTTGGTCTGGCCATGACCGGGCACGCGGTCCTGACGCCCATGCTGATGGTTATTGTGATGATCACCGGCGACTTCCTCGCCATGTCGCTGACTACCGACAGAGTGCGGCCATCCAAGATGCCGAACTCGTGGCAGATCGGCAGAATTACAGGCGCAGGCATCATTCTGGGGATCTGCTTCCTTGCATTCTCTACCGCGCTCCTTGCATACGGAAAGTTCGAGATGCATCTCGGAATCCAGGCGCTTCAAACGCTGACCGTGGTCAGTATTGTGTTTGGCAGCCAGGTTACAACGTACGTAATTCGCGGGCGCCAGCATCTTTGGGGACTGCGCCCCAGCGTTTTGCTTGTGCTTTCTTCAGTTGCCGACGTTCTTATCATTGCAACGCTGGCGGTTCGCGGAATCGCCATGGCGCCGTTGCCCATCGCAGTCATCGCTTGTGAGTTTGCCGCAGCGGTCGCCTTCGGTGCGGTGCTCGACGTGGTCAAGATCCCGATTTTTGCTCGCCTCCGCATCTCTTGACGATCCATGTCCAGTTGGAAAAGCCGCCATTCCGGGCGCACCGATCGTTGGCCCGGCGAAGCGCGCGTAGAGGTGCGTTGAGCGGCGTGTTGCGGCATTTGGCCTTCTGCGCGGCCCCAATGACCATCCCGCAACCGGAGCCCAAGTCGCCCTTCTTCTGAACTGAAGAAGACCGGCCCGGAATGACTCTCCATGATCGGGCGAGGGGAGCAAAACTGACCAGAACTTGATGGGGGGCACGGTTCATCGTGATCACAGGAGCGATCGGCAATGGCGGAACAATTTGAGAATCCGGAAGTGACAAAAATAGAAAACGGGACGGTCTCGGACGCACCGGCACAGAAGCGGATTGAGCTCGTTGCCGAAAAGGCGGCGGAGAAGCCTTCGCACACAGAGCGAAGCTACGACCGGGATCACGACATCTTTTCAAAATAGGAGGACGTCGGGGTCTTCAATATCCGGCGACATCGCTTTCCCGAGCAACATTCCTCGGCCCCGCCATCCGTCGCCGTCGCATATCGGTGTGCATTTGCGCGTGACCGGAAGGCCCTCCAAGAGAAGCAATGATCTGGCGTCCTGCTCTTCACTGGCTGGCGCCTGAACACCGGGATGAAGACTGGTTTGGGTGTTGTTTCGAGCATTGCAGCAATACCCCTGGGGCACTGAGCAAGAACAGGAGAACAATCTCAAATGGATTCCGACACAGAGAAGCCCGAGCCCAAGGATGACAAGGATTCCCTGAAGACGCTCGCCATGCCTGAGTTGATGAAAAAGCTTGGCGCATCGGCTGACGGACTCACCCAGGCCGAGGCTGTGAAGCGCCAGGCGCAGTATGGGCCCAACCAGATCGAGGAAAAGAAGACCAACGAATACCTGAAGTTCCTCTCCTACTTCTGGGGTCCTATTCCGTGGATGATTGAAGCTGCCGTAATCCTCTCCGGGATTGTCCAACACTGGCTCGACTTCTTCGTCATCCTTGTGCTGCTTTTGTCCAACGCTCTGGTCGGATTCTGGGAAGAACACCAGGCGGGGAATGCCATTGCCGCCCTCAAAGCCCGTCTGGCGATCAAGGCCAAGGTCAAGCGGGATGGCAAGTGGGAGGATCCCAAAGCGAGCGAGTTGGTCCCTGGCGACGTCATTCGTCTCCGGCTGGGAGACATCGTTCCCGCAGATGCGCGGCTGCTCGACGGGGATTCCATCGAGGTAGATCAGTCCGCCCTGACCGGCGAGTCGCTGCCCGTCAGCGCCAAGCCCGGCGGCGCTGTGTTCTCCGGCTCCATCGTCCGCCAGGGTGAGATTGACGCCATCGTCTATGCCACCGGTTCGAACACTTACTTTGGCAAGACAGCGCAGCTCGTCGAGCAAGCTCATACAGTCAGTCACTTCCAAAAGGCTGTGATGAAGATCGGCGACTACCTGATCGTTTTGGCGATAGCGCTGGTCGCCTTGATTCTTGTCTTCGCCCTCTTTCGCGGAGACAAGGTCCTCACCACTCTGGAATTCTGCCTGGTGCTTCTGGTTGCTGCCATCCCCGTCGCCATGCCGACCGTCCTTTCGGTGACCATGGCCGTCGGTGCGCGCTTGCTCGCCAAGAAGGAAGCGATCGT
>JBEKTO010000003.1:0-118409 GCA_049515995.1 Occallatibacter sp. | reverse complement strand
AAGCACAAAAACGTTGCCTACCGGCCGTTAAGCCGCCGCTTCAACAACAAGCTCCGGCTTCCGCCAATCCGAAGCCCCACTGTCACCATCCGCCAAGACCTTACTCAGACGCGCTCCTAGCAGGATGCGCCTGAAGCAAGCTTCAAAACAGGGATTCTATGCAAGCAACAAAGCTGGGTGCCCCAGGTCCCGATTTTAGGACCTGGAGCGGAACGGCGCTCAATCGGAACGCACGAAATCGCGCGGCCGGGGACTGGCATCTCACAACCGCTTCCGCGCATCGCTTTCCCATATCTCGATCGATCGTCCGATAAGAAGCAGCCTGGGCAGAATACGGCGCCGGAGTTATCGACCTTTGCCCCATCCATCGCGGCGAGTTTTCAACTCACAAGACCTTGCGCGCCTCGGCTTCGGGATCGGGCGTGGAACGGGGCAGCACTGTATACACGGTAGTTCGCTCGATGCGGTCGCCGGCCTTCATCGCCGCCAGGGGCCCCAGAGTTTCCAGCTCGACATACTTCAGCGGGTCGGGATTGGTGTAGACCTGGGTAACACAACCGCCGTCCGGATACTCTCCCGGCCCATTTTCCGCGGCGATCCGGACGACGCAGTTCCGTCCCACCCATGCCAGGGTGCAGCTATCCGTTCCGATCTTTGCCGGCTCGCCCGGATGGCGAACGAACGATAAGAGCCGGCCCTCGATCTTCAGCTTTTCCGGCTCGGCCTCCCGCAGCCGGACGTAGCCGTTTGGAAAACTCGAACGCTCCGGAAGGAGCAGGCCGATCAGCTCCGGTTCCTGCATCTGGGTGATGGTCCAAACGCCCACCTTGACCGCGTCTCCGAAGAGCTTGCGATATTCGGTCCTGATCCGCATCACGGGCCGTTCCCGGTCGAGTTCCACATGGCGCACCACCTGGATGCCGAAACCGGGATCGACTTGCGAGGTCAGCACCACGCCCTGCTCGCAGGAAAACGCTTCCATCGGGCGCGAATCGAATGCCGCGGGCGGCGGCCAGTCCCGGCCCTGCTGCTGCCGCCAGGTTGTTTGCGGAGCAGGCCAGCTCTTGTCTCCGCCAAAGTTGATCCATTCCGCCGGATCGCCCTGTTTCGGAACCGACGAATGCGTTTGCCCATCCAACGCGCGGTTCTCCCAGAAGGCGCCTGCCGCCTCGCCCGCCAAGCGCAACTGCATCACGCGGCCGATGGCCGGAACCACCACGGCTTCCACGCTGCCGTTCCGCAGTTGAAAGCAGTCCGCCCATCCCCGGTAGCAGATGCGCGCAACGGACACGCCCGCCTTCCGGCTGGCCGGCCAATCTTCGGCGATCGGGGCTGCAGATGGACGCTCCAACGGTTGCGGCCTTTCTTGCGCTGGGTAAAGCAGCTCGGGGATGCATGGATCGGAGGGTCGCCAGGCGGCTGGCTTCCTTTGCGGAAGCGCAGCCGCCTGGCCGGGCAGGTTACTCATCTTGAGAGGCAACCTTGTCTGTTTCCACTTCGCGCTCAGCCAAATGGTCGTACCAGGTGAACTTCAGAAGGGCCGACGACACGAGAGTGACCGCCAAGGCGAGCGAGGCGCGCTGCCATTCCTGGATCACGATGTACAGCGGCAGAGCCACCAGGCTGACTTGCCATACGATGCCGACCACGATATTGAACATATCGAGGAAGAAATCCTTGTTCTTCTGGAAGCCCGGATCCTCGGCCAACACCTTCTTCAGCACCGGTCCCCAGAAGCCCCACGGCCGCACGCGGCGATAGAAGTCCATCAGCACCGCGTCCTCTTCCGGCTTGGTTGCCAGCGTGCCGATCAGGCAGCCGATCAGCGAAATTCCCAGCACCAGCGGGAAGACGATCGTCACATCCAGATTCACCGGATGCTTGGCCAAAAAGGCTTGCGTGATCGGCAGGTTGCCCAGCAATCCAGGAAACGCCAGCACCAGCGCGGCGGTGATGCCGGTGATCATGCCCCAGAAATAGCCGTAGCCGTTAAAGCGCCACCAGTACCACTTCAAAACATTGGACGCGGTGTAGCCGCCCCACAATCCGGAGACGATCCACAACACAACCGAGTTCACCGAAGTGACGTTCCAGCCGATCAGGATGCCGATCACGACCACGGCAAACGAGGCCAGATAGCTCAGACGCACATAGGTCTTGGGCTTGGCGTTGGGATTGATGAAGCGCTTGTAGATGTCGTTGACAAAATACGGCGGCGCCGCATTCACCGTGGCCGCGAAGTTCGACATGAAGGCCGCCAGCAGGCCGGCAATCAGGAAGCCCAGCAGGCCGGCCGGGACGAATTTGCCCAGGGCCAGCGGAAGCACCAGCTCGAAGTCCATGTTCGGACCCATGGCGCGGATATTGGGACCGAAGAAGGCAGCCGCCAGCACCGTCAGGCCGATGATGAGGAAGTAGCGGGGCGGCGTGAGCACGATGTTCACCCAGGCGCTCATCATCGAGGCCTCGCGCGGCGTCTTCGACGAAAGCACGCGCTGCATGTCGTAGTTCGGCGCGGGTCCGGCGGCCGAGATCAGAATGCCCTTGAAGAAGAGCATCATGACGAAGAAGCCGAAGAGCCCGTAGCCGTCCTGGGCAATCTTCTCGCTGGCCGATGGCAGCAGGGTAGACCAGTCCAGATTCAAATGCCAGCCGAAGAAGAGGTTGTCCCAGCCGGCGGGCACCACCTTGCGCAGGGTGTCCGGCGCGACCTTGACCATGGCGATAATGCCCACGGCAAACGAGGCGATCGCCAGGATAAAGAACTGCACCACCTCGGTGATCACCACGCTGATCATGCCGCCCTTGATGACGTAGACCGCCGTGATGCCGATCAGGATCAGCGCGTACTCGTTGGCCGTCAGATTCCAGGGCAGAAACGTCTGCGCAAACTTGCCGATGCCCTTAAAGCCGTAGGTAAAGAATCCGATGATGCTCACAAAGGCGTAGACCACCACGATCATGTGCGCCAGTTGCGCGCCCTTCCCGGTGCCGAAGCGCGTCTTGATCCACTCCGCGCCGGTCATCACCTTCGAGCGCCGCAGCCACGAGGAGAGATAGACCATCAGGAAGATCTGGTTGAACGTGGGCCAGAGCCAGGGAATCCACACGCTCTTCAAGCCGTAGATGAACATCCAGTACACCAGCAGCATGGTGCCGCTGATGTCGAACATTCCCGAGGCGTTCGAGATGCCCAGCACATACCAGGGCATCGCGTTGCCGCCGAGGAAATAGTTCTGCATGCTCTGCGAGGCGCGTTTTGAAACCCAATAGCCTATGAACACCGTGCTCAGCAGGTAGGCCACAATGATGGCGATGTCGACAACGTGAAGGTGCAGCATTCCACTCCTCAATGCCCACGGGCATTTTTCTCCGCTCTCCGCGGGTGGTGCAAAATCGAACTTTTCCGCCGGTCTTCACCGGCCTTATCACGGTCTTGCAAAGCGGAGATGCGACAGCCTGTGCATCGCGCTTCGCCCACTCACTTCAACTCGAGTTCCTTGCGGCGCCCGGTTCCCGCGCTCTTTTATCGCAGCTCGCCCGCCAGCAAAAATACCAGCGATGCCTGCCAGTTGATGCAAATCTCATTGCTCGCGTACGAGGCCATCCGGTCGGAATACACCTTGGCCGGCGGCAAATCCGCGGGCAGCGATGCCAGCACCGCGTCCTGCCGGCCCGCGTTCGGCCCTCCCGAGAGCAGCCCCGGCCACGGCTTGTCATGCTTCCCGTCGCCGCTCGGCCGGTGATGCGGATGCTGGTACGGATTCTCGCCCACTTGCGTAACCCAGGAGAGTGAAAACGTATTCCTCCCCAGCAGGTAATGCAAATTGTCCCGCGCCGCATCCGCAAATGCGATCTCCGGCGAAAATACGTTGGCGATCAGCAGCGTCATCCCATACTCCGCCGCAATCCCGTTCGATCCCCACACGTAGTCGGTGGTCTTCAGGCTCACGTGGTAGGGATTCGCGCGCGTGCGGTCCGCAATCGCGTGCGCCGCGGTCAGCGTCCGCTCCCGAATGGCTTCCACCGCCTTTGCATCCTCGCCCTTCCGCTTTGAGAGCGCATAGGTCCACAATGCCATCGGCGCCACCGCGTTCCAGTTCTCCGCCGGCGGCGAATCCAGGGTGGGCAGGAACTGCGCATAGTTGTTCAGAAAAAACTCGTTGAACGCCGGCTCGCCTGTCGTGCGGGCCAGCTCCGCCGCGGCCCATAGCCGTTCGTCCGCGCAGCTCGGATCGGCGTATACCCCGGTGCTGATCCCCGATGGATTGGTGAACGTGACATTCGGATTCTTCTCCGTCCACGCCCATGCCCGCCGCGCCGCCTCCAGCGCCTGCGCGGCAAATTTGGGATCGAAGGGCTCATAGACCCGCGCGGCGATCGCTCCCACGGCAGCCAGGTCAGCGGTCGCGCAGGTGCCCTTGAAGGGCGCCGAGCCGGTTCCGATCACCTTGCTGATCATAAGGTCGTCCTGCGGAGCCACAAAGCCCCCAAAGTGTTCGCTGGTCTGCTTGTGCCAGGCGCCCCCGTCCTCGTCCTGCATCTTCAGCATCCAATCCAGGTTCCAGCGCGCCTCGTTCAGGATGTCCGGCGTACCGTTCCCCGATTCGGGAATCTTGAGCGAAATGCCCTTCAGATTCCGCCCGTAAATCTCCCACGCCCACAGCAAGGTGCCGCTGCTGATGCCGGAGTTGACCATGTAGCGTCCGTAATCGCCCGCGTCGTGCCAGCCGCCGATGTTGTCCCTGCGGCCCTTGGCTCCCGAAGAGATGTGAAACTCGCCATGCTGGTGGCAGGCGGGGTGCGAATAGCCCGGAAACTCCGGTCCCAGATCCACCGCCGTCCCGCAACGCTGCCCATAAAAGCCGCGCATCGCCAGATAATAGGTTCGCTCGAAGACATGCTCGCCCAGGGCGAAGTCAAAACTGCGTCCCACGCCGGGAACCGTCAGGTAATAGCTTCCCTCTTTCTTGAAATTGGAAAAATCCGCCGCCTGCACCTGGTCTCCGGAGTCGGGATCGGCAACCGCGGCCGTCAGCTTCCCGTGAAAAACCACCGCATCGTCGCTCGACCGCCGGACTTCGAAGCTCTCCCCAGGAGCGGCGACCAGCGCGACCTTGGGCCCATGAAGCGGATATCCCGCCTGGTCCACTTTGATCGTCAAAACCGGCTTTTCCGCTGCAAAAACCCGAACGGCGGGCCAGGCCAGCAGCCCGGCGCAAACCACCAATCCGGCGAGAAAAATGGAAACAAACAACTCCCGCCCGGCTCGAATGCCGGTGAAGGGAAAAAACAAGGAACTGGCCATGAAAACAGTTTCGCCTCGCGTTAGCGCCCAGAATGAGTACAAAACGGAAAATCCTCTCACATTCGCCAGATCTCTGGCAATGATTCCCGGCACACTCGCGGCCTGGCTCGGTTTCCCGGTCGGCGGCACGGGCATTTTTCACACGCGCGCCGCGTCAAGTATAATCGCGATTCGTCCTCCAAAGTAATTCAAATCGCTCTGGAAAAACGATTGATCGACTTTTCGAGCCGGCTGCCAATCGGGCGCAGGCTCTGTATCGAGGGAGTTCTGATTATGAAGTTCGGATATTTCGACGACCGGAATCGCGAGTATGTGATCACCCAGCCGGACACGCCTTTGCCATGGATCAACTACTTGGGATGCGAGGCGTATTTCGGCATTATTTCCAATACCGCGGGAGGCTACTCGTTCTATCGCGACGCCCGCCTGCGCCGGATCTCGCGCTACCGCTACAACAACGTGCCGCTCGATTTCGGCGGGCGCTACATCTACCTGCGCGACGACGAGTCGAAGGAATTCTGGTCTCCCTCCTGGCAGCCCACACGCCACGAGCTCAAGAACTACTCCTGCCGCCACGGCATGGGCTACACCGTCATCGGATCGGAGTACGCCGGCATCGAGGCGCACACCCGCTACTTTGTCCCGCTGGGCGAGAACCTCGAGATTTGGCAGCTCACGGTCACCAACCGCCGCGCCACCAAGGCCTCCATTTCCGGCTTCGCCGAGATCGAGTTCTGCCTCTGGGACGCCCAGGACGACGGCACCAACTTCCAGCGCAACTTCAACACCGGACAGGTGGAAGTGGAAGACGGCGTGATTTATCACAAGACGGAGTACCGCGAGCGCCGCAATCACTTCGCGTACTTTGCCTGTTCCCAGCCCGGCGCGGGATTCGACACCCAGCGCGAAGCCTTCCTGGGCCGCAATCGCGGCTGGGACAAGCCGGCCGCCGTCGAAGCCGGTCAACTCACCAACTCCATCGCTCACGGCTGGTCGCCCATCGGCGCCCACCAGGTCAAGCTCGAACTGGAGCCCGGCGAGACCCGCCAGATCGTCTTCGTGCTCGGCTACCACGAGAATCCCGTCGATCAGAAATTCGACCCTCCCGGCTCGCAGACCATCAACAAGACCACGGTCAAGCCGGTCATCGCCAAATATCTCGACCCCAAAGAGGCTGACGCGGCCTTCGAGCGCCTGAGCCAGTACTGGGTGGAAACCCTCGGCGTCTTCCAGGTGAACACCCCCGACATCCACACCAACCGCATGGTGAACATCTGGAACGCCTACCAGTGCATGGCGACCTTCAACATGTCGCGCTCGGCGTCGTTCTATGAGTCCGGCATCGGCCGCGGCCTTGGCTTCCGCGACTCCAACCAGGACCTGCTCGGCTTCGTCCACATGGTTCCGTCGCGCGCCCGCGAGCGCATCCTCGACCTGGCCGCAACGCAGTTGCCCACCGGCGGCGCCTATCACCAGTACCAGCCGCTCACCAAGCGCGGCAACAACGACATCGGCGGCGGCTTCAACGACGATCCCCACTGGCTCATCGTCGGCGTCTCGGCCTATCTCAAAGAGACCGGCGACTGGAGCATCCTCGACGAGCCGGTGCCCTACGACAACCAGCCGGGCTCTGAAATGCCGCTCTACGAGCACCTGCAGCGCAGCTTCCACTACACCCTGGAGCGCCTTGGGCCGCACGGCCTGCCGCTCATCGGCCGCGCCGACTGGAACGACTGCCTCAATCTCAACTGCTTCTCCGATACGCCGGGCCAGTCCTTCCAGACCACCACCAACAAGGACGGCAAGGTGGCCGAATCGGTCTTCATCGCCGGCCTCTTTGTGCAGGCCGGCCGCGAGCTCGCCGCCATCGCCCAGCACCGCGGACTCAACGCCGAATCCGCATCCTATCTGGCTGAATCCGCCAAAATGGAAGCCGTCATTCTCAAGCATGGCTGGGACGGCGAGTGGTTCCTGCGCGCTTATAACGACTTTGGCGGCAAGATCGGCTCCAAGGAATGCGCCGAGGGCAAAATCTACATCGAGTCCAATGGTTACTGCACCCTGGCCGGCATCGGCTTGGAGGACGGCAAGGCCGCCAAGGCCCTGGCCGCCGTGGGCAAGCATCTGGCCACCAAGCACGGCATCGTGGTCCAGCAGCCGGCCTACACCCACTACTACATCGAAATGGGCGAAATCTCCTCCTATCCGCCGGGATACAAGGAGAACGCCGGCATCTTCTGCCACGTCAATCCCTGGGTCATGATCGGCGAAACCCGTCTGGGCCACGGCGACCTGGCCCACGACTACTACAGCCGCATCAATCCCTCGGCGCGCGAAGAGATCGGCGATCTGCACCGCTGCGAGCCCTATGTCTACGCGCAGATGATCGCCGGCAAGGATGCGCCCACCTTCGGCGAGGCCAAGAACTCCTGGCTCACCGGCACGGCGGCGTGGAACTACTACGCCATCGTGCAGTGGATTCTCGGCATCCGCACCGCGCTCGACGGCCTTGAGATCGCTCCGGTCATTCCCAAAAACTGGCCGGGATTCACCGCAACCCGCACCTTCCGCGGAGTGGTCTACAAAATCTCCATCGAGCGCAAGGGCGACGGAAACAAAATCGCGTTGATCGTGGACGGCAAGCCGATCGAAGGCAACATCGTCACCCCTCCCGCCGACGGACGCAAGGAAGTCACGGTCAAGGGAATCTTGAGCTAGCATTGCTGGTGGCGGATAGTCGAGAGGCTCAGTTGTCCCGAAAAACCTGGGTGCCCCGTGCCCCATCCTTTTCGCGCTCTTTGCGAAAAGGGTGGGAAACCTCGAACCCCAACCCGCCCCGTTCAACCAGAGCCGCCGACTTGCCAAGGCGAGTTTCGACAGCAATCAACAGGCTGCAAAAAAATGCCATGCGCCCCGTAGGGGCGCTGCGAAACACGCCTATTGCGGGCCGATCACTTTTGACCCGCCATAAGGAGAAGCCCTTTGTACCAGCCAAGCGAACAACGCTACGACTCGATGCACTATCGCCGCTGCGGCAAGAGCGGCGTGCGCCTGCCCGCCATCTCCCTCGGCCTGTGGCACAACTTCGGCGGCGTCGATGTCTTCGAGAACTGCCGCGCCATGGTCCGCCGCGCCTTCGATCTCGGCATCACCCACTTCGACCTGGCCAACAACTACGGCCCGCCTCCGGGCAGCGCCGAGTCGAACTTCGGCGAGATTCTGCGCCTCGACCTCAAGCCCTGGCGCGACGAACTCATCGTCAGTTCCAAGGCCGGCTGGGGCATGTGGCCCGGCCCCTACGGCGACTGGGGCTCGCGCAAATATCTCCTCGCCAGCCTCGACCAGAGCCTCAAGCGCATGGGCCTGGAGTACGTCGACATCTTCTACTCCCATCGCCCCGACCCGGAGACACCCATCGAGGAGACCATGGGCGCGCTCGATCAGGCCGTTCGCTCCGGCAAGGCGCTCTACGCCGGCATCTCCAGCTACGACGCAAAGCAGACCGCCGCGGCCGTCAAAATTCTGCGCGAACTTGGCACGCCCTGCCTCATCCATCAGCCCAAGTACTCGATGTTCGACCGCTGGGTCGAAGATGGCCTGCTGGACGTGCTGGGCGACGAGGGCGTGGGCGGCATCGCCTTCTGTCCGCTGGCCCAGGGGTTGCTGACCGATCGCTATCTGAAGGGCATCCCGGACGGCTCGCGCGCCTCCAAGCCCTACAGCTTCCTCAAAAAGGCCGACATCGACGAGCCTCACCTTACCGAGGTGCGCCAACTCAACGATCTGGCCGCCGGGCGCGGGCAGTCGCTTGCGCAGATGGCCCTGGCCTGGGTGCTGCGCGACGGCCGCATGACTTCGGCGCTCATCGGCGCCAGCCGCGTCGAGCAGATCGAACAGAACGTCGCGGCCCTGGCCAACCTCAGCTTCACCGTCGATGAACTCGCCCGCATCGACGCCATTCTCAAGCAGCCTGCCGGACAGTAACCCGGCAGGCTTACAATTCCGCAGCAGCGGTACACATGGAGGCGCCCTCGTGCAAGAACTACGGCAGAAGGTGGAAATGGAGCTGCGCTCCGACATCCTTCCCTTCTGGCTCAAATACGACATCGACGAAGACTACGGCGGCTTTCGCGGCCAAATCTCCAACGACCTGACCATCGACCCGCTCGCCGACAAGGGACTCATCCTCAACGCGCGCATCCTGTGGACCTTCTCCAAGGCCTTCAGCGTCTACCGCGACCCCCAGTACCTGGCCACCGCGCAGCGCGCCTACGAATACCTCGACCGCTTCTTCTGGGACCACGAGTTTGGCGGCGTCTACTGGATGCTCGACTACCAGGGCCGTCCCACCGACACCAAGAAGCGCATCTATGGCCAGGCCTTCACCGTCTACGCGCTGGCCGAGTACTTTCACGCCAGCGGCGACGGCGAAGCGCTGGTCAAGGCGTTGCGCATGGTCGAGTCCATCGAGTCCTCGGGCCACGACGCCCGGCACGGCGGCTACTTTGAGACCTACGAGCGCGACTGGACCCTGGCCCTGGATCAGCGTCTGAGCGATGTGGACATGGACGAGAAAAAGTCCATGAATACCCACCTCCATCTCATGGAGGCCTACGCCACTCTGCTGCGCTTCCGCGAGGATGCGACCGTCCGCCTGCGTCTCAGGGAGCTGATCGAAATCTTCCTCGACCGCATCATCCATCCCGACACCCGCCACTTCATTCTTTTCTTCGACGAGGAGTGGCGTCCGCGGTCGGAAAAGATCTCCTTTGGCCACGATATCGAGGGAAGCTGGCTGCTCAACGAGGCCGCTGAAATCCTCGGTGACGCCGGGATTCTCGAGCGCGTGCGCAAGGTCGCGGTCGAGATGGCCCAGGCCGTTTACGAGCAGGGACTCGACGCCGATGGCGGCCTGCTCTACGAGGCCGATCCAACAGGTATTATCGATACGGACAAGCATTGGTGGCCGCAGGCCGAGGCCGTGGTCGGCTTCTTCAATGCCTGGCAGCTTTCCGGCGAAGAGCACTTTCGCGACGCCGCCGGACGAAGCTGGGCGTTCATTGAAAAGTACATCGTCGATCGCGAGCATGGCGAGTGGTTCTGGCGGGTCTCGCAGTCCGGCGTTCCCAGCCAGGAGCAGTACAAGGTGGACCCCTGGAAGTGCCCCTACCACAACAGCCGCGCCTGTTTTGAGATGATGGAACGGCTGGACGCCGCCAAAACCGCCGCAACCAGATCGTAAGAAGAACCGGAGAAGAAGAAATGAATCAGGCAGAGTTCAAAAAGAGCGTGCAGAACTTGATCAAAGAGCAGGAGCGGCTGCTGAGCCGCCGCAATCGCAAGGAGCCCGGCGGCAACGGCATCTATGACCGTTACGAGTACCCGGTCCTCACCGCCGCGCATGCGCCCATCACCTGGCGCTACGACCTCGACCGCAAGACCAATCCCTTCCTGATGGAGCGCATCGGGGTCAACGCCGCCTTCAACGCCGGCGCCCTGCTCCACGAAGGCAAGTTCCTGGTCGCCGTGCGCGTCGAGGGCGCGGACCGCAAATCCTTCTTCGCCATCGCCGAAAGCCCCAATGGCGTCGACAACTTCCGTTTCTGGGACTTCCCCATCCTCATGCCCGAAACCGAATTGCCCGACACCAACGTCTACGACATGCGCCTCGTCAAGCACGAGGATGGCTGGATCTACGGTCTCTTCTGCACCGAGCGCAAAGACCCCAAGACGCCGGAGTGGGACACCTCCTCGGCCGTCGCCCAGTGCGGCATCGCCCGCACCAGGGACCTGAAGACCTGGGAGCGCCTGCCCGACCTCAAATCCAAGTCGCCGCAGCAGCGCAATGTCGTGCTGCATCCCGAGTTCGTCGATGGCAAGTACGCCTTCTACACCCGCCCGCAGGACGACTTCATCCAGGCCGGCAAGGGCGGCGGCATCGGCTGGGGACTCGCCTCCAGCATTGAAAACGCCGTCATCGATGAGGAAATCATCATCGATAACCGCGAATACCACACCATCCAGGAAGTGAAGAACGGCCTCGGACCCGCGCCCATCAAGACGCCCGAAGGCTGGCTGCAACTGGCCCACGGCGTCCGCAACACCGCCGCCGGCCTGCGCTACGTGCTTTATCTCATGCTCACCGAACTCGACCGTCCCTGGGTCGTCACCCACAAGCCTGCCGGCTACTTCATCGCCCCCATCGGCGGCGAGCGCGTCGGCGATGTCTCCAACGTCGTCTTCAGCAACGGCTGGATCGAGCGCAAGAACGGCGATGTCCTCATCTACTTCGCCTCTTCCGACACGCGCCTCCACGTGGCTACCACCACCGTCGCCAAGCTGCTGGATTACGTGAAGAACACGCCTGTCGATCCGCTGCGCAGCTACGCCTGCGTCGAGCAGCGCTGCGCCCTGATCGAGAAGAATCTCGCCGTCCTGAAAGTGCTCAAGGCTGGTCCCAAGCGCGCCGCCAAGAAGGCCGTGAAGGCCGGCAAGGCTGTGAAATCCGGCAAAGCCCTGAAAGCGGGCAAGGTTGTGAAGGCCAAAAAAGTTGTGAAAGCCAAAAAGGCTGTGAAGCCCGTCAAGGCGAAGAAGCGGTAGCAGGATGAGGTTGCCCGGTGCATGAGTCTTTCGACATCGTCGGCGATGTGCATGGGTGCCTGGAAGAACTGCTGCAACTGATGACCGCGCTCGGATACGGCGTGGAGCGGCTGGCGCGCGATTTCCTGGTTACGCCGCCCGAAGGCAGAAAGCTGGCCTTCGTCGGCGACCTGGTCAATCGCGGGCCTGCGACTCCCGCCGTTCTCCGTCTGGTCATGACCATGGAGCGCGCGGGTCTGGCCCTCTGCGCTCCCGGCAATCAGGATGTCATGCTGGCCCGGGCCTTGCAGGGCCGCAGCGTAAACGCCTCGCTCGGTTTGGCGCGCGCGCTGGTTCAGCTTGACCGCGAGCCGGAGGAGTTCCGCGTCGAGGTCGAGGAGTTCTTTGAGCGGCTGGCCGGCCATTACGTCCTCGACGGCGGCAATCTGGTGATCGCCCACGCCGGGCTCAAGGAGCGCATGCAGGGCAGCGCCTCGGCCAAAGCGCGCAACTTCGCTCTCACCGGACAGACCACCGGCAAGAAGGATGAGTATGGGTTGCCGGTGCGCTACAACTGGGCCGCGGACTATCGCGGCAAGGCGCTGGTGGTCTTTGGGCATACGCCGGTGCCAAAACCAAAATGGCTCAACAACACCGTGAATATCGATACGGGTTGCGTCTACGGCGGCCATCTCACCGCGCTGCGCTACCCCGAGCGGGAGATTGTCTCCGTTCCCGCCCGAGCCGTCTACTCCGAGTCGCGCAAGCGATTCCTGCCGAACCCGGCGCTGGCTTCGCACTCCCGGAGATCCTGAACAGCCAACTTTGGGTCATGCCGCCTTACTGCGGCTTCTGGCTCTGGTCTTTCCGGGCCTGCTTTTCGGCTGCGTCCAGCGCGCGCGCCTGCGCATCCAGCCCGTGGGTTGGGTCTTTGTGAAGGACATGGCGCGAGATATCCGGCCAGAACTCCTGGAAGAGCGAACCGAAACCGCCTTCGGCAGTCACAATAAGGCCATTGCTGAAGGTTTGGCCGATCCCGGAATTCTGCGAGGGATAGTAGAGATTCGAGATGGCGCCGGAAATGATGTTGCCCGTGACGTTGGAGTAGTTGGGCTCCCACTTGCCGGTGTTGTCGTGCTTGCACATGACATTGGTCATCAGCGCATAGAGCATCCGGTGGGTCGTGGTGCCGTGCCCCAGGCGGAAGTAGCGCGGGTCCTGGTGGAGAACCGCGGGCAGAATGCCGTTGCCGATCATGGTGCCGTCGAAGGCATCCAGATAGGCCGCGCCCGACCGCTCGCCATAGCCCTTGACGCCCCAGGGAAAGCCCACGTCGTCGTGCATCCCCTCGTGGTAGCCCGCCACCAGAAAAGCGGCGGCAAAGGCAACCGGATCGGTCGAGGAGCGAAACGCCAGCTTCATCTTCTCGGCCGCGGTCAGCGAGACGGCGTCGCTGCGATAGGAAATGTTGAACGAAGGCACAATCCCCAGAACCCGCTGCTTTTCCTGCTCCTTGATCTGCTCTTCAGCCTTTTCGTGCTGGCTTTTATCCGCGTCGGTCGGCTCAGGCGTGGTTTGGGAGCTGGAACTGCCTGCCCCGGCTGGACTCTGCGCCGGCGTGGAAGGGGCGGTCGGCTGCTGGGCGCTCTGACCCGGCGCGGCAGGCGCAAACTGCGGCTGCGGCGCTTCGGGAAACTCCACCGCCGCGGTGAACGTCGCCACGGCGCCAGATTCCTGCGAAAAAAGAGAGACCGGCAGCGCCAGAAGGGCGATGCCTGTGAAGAGTGTTGCAGGGATAAAGCCGGAAACTAAACGCATCATTCACCAGTCGTGGAGTCTGTGCCCGCCTGGGCGGCTCGCCAAAACAAGGCAAACCAGACCCGCAGGGGCTACCTTCTAGGTTAAATCACCCCTCCCGGCGCGCTGCCGTTCCTCGCGCGCCTCAAGGCGATCTTTCATCGCATCTACACAGTACCTTTCTGTTAGACGCAACTCCACCCTCCGCGGACACAGAGATTCCCCACGGCAACCCGGCCTCCCTGCGCGGCGGCCGGGCGTTGCCCTTATTGCACCGCCTGCCGGCTTTTGATCTCCTTCAGCAGCACTTCGACCTTGTCCTGGCTCTCCAGGGCCTGAAAGCGGTCTTCCAGCGTCTCGGAAACCATCACCTCGCTGGCCGCGGCATTCTCGGCCGACTTGATGCGCACCCGGCTCTTCAGCCGGCTCATGGCGTGGTCCTGGTTGGCGCCGACGGCCTGGCGGGCCTGCGTGGCCCGGCCCACCACCTTGGCGCGCCGATGCTCTGCCGCCAGCATCTCGCAGTGCGCGCGCGTCTCGTTCAGCTTCTGGTCCAGCTTGTGCAGCGCCTGGCGCAGGTTGTCGGCCTCGTGTTTCTGGTCCTCGGCCTCGGTGGTAAAGCCCGCCACCAGCTCGTCGTGGCTCAGGGCGCGTTCCAGAGCGGCGCGGGCCAGATCGTCCTGCCCCTTTTGCACCGCCAGTTCCGCCTTGCGCCGCCACTCCGCCGCCTGCTCCAGGTGCTCGGCGCGCTTCTTGCCCAGCAGGTGCTCGTCGGCAATGGCGATGGCCACCTGCGTCTTCACCTGCATCAACTGGTTTTCCATATCCAGCACGATCTGTTTCAACAGCCGCTCCGGATCTTCCGCCTTCTCCACCAGGTCGTTCAGATTCGCGCGGAGCAATGTGCTTACTCTCTCCAGCAGTGCCATGACGATCCTCCTTCGCTTCAGCTAACAGCTCACAGTTAAAAACGCTTGCAAATTCGATTGCACTTCCCCGGCTTTCCTCGTCATCTTGAAAAACGAACATTGGGGGCCAAACAGGCCGCGGCGATAAGGCTGCCCATCTGCATCCTCCCTCTCAATACCAGGACGGCGATCCTCCGCGAGACTTCAGTCCCGAGGGCCACTGTTCCAGGTGCGGAGCGCGGCGCGCCACCTCGGCCAGAAATCTTTCCTGCTCCGCGACCGCAATGAGGAACAGGCCGCCTGGCACCGCGGTTACCTGCAGGCGATGGGTGGAAAAGACCGGCGCGCTCAGCACGCTGTCGGCCGCACACAGCTCGCACAGCGCGGAGTAAGGCAGGAGCGCCTTCTTCCAACCCTGGCGGATGTAGAGGCCCTCCTCGCGCAGCTCGTAGTATTGCGGCAGCGTGACCGAGAGCGCGAGAAGATAGATCACAGGCCCGGGGAGCAGGGGCCAGATCGGCTGGCCGTGCACCGCGAGAAGGGAATGGAGCGCGACAGGAAGGCCGAACAGGAGCAGGCCGATGCCTATCAGCACACCCGCAAGCCACTTGTCGTATCGGGTTTCAAATCGCATTCGCGTACCTCGTACCTTTCAATTGAGACGGCTCGAAGAGATGGGGCCGTGCGTTCCCAGGTCTCGGAATCGAGACCTGGGGCACCCAGCTTGTTCTTGCTACTTAGCTTCCGTCGCACGAGCTAGAAGCTAACAGCCAGAAGCTACTTCTCCTCCGGCTCCTTCTTCGTCTTGATCGCCTTCACGTTGGACATCAACTGCTTGATGTCCATGCCGCTCAGGGCCTCGAAGAGCGCCGGCACCTGCGCAGCGATGCGCGTCATGTCGCCGGTGATCTTGTGCGCCCCGGCGGCGTCGTCGTTGCCGGTGGAAACGATGGTGATGTGGTCCACCTTGCTCAGCGGCTCGGCCATCGCCCGCACCACGTCGGCCATGTTGGTCAGCAGCTTGTCCACCACCGCGGCCTGGTTCCACTCCTGGTAGGCCTCGGCCTTCACGCTCATCGCCTTGGCTTCCGCTTCGCCCTTCTTGAAGATGATGCTGGCCTCGGCCTCGCCTTGGGTGCTGATGGCGGCGGCGCGGCCCTCGGCCTCGGTGGTCAGCCGCATCTTCTCCGCGGTGGCCAGGTTCTCGATCCGCTGCCGTTCGATCTCGGCGCCTTTCAGGATGGTGGCGATGAGTTCCTTTTCGTGGCGCGCGATTTCCGCTTCCTGCACCTTGATCTGGCCCTCCTTCTCCACCTGCTGCACCTTCACCTGCTCGGCGGTCACCTGCTGCAGCATGATGTTGGTCTGCAACTCGTAGGCCTTGTCGGCCGTGGCCTGCTGGCGCCGGCTCTGCTCGGCGTAGGCCGCCTTGTTGATGTCCAGGTCGCGCTGCGCCTCGGCCTGCCGCGTCGCGGATGCGGTCTCCGCGATCACCCGCTCCTGGTCGGCCTGTGCCTTGGCTACCGCCGACTCTCTCAGCGCCGTCGCCCGCTTGATCGCCGTGTCGCGCTCGGCGTCGGCCGTGGCCATCTCCGCGTCGCGCTTGATGCGCGCCACGTCCGGCCGGCCCATATTCGAGATGTACTCGTTCTTGTCCCGCACTTCCTTGATCGTGAACGAAATCACCTCCAACCCCATCTTGCTCATGTCTTCCGCGCAGGTGGCGCGCATCCGCTCGCCCACCATCTCCGGCTCCTTGACGATCTGCTCCACCGTCAACTGCCCGATGATGCCGCGCAGGTGGCCTTCCATCACCAGCCGGATCAACCCCTCCCGCTGCGGCGGCGTCTTGGTCAGGAACTGCTCGGCCGCGGTCAAAATCGACGCCTGATCGCTGCGCACCTTGATCTGCGCCACCGCCTCCACGGTCACCGCCACGCCCTGCCTGGTATACAGGTCCTGCTGCGGCGCAACGTCGAAGCTCATCAGCTCCAGGCTCAGCTCGCGGCAATTCTCCACCATGGGAAAGATCACCGTGCCGTGCCCCTTGATGACCCTGGGCCCACGGAACCCGTACACGATCAATGCCTCGTTGGGCCCGGCCTTGCGATACATCCTGGCCAACAGCCCCAGAATCAGAATCAGCGCCAATATGCCGAGTCCGACAATCAGAACAATGTCATTCGTCATTGCGATCCCGGCCCTTTCGCCCGGGAGGTGTGTGGTTGATGGTGTTACTGCCAATCAGCGTTCAGCTTTCAGCGCTAAGCAATCGGTCCTCAGCGGTGAGCAACCGATCTCAGTTCCCTGTTCCCTGTTCCCTGCTCACTGTCCACTGTTCACTGTTCACTGTCCACTGTCCACTGTCCACTGTTCACTACTCACTGCTTCGAGCCGGCGTTGCGGCCGCTCTTCGGGAAAACCTTGGCCAGGAATCCCAGCAGAAAAATCCCCACCAGGATGGCCATATCCGCGATCAGCACGGTCGTGTTCGTCATAAAACTCCTCAGTTGTCAGTGGTCGGTGATCGGTAGCCAGTTCCTTGCCGCGGGTTGCGGCAACTGTTCACTGTCCACTGCTCACTGTTCACTGCTCACTGTTCACTGTCCACTGCTCACTGTCCACTGTCCACTGCTCACTGTTCACTGCTCTCTGTTCACTGTTCACTGCTCACTGTTTTTCGCCCTCTTCCAGCACTTCTTCCCAGCGCCGGACGTAGGCAATTCCCTTCTCGTAGCGAACGACGAAAACCTCTTCCTGTTTTTGAATCGGCTGGCCGTCCTCGGAGCGCGCCGGGGCAGAGACGCGCGCGCCCAACTGTTCATAGACAATCTCTCCGATTCCGCCCGCGCGGATCGCGGCCGAAACCCTGCCCACCACGCCCGTAATCTCCGTCTCGTCCGCCGTCAGTTCGTGCTCGTGCGGCAGCATCACCCTGGTCAGGAAAAGAAAGACGATCGCTCCGCCCGCCAGCCCGCAAACCCCGGCCAGCAAAACCACAATCCCGGCCACAAAGCTGCCGTAGCGCGTCAGCAGGTACCCCGCCGCGCCAAACCAGCAGAGAAAAATCATCATGGAGAACGCATTCCACCACGGAACCGTCGCCCCGCCCTGCCCGGATCCCTGTCCCTGTCCGGCGCCCTGCGGCAAGTGCCCGGCATGTGGCATCCCGTGCGGCATGTGCGCCACGCTGGGGACGTGCGGCACATGCCCCACAGGAAAGTGCCCGCCGAAGTGCCCCATGCCGCCCAGCAACGAGAGCACGCTCAGCAGCAGTCCCACCAGAAAACAAACCAGATAGAACGATTCCCAGCTCATTTTTGCGCTCCCTGTTTCCCACTGCGCCCCGATCCCTGTTTCTTGTTCCCTGCCGCGCTCCCCAGCGAGCGGCGGGCGCCCTCTGGGCGGCTCGCTGGAGCGGCTGATCCCTGACCCCTGTTCCCTGTTCCCTGTTTTTGGGGCCGCAGCACCTCGGCCAGCCGCGGCGCCAGCCCCGGCGTCTCCAGAATCGCTTCCAACAGCAGCAAGCACTCCCGCGAGTGCTCGTGCCGCGCCAGCGTCAGCAGCGCGTGCTTCAGCTCCGGATCGCGCCGGAACCGCTCCGCGCCTGAAACCAGCCACAGATCGAGCTTGTCTTCCACGTTGCGCAGTTCGCTCTGCAGCTCGGGCGAGTAGCCTTCCGGGTCGTCCACCAGGTAGCCGGGATGCACCTTGAAAAAAGTGGCCAGGATTTGCCGCGTGGTGTTGGTCAGGTGGGGCCGCGCCCCGCTCTCGATCTGCGAAAGATAGCTCTGGCTCAGCTTCGAGCCGGTCTCGGCCTCGATCGCCCGCACCAGCTCCTGCTGGCTCATCGCCCGGTCCTGGCCGCGCAAACTGCCTTCGACCTCGCGCAGATAACGGATTTTCTCGCCCAGCTTCATACAGGCAGCTCACAGAAGACAGTCCACGGCAATCGGTCGCCGGCAAACAGTCCCTATTTGGATAACGGCTGCACAGATCGATTTCCTGTTGCCGCCCCGATTCGTTTGCGCTGGAAGCATCGTCTTGCCCGTGCCCCATTGCAATATGCAATAGATATATCGCAATCCGCAATAGATTGCAACAGAATTCTGAAAATATTTTTGGCGGGGATTTTTCCTTGGATTTCGGCTGCCGGGACCGTGTCGAGTGGCCCTCTATCGCCCTTGCGTTGAAGGAGTGAATGATCTACAAAACACCTGTCCTCCTGAGCGACCCCGAACGCGGCGCGGCGGAGTCGAGGAACTTGCGTCTTGCAATTCCGGCGCAAGGGCGGGAAACTCAAAAAGTCCCAACACCTCTGCCCTCAGGAGACCAGCCCCATGCCCAATCCCGTTGTCCACTTTGAAATCGTCGGCGAGAACCAGCAACTGCTCGATACCTTCTACCAGGGCGTCTTCGACTGGCAAATCACCCGCTTGATGGACGGCTATTCGCTGGTCGAAACCGGCTCCGGCATCAAGGGCGGCATCGGCGCCATGAACGAAGCCCGCCGCCATGTCACGTTTTATGTCGCGGTCGAAAATGTCGAGGCCGCGCTGGCGTTGATCGAGAGCAAAGGCGGCAAGACAGCCTTTGGCCCCCATCCCATCCCCGACGGCGGCATCATCGCCGGCTTCACCGACCCCGAAGGCCACCTCATCGGCCTGGTCCAGGGCCCGCCGGGAATGTGATCTCCGGATGCCTGTCGAGGTTCATGGTCGCCCATCCTTTCGTCAGAAAGAAGGCGAAAGGATGGGCACGATGGGTAACTTTCGGGCAGCCAGACGGTGCGGCGCCGGGGATTCCCTCAATGGCCTGAGGTCGCTGCGGCCGGGCGAGGATGAGAGGCCGTGCTTCCCTCGGTCATCCCCAAGGCCCACTTGATTGCCTCAAAGTACATCGTACGAACGTCGGGATCTTGCCAGGACTCCTCGGTGTGGCCGAGGGTCGAATAGAAGACGCGCCCCTTGCCGTACATCTTGCTCCACGCCACCGGGAAGTCGTGGTCGGCACGGTGGATCTTAGGATTGTTGTCGTAGTTCAGCTTGGATGGATCGAGGCTGAGAATCACATTGACCTTGTCGCGAGACCAGCTCTTCGGCTGATAGATCTCGTCGTACTTCACAAAGGCTGCGGGGAAGTGGCGCGCGGCCGGGAAGTTCGGGTCTTCAACGACGATCGGCGCTTCGAAGGTCATCCAGGGATGCTCGTCAAACCAGCCGCCCAGCATCTCGCCGTACTCCGGCCAGGTGTAGTTCGTGTCCAGCGCGGAGTGGATGCCGACAAAGCCCTTGCCGTCGTCCTTGATGAACGACAGCATGTCCTGCTTCTGGCTTGCGTCCATATCCAGTTCGCCGCTGGTGCTGGCAAAGATCAGCAGATCGAAGTAGTTGAGATTTTTCGCGTTTCTCGGCAGATCCTTCTTGGTGAGCAGCTTGGTGTCGGTGCGCATCGTGGTATCCCACAGGCCGCTCTCCTTGCCCATGTTGTAGATGGCGGCCATCGTCGCCGAAACGGAGTCGTGCTCCCAGCCCTTGGTCTGGCCAATCACCAGCACATGCTTCATGCGAACCTCCTTGACGTGCGGAGCGGGCGGCAACGCGCTGCCGCCGGCCGGCTGTGCTTGAATGCGATTGTCCTGGCCGAGGAGTACAAGGCCAACCAAGAGCGCAAAAGTGAATCGGCAACTTCTGAAAACGCGCATGAGATCTCCTCAAGCCATTATCGCGCCCACCCCCGACGATTGAGCTCTAGAGCTTTTTCTGTAGACTCCCGCGCCCCATCCTTTCCGCTTTTTTCTGCGGAAAGGGTGGGATGCCGATAAAATTCGCGTCTAGACAATTTCCGAAACTGCACATCTAGAAGCTGTCTCATGAACCGGCTTTGAAAGGGCATGGCTTCAGCCGTGCCGCAATTACCTGCAAAATTTATGTGGGCTTCAGCCCCGGAGGACCTGCCAATTCGGCAGTGACATACGCTCGTTGAGAACGCTAGGCCATGTTCAATTTGGATTGAGTCTAGTCGTGATACGCAGATAAATCACATCCTCTGACACCGGATCAAGCTCCAGTTCAGATCGCAGAGATTGCCGAAGATCGAAAATCAGCCCGTCGAGAGACGACTGACGGTCCCTCGCCATCTCGATTGCGAATTCTCTCGCAAGCGCAACCTGGTGAGGCGAACCCAGGAGTTGGATATCAGCGATGGCAGATTCGAAATCGGACCCGTACTGCCCAGGGTCATCCCGGTTTGAGGCACCCTCAAGCCTCCGGTAGGCTTCCAATAGATAGGTGACGCGAAGTTTTCTGCGCTCATTCGCAAGATCGCGGCGCATGGAGAAATAATGCCCAATCCACCCGCCAAGCACAGCAACAACAAGGGTAACCGCCAATTGCGCAAATAGTTTCCAGTCCATAATGTTCAGCGCCACCGTTTCGTGAGGATGAGTCTTTTCGCCGTGCGCCCCTTCCTCGCCGCGCCTTTCGTTTTGCAGTGAGGATCTGGCAGCCCGTCTTGCAGATTATTACCGCCCTTTGGCGCACAATGGAATAGGGACAAGCCGAGAAACCTCCGCTAACTTGCTGGCCTGCTGACTCGCCAAGGGCACTTTTTTTGCACCCCGTTTTTCGCTGTGAAACTGTGAAACTGCACTTAAGTCCTTCAAAATAAAAGCCAATTTCAGCAAACCTCACAGAAACACCGAATCGGTGTTCCCGTGAAACTGTGCGCAACCGCCGTCTTACGCCGCGAAATCGATGAACCCCCGCTGCGGATCGGTCGAGATCAGCTTCACCGTCACCTTGTCGCCCACGTCCAGTCCCTTGCCGCCCTGCACCAGCATCCCTTCCACGTGCGGATCGAGGGTGCGGACGAAGGTGCCGTACTTGTTCACGCCGGTCACGATGGCCGGGAAGCTCTGCCCGATGCGCGAATGCAGCACCACGGCGGCGATGCGCTTTTGCATCTCCCGCTCCACCTTGCGGGCGTTGTCTTCCATCAGCGTGCAATGCACGGCGATGGCGTTCAAATCGTCCTCGGAGTAGGGCTGCGGCCCCTTGGCCAGGAACGCCTTCATCAGCCGCTGCGTCACCATGTCCGGGAAGCGCCGGTTGGGCGCGGTCGAATGGGTGTAGTCTTGCACAGCCAGGCCGAAGTGGCCCGGTGAAACCTCGTTGGGCTTTACCAGAACGTACTCGCCGGGCCCCATCAGCTTGACCATGGTCAGCGAGAGGTCGGGAAAGTGCTCGGGGTCCTTCTGTCTCTGCGCCACCAGAAAGTCGTTGAGGACCTTCGAGTCGGGCGCATCGGGCAGTGTCGTGCCCAGGCCCGCGGCCACCTCGACCATGCGGTCCCAGCGCTTGGGGGTGCGCACGATGCGGCGGATGGAGGCCACGCCGGCCTGCTCGAAGGTGCGGGCGATCACGCCGTTGGCCGCCACCATGAACTCTTCAATCAGCGACGTCGCGCGGTTCTTTTCCAGGCGGACGATCTCGATCGCCAGGTCGGCCAGCATTACCGGCCGGGTCTCGATCGTCTCCAGGTCAAGCGCCCCATGCTGAAAGCGTCCGCCCAACATGCGCTGGGCCGCCGCGTCCTGCAGCTTGAGTTGCGCGGCCAGTTGTGCGTTGGCCGCCACCTTGGCCGGCGCGGGTCCCGTGCCTTCCAGCCAGGCGCCCACGGCGTTATAGGCCAGTTGCGCCTGGTTGCGGACCAATGCGCGATAGGCAAGGCCCTGACTGGCTGTACCCGCTTGGTCCACCGCATACTCGATGACCAGCGCCACGCGGTCTTCGTTCTCGTTGAGCGAGGTAATGCCCTCTGAAAGCTCGGCCGGCAGCATGGGAAAGACCTTGACGCCGGTATACACCGACGTCGTCTCGCTCTTCGCGTGACCGTCGATCGCCGTGCCCTCGGCCACGCGCGCGTCCACGTCGGCCACGCCGATGAGCACGCGGATGCGGCCATCGGGCAACTGCTCGGCCCACTCGATCTGGTCGAGATCTTTCGACGTGTCGTTGTCGATCGAGGACCAGAGCAGTTTCCGCAAGTCGCGTATGCCCTTCACCGCAGGCGGCTCGGGATGGGCCTGGATCGCGGCCAGTTCCACCTCGGTTCCGGCGGGAAAATCGGGCTGGAAACCGTGCTCGATCATGCAGGCGTGGGCCGCGGCGACAAGATTGAAGTGCAAAGGCTGGCTGGTATGCATCGGAAATCGGGCTCCTTGTTTGCGAAGAGCCAGCCTACCACGTCCGGAAGGGGTGGTTCCTGCCCCAAAAAGCGGAAGGCGGCCGGAACTCCAGCCGCCCTCCATTCGATGCAGTTTTCACCAGTTTCCGTCTACGGCGCGGTCGTGCCTTTTGCCAGCACATCCACGGTCAGGTAGACGCTATGGCTCACCACGGTGTTATCCACGTAGGCCGATGCGGTGATCTTCAGCGTGGCTACGCCCAGCGGCGTGCCCTGCGAGCTGACCATGTTGACGCTGTTGCAGCCGATGCCCGTGGCGCCCAGGCCCACCAGCAGCAGGAGCAGAATCCAGAAGCGCCGCGTGGAACGGCCCGCAAAGATACGTGTCCGTTTTCCAAACGGCAGCAGGAAGAATCCCAGCACGGCCAGCGCCGCGCCGCCCGCCGCGCCCGGCCACAGCGGTTGGCGGCGGTTGTTCGCCGTGGTGGTCGAGGAGGGTCCGCCCGTGGTGAAGGTCTGTACGACAAAGGCGACCGTGCCGGTGGGCAAAATCTGCTGCGGAGTCGCCGTGCAGGTCATATCGTCCTGCGACGGCACGGCGCACACCACTTGAATCTCGTTGTTGAACCCGCCCAGGCCGGTCACCACAAACGACGCCGTGCCTGCCGAGCCCAGCACGATGTTCAGATTCTCGGGTGGGTTGGTAGAGGACGGCGTGATGGTGAAGTCTTCCACATCGATGCTCAGCGAATTCGACGTCCCGGACTTGAAGTAAAGATCGCCTACGTAATAGGCGGTGATCACATCCTGCCCCGCCGTCAGCGTGCCGATGACGAGAGTCGCCGTGGAGGTGTAGTTGATCGAAGGAACCAGTGCAACGGTCCCGACGATTGTGGTCCCGTTGTAGAAGATCACGTTGCCTGAGGGGTTCTGCTCGCTGGTGGCGGCCGGGATGGCGGCAGGCGTCACCGTGGCGATCATGGTAACCACCTGCCCCGGAGCCGCCGTGCTCGGCGTCGCCGTCAGCGTCACCGTATCGCCCAGCAGAACCGCCGCCAGGGTGACTACGTTCGAGGTGCTCGCGGCCCAACTGGGATCGCCGGAGTAAACCGCGGTGATCGCGTGGGAGGTCGCGGCCGAGAGCGCGATGCCGCTCAGCGTGGCCACATTGCTTGAGATGGTGGCCGTGCCCAGCAGCGCGGTCCCGTCATAAAAGCTGACCGTGCCGGTGATGGTGTAGTTGGTGGTGTTGGAACTGGCCGGCGCAAGTGTAGCCGTAAACGTCTCGGTGGTTCCCACGCTCAGCACCGTCGGGTTGGCGACCAAAGTGGTGACGGTCGCGCCCTTTGAGACGCTGATGCTGACCGAGGGCGAAGTGGATCCGGAGTAGTTGGCATCGCCCCCATACACGGCCTGTAGCGCATGGGTGAGGAGCGTGCTGTTGGCGGGTACAACCAGCGAGAAGCTCGCCGTTGTTACGCCGCTGGCCGTCGCCAGAGGCGACGACAAAGTAGCCACGCCATCCAGGTCCAGCGTCACCGTGCCGCTCGGCGGGACCGTTCCCTCAGGGGGAGCGCCCACCGTCAGCGTGACGGTGACCGCGATGGTCTGTCCAGGCACGGCGGTGTTGACGGACGCCACCGCAAGGCTGGTGGTGCTCGGCTGGATGTTGATGCTCACCGGCGCCGAGGTGATCGACTCGTAGTTCGAGTCGCCGTTGTAGATGGCCTCGACATTATTGCCGCCCGACGCAAAGACGCCCGCTACCGTCAGCGATGCGTTTCCGCTGGAATCGAGGGCCGAGGGCGAGGTGGAAAGGGCCTGGCCGGTCGACGTGTCGTAGAATGTGACCGTGTTGGTGGGCGTGGGGCCGCTGGTTCCTGAAACCACGCTGGCCTTCAAGGTGATTGAGGCAGTCGGGTTGTAGGTCGAGTTGGGTTCCGTGGGTGAAACCGCCAGAGTCACGGTCACCGCGCCGGTGCCGGTCGGCACGGCGTCGTTCCATTCGTTCACCAGCGCCTGCGCGTTTACCGCGCCCAGGCCCGTGGCCAGGTCGTAGCCGGCGGCGGCGCTAAAGCCAATCTGCCCGGTGGATCCGCAGCCGGGACTGCCCGCCTCGCACCACAGCTTCGCGCTGCCCTGCTGCACGTCGTCGAAGATGCCTTTGATGCGGCTGAGCGCGTATAGATTGGGCGCAAGATTGCCCTGCGCCCCATTCTTTTCCGCCACCAGCGCGGCGATGCCGGCAAAGAGAGCCGTGGCCGCGGAGCTGCCACCGCTACGAACCAGGGTGCAGCCGCTGGAGGCCGCGGAAGCGCTCAGACAGAAGGCCAGGCCGGGATTCACGCCGGTATCGATGGCCGAGGGAAGAACAAGGTCGGGCAGCAGGCGGTAGTGAGCCGTCGTGGCGCCGATTCCTTCCAGGGACTGCGCCGGCAACGGCTGCCATTTGGGCGCGGCGTAAAGCGTGCTGCTGCCGCCGCCGCTTGCATAAGCCGGATCGCTCGTGTTCGCCGGAGACCAGGCTGCCAGAGCGGAGCTCTCAGCCGCCGGACCGGAGGCGTCGAAGGCCGCCACGCCTACGGCTGTGCTCCACGGCGTGGAGGCCAGGGCGTTCACGCCGTAGCCGCTGCTCACCCGCTCCTCGCTGCCGGCCGCATGGCAGGCCGAGGGGCCGCTGTCGCCCGCGGCCGCAATCACCGCGATGCCTTCCGCGGCCGCCTGCCGGTAGAGCGCGGAATAGAACGCCTGGTGCGCCTCGCTCAGCGCCGCCTCGCAGGCCGAGTACCCCACGGCGACGGTGTGCGCCAGCGCCTGATCCACAATCGCCGCCAGCGACAGATCCAATCCGTCGGTGGCCGCAGTCGTCGCCGCGGGAACCAGCACGATCTGCGCGCTGGGAGCTGCGGCGCCGGCCCAGGAAGCGGCCAGAGTCGCCTCGGCCTGATCGCCGGCCAATGCCGCGCTCGTCCCCGGATCGGGACCGTTGGGAACCACCGTCAGCGGGCTGACTGCCAGCCCGAAGGTTGACCGGAAAACCGCAACGTCGCTGGTCAGCACATTACTCCGCGCGGCAATGGCGATGCTCTCGCCCGCGCCCTTCGCGCCGGCGGTGTGCAGCGCGTCCAGGTGCAGCAGTTGCGCCGCCAGTTGCGGGGTCAGCGCCTCGGCGTGGCTCAGCGAGTTTTGCGCCGCCAACTCGGCGGCCGAGGTAATCACGGGCCGCGGCGAAACCAGCGCGGGCGTCGAGACGGCTCCATCCAGCGAAACCAGCCCATGCACCAGCGGCTTGATCGCGGCGGGCACGCTCACTCCGCTGGCCAGAACGAACCGACTTCCATCGGAGGTGGCGACAGTTTCGATATGGGTGCCGAAGGCCTGCTCGACCTGGGCCACCGTTCCTGAGAATTCGATCCATCCGCGCCCGGCCGGCAGCGCCGCAACCTGCAAACCCTCACTCTGCAGCCAGGCTGAAACCGCGGCCGCATCGGAGGCCGAGTTGCCATACGCCGCGGCAAAGGCCGCCGGCGTCAACCAATGATGGTATTGGGGCGAAGAGGAATTCTGGAGAGCCGCGAGTTCCGTGGTCAGCGCCTGCTGCTGCGCCGCGGAGGGCTCGAGCAGCAACAGCATCCGCTCCAGCCGGGCTCCCGCGGGCGCGGCGCCCAGGACCGCAACGGCCTGCGCCGCGGGCGGCCTGTTGGCCGCGATCGTCACCGCTTCGGAAACACGCCAGTCGCCGGCCAGCCGGGAGGCTTGCGCCTGGGCCACGGCCGCCACTGGGCTGGACACTCCAAGACCGGACAGGAGAAGAATTGCGAGCGGCAGACCGAAGCTTTGTTTGTGTGCCATGTTCCTCTTTGTGCACGAACCCTGCAAGACTTGCGCTCCATTCCTGAAAAGCGGAAAGGGCAACACCCTATCTTCTCTCATGGAATAGACTTAGCACCCTACCACCTTTTGGGCAGCGGGTTGGCGGATTCGTTGCGCTTCGCCCCGATTGTATAGCGGCAGCGGTCGCTCTAACAGCAGATTATGCAGTCAGGCGAAGGCAGTAAGCCAGAAAGTAAAGGTGGATTGCCACCGGCTGGCGGCAGGAACCGGCCCGGGAACCCAGCGGCGAGCCTTGGCCGCTGGGTTGGGGGATAGCTGGATGGTTTTCTACTGAATGCCCAGATCGGTGAGGACCTTGGGCTTGGCTTCGTCCACGGCCAGCAGGTTGTGGCAGGCCGAGCAGTCTTGCGTGATGCTTGTACCATCCTTGGCCGCGTGATCGCCATCGTGACAGCGGAAGCAACCCGGATAGCTCATGTGGCCAATGTGGTTGGGATGGGTTCCCCAGGTCACTTTCATGAAGGGAAACACATTCTGACTGTAGAGAGTCACCAGTTCCTGGCTCGCGGTCGTCACCAGATTTGCCTTCGCTTGCAGCACCTCGGGATGCTGGGTGCGATAGAACTCGGCAAGCTGTTGGGGAATCTTCGCCCGTGCCTCGGCTTCGCTGGCGTAGTTAGCCTTCAGCAGTTCCAGACCCTCCTTGTGAACCCAGGGCAGCTCCGGAGAGACCGCGCCGTCGGCCATGGCCCGGTTGAGCGCCTCTTCCGCGGTCACAAAGGTGTGGGCCGCGCGGTTATGGCAATCGATGCAGTCCATCACCCGGCGTTCGCCCTGAGGAACCCCGCTGCCCGCGGCGGCCGTGGCAAAGACGGTCTCCGAACCATCCGCATTCCTCTTCTGCACCCAGGGAATGGCGGTGCGGGTCGGGTCGGTAGTGATGTATTCGATATGGCCCAGGTGCACGCCGTGAATTCCGGTCAGATGGGAGAGCGAATCCTGGCCTCCCAGGTGCAGCACCACCACCGTCTGGGTCTCGGTGTTCGTCTCGTCGTCGGCAAAGGTGGACTTGACCAGCAGCTTTTCGCCCACAAACCTGGCCGGCGTGTGGCAGCCCTCGCAGATATACCGCGCCGGGCGCAGGCTCGTCACCGGCGATGGAATCGGGGTCGGATAACGATCGAACGAGACCTCGAGAAGCTGCTTCGTGCCGTTGATCTTGGCGCTGAAGTAGGCCTGGGCGCCCGAGCCGATGTGGCACTCGACGCAGGCCACATGGGAGTGCGCTGAGATCTTGTAGGCCGTGTACTCCGGATGCATTACGTGGCACGACTGGCCGCAAAACTGCGGCGAATCCATGTAGGCCGCGCCGCGATAGCTGGCCATGGCCACCACCAGCAGGTTGACGATCGTGGCCACCAGCACGATGTCCAGCCCGTGCCGGAAGATCCGGTCGTTGAGGTCGATCTTGGGAAATTCGGCAGGAATCTGCCCGGCCCTTTGCAGCTTTCTGCGGCGCAGAAGCACGCCCACCGGAATCAGCAGCAATCCGGCGATGAACACCGCCGGCAGCAGCAGGAAGAAGATGATTCCAAGGTAAGGATTGTCATTGGCCCTGCCGAAGATCTCGACGAGCCAGTAGCCGATCATGGTCACGCCGGAGGCGCTGGTGATGGCGCCGCCCGCTAGACTGATGGGATTGTTGCCGAAAAACAGCGCCGGCCTTACCCAGCTTTCACGGAATTTTTGCAGCAATGACACGTTCTCCCCCCGCTCTCAAACGGATGGCCCGCCGGTAAGGGCGGGCCTGGTACAGTTTTCCGGTTCGATGGTGCTTCTTACTTCAGTCCGCGGTAATACGCCACCACGTCCTTGATCTGCGCGTCGGTCAGTCCCGCGATCGGCTTCATCTTGCCTTTGCCGTTCTTCACGGAAGCAATCATCTCGGCCGTGGTGAGCTTCTTGATATCCGGATCGGATGCCGGCTTCACGCCCATCATCTTGGCAATGCCCGGACTGGGTGTGCCAGTGCTTCCATGGCAGCTTTGGCACTTGGCTTTGTAGGTCGCTTCGCCTGAGGATTGGGCGAAGCCCACGGCGCAGGCCAGGGAAACTACCACGGCCAACACCACTTGGGATCGAATCGTCTTTGTCATTACCAGACTCCTTCAGTTCTTGTCACAGCCAGCCTGCGCGGCGAAGCACCGCTCGAACAGGTCCTTCCCCGTGCCCATCCCTCGGGCGCGCTCGCGTCCGCCGGGAGACTCCATCTCAAATCGGCAAAAAACCTGCCGCCCTACGCGAATCTGCGCGGCTCCCTTGGTTCCGGGAGCCGCGCCTGCTGTTCCGGTACGATGTTCCTCGCCCTGCGGCGACTTCCCTTAGAACTCGTAATGCACTGCAAGGGTTACGTTGTTCGCATGAAAGTTCCGCGGCGCGGTCAGACCGGAAGACGGCTCGGTCAGACCCGTCGGTTGGGGGGAAAAGGAGGTGCAAGGAGCCACCGTCGATGTCAGAGACGTCGACGTGCTGCAATACTCCGGTCCGGAAGGACCGCCCTCGCCGTATCCGTAGAAGTTGTATTCTGCTCTCCAAGTCAACCCGGGATGGATCGTCCATGCAAGATTCACATAGGGAGACTGATACGAAGAGTTGAGAGAACCGTTCACCGCTCGCGCATCGTTGAAGAACTGACTGCCATTCACAGCGCTGATGCGATAGCCAATATTGGAGTGGAGGGATTTGTTGGGGGACATCATGACCGCCACCGATCCCGACTGCGTGGGAGCATCCATGAAGTCCCTGGCAAACCAGTCCGCGAGCTGGGTCGTCGACCCTCTGGTAAACACGCCGAGGCATACATTCGGTCCTCCGCTGCTGTTGAGCGAAGCAGTGCCGGGCAAACCCACAACGGTCGAGGCGTTCTGCGCGCCGTTGTCATAGCAGATGTTGGTCGCCGTATAGACATCGCTATAGGCGTAATTGAAGTCGAGCCCATAGTGCTCATTCGGCGAAAACACCCCGCCGAGACTCACGATTCGGCTGTGATCGACGTGGTTGAGCGGACCCTCGTAGGGGTCATCGCCAGCCGCGATGGCGCTTTGGTTGTTGTTTGTGTTGTTATGCCGTTCCAGGTCGTTGAATGCGCCCGAGATTGTCACCCAGGGCTTTGGCCTGTACTTGGTATGCACTCTGTAGTGCTTGGTTTGCCGCGGGCCGACCGGGGTGAATGCGTTGTCGGCGTAGAGCACTTCGACCGTGCCGTTCACATCCCAATTGGCGCTGGGACGCACGGCGGCGTTGAAGATTCCACCGTCTTCGTTGATGGTGACGGTTCCGTCTGTCGTCGCGCCCACGGCTAATGGCGTGTTGCCAGGATTGCCGCCGGGATCGACAGGAGCAGTAGAAGTAGCGGCGCTATACACGTTCTCCGCGATCACATGCGTGCCGTGGCGATAGGTGAGCGAGAGCGTGGCGCGCGACGCGGCATCCCAGGTCCCGGTCAGGTTATTGGTCAGGAACCGCTGGCCGAAGTAAGCCGGCCAGGGGGTGCCCACGGTGCCGCTGCCCTCAAACGTGGAGGCGCCGGCTGCGGCGGTCGTGGTGGTCAACGGACCTGCGTAGTTGATGGTTTCATTTCCCGCGGTCGCGGGGGTCGCCAGAGTGGTCACACCCGTCATGGTGGTCGTTCCCGGCTGGTGGACGCTGGAAAAGTCTACCTGATCGGCGAGACTGAACGTCTTGGTCGCCTGCCAGACGAAGCCATAGTCGGCAGCCATCACCGCCCGGTGTCCCGACGCGACGCCCGTATACGTAAGCGAGCGAGTCGTCCCATTCAGACCCTGGTAGCTGTCGTAATAGTCGGGCAGGTTCATATTCACGAGGGTGTAGCGGAGGTTGCCATTCATCGAGACGTTCTTGATGCTGGAGCTTTGCAGCCGGAAGATCTCCGTGGGATAGAGAATGCGGGTCGGCTGCGAGCGCAAATAGCTGGTCACCACGGCACATGCCGCGTTGATGACCGGCAGGCCACCAGCGGTCTGCGGCGCCGAGAGCATGGGAATGGTGCCGATGCTGTTTGTATTGCAGGCACTCTTGGGGTAGGGCGTCAGGCTGTCGTAATCGTCAAGGGCCGCCTTTGTTCCGTCCGCCTCTTGCACGATGAAGTCGCTGGAAGCCATGGTGAAGTAGGAGTCCGCCTTGTAGTGATTGATCTCCTCCTCAAAGGTCAACCTGGTGCCCTGCACGGGCTTCCAATCGATTCCCCCCGTGAAATCGTCGGTGCTGTTGCGCTGATACTCCGCGAGCAAAGCATCATACTTGGCGAATTGATAGCCGCTTGGGCTCAGAGTCGGGCCCTGGAAGATGTTCTGCGAGTAGCCGAACCGATACGTGACCTTCGAGAGCGGATAGAGCGTGAGGTTGGTGTCCGTCATGCGGCGCACCGTGTTGAACATCACCGTCGATTGATTTACCTGCGGCCACGCAAGCGAGCCCGTTGGCGCGGCGGTGGGCCCGATGGGGATCGACTGCCCCCCGGGGATATTCGGGTTGCCCAGCAGGTCGTAGTTGAAGTACTGGCGGTCGCGGCGGAAGAGTCCCGAGAACTCGTAGACCTTGCCCTTGGAGAAATCCAGCTTGGCGAAGTTGTTCGGATCGCCGCCGAAGCCGCTGCCGACAGCCCTGAGGGAATCGACAAGGGTGCCCTTTTTGCCTGGGAGTGCATGCATCTCAAAGGTCTCGCCAAGCACGCGCAATCCGGACTGCATATTGACCAGCGTGTCGTACATGGCTCCGCTGCCCGAGAGGCCGTTTATGTGCCCACCCATATCCACACTCTGATGGATCGTGTACCCTTCCGGAGCAGAAACCTGTGCTTCGGGCATCGGAAGTGGAGCGGCGGGCGTCGGATTCTGAGCGACGGCGATGCCCGCCATCATCATCACTGCAATGGCGATTCCAATGCTCCCAGAGATATGCCGGGGCATTGCGGTCGAGGGCTGTTGCTTGGACAGCCGGGAAAAACAGCCAATATTCATCATTTCAAGCCTCACTGGAAAAAGCGTCGCTCACATCGAGACCTTGCACCCGTGCGAAGTTAGTACGAATCTTGACCGCGCCTTCCGATGGGTCGGGCAGGCGCGGCGCAGCTCCATTACCTGAGGAAAGCCGCATTGATGTTGGACCCATGAATAAAGGTGTGGCAGCTGGTGCATGGCGTCAGCTCCGACGATCCTGCATTCATCCCGTGAACCGTGCCGGCAGCGACCGGGCTATGGCACTGGTTGCACAACGTGTTGACATTCGGCATGTTCAGCAGCCGGGCATTCTGAGATCCATGCGGAGTGTGGCACGCCATGCACCCCTCCGCCTTGACCGCGGCGTGCTCGTAGACGAATGGCCCGCGCGTCTCGGTGTGGC
This sequence comes from Occallatibacter sp., assembly GCA_049515995.1. Lineage (GTDB taxonomy): Bacteria > Acidobacteriota > Terriglobia > Terriglobales > Acidobacteriaceae > Telmatobacter. The sequence goes on along the minus strand of JBEKTO010000003.1, from coordinate 86,375 downwards.
ACTTGGTGCAGATCGCATTCTGATCGGCCGTGGACTTCAGGTTGTTGTTCCCGAAGGTGCCGTGCGGATCGTGGCAGTCGCTGCACTTGACCAGGCCTTCGTTGACCTTGTGGTGGAAAGGCATATCGAATGCCGGCTTGGTGTCGGTGTGGCACTGGAAGCAGAGCGTGGGCTGACTGGCCTTGAGCAGCGGCTCTTCCTTGCTGCCGTGAATATCGTGGCAGCCCAGGCAGCTGACGCCGGCCTTGGCATGAGGGGAACGATCGAAGTTCGGATGCGCTCCCGCGTGGCAGCCCAGGCACTTCTCGTCCACCTCTTTAGGAGTGGCCTTGGCGGGATTGAAGATCTTGGTGACGTCCCCGCCGCCCTCAACGTGCGCGCCGCCCGGACCATGGCAGCCTTCGCAGTTCACACCGGCGGCGCCATGCTGCGCAGCAAGCTTGGTGTGCGGATTGCCTTCGAATTTCTTGGACACCTCTTCATGGCAGGTAGCGCAGACTTCACCCCCTACATAGGTGTTGCCTGCAGCATCCTTGGCCTGAGCGGCAGCCGGTTTGGCGCCAGATTCGGCTTTAGGCGTCTGAGCTCTGAGAGCCGTCGCGCAGACTATGCTTGCGCCCAGCATCAACATCAAACAGGCTTGCAACCCCAGCTTCTTCCCCGGAGCCGCACCGATCGGCAATTGCGTTTGAGGCCCATCTCTATGCATTGAAAATACCGCCTTGTGTGATCTCGTCGCTTCTTCCTGAAACAGTTGTATCAGCGTCCTGCGGCTGCATGCGGCAATTCCCTCTCGGAAAGGCCGGTTCGGGCCAGGATCGTTGGGCCACATTGCTTCGGAAGGTGTTCTTTGTGCGGAGCATCACGTCATGGGCAGCATCGTATCGTTTCATTTTGCCCATTCACGGTGATGTCCGTCACGTTCGATGGAGACAATCCATTCTAGCTTGAATTTCCTGTCTCGCGGTGATCTGGATTCCTGAAAGTCCGGGATTTTCACCTACAACCAACGAAAATCCAATGCTTTGGCGTCTGCTTCGTCTCCTCGGAGAATGGGGACGGCGGCAGCTCAGGGAACGCCGCCTCAAGCAGAACATCAGGAAAATGCTCTCTTGGCTGTGCAGAACAGAACACTCTTGACCAGGCCAGGCCAGGCTGCGGGGGCGGCTTCTTCCGCGGAGCCGGCCTTGCACCGTCTGAAGGTCCCTTTGCCGCTCTCCCAGCCGGGTCGCCGCTTGAGGAAAAGGGGCAATTCTTGAACCCGGATCGGACGCGCCGTGGCGGAGATTCCCGCCGCAAAGGGGGGAGAAATGGCGTGAGGTCCATCACATCCATGAAGTCCGTTGTTCCGGCAGACTCTGATAGAGCAAGAGTCTCTTTCCTGGGAGGCCCGGAGCATTTTCACCTTGATGCCGCCCTTGCAGCAATGTGCGGGGTGCGGTAAACAGCAGCGGTAGAGGTGCTCGATCGGCGTCGGAAGGGGCAAGACTATGGCGGAAGTGGAAATCCCGGCAGGAGTGCAAGCACGGCAAAAGCACGTTGCCCGGCAGGTCCCGGCGGGCTGCGCGGCCTGCGCCAATCGGCGCCCCGGCTGGTTCTGTTCCCTGGGAAGCGCGGTCCTGGCCGATCTCGAGCTGGCCACCAGCACCATCACCCTGCCCGCCCAGGCCTCGCTCTTCACGCAGGGCGACGACGCCCGCTGCCTCTACTTGATCTGCGGCGGCTATCTCAAGCTCACCGCCGGCCGCCATCAGGATCGTCAGATGATTGTCCGCGTCGCCGGCCCCGGTTCCATGCTCGGCCTCTACGCGGTGCTCTCCCATGGCGTCTATGAGGTCTCCGCCGAGTCGTTGACCAGCGCCCAGCTCCGTCCCGTCGAGCGCGAAAGATTCCTCAGTTTCCTGCGCAGCCACAAGGAAGCCCAGATGCGCGCCGTCCAGTGCATCTGCCAGGAGTACCGATTCGCCCTTCAGGACGCCTGCCGCATTGCTTTGGCAGAGACCGTGGCCGCTCGCCTGGGACGCCTGCTTCTCGAACTTGCCCATCAGATTGGCGAGCACCTGAATGGCGGCGGTTACCGCTTTCCGCTGCTGCTCACTCACGAGGAGATGGCCTCCATGGCCTGCACCACCCGCGAAACCGTCACCCGTACCCTCGGCCAGTTCCGCAAGGACGGCTGGATTTCGATCGAAGACTCCCTCGTCACCCTCCACCAGCCCGACCGGCTGCAAACCCTGCTCTAGAGCGGCAAGACATCCGATTGCCGCTTCGCCGCTCCCGTCCGGGGTGTTTCCCGAGTCCAAGAGCTAGAATCTTCGCAGAGATAAAATCTCAGGTGGGAGTTCACTGTGCGTACAACCCGATTTGTGGCTGCTTATTTTGCCCTTCTGCTCTCATGCTGCGCTGCCGTTGCCCAGAATCCGTCTTCGGCTTCGGTCAGGCCCGCCGTTACCTCGGCTGAAAGCCCGGAAATCCGCGAGTTCCAGAAAATTGAAGACAACTGGTCCAACGCGGTCAACCAGCGCGACCAATACAGCCTTGAGCTGGTTCTATCTCCTTTATTTGTAGACGTTTCCGCCAGCGGAGACATCACCACCCGCAACCAGCAACTGGCCCAGGTGATTACCGGCGAGGACAAGACTCTCCATATCGACCAGCGGGTGATCACCGTGCGCATGTTGGGCGACATCGCCGTCGCCAACGGTACCTACGTGATGCACCACAAGGTCGGTTCCGCGCAGGCGGACGAGAAAGGCGTCTTCACCCACGTCTTCGAGCGCCTCCACGGCAGTTGGGTTTGCATCAACTCCCAGCGCACCGTGCTCCGCGAGGACTCGAACGCCAAGCCCAAAAAGCAATCCAACGCCGAGATGCCGTTCCACATTCCGTTGTTCACCAAATAGGAGCATGGCCGCAGGCGTCGCCATCGGTCACACGATGGAAGCTTCGGCCCGCTTGGCTCCCTGCACGCGGATCGACACATGCACCAGGCTCAGCGCAGCCGGCGTCACGCCGGGAATGCGGCTGGCCTGGCCGATGGTTACCGGGCGCACCCGCTCCAGCGTCTCGCGCATCTCCCGCGAGAGCCCGCTGATGGCGCTGTAATCGATCCACTCCGGAATGGCCAGGGCCTCGGCGGCCTTCAGCTTCTCGATGGATTTCTTCTGCTGCTCCAGGTAGCCGGCAAACTTGATCTCCGTCTCGACGGCGCGGGCCTCGTTGCGCAACACGCTGGGTAGCGCCATCCCGGCTTGAGCGCTCCGTTCGAGCGCTGCCGTCATCTCTTCCAACAGCGGCTCCTGGGCCAGGGCTTCGCGCATCGCGCCCAGCACCGGCTCGATGGTCACTTCCGGCCGCTTGAGCAGTTGCGCCCAGGTCAGGCCGGCGGTCGCCGTCAGTTCCCCGAATCCTGCCTCAGCCAACCTCCCGGCATCCACTTTGCCCGTCGTCAGCAGGCGGCTGAGCGCGTCCATGCGCGCCTGCTTCCGCTCGTACTCCGCCCACGCCTCGTCGCCGATCAGTCCCAGCCGGCGGCCGTGCGGGGTCAACCGGCGGTCGGCATTGTCGATGCGCAGGTGCAGCCGGAACTCCGCCCGCGAGGTGAACATCCGGTACGGCTCATTGGTTCCCTTCGAGATCAGGTCGTCGATCAGGATGCCGGTATAGCCTTCGGTCCGGTCCATGGTGAAAGGCGGCTGGCCTTTCAGCCATAGGGCCGCGTTGATGCCGGCCATGATGCCCTGGCAGGCCGCTTCCTCGTAGCCGCTTGTTCCATTGATCTGTCCCGCAAGGTAAAGGCCCGTGAAGGCCTTCACGCGCAGACTCCGGTCCAGCTCGGTCGCGTCCACGCTGTCGTATTCGATGGCGTAGCCGGGCCGCAGCATCTCCGCCTGGTCAAGACCCGGAATCGAGTGCACGATCTGCCACTGCACCTCCATCGGCAGCGAGGTGGACATGCCGTTGATGTAGACCTCGTGGGTGTGCAGTCCCTCCGGCTCCAGAAAGAACTGGTGCTGGGTCTTGTCGGGGAATTTCACGATCTTGTCTTCGATAGAAGGGCAATAGCGCGGCCCGATGCCCGCGATCTGGCCCGAATACATGGCCGAGCGGTGCACATTCTCGCGGATGATGCGCAGAGTCTCCGCCGTGGTGAAGGCGATATGGCAACTGATCTGCGGCTGGACAATCTTCTTTGTCCTGAAGCTGAAGGGCGTGGGGTCCGCATCGCCCGCCTGCTCCTCGAAAGCCTCCCAGCGAATGGTCCGGCCGTCCAGGCGCGGCGGCGTCCCTGTCTTGAGTCTGCAAGTCCGAAGCCCAAGAGCCCGGAGGGCCTCGCCGAGCAGAACAGAGGCCGGCTCGCCGCTGCGGCCGGCGGGATACTTCTCTTCGCCACAATGAATCAGCCCGTTGAGAAACGTGCCGGTAGTAATAATGGTGGCCCCGGCCAGCAGTCTGCGCCCATCGCGCAGCTTCAGCCCCAGCACCCGGGGCTTGCCGCCCAGGCGTTCCTTTCCCGGCTCATGGCTAATGGATTCCGGCCGGCCTTCCTCGATCACCAGGTCCACTACTTCAGCCTGGCGGATATGCAAGCCCGGCTGCGACTCCAAGACCTCCCGCATCTTCACGCGGTAAAGCTGCTTGTCGCACTGCGCCCGCGGACTCCACACCGCCGGACCGCGCGAGGTGTTCAGCAGCCGAAACTGAATGCCCACGGCATCGGCCACCTCGCCCATGATGCCCCCCAGCGCATCCACTTCGCGCACCAGGTGTCCCTTGGCCACGCCGCCGATGGCTGGATTGCAGCTCATCTGGGCAATCAGGTCCAGGTTCATGGTGATGAGCGCGGTCTTGAGTCCCATGCGGGCCGCCGCCATCGCCGCCTCGCAGCCGGCGTGCCCGGCGCCCACTACGACAACATCGTATTGTTCTGAAAAAGCCATCCAAGGCTATTCTACGGATTCCTGGATTGCTCTGCGCGGCAGCTTGCCGTGGGCAGCTCTACGCCGCCCTCAATTCGAGGATGATGGCGGCGCCGCGAGGCTCCAGATTGACGGCGGAGGCGCGGCCGTTGTGGTCGCGGAGGATGGTGGCGCAGAGGCTAAGACCCAGGCCGGCCGTCTCGCCGGTGGCCTGAGAGGGAACGAAGGGATCGAATGCGCGCTCGGGTTGGAGGAAGCCGGGACCGGAGTGAGCGATGAGAATCTGTACCAGTTTGCCCTCGCTGGTCGCCTCGAGGCGGATGGTCTTCGTTGCGTCCGGCGCCGGGCTCTGTCTCTCGACCGCATCGATGGCAAACTGCAAACAGTGCAGCACGGCCTGGCGCAACTGCTGCGGATGGCACAGCACCCTGGGCAGCGACGGCGCAATGCTCAGGCAAAATTCGATGGAACGTTGCAGAAACTCCGGGCGGTGGAGCTCTTCCATGTCGGCCAGCAACTCGGTCACCGAGACTGCGGCAAGCTGGTCGCCCTGGGGCCGCGAGATCCGCGACAGGCTCTCCAGCGTGGACCTCATGCGCCGCGCTTCGGTCAGGATGGCCTCCACGCCTTTGCGTTCATGAGGGTCGAGAGCCGATGTCTCGTCCAGCAGCGATGCGTAGCCCAGAATCACCGTCAGCGGATTGTTCAGTTGTTGGGTGACATTGCCGGCCAACTGGCCGAGCCCGGCGAATTTCTCCGAGTCGATCAGCTTTTCCAGCATCCTGGTCTGGCTGCGCACGGCCTGCATGCGCGCGGTGAGCGTCTCCGCGGGCAGCAGGTCGTCGGCTCGGAGCGGCTCCCTGACGTTGCGCAGCCCGGACAGCAGCAGTACTCCCTCGACGGCCGAGCGGCCGGTCAGGGGCACGGCCATCACCGAGGTGAAGCGCAGCCGCTTCAGGTCGTCGCCGGGAGTCAGCCAGGGCTCTAGATTCAGGTTGAGCGTCTCGCTGTGCTCGACAACGGACGGCGCGGAGCCAGGCGCCAGAAAACCGGCGACGGGAATCCGCGCGGCCATTGCGTCGAGAGCTGTCGCCGTGGCGGCGTCCAATCCCGCGGCCCCGGCCAGCCGGTACCGTCCCGTGTTCTCCAGCAGAAGCAGAAGCGCGGCCTGGGAAAACCGGCTGTTCGCCGCCACGATCTGGCAGATTTCCGCCCCCTGGCGATCGAAGTCCTCCACCCGCCGCCGGGAGAGAACGAGATTGGCATAGGCCTCAAGCTCTCGCCGCACTCTGCGCTCCCGCTCCTGAGCGGCCATGTTGACGTTGACTTCGTCCTCCAGCGCCAGCAGGATCATGCCCAGTGCCGCAACCACCTTGCCCATGACGATGAACCGGACAAGGTTGAGAATCACCGCTGGCTGTTGGGTAATCGAGGGAAACATCTCCAGGATGGAGAGTGACCAGGCCGCAAATCCCAGCACGCTCAGGACCACCCCCGGCGTGAAGCGCCGGAAGACGAAGATCACCAGCAGGATGGCCATCACGTGGTTGGCGCACTCGACAAAGGTCAGCGGCCAGCCGGCGCCCTGGGTGAAGCAAATCCAAAGAGCTGCGCTGCCCAGTACGGCACAGGCTGAAATCCCCAGCCAACTGGGAAGGCTGCCTCTGGCGGCGCCCCAGAAGCAGGCGGCGACCAGCGAGATGGCCCCCAGCGCCGGAAAGATCAAAAAAAGAGCTCCCGCGGGTGTAATGCCGCGGAAGACGCCCTCGAAAAGAATCGAGTAGATCACCAGTGGAATGGCGTAGGGAAAGACGTAGAGAACCTTGAATCTGCCGATGCGAAAGCGCAGGGGCGACAGCGAGGCGAGGAACAGGGCGGAGCTGATCTGGATCGACGTTTGCCCGATCGCCAGCACCCAGGGATGCGTGCCATCGGAAAAATCCCACGGGCCCAGCTTATAGATCAGGAGCATCCGCACCAGGGCAAACAGGAACCCCAGAAACCAGAGCAGGGTCCGGGTATCCCGGAAACGCCGATACAGGTACCCGAACGCCGATAACAGGAGCGCAATGAGGACGAATGCGGGAACATGGTAATAATCGGGCATGGAAGCCGATAATCTCCTTCGTTCTCATCGGCAGAAAGGGTAGTTTACTTGACGGCTGCGACGGTGGCCTTGTGCGTACCCGTGAAAACGGGAGCTTGCCTCGCGTCCGGCAATTCGATTCGCCGGCGGCTCACCCGCCGATCGCGCAACCGGTCGACATCCCCAGCCATGATTCTGGAGCCACCCGGCGGAGCTGTACATGCGTCTAATGTGGTAGACGGCGGGTGGTTGCGGCAACCCGGAACCGGCGATCTACCGCGGGCGCCGCGGCCGCACAAGGCGCAAGAGGGAGAAAACAGGGTGCGAAATCGATGGCTGGTGGCGATGCAGATTGCGATGCTGGCAACAGCGGGGTTGTCTCTGCCTGCCGCCGCGCAGGGAAAGGACAGCTTTACGCCGATGGCGCTCGATGCCGGCTTCGGTCCCATGGACATCTCCGAGCCCGCCATCCCGCCGGAGGAGATCATCCACAAGTTTGCGGCCAAGGAGAGCGAATTCCAGCAGGCGCTGAACCATTACACCTATCGCCGCATCGCCCGCGTTCAGACCATCGACGACGACAACAAGGTGGATGGGGAGTATTACCAGGTGGACGACGTGATCTTCGACTCCACGGGCAAACGCACTGAGAAAGTGGTCTACGCGCCGGAAAACACGCTGCAACGGGTCAGCATGACGCCCTCCGATCTGCAGGACATCCAGCACGGCTATCCCTTTGTACTCACAGCCGAAGTGATTGGCCAATACGACGTCAAGTACATCGGCCGGCAAAAGGTGGACGAGGTGGACTGCTACGTCTTCGACGTGAGCCCCAAAGTCATCGAAAAGAAGCAGCGCTACCTGCTCGGCCGCATCTGGGTCGACGCCACCGACCTGCAGATCGTGGTCACCAACGGCCGCATGGTTCCCGACGACACGCGCAAGGGAAGCGAGGACCTGCATCCACCGTTCATGACCTGGCGGCAGCAGGTGGACGGCCATTATTGGTTCCCGGTCTACACCAAGGGCGAGGGCATCCTGCACTTCAGCGGCGGCAAGGGCTACATGGCTCAGGACGTGCACATGCGCGACACGATCAAATACTCCGACTACAAACAGTTCGGCTCGACGACCAAGATCATCTACGAGGGACAGGATATTACGGCGCCGGAGAAGCAGGCAGATGCGCAGCCGAAGAAATAGGGAACAGAAAAACCGGTGCTCACTTCCGCAACCTGTTCATGATCGCGACGAGCATCCGGCTGACTGAATCGGCCCCAAACGATTGGTGCACTTCAAGGCAGTCATTCTGAGCAAAGTTTGGCGTGCTCAGGATGACTGCTTCGTGGTGGTTCAATCGGCATGTGCCGAATCAATAAAACAGATACTTCCGCCACCGATCGTCCCCCCGCCCCAGCATGCGCATGATCTGCCGGCTGGTGTGCAGCGAGAAGGGTCGCGGCTCGCGCAGCAGGATCATGTCGTCGATCTCGCTGAGCAGGCGGTTGCCCTTGCGGCGATTGCAGGAGTGGCAGCACGCGACAAGGTTCTCCCAGGTGGAGTTGCCGCCGCGCGAGCGCGGAATCACGTGGTCCAGCGTCAGGTCGCCGGCAGGCAGCGCCTCGCCGCAGTACTGACAGGTATTGCGGTCGCGCAGCAGGATGTTTTTGCGCGAGAGCGCGCGGGTCTGGTACGGAATGCGGCGATATTCGAGCAGACGGATGACCGAAGGCATGGCGATGCGGCTGCGCTGGGCATGGAGGGTCAGGCCGTGCTCCTCCTCGGTGCGCGCAATACCTTTCAGCACCAGCACCAGGGCGCGCCGCGCGCCGCAAATGTTGATGGGCTCATAGGAAGCGTTGAGCACCAGGACCGGCATTTGCAGCAGGTGGCTCGGCTGCACGGCCGTATAGTCTCCGGCGTACGCCGCGGCCTTGGCGATGGATTTCTGCTTGCGTGCATGAATCATGGCTTTTCCCAGCGACATCTCTTATCCCCTCGTCAAAAAGATGATTGGTCTTGCGATGAATAAATGCTTGCCCTTGCAAACTCTGCGATCGGCGCATTGCCGGGCAGATCCTGGTTGTCCTCCGCGCCCTGATACGAGCGGAATTCGTTCATTCTGTGCGCTCTGGCCAGCGTAGCCACCCATACCGAGGCTGTGCCGGCCCTGGCCAGCGCCAGCGCCGCGGCCCGCGCCGTGGCGCCGGTGGTGAAAATGTCGTCGATGACCAGAATGTGCTTCAACCTGACGGCGGCCGGATCGGAAACCGTGAAAGCGCCGCGCACATTCAAGCGCCGCTGCCGGGGCGTGAGGCCGGCCTGGCTCTCGGTGGCGCGCAGGCGCATCAGCGTGCTCGAGGCCAGCGTGAGCCGCCACTCCGGATGGGAGCTGCGCAGAAAGCCGAGCGCATAGGCTGCCAGCAGCCGCGCCTGGTTGAAGCCGCGCTGGGCGTGCTTCGATGGGTGCAGCGGCACGGGAACCACGAGCATCTCGGCCGGAGCCTCTTTAGCCAGCTTGCCGATGGCCTCGGCCAGCATCCGGCCCAGTCCGCGGGCCGCCGGATGAAGCCGGTCGTATTTGAGGGCGTGAATGGCCGCCTTCATGCGGTCCTCGTATGCCCCGAAGGCCACGGCCCGCACAAACGGCGGCGGCGCCAGGCGGCAAGCCCGGCACAGAGCAGTGTTCGATTGGGAGGGGTTCGATCGGTCTGTTTCCAGCACCGGCGCGGAAAGGGTGTCGCCGCAGCGGGCGCACACAGGACCGTCCAGGACGGGAAATTCCATCCAGCAGGCAGCGCAGATTGGCACGGAAGAGAGCTGCGGCAGAGGAGAGCCGCAGAGAGAACAGAAGGCGGGGAGGAGGGCGCAACCCAAGACGTCCATGGGACTTCGCAGCACGCGGGCCACTGCGCGCCAACGGGAAGTCTCCGATGGTGGAACGTCGAACGTCAGTGAACCGGAGTCCCTGCGGAAGACGCACCTCGCTTTCGGCAAGCGCAACGAAATGCACGCCGCCTTGGCCACAGTATACCCGCAGCGGGCGGGAGATTCCATGGCATTTCACCAGGGCGTGACCGTGAATTGCCTGTTTTCATGCGGCTTTTACCTCAGTGAGAATCCGCATGACTCTCCGCCCGCTCGATTTCTCTGCGGGCTAAATCAGATTGCGATCTTCCGCAGCCAGGACTTTGCGGTCTTCACGTTGGACTTCTTCACGGGTCTCGGGCTTTGCGTTGATGTTGTCGTGAGCATCGCGGGCCGCATCCTTCACCTTGCCCCAGGCACTCTCAACTTTGCCCTTTACCTGCTGAACGGCGCCTTCGACCTCAGTTCCGGTGTCGCCGGTCAGGTTTCCGACATGGCGCTTGGCGCTTCCCACCACCTGGTCGACCGTACCTTTTACTCTGTCCTTGTCCATTCTCGATGCTCCTTACCTACAGTTGCTCACGATTCCCGGCACGCCACAGTATCGAAAGGAACACAAACCATCTCCAAAGCGCTCTTTCGCCCGCAAGAACGTCTTTCCGCTGGGGAAAGTGTTCCGATTGGGCAATGAAAGCGAATCGGCCCGGTGCGCTTGTCGTGCGAGGCAGCCATGCTTCCCGCTTCACTTCTCTTGAGGGCCGCGCGAACTTCGCGCCTGGCGCTCGGTCCAGCCTGTCTTTACTTTTTCGTAGGTGGCCTGCATCTCATCCAGTTCCAAATCGCTCAGCCTTTCAATATCGATCATTTGATTTCGAGCCTTATCCATGGCCCGGATCAACTCATTGAGCTTCAGATTGATGGCGCGCGAATCGCGATTCTGAGTGCTCTGGATCAGCAGGACCATCAGAAATGTCGCAATGCCCGTTCCCGTGTTGATCGCCTGCGCCCATGTTTGCGAGAAATGAAGCACAGGCCCAGTGGCGGCCCACAGCACAACCACCAGTCCTGCGGCCGCAAACGCCCACGTTGACCCCAGCCAGCCCGAAGCCGCCGCGGCAAACCGGCCGAAATGGTCGTGCACGGTCCGGTCTTTCACCACGATTGGGCGCTCGATGGGCACTTCGTTCGCCCGTTTATTCATCCGTTTTGCCTCCGTAATTCGGGTGTTCGTTGACGATACACCGGCGCTGTTCGGCCGGTCTGTCGCAAATGGAGCAGAAGCGCCGCACCCAACGGCAGAAGTGCCGGTTACGATACACTGCAAGCCGTGGAGGACTCTCTTTGCTGCGTGTTCGCGGACTCTTTTCCGGCATTCTGATTGCCATTCTTTCCATCCCCGCCAATTGCTGGGCACAGCAGCCTCCGCTGGCCTCGAAGCAGCCGCAGCAAGTGGCGCTTGTTCTTCCGCAGCAGCAGGCCGATCCGCAGCCGCAGAAGCCGCCCCAGGCAACACAGGGCATGGGCGGCATCGCCGGCGGCGTGGGTGCTGCCCCGGTCTACGACGAGCAGAGGCGGCCCATCACTGCGGGCGGCTTTATCGACTCCGGCCCGGTCGTCTTTCAGGACATCACCAAATCCGCGGGGCTCTCCGGCTGGAGCCACAAGATGGGCGTGCCGGAAAAGAAGTTCATCGTCGAGACCAACGGCTCGGGCGTGGGCCTCATCGACTACGACAACAGCGGCTGGCTTTCCATCTATCTGGTCAACGGCTCGACCTTCGACGCGCTCGACGGCAAGGAGACGCCGCCCCATGCGGCTCTCTTCCGCAACAACCACGACGGCACCTTTACCGATGTGGCCGCCCAGGCCGGCGTCACCAACGACCGCTGGGGCTATGGTGTGAGCATCGCCGACTACGACAACGACGGCTGGCCCGATATCTATGTCGGCAACTACGGCAAGAACCGGCTCTACCACAACAACCACAACGGCACCTTCACCGATGTGGCCGAGAAGGCGGGCGTGGCGCTGGGCAACTGGTCGCCCGGTTCGGCCTGGGGCGACTATGACGGCGACGGCCTGCTGGACCTGTACGTGACCGGCTATGTTCACTTCGACCGCGACAACCTGCCCATCGCCGGCACCAAGGCCGTAGGCTATGCCTTCTGCCAGTACCGCGGCGCGTCGGTGAACTGCGGCCCGCGCGGCCTGCAAGGCGAACCCGACCATCTTTTTCACAACAATGGCGATGGAACCTTCACCGATGTCACCGTCAAGGCCGGCGTCGAAGACAAGGACCGCTATTACGGATTCACCGCGATCTTTGTCAGCCTCAACGGCAATGGCAAGCCCGACCTTGTGGTAGGAAACGACTCTGAGCCCAACTTTCTCTACATGAATAAAGGGGATGGAACCTTCGACGACCAGAGCTACGTCTCGGGTTTCGCGCTGAACAAGGACGGGCGCGAAATTGCCTCGATGGGCATTGCCGCGGGCGACTACGAGAACAACGGCCTGATCGATTTCTTCGTCACCGACTTCGGCGACGACTACAAAGTGCTCTATCACAATGACGGAGACGCGAGTTTCACCGACGTAAGCTACAAGGCCGGCATCGCGCAGACCACGATTCCCTTCGTTGGCTGGGGCGACGGCTTTCTGGACTACGACAACGACGGCTGGCTCGACCTGTTTATGGTGAACGGCCACGTCTATCCCGAGGTGGATCAGCACGATTGGGGCACCACCTTTGCCGAGCGTCCGCTCCTCTTCCACAACGTGCCGGACGCAACCGGAAAGGGACGGCGCTTCGAATACGTCCCGGCGGTGAAAGGCACCGGGCTGGCGATGGTGATTCCGGCGCGCGGAGCGGCCTTCGGCGATCTCTTCAACGACGGCAAGATCGACGTGATCGTCAATCCCATCGACGGACCGCCCACGTTGCTCAAAAACGTGAGTCCCGACCATCACCACTGGGTAGAGATGAAGCTGGTGGGCGGGCCGAAGAGCCCGCGCGACGCCACCTGCGCCACGGTTTACCTGAAGGCCAACGGCATGAGGATGCGCCAGGATGTGCTGGCCAGCGGCAGTTATATCTCGTCCAACGACAGGCGTCCGCACTTCGGCCTGGGCGACTCGGCCGATGCTGGCACCGCGGAGATTCACTGGCCCTCCGGTGCCAAGGAGTTCGTCAAGCTGCCGGCCCCGGACCGCATCTACACCATCACCGAGGGCCAGGGAATTACCGGCGCGCTGTGCGGCGGCAAACCCTGTTCCGCAGAAGCCGCACCCAAGGCCGAGCCTCCGACTGAGACCGGCAAGCAATAGGAACGCCTCGAAGCGACCCGATTGAACCTATAGGGAGTTCTTGACCTTCTCCACCGCGGATCGCCAGTCGCCGGCCTTTGGCTGGCGGAAGAGGCGCATCGTGGGATACCAGGGGCTATCCTCGCGATCCAGCAGCCAGCGCCAGTCGGGCGCAAACGGCAAAAGCACCCAGACCGGAACGCCCAGAGCGCCGGCCAGATGCGCCGTTGAATTGTCGATGGTGATCACCAGGTCCAATGCCGCGATCTGCGCCGCGAAAAGATCGATGCTCGCAATCTGATCCACTGCACGATCAATCAGGATCGGCGCGCCAGCCGCCGCGGCCTGATTTTCCAATGCATCGCAGTCCCCATATTGCAGGCTGACCCATCGGATATCGGGCTGCGCGAAGAGCGGGGCGAAGACCGCCAAGTCGATCGACCGGGCGCGGCCCGACTTGGCGTTTTTGGTATACCAGGCCAATCCAACCAGCCGTCTGCCATCGTCATAACGCGCGCGCAGCCGGTCCCGCTCCGCCGCATCGGCCATGAGGTAGGGCGATGTGGTGGCCGCGAATGCTGAGCTGCTTTTTCGGAACAGGCCGGGCAGGCTGCCGGCCGGCAACTGCGCGGCTATCTCCAGTTCCTTGTGCAGCTCCGGCCCGCCGCCTGAGATCACCTCGACGCCGGGAAAAGACCGCCCGAAAAGGGGTTTCAACCGCGGCTCGCAGTCCAGAATGCAGCGGTTGCCGGTGCGAACCGCGTCCGGAACCAGTCCCGCGAACATCACTTCGTCGCCGACACCCTGTTCGCCCCAAAGCAATACGCTTCCCATTGCCAGCTTTTCACCCATCCAAGCCGGATAGCCATGGTCTCGCCTGGGCGAATGGTGGTCTGCGGAGCGCCAGCGTCGTTCAAAGTTCCGCCAGCCCGCCGCGAACTCCCCTTTGAGCAGTTGCAACATCGCCTCACTGAGTCCCGCCTGGGCATAATCCGGTTGCAATTCCAGGGCTCTCCTGTACTGCGCGAGCGCCTCGTCCAGTTTGCCTTTCGCCTGGAGAACATGACCCAAGTTGTAATAGGCCTCCGTATAGCCGGGCTCAAGCTCCACCGCCCGCCGGTAACATGCGATTGCTGCCTCCAGCCGGTCCTGGGCCTGGAGCGCGCTCCCCAAATTGTTCTGCGCCCTGGCGTACTCCGGCTGGATGTCGAGCGCCCGCCGGTAGCACGCCTCCGCCTCGTTCAGTTTGCCTTGGTTCTGGAGCAGGATGCCCAGGTTGTTATAAGCCCCTGCGTACTCCGGATCGATGACCAGCGCACGCTGATAACATGCCGCTGCCTCGCCCAGCTTGCCCTGATCCTGGAAAACGCGTCCCAGGCTGTTGCAGGCCTCGGCATTGGCTGGGTCGAGAACCAATGCCCGCCGGTAACAGGCCTCCGCTTCATCCGACTCGCCCTGCGCCTGGAGGACGTTCCCCAGGTTATTGCAGGCTCCGGCGTAGTCCGGTTTCAGCTCCAGCGCACGCTGATACGATGCCACGGCCTCATCCAGCTTGCCTTGGGCGTGGAGGACGTTCCCCAGGTTGAAACAGGCCTCGGCGTATTCGGGCTTGATACCCAGCGCCCGTTGAAAACAGGCCGCCGCTTCGCCAAGTTCTTTCTGAATCCAGCGAATGTTTCCCAGATTGTTCCAGGCTCCAATGGAATCCGGCTTCATCTCCAGCGCACGCTTGTAGCACGCCGCCGCTTCCTCCAGCTTCCCCTGGCTATTCAGGACATTGCCGAGATTGAAGATTGCGTCGGCGTAATCCGGCTCGATACTTACCGCCCGCTGGTAACACTCGATGGCTTCATCCGGCTTTCTCTGGATCTGGAGCGCGTTGCCCAGGTTGTACCAGGCCATGGCGTAGTCTGGCTTGACGGCCAGCGCCTGCCGGTAGCACGCCACCGCCTCCTCCACCTCTCCACGGGCCTGGAGAATGCTGCCCAGGTTGATCTGGGCCTCAAACAAGTGCGGATTGAGAATCAGTGCGTTTCGGTAATGGGTTGCCGCCTCGCCTGGCTTGCCCTGGAGCCGGAGGACATTGCCCAGATTGTAGTGGGCGTCCACATACTCCGGTTTCAGGGTCAGTGCTCTCTCGTAACAGGCAACCGCTTCATTCAGTTTCCCCTGGGCCCGGAAAACGTTGCCCATGTTGTTGCAGGCTTCTGGATAATCCGGCTTCAACTCCAGCGCCCGCCGGTAACATGCGAGAGCCTCGTCCAGCTTGCCCTGGGCCTGCAGGACATTTCCCAGGTTGGAGTGATACGCGGCCGCCTTGCTGTCGATCGCGATCGCGGTCCGGATCATCTCCTCGGCGCTCTCGTGCCGGCCGGCCTGATAGTCGATCACGCCCAGCAGATGCAGGCTCTCCGCATGATCGGGATCGAGGGCCAGAATCTGCCGGTAAAGACGTTGCGCCTCCGCCAGCCGTCCCGCGCGGTGGTGCCCAAGCGCCTCCCGAAGCATACGTTGAATCGACGCAGCCTGGTTCACTGTTCCACCCTGCGGCTCGCTGCGAATGGATGCCCGTTCATCTGCTCAGCATATTCCTTCCCCGCATCCTGCCCCCTCCGGACAGCCTCGGAGCTGCCCGGCATTGAGCCTATAAGGCGCGCTTGATTCTCTCCACCACGGATTGCCAGTCGCCGGCTTTCGGCTGGCGGAAAAGGCGCATCGTGGGATACCAGGGGCTATCCTCGCAATCCAGCAGCCAGCGCCAGTCCGGCGCGAAGGGCAACAGCACCCAAACCGGAACGCCCAGCGCTCCGGCCAGATGCGCCGTCGAGTTGTCGATGGTGATCACCAGGTCCATCGCCGCAATCTGCGCCGCAAAGAGATCGATATTCGCAAACTGATCGACCGTGCGATCCATGAGGATGGGCGCGCCTGCCGCCGCAATCTGACTCTCCAACTCGGCGTGGTCTCCATATTGCAGGCTGATCCATCGGATTCCTGGCTCCTCGAACAGTGGGGCGAAGAGCGAAAGATCGAGCGAGCGGGCGTTGCCCGTCTTCACGTTTTTCGTATACCAGGCCAGCCCAACCAGCCGCCTGCCTTCGCCGTAGCGCGCGCGCAGCCGCTCCCGTTCCGCCGCATCGGCCATGAGGTAAGGCGATGTGGTGGCCGCGAAAGCTGAAAGGTCTCTTCGGAAAAACCCGGGCAGGCTGCCGGTCGGCAACTGGGCGGCAATCTCTAGTTCCGGATGAAGCTCAGGGCCGCAGCCTGAGACCACCTCAACGCTGGGAAAGGACCGGGCGAAAAGGGGTTTCAGCCGCGCGTCGCAATCCAGAATGCAACGGTTGCCGGTGAGGATCGCGTCCGGGACCAGTCCCGCGAACATGATCTCGTCGCCGACGCCCTGTTCGCCCCAAAGCAGCACGCTTCCGGATGCCAGCTTTTCGCCCGTCCAGGCCGGTTGCCGATAGGCTCGTCGCGGCGTGTCGTGATCGATCGATTGCCAGCGGCGCTCAAAATTTCGCCAGCCAATCGCGAACTCCCCTTTGAGCAGTTGGGCCAATGCCTCGCCGAAGCCGGCCTGCGCATACTCCGGCCGCAACTCCAGCGCCTTTGCAAACTCAGCCAGCGCCTCATCCACCTTGCCCTGCTCGCGGAGAACGTTGCCCAGATTGTAGTGGGCCTCGGGATATCCTGGCCTCAACTCCAGCGCCTGCCCGTAGAAGGCGACAGCCTCATCCAGCTTTTCCAGGAACCGGTGCGCGTTGCCCAGGTTGTAGTAGACCTCGGCGTAGTCAGGTTTCAGTTCCAGCGCCCGCCGGTAGCAGGCAATCGCCGCATCGATCCGGCCCAGTTCCTGGAGCGCGTTGCCCATATTGTTGTGTGCTTCCGCGCTGTCTGGCTTGAGAGCGAGCGCCCGCTCATACCACGCAACGCTCTCTTCGAGCTTTCCCCGCGCCTGAAGGACGTTGGCCAGGTTCACATGAACTTCAGGCAGTTGCGGCTTCAGCTCCAACGCCTGCCGGTACAGCGCCTCAGCCTCCTCCAGTTTGCCTTGGGCGTGGAGAACGGTGCCCAGGTTGACATAGTAGGAGGCGCCTTTGCCGTGGATCGCAATCGCCTGGCGAATCAGATCGGCAGCGGTCTCCAACCGTCCTTCCTGGTATGCGACCATCCCCAGCAGATGCAGGCCGTCCGCGTGACGGGGATCGAGGGCCAGAATCTGCCGGTAAAGCCGCTCCGCCTCCACCAGCCGTCCCGCCCGGTGGTGCCCGAGTGCTTCTTTCAGCCTCTCCTGAATCGCAGAAGATGAACCCTGGCTCACAGTTCCGCCCCGCCGCTCTTCACGGAGTATGGATGACGCTTCATCTGCCCAGTTTATTCCTGCGCAGGGAGAGCATCCGGTGCGCCAGCTGTGGGTGAGAATCTCCGCGACGGTGCGGGATGCGATGACCGCGTTCCAGGCGTTCGCCTCGCATTGAAAAGGGCGGGCCGATGCCCGCCCTTGTTAGGTCCATGCAATTCCCGCTCAGGCGCTAAAAGACGCCGGCCATGTAGACCTCGGACGGGCGGGATTTGTCCAGCTTTGCGCCGCAGGCCGCCAGCACGGCCGGCGACAGCGTAATGACCGGGCAATGCGAGTGGGCCAGCACCTTGTAGACCACGCCGTGGCGGGTGACGGCGGCAAAGGCCGATGCGCCCTGCGCGCCCAGCACAATCAGGTCGGCCTGCTGCGCCCTGCCCTGATAGAGCAGTTCCTCGGTCGGATCGCCGGGCACAACGATGGTCTGCACGGCAATCTTGGTCTGCAGTTCGGCTGGAACCAGTCCGAGCAGTTCGGTTTCAATCTGGTCGATGGTGCGGCCGGCGAGAACCTCGGCGCGCTCCTGGGGCCGGATCACATGCTGCAGAATCAAGCGCGCATTGTGCTGAGCGGCCAATTCCGCGGCAAAGCCGGCCACCGTATGGCTGGCCTCCTGCAGGCTCACCGCGCACAGGATGGTGTGGGTGGCGAAGTTGCGATAGCTGCCATCCACCACCTCCGGGCCCACAATATAAACCGGCACTCTGGCGGTGCGCAGCACGGCCTCGGCCACCGAGCCCACCAGCAGCTTGCCGATGGGGCCGGGAGAGTGCGTGCCCATGACGATACGGTCGATCTCCCGCTCGCGCAGGAAGGCGAGAATCTGGTCGGCGGCCAACCCTGGCCTGACGACCATTTCGCATCGGACGCCCGCGTCCTTTACCCGCTGGGCCAGCGGTTCCAGTTGCTTCATTTCGGTTCGGGCGGCGGCCGCATAGTCGTAATAGCGGATTCCAGAGGTCTCCGATGCGGCCACTACCAGCGTGTCGTAAGCATGAAAAAGGATGAGATCCGCGCTGAATTCACTGGCTTGCGCAAGAGCAAAGGCAAAAGCCTTTTCATTGGCGGGAATCTCGGAGGCAAACAGGATGGTGGAGGGTTTGCTCCAACCTGGCTTGACTACGGCTGCCATGGGAACCTCCTTAGGATGCGGCATTACAGTGGCAGACTCGCCATCGGATTACGGTGCCCGGTGGCACAGGATAAAGTGATCTAAATCACTCCGTAAAGTGCACAAACGAAAGCTCCGGTAACGCCGGCATAGCGATCGCTGCCAATAAAGACGCTGGCCCCGGACTGACCGTTCGCCGACGACTGGATTGTGCTCCCTTCCCTCAGATCTTGTCCAGCGGGAGAAGATTGCTCCCATCAATGAAGCAAGATGAAGTGATCCCAATCACAGCAATCCCAGTGTCCCGGCTGCTCTTCTGGAGCGGAATCGTGGCACTCAAGAGCGGTTTTCCAGTTCTTGGGGCTCTGCCGGAACCGCCTGCGGCGGCTTCCTCCCAAGGGAAATTCCCTTTATCGGCAGAGTTCCGTTGTACTTTAGCTGGAAGCGCTCGTTCCCCGGTGCAGGACCCGCTTGCGGGCCGGCCCGTCGCGATTCCGCTGGAGGCCCCATGCAACCGATGAACGCCATCCCCGCCCGTGGCGGGTTGAACTTTGATGAGACGCCCTTTCTGGCTATCTGGGAGGTCACCCAGTCCTGTGACCTGGCCTGCAAGCACTGCCGCGCCGCCGCCCAGCCCATCGCCCACCCCGACGAGCTGACCAACGCCGAGGGCAAGAAACTGATCGATCAGATCGCCGCCATGGGCGTGCCCATCTTCGTCTTTACCGGCGGCGATCCGCTCAAGCGCAAGGACGTCTTCGAGCTGATCCGCTATGCGGCGGACAAGGGCGTGCACGTGGCGCTCACGCCCAGCGCCACGCCGCTGCTGACGCGGGAGGCCATCTTCAAGCTCAAGGAGGCCGGCCTGGTCCGGCTGGGCATCTCGCTGGACGGATCGACGCCCGAGATTCACGACGCCTTCCGCGGCCTTCCCGGCGCCTGGGCGCGGACCATCCAGGCCATCGAGTGGGCCAACGAGGCGGGCATTCCCATCCAGGTGCATACCACCATCAGCCGCCACAACGCGCACGATCTGGACAACTTGTGCGCTCTTTTCGAGAAGCTGGCCATCGTCATGTGGAATGTCTTCTTCCTGGTTCCCGTGGGCCGCGGCCAGCTCGGCGACCTGCTCAGCGGCGAGGAGTTCGAGCAGGTCTTCGGCAAGATCTACGAGCTCTCGCACCGGGTGAACTTCCAGATCAAAACCACCGAGGCGATGCACTACCGGCGCTACCTCTTGCAGCACAATCTGGAGGAGCGCAAAATCGGGCACGGGCACCCGGGCGCAGCGGCGCAGAAGTACGAGCCCGGCGCACCCACCGCCGACGCCCAAACGCGCACCGCAAGCTGGGCCACGCGGCGGGTAAACGACGGCAAGGGATTTCTCTTCGTCTCCCACGTGGGCAACGTCTATCCCAGCGGATTTCTGCCCATCCATGCAGGCAATGTGCGGGAGACGCCGCTCAGCGAAATCTACCGCAACGCGCCTATCTTCAAGTCGCTGCGGGATACGAGCAAGCTGGAAGGCAAATGCGGAGCCTGCGAGTACAAGGAGATCTGCGGCGGTTCGCGGGCGCGGGCTTACGCCTTGACTGGCGATCCGCTGGCGCAGGAGCCGTGCTGCATCTATCAGCCAAAGCACTGGGACGCACAACTGGAGAGCGAGGCGGCTGCCTTCGCGAAGAGCTAGCTTTTGGCGGGCCGGGAAAGAAGGCGCGTCCCGCGCGGGCTGGAGCAGTTTGCCTAAATGGTTCCGAAAGAGTGCGAGAAGTTTGCTTATACGGTTCCGAAGCAGGGGTGCAGATTCGCTCTTGTTGGGCCTTGTTTGAGCCGCACTTCCCGACTGCACCTTCCATTCGACGAAAGGCCCGTATGACGACCAGTCAGGGCCTTTACCGCGAACTGTCGTACTGCGCGCTGGCGCATCAGGATTCTTCCTTTATCCATCAGCACGTTGTTGACGCATATGCGGCTCAAAATGCCGACGACACTGCAAAGCCCTTCAGCCTGCGGCAAGCTGCACGAGAGAGCAGATAAGGCGTTCTTATCTTTACCATGGCGTCATGTCTGGGGCGGCCCAGAGACTCGGATCGTCTCACGAAAAACAGTCGAAACTGTCCCGGCGTGAGACGATCGATCACTGGATGAGATCTGCTTCCATTGGACCAAGGACGACAGTCTCCTCAAACACGCGATTGCTGATGATTCCTTTCTTGGCGCCAGTGATGGGAATTCTCTTCTCTTCCCCGGTCATGTTGACAAACAGGGTCCGGCCATCGACAACCCTTGCGTAAACTCCCTCGGGAGTCTTGGGGCCGGGTTGAATGCCCGCAACCGTGTAGAGATCGTTCATCAGCGATCCAATCACGGCAGGATTCGACTCGGTCGCCAGATAGATCGCATTTCCTTTGCCGAACTTGTTGATTGTGACAGCGGGAGAATGCTCCGGGGTATTCGTGAATCGCGCGAAGACCGTGGCCGTAGACGGCTCGAGCACTTCATAGCGATGTACTGCGGTCTCGATCGACTCGCCACCCAGTTGGAATCTCAGTGCCGCCGGAATGTCGTAGAACGCGTTTGTCTTCAGTCCGAATACATCGCTCAAGCGGCCGGGGAGCGGCGTATCGAACCATTGCCCATGCTCGTCAACTTTGGCCGAAAACGCGGTCATCAGTACGGTGCCGCCTCCGCTCACATAGGCCCGAAGAGCCTTTGCGCTGGCCGCGTCCATCACGTAATCGGCCGGCACGATGACCAGCTTGTAGGGCAAAAGGCTGTCGTGCCCGATGTTGATGATCGCCGTGTCAATGTTCGCACGGAACAGAGGCTCAAAGGCTCCTTGTACCTGCTCCGTATAAGAAGGCTTGAAGTATTGAAGCGTCGTGCTGGAAGGACCGTTCGGTTTTGAATCGACGAAGGAATCGAAGGAATAGGCGATGGCCACTTCCGGATGCGTGAATCGTGGGAACCCGAATTTCGAAATCTGCTTGAATTCAGAAGCGATACGCGCGAACTCGTCCACTTTCCAGGAGGCAGTGCCGTCGTGGTCGACCAACCCAAAGAGCGCCTGCTCCTCTCCTCCAAGATGACTGTTGAACGTCCATGCGAGCGTCCCTTGCGCGCCCATCATGAGCCCAAGATACGCGTACATCCGGCTTCGGCCCGGCGTTCCGTAGTAACCTCCGCCGCCTGCGGTAAATTCGTTGAACCAGATCGGTGTGTCCAGATCGCCTTTCGTCATCAGTGCCCCAAACGCGCCACTGACCGGGTCACCCGGATAGAAGCCCTCGGCGCCATAGGACACGTAAGACTTGTACGTGGCGAGATAATCGAAGCCTCGCCTGGATGCGTTATCCCACAGATTCGAGATCGATGGAAGCTCCGGCATATTGCGTTGGCGAATCGCATCGAGTTCCTCAAGCCGGGCCACCGAGACATCGGACCAATAGCGGTGGAGATCCAGATAGCGCTCGGAGGGTCCAGGCCCGTCCGCAAGTGGAAGATCGACGTCCTCGAAGCTGTTCAACCGGCGCGACCACCGCTGCGTCGCCCAGGCTTTATTGAGTTCTTCAATGGTTCCGTACTTCTTCTTCAGCCACGCGATGAACCGCTGCCGGTCGGCTTCCGCATACGACATGAAACCGTTTCCGATTTCGTTGTCGTAGCCGACGGCGATTACCGCTGGATGATGGGCATAGCGTTTCGTCAGTGCATTCGCCAAGATTCCCACTTCGCGTACGTAATCCGGATCGCTGATGTCGTCCATATAGCGCTCCGCGGGGGGAAGGCGCGTGCCGTTCTGGCTGACGATATCGACGCCCGGATACGCGCGATGCAGCCAGATGGGCGCCGGCGACCCCGGAATATCCAGGATCACCCGAATCCCGTTGGCCTGCATCTTGTCCATCACCTTGTCGAACCACTCGAATTCAAATTTTCCTTGCGCGGGTTCAAACGAGTCCCACGACAGGTCGCCCATGCGCACGACGTTAAATCCCGCGCGCTTCATGATCGCAATGTCGCGATCGATCTGCTCGGGTGTGCGATCGATAGGCTGATAACAAGCCCCCACAAAAAGCTGGCCAGGGCCGGGCCAGTTGGGATGCGCAGCAGCATTCTGAGCCCCAGACGCAGCGCTCAAGGTTCCCATGAGGATAAGAGGCAGAACGCACTTCCCGAGTGACATACCACTCCCGTTTCCGTGGCTCGCTCGACGGATGGTTTTGCTCGTAGACTCTCTTGTAAGCAACAGACCGGATTCTTGATCTTTCAATTGCCCTCCTGACTGCGGTTCAGCTTGACGAGCACAACGTCGTTGCTGTTCATCGGCACAGTCAACTCGACCGTTCCCGAGGGCCCGCTCCGCATCACCTTGTCCGTCTCCGGCAGATCGCGCGTAAGCTCGTTCAGGTGCGCGATCTGCGCCGTGCTCAGCTCTTTGGGAGAGCCCATCTCGATGTACGCGGAATATGCATCGTTGGCGTGATACCCAACGCGATGTACTTCCACGCGGTAGGCAGCATTCGGCACAAGATGCGTGACCTGCAACTGCACCGGCGCAGCCGCGTGGGCGGGAATCAGCTTTGTATAAAAGGATCGATTGCTCACCTTCTGGTCCGGCTGCTCGAAGTCCCAAATGACCGCCGTGACGTTTCCACCCTGGGTGGCCAGCATTGCCTGTGGATCGCTCGTCTTGAGGCTGTCGCCCTGAAGTGCATGAAGATACTTGTAAGCGAAGAACGCCGGCTTGCGAATACCTTGCGGATTCAGGAGTCCGAATCCACCTTGAAACGGCGCGGTCGGAGGTCCGGGTTCTTCGAAGAGATCGGTGTAGGTCCAGTAGCTCATACCCTGAAGCAATCCCTGACTGGCTTTGAGCTTGGTCAGGATGTAGGGCGCGCTGATGTAGGAATCGTGCACCGAGTCGCGCGGCGTATAACTTGTGCTCCACTCGGTAAAGTACAGCGGAAGCCCGGGAAACGGTGAGGCCGAAATCTGCTCGCGCACGCGCCGCACGTCTCCGATGATCGCGTCGGGGGACGGGGAAAGTTTTGTGTCGTTCACTCCGTCTTCATCGAGAAAACCTCCATCGACGCCATACGTATGCGTGGTCACGAAATCAACAGGAGCGCCGCTCTGCTTCACGTGGGCCAGAAACTCGGGAACCCATGCCGCTCCGGCTGTGCTCGGGCCTCCGACCCGCAACGCAGGGTCGATGGACTTGATCGTCTTTGCGGTCAGATCGTAGAGTTCGAAGTATGCTTTCTGATCGCCACCTTCCCAGAAACCGGAGAGGTTGGGCTCGTTCCACACTTCGAAAAACCACGTGCGCACTTCGTCTCTTCCGTAGCGCTCCTCGATGTGCCGGATATACGCATCGACCAGGTCGTGCCAACCTTCCGGTTTCGGGTGCGATGTGTTGCCGTTCCAATAGAAGATGCTGTTCTGCGACGTGGCGAGCGCCTTCGGTGTGAAACCGAGCTCGACAAACGGCCTGATGTGGCGGGCCAGCAGGTCGTCATAAAGCTGGTCGATCTTTGACCAGTTGTAGACGGTCTTGCCATCTTCGACGCGCACTGTCCCCAGCACATCGTGAAAGATCGCGTGAAAACGGATGTATCGAAATCCGAGTTCATCCGCGGCGACCTTGAGCTGAGCCTGGCTGTCATCGCGAATCAGCGTGCCAGGAAAATCGGACCCAACCGACAAATCGAAGAAGCGATCCACTGCGCCCGTCGTGTCTTTGAGATTCACGGCAATGGTCCGGGATGGAGCCGGTTGCGATTGAGCCGCAAGAGATAAGGCAGATGAAGCCACACAGAAGCCAATCGCAAGAATTGAATGCCGCCGCAGAAGCGAATTGAACATGGACTTGTACTTCCTCCAAAGAAATTGGCTGGCGAGATTGAAGCGAGCCTTCTCGTATCAGGAATAATAACTGCATGTGTAACTGTGCGTGCGCACGGTTACGTAATGAATCGCATGTGGCTGCCGTGGAATTTCTGCGCGATCTGTTTGAGTTCAGAGCGAAAGTCGTGGGCACTGCTGTGAACAGTTCTTTCCTTACTTCTCCAGGACCTTCGCGATTCGCTCGACAGCCCAGTCGATCTCTTCGCGGGTAATGATGAGAGGAGGCGCAATGCGAATCACGCGATCATGCGTCTCCTTGCACAGGATTCCCTCTTCCTTCAGAGCTTCGCAATAGGGACGAGCCATGCTGTTGAGTTCGATTCCGATCCACATGCCTCTGCCACGTACTTCCTTGATTGCCGGACTGCGAAGCGCCTGAAGCCGGGAGAGGAAGTAACTTCCCAGTTCTGCCGACCGTTCAACCATCTTCTCTTCAATCAACACACGCAAAGCGGTTCTTGCAATGGCACAGCCCAGCGGGTTGCCTCCGAAGGTGCTGCCATGGTCGCCAGGCTGGAAAACTCCCAATATCTGGGAAGACGCGAGGACAGCCGAAACCGGATAGAACCCGCCGGCGAGGGCTTTGCCTACGATGAGTACATCCGGCGTGATGCCTTCATGCATGTACGCGAAGAGCTTGCCCGTGCGCCCCAGACCGGACTGAATTTCGTCGAGCATCAGAAGCGCGTTGTTCTGTTTGCAGAGCGCAGCCGCTTCGCGCAGAAAGCCGGTGGGTGGAATCACAATTCCGGCTTCGCCCTGAATCGGTTCTACAAGAAACGCGCAGGTGTTCGGGGTGATGGCGTTGCGCAGGGCCTGAATGTCGCCAAAGGGAATGATCTTGAAGCCCGGCGTAAAGGGACCAAAGCCATCCCGATACTGTTCGCTGCTGGAAAGGCTGACCACGGTGACCGTACGCCCATGGAAGTTGCCAGCGCAGACAACGATCTCAGCTTTGTCCTGTGGGATGCCCTTTACCTTGTAGCCCCACTTGCGCGCAGCTTTGAGCGCTGTCTCGACAGCTTCGGCCCCGGAATTCATCGGGAGCACCTTATCGAAACCGGTCAGATCGTGAAGTTCCTTGCAGAACAGGGGCAACTGCTCGTTTCGAAATGCACGCGAGGTCAAGGTGATTCTGCCGGCCTGTTCTTGAAGGGTGCGAAGAATCCTGGGGTGGCAGTGTCCCTGGTTGACCGCAGAATATGCAGCCAAGCAATCGAGATAACGCTTTCCATCTACGTCATAGACCCACACGCCTTCAGCACGCTCGATCACCACGTCGAGCGGATGGTAGTTGTGTGCTCCGAATTCGTTTTCCAGGTCGATAAGGTCTTGGGTACGCTGAGGCTTCTCTGCTTGTAGTTGCGTCATAGTTTTTCCAGGTGATGTATTCATAGTAACGTTTGAGGAACCCCCTGAACAATTCCTCACATTTTCATCGATAAAGACCTGCGGACGAATTCCTGACGAACGATCGTTCAAATGGCTACAAATATCGGGTCCCGCGGCGATCCCGCGCCTCAGCGGGATTCGATCCACACCTCCGGGAGACACGCCGGATTGGATTACCGGACTGCTTGCGCTTCAGGCCGTCAATGCCCCGCTGCACCCACATCCACCTTGCCCTTGAAGCGGGTGTAGACGAAGACGGTGTAGCAGGCGGCCAGAGCCATGCCGAAGGCCCACCAGACCAGTCCCACGGCGAGGGTATGCGGGCCGGAGATGGCGTTGGCGAGCGTGATGTCGCGGTCGGCGCCGGTGGTGGCGGGCAGCAGCGTGGGATAGACGCCCCAGCAGGCTCCGGCGAGCATGAAGAAGAGATAGACGCACGAGGAGAGGAAGGCCTTCACCGGTTGGGCCTTGCGATTGAGCAGCCAGATGGCGGCCAGCGAGGCGACGACGCCCACGGGCACAATGAAGGTGAACGGGTAGTTGAAGTAGTTGTTCAGGCTGGCCGGGCGCACGGCGATGGTGGCCACGAGGCTGACCACGGTGAGGGCCGCCAGCAATATCCAAAGCGGGTTCACGATGCGGCGGGCGCGCCGGGCCAGTTCGCCCGAGGTCTTGATGGTGAGCCAGAGCGCGCCGTGGAGCGTGAGCGCCACGAGCGCCAGCACGCCGCCGATGACGGTGTACCAGTCGAGAATGCCGGGATAGGTGCCGGGCTGCCAGTTGGTCCACAAGGGCAGAAAGAAGTAGCCGTCGGCCTGGAGCGGAACGCCGCGCAGCACGTTGGCCAGGGCGGCGCCGAAAAAGATGGTGAGCAGGGCGCTGGAGAGGCCGAAGACTCCGTCGAGCAGCGCGCGCCAGACGCCGACCTCGATGTGGTTGCGCAGTTCCAGACTGACGCCGCGCAGAACCAACAGCCAGAGGACGATCATCAGCGGCAGATAGAAGCCGCTGAAGGCCGAGGCATAGAGCAACGGAAAGGCGAAGTAGAGCGTTCCGCCGCCAGCCAGGAGCCAGACCTCGTTGCCGTCCCAGACCGGCCCGATGCTGCCCAGGGCGGCTCGGCGCTCGTCCTCGGTGCGGACCAGAAAGAGATGGAGCACGCCCACGCCGAGATCGAAGCCGTCGAGCACAACGTAGCCAACGATCATTACGGCAACCAGCCAGAACCAGATGAAACCCATCATTGTGAAGCTCCCGATGAATCAGCGATGGCAGAGATTTGTGGCTTCCCACCCTTTCCGCGGAAAGAAGCGGAAAGAATGGAGCGCCCAGTGTTTGCCGAACAGCCCGAATTGTCAGTCGGCGTGAACGGATTCGGCGTAGGTTTTCGGTTCCGGGCCTTTGCTGATTTCGCGATAGATCAGCACGGTGAACAAAAGCCCCAGCAGCGCGTAGAGGCCCATGAAGCCCAGCAGCGTAAACAGTCCGTTACTGGCCGAAACGGTGTTCGAGAAGCCCTCGCTGGTGCGCATGAGGCCATAGATAAGCCACGGCTGGCGGCCGAGTTCGGCGGTCATCCAGCCGGCGGTGTTGGCGATGTAAGGCAGCGGAAAGCTGAGCAGCAGAGCCCACAGCGCCCAGCGGGACGTGTAGAGCTTTTTGCGCCAGAGCAGGAACGCGCAGACGATCATCAGCAGCACGAACCAGGTTCCGAGGCCGGCCATGATGTGGTAGGCGTAGTAGAGCAGCGGCAGCGCGGTCGGCCACAGGTCGTGGGGAATCCGGTCGAGGCCCGTCACCTCGGCCTTGGTGGTTCCATAGATGAGAAAGCTGAGCAGATCGTTGACGACGATGGGATTGTCGATTTGGCCGGTCTCCTCGTTGGGCTGGCCGATGAGCACCACTCCCGCGCCGGACTCGGTCTTGAAGAGGCCCTCCATGCCGGCCATGGCGGCCGGCTGATGGCGCGCTACATATTTGCCGTGCAGGTCGCCGGTGGGAAAGATGATGAGGATGGTGGAGACCACGCCGGCGACGACGCCCACCTTGAGGAAGATGCGGCCGTAGGACTGGAGACGCCCGTCGAGAAGATAAAACGCGCCCACGGCGGCCATGACGAAGGAGCCGGTGACCACCGCGCCGGTCATGTTGTGCGCATATTGGAGCAGTCCCCAGGGGTTCAGGAGCAGTTGCCAGAAGCTGAGCACCTCGAACTGGCCGTTGGGCAGGCGGTCGTAGGCCACGGGATGCTGCATCCAGGCGTCGGTGACGATGATGAAGAAGCCGGAGATCCACGAGCCGACGAAGACCATCACCGCCGAAAACCAGTGCATGAGCTTGGAGAGCCGCTTTTCGCCGTAAAGAAAAAGGCCCAGAAAGGCCGATTCGAGGAAAAAGCTGAAGACGCCCTCCATGGCCAGGGGCTGGCCGATGACGCCGCCGGAGAGGCGCGAAAAGCGCGCCCAATTGGTGCCAAACTCGAACTCCATGGGAATGCCGGTGACCACGCCGAAGACAAAGTTGATGCCGAAGATGCGCCCCCAGAAGCGCGCCGCGCGGTCCCACTGCTCGCTGCCGGTCTTGAGCGCCACCGACTTGAGCACCACGATCAGCAGGCCCAGGCCCATGGTGAGTTGGGGAAAGAGGTAATGGAAGGTGATGGTAAAGGCAAAGTGCAGGCGGTGGATCAACTCGGCAGTCATTCAGGCCTCACGCGTTTGGATGTGCCCACGGGGGAAAAGAACCGGAGCAACGGCAGGTTGCGGCTCAGGACAAGAGCGATTGTAGGCCCGCTGGGGCCGTTCCGATAAGGAAAACAACCGCTGCGGGCTGATCGCCGCGCCGGTGAAAGAGAAATCATTTGCAACACCCTGCCCCGGTGATGATTCTAATTCTGGCAGGGTAGAGTTTCATCGAATCTGGAAGTTTGGCTCCCGGCGAGTGCGCTCGGCCACGGGAACTGGTTTAATGACGGGATGGGATCGACGATGCGAACGGCAATCATCGGTGGTGGCATAGCGGGACTGTCGGCCGCCTATGAGTTGGAGAAGGCGCGCGCGACGGGCGCAGCGGTCGAGTACACGCTTTTTGAGTCGCGGCCGCGGCTGGGCGGCTCGCTGGGCTCGGAGATCGTGGACGGCGCGGTGCTGGAGCGCGGTCCGGATTCCTTTTTGACCGAGAAGCCGGCCGGCATCGAGCTGTGCCGCGAGCTGGGACTCGGAGCGGAATTGCTCCCGTCGAACGACGCGGCCCGCAAGACCTATGTTCTGGTGCGCAACCGGCTGGTTCCCCTGCCCGACGGGCTGATGTTCCTGGTGCCCACCAAGCTGATTCCCACGGCGCTCACGCGCCTGTTCAGCGTGCCGACCAAGCTGCGCATGGCGCTGGAACTGCTGCATCCGCCGCGGCAGAACGGACTGGCAGACGAGTCGGTGGCGGCGCTGGTTGAGCGGCACTTTGGCGCCGAGGCCGTGGACCGGCTGGCCGATCCGCTGCTCTCCGGAATTTATGGCGGCGACGCCACGCAACTGAGCGCGCGCTCGGTGCTGCCGCGGCTGGTGGAGATGGAGCAGGCATACGGCTCGCTGACCCGCGGCATGTTGGCGGCGCACCGGCAGATGCGCGCCCGCGCCAAGGCGGCGGCAGAGAAGAACGGAAAGGCCGGCGGCGCCCATCCCGCACGGGCTATTTTTACCGCATTGCGCGGCGGGATGGAGCAGTTGATCGGCGCACTGGCCGCGCGGCTGGACCCCGCATGCGTGCGGCTGAACGCAGCGGTGAGCGCGCTGGAAAAAACCGCTCATGGATGGAGAATCGAAAGCGCGGGAAACGCGGAGTTCTTCGATGCGGTCATCATGGCCGCGCCCGCCTGGTCCGCCGGCGTGCTGCTGGGCCAGGTGGACGCCACGCTGGGCGAAAATCTCAGCGCCATCCCCTACTCCTCTTCCATCACCGTAAATCTCATCTACGACGAGGCTGCGCTGGGCCGGCTGCCGGATGGATTCGGTTTCCTGATTCCCGCCAGCGAAGGCCGGGCGATGCTGGCCTGCACCTTTGTCCATCGCAAATTCATCGGGCGCACGCCGCCCGGCAAAGCGGTCTTCCGCGCCTTCCTGGGCGGCGCAAGAGACGAAGCCCTGCTCCAGGAATCGGACGCCGCGCTGGTGGCCGTCGTGCGCCGGGAACTGTACGAGATTCTGGGCATCGAGGCCGAGCCGGAGCATACGCAGGTGTCGCGCTGGAGAAGGGCCATGGCCCAGTATTCCGTGGGCCACCAGGAGCGCCTGGAGCGCATCGCCGAGCGCGTGGCCGCGCTCCCCGGACTGCGGCTGGCCGGCAACGCCTACGACGGCATCGGTATTCCCGACTGCATTCGGCTGGGACGGCGGGCAGCGAAGGAACTGGTGGCGGCTAGCGAGTCAGCGAGCCAGCAAGTCAGCTAGGAGGCCACACAGCTAGCCGGGCGAGCTGTGTGGCCTTCCCACCCTTTCGCCAGAAAGGCGAAACGCAGGTTCTTCGATTCCGCTGCGCTCCGCTCAGAATGACAGGAAGGATGGGGCACGGGGCTTCTTTGGGAATTCCAGCGGTTTCTACCTCGGCACCACCGGCAGCACCAGGGCGCTGGGGTGGCTGGCGTCGTGGAGGATGGTGTTGGCCGCCTGCACCATGGTCGCGTCCGCGGCCGCATCCTGGCCTGTGTTCAGGTTGCGGTCGAAGCGCGGGAAGTTGCTGCTGCTCACCTCCAGGCGAATCTTGTGCCCCTTGAGGAAGACGTTGCTCGTGGACCAGAGATCGATCTTGTACTCGTAGACCTGGCCGGGAACGATGGGCTTGGCCTCGCTGGTGGATTCGCGATAGCGGGCGCGCAGGATGCCTTCGGTGAGATTCCGCGCGAAACCGTCGGGGCCAACATCGACCAGCTTGGCGGTAAAGTCCGTATCCACGGCCGAAGACCTGGCAAAGAGATCGAGAGTGACCGGGCCGGTGATTTCGAGGTCTTGATCGAGAGGCGGCGTGGAGTAGACGAGCACATCGGGACGGCTCTCCACCTGCCGCTGGTCCCTCGGGCCCGGCGCAAGATGCGCGGCGTCGCAGCAGAGCGGGCCGCCGACAGTGGGAACGGGATCGGCTGGGTTGTAGATGAAGCTGTCTGCCGCTTCAGTGTGCGCGGCCGCGGTGGAGAGCGATCCGTCGCCGGAGGCGCCGTTGGCCTTGCCGGCCGAGTGCAGAGAGTAGCGGGTCTCCTTTGCCCGCGCAAGCGGCCAGCTCTGCTCATCGCGCCACTTGTTGTCGCCCATCACGAAGAGATGAACGGGGTGCGCCGCGTCGGCAAAGCGGTTCTGCTTGCCGAGGAAGAGCCAGTCGTACCAGTCGAGGATGACGTCGTTCTCGTCGAAGGGCGCCTCGGGACCGAAATCGACCGTGCCCACGGTGCGGCTCCAGCCGGAGTGGCCGCCGATGGCCACCACCAGCCGCTGCTTGGCCCGCGCCTCGGCATTGCCTGCGTGGTCGCGCATCCCCATGTAGTTGCGCAGCGAGCCCGCCTGGAAGATGTCGTACCAGGCGGCGATGGTGAGCGCCGGAACCTGAATGTTCTGGTAGTTCTCCTCGATCGACCACTGCTTCCAGTAGCCGTCGTAGAGCGGATGATCGAGCCAATCGAGGAAGTAGGGCGCCAGCGCGTGGGTGAGGCCCGTGCCGTCCAGGGCGGTCTTCACGTTGAAGACGGGGTACTGCTTCAACGGCAGAACGGCGCTGCCGACGAGCGCGTTGGTGGCATTCCCCACCTGCCGGTTCAGGGTGTCCTGGGCCAATCCCGTAGTCCACGACTCGTTGAACCACTGCTCGAAGGCGCCGCCCTGGTAGGTCCAGTTTTCGTGGTAGTTGCTGGCGGTTACAACGGGACAAATTCCCGCCAGATGGGGCGGATGGCCGATGGCGGCCAGCATCTGCGTGGCGCCCAGATAGGAACCGCTATACATGCCCACCCGGCCGTCGGCGTGGGGCAGGGCGGCTGCCCACTCCACCGTGTCGTAGCCGTCGGCGGTCTCGTGCTTGAAGGGATACCACTCGCCCTCGGAGGTATAGCGTCCGCGCACATCCTGGACGACGACGATGAAGCCGCGCGCGGCCCCGCGATGCCCAAAGGCGGCTTGCGTGTCCTTGTTGTACGGCGTGCGCGCGAGCAGAACCGGATATTTGCCGTCCGCGGCGGGCCGGTAGATATCCGCGCGCAAGGTGACGCCGTCGCGGGTCTTGAGGACGGCGTTCTTTTCCACCACCACCTGGTCAGGCTGCGCGGCGGCCGCCGGAGCGGTTTGGCCCACGGCAGAGCTGCACGGCGACAGCGCGGCGGCAAAAACAAGCAGGTACAGCGATTTCTTCAGCATGAATTTCTCCCCGGAGGCGAAAGCCGAATCCATTCTATCGGTCTCGCCCCGCCGGGGACGGCTTGCGGGAGAACGGGCGCTTTACATGCCGCCCGCGCCGAGCAGAACGCCGATGCCGTAGGTGACTGCGCCTTCCAGCGCGCCGACGACGGTCATCTCAAAGCCGGAGGACCACCAGGAGCGGACGGTGATGAGGCTCTTGGCGGCGCCGACGGCAAAGTGGGCGGCCAGCGAGATGACGGCGGCGGCGATGACCGCCTCAATGCCGTGCATGAAGAAGAAGGGCAGGATGGGGATGGCGGCGCCGATGGCCGTGGAGAGCGCGCCGGAACCGGCCGAGACCAGGGGGTTGGCGAGCGCCTCCTCCGACGAGCCGAGCCGTTCGCTGGCCAGCACGCGGAGCAACTGATCCGGATCGCTGGCGATGTGGTTGACCATCTTCTGCGCGTCTTCCTCGGGCAGGCCCTTCACCTGGTAGTAGAGCGAGAGCAGCTCGCGGGCCTCGGGGCCGTTCATCTGGATGGCCTCGCGCTCGCGGGCCACTTCGGCATGGTAGATTTCGCGCTCGCTCTTGGCGGCCAGGTAGGCTCCGGAGCCCATGCTGAGCGCGGAGGCGATCATGCCGGAAAGCCCGGCCAGAAGCACGTATTTGCTATCGCCGGAGGTGGCGCCGGAGACGCCGGAGACGATGCCGAAGATGGCGCCGAGGCCGTCGTTGACGCCGTAGATGGCGTCGCCGATCCAACTGCCGGGCTGCTTGCGGCCCTGGTTGCGCTTGGCCAGCAGTTCCTCGAGAACCGCCTTGGCGTCGATCTTGGGAGCGCCTGCGGGAGCAGCGTAATGACCGCGGATGAGCGATCCCAGCTCCCGGTAGTGATCCTTTTCGTCCTCGATGACGTGTTCGAGGATGGCGATGGAGCCCTCGTCGCCCAGCGCTTTCAGTTGCTCGCCATATTTGGCGATATCGCGGCTCTCTTCGATTTCAAGGCGGCGCAGGGCCATGCGCAGGCCGCCGGCGCGGTTGGCCAGCGAGTCGGCCTCGCCGTGCACATGGCCGGAGTAGACGGGCGTGGGCTCGCCCAGCTCCTCGATGCGGCCGGCCCACAGGGCGGCGTGCTCCCACTCGGCGCCGGCCAGATGGCGCAGCACCTGGGCGCGCACCGGATCGCTGTCGCGGTCGGCCAGGGCCTGATAGGTGTGGTAACCCTCCATCTCGGCTTGCCAGTTGCCTTCAAGGGCTGCCAGGACCTTCTTCAGCTTTGCGCCGCTCATCGTTCCATTGGCCATCGTTCGCTCCTCGCTTAGAGATGAGAATAGCCGAATGCGCCGGCCTCGCGGTAGCGCCCGCGCCGCGCCGGCCGCCAGGCGCTTTCGCCCGTCACTTCCCCTCCACGGGCTTTGCCGTATAGTGTTGTCTTCAGCAAAAGGCCGCATAACAGGACAAATGGAATCCAGCCGGCCGCCGTTTTGCGCATCCTGAATGCGCGGAACCGGACAAAAAGCCCCACAGCGGGCAAATTTTCGAGGAATCGGGGAAAACCTTCCATGGCAGCAGAATCGAAACAACCGGCGGCTCTCACGTCGCCCGGCTATCTCGTCCCTTTCATTACCGTCACCGCACTGTTCTTCATCTTCGGGTTCATCACCAATCTGAATATGGCGCTGGTGCCCCATCTGCGTTCGATCTTCGATCTGCCCTACGGGCCGGCGATGCTGGCCGAATCGGCCTTTTTCCTAGCCTATTTCGTCTTCTCCGCGCCCACCTCGAAACTGATCGAGAGCATCGGCTACAAGCGGACGATGGTGGTTTCGCTCTTCATCCAGGTGGTGGGCTGCTTGATGTTCGTTCCCGCCGCCAAAACGATCAGTTTCCCGCTCTTCCTAACCGCGGTCTTCGTGGTGGGAGCGGGCGTGACCGCATTGCAGACCGCGGCCAACCCCTATGTTTCCATCCTCGGCCCCGAACATAGCGCGCCCATCCGGCTGACCCTGGCGCAAGCCTTCAACTCCATCGGCGGAACGCTCGCGCCGCTGGTTGCCGGCGCGTATATTCTGACCGATCCGGACAAGATCGCCAGCAAGGCGAGCATCGCCGACACGGTGCGCGGCCCGTATATCGCGATCGCCGGCGGCCTGCTGATTCTGGGGCTTGCGGTGGCGCTTTCCCACCTGCCCCCGATCGCCGAAACCCAGGCCTTCCGCCCCGGCAAAGAGGGCGACGCAATACTGAGCCGCAGCATCTGGAGCTACAAGCACACGGTTCTCGGAACGCTGGGCATCTTCCTCTATGTAGGCGTGGAAGTCGGCCTGGCGTCGATCGCGGTGAACTACTTCAAGACACAGGGGATGAGCTCGCTCAAAACGGCCTCCTTCCTGGTTTCTCTCTACTGGTTTGGCGCGCTGGTCGGGCGCCTGCTGGGCTCCTGGATTCTGACCAAGGTCCGCTCCGGCAAGCTGCTGGGCATCTTCGGCTTTGCCGCGGCGGCGCTGATCTTTGTCTCGATGTTCACCTCGGGACAGGTCGCCATCTGGACGCTGGTGCTGTGCGGATTCTTCAACTCGATCATGTTCCCCAACATCTTCACGCTCGGCATTGCCGGGCTGGGACCGATGACCAGCAAGGGCTCGGGACTCATCATGAGCGCCTGCGTGGGCGGAGCCGTGATTCCCTACCTGATCGGCGCCTTGGCCGATCTCCTGCACAAGCTGGGGGACCCGGCAAATATCCAGCACGCATTCGTGATACCGGTCGTCTGCTACCTCTACATCGCTTATTACGGGTTGTGGGGATCGAAGCCCACGCGGACCGTAACGGCGTAGGTTGGTTGTCAATCGAAGGCCCTTCGGCTTGATGCCGGAGGGCCTTCGCATCTGGAGCAAGGGAATGAAGCCCAAACCGAAGCCGCGCAAACACAATCTGCTCGTGGTAGCCGCGGTGGCGTTTGCCGTGGCGCTGCTATTTTTGCGGATGTTTGTCTTTGTACATGGGCACGGACGGCGCTGAATGGGGGTGAGCAGGCGGAAACGCCTTCCCACAGAAAAAGCGGGATGGGCACGGTCGATTGTGCCCGGATCGATCCCTGGAAAAACGGCAATTGGAAAGTCTTATTGCTTGCCCTGCCCGGCCCACCAGGCTTTGATGAACTTCCAGTGAATGTAGACCGAGTGGTTCAGGTGCAGGAGCAGGCCCTCGCGGCCATCCAGAAAGCCCAGCCGGAAAAAGTAGTTATAGACGAAGGTCGCTGCGGGATTCAGCACCGTATTCCAGAGGAACGCGGGCAGCGACCTGCTGTCGCGGCCCTTGTTGTGGAGCAGTTGGGCGATCTCGGAGCTGTAGCGGTTCATGTGCTCCAGATAGATGTTCATGTCCGGGTAGGCGTAGTGCAGCATGTCGTGCTGGAGCTTGCCGCGGGGCCCCTCGAACTGCGGAGTCGAGTGCGGTCCCACGCCCTCGCTGAGCCGCGCCGCTCCGCGCCGGAAGAGGCGCAGCTTGTGGTCGGGATAGAAGCCTCCGTGGCGCATCCAGCGGCCGAAGATCAGGTTCAGCCGTGGAATCCAGTAGGCGCCGTATTTTGGCTCGCCTGCCAGCACCTGGCGGATTTCGTCCTGCAGACCGGGCGTGAGCACCTCGTCGGCATCGAGCAGCAGAATCCAGTCGCAGGTGCAGAGATCGAGAGCGACGTTTTTCTGCTCGCCGTGGCCGCCGAAGGCGTGGTAGGAGGTTTTGGCGCCGAAAGATTGAGCGATCTCGATCGTGCGATCCTTCGATCCCGAATCGACCAGAACGATCTCGTCGGCCCAGCGAACGCTCTCCAGGGTGCGGGGAAGGTTCGCCTCCTCGTTCATTGCAATCATCGCGACGGACAGGGTCTTGCGCATCGAACCAAGGATAACCCGGCAGGGGGCCGCGCGTATGCTGGCATCAAAGGTTGGGTTGGGAAGGAAGGACGAAGCCATGAAGGTGTTGGTCTTTGGCGCGACGGGCATGGTGGGGCAAGGGGTTCTGCGCGAGTGCCTGCGGGACCCGGAAGTGGAACTGGCGATGACCGTGGGGCGGACAGCGACCGGCGCGCACGACGCGAAGCTCAAGGAGATTGTGCTGGCGGATCTGACGGATTTTCGCGCCATCGAGAGCGAGCTGGCCGGGTTCGACGCATGTTTCTTCAGCCTGGGCGTCTCATCGAGCGGGATGAAGGAAGCCGATTACGAGCGGGTGACCTATGGGCTTACGCTGCCGGCCGCGGAGACGCTAAGCCGGCTGAATCCGGGCATGACGTTCATTTATGTTTCCGGCGCGGGAACCGACAGCTCGGAAAAGGGGCGCATCATGTGGGCACGCATCAAGGGACGGACGGAGAATGCGCTGCTGCGGCTGCCGCTGAAGGCCTACATGTTCCGTCCGGGGATGATCGAGCCGCTGGATGGGATTCAGTCGAAGACGCCCGCTTACAGGATTCTCTACAAGATTGCCGGGCCGCTGCTGCCCTTGTTGCGCCGGGCGCTACCCAACATGGTCGTGACGACGCGGGAGATTGGGCAGGCGATGCTGGCCGTGGCGAAGCGCGGATATACGACGCGAATACTGGAGACAAGGGATATCCGGGCTGCCATACAAGGCTGAGCACGCGTGGAGCGATCTTCCTCGGGCTTCCGGGGACCTACCGCTTCGCCGGGCGAGCCACCAGGAGCGCAAAGACGGGAAAGATCAGGCAGGCCAGGCCGAGCGCAGGGTCCTGGCCAAACGCGGAGTTCGGCGATCAACCTGTCCAATCGACCTTGCGCATCTCCCGCCAGCAACGCAGAATGCGCGCGCCGTCGGAGCCTTGAATGGGCAACAGATTGACCACTCCGCAAACCAGGTTGGCCAGGCCGAAGGCCGGCAGCCAACCCGAGGTCTGAACCAGAGCCAGATTCATCAACGGCCCCGCGACGGAGATGAGCAGGTTCCTGTCCGGGGGACCCGGTTCCCGCACCGTGTACATCCCTTTCCATCCCAATCCAACCTTCTTCACTCGTATGCCTAGCGCCATGGCAATCACGATATGAGCGGCCTCGTGAAACGCCATGGCCACCAGGCCCAGTCCCACGCCCTGCAGGATGGGGACGTACCAGCTGATATTTGGCAGCGCCATGGCGCCCTCTTTCCTGTTCCCGGATGGCTGGGCTCTCCGCGCGGGAGCTGCTGGAGCCGATCCATGAAAGCCTTGGCCGCCCACATATGCCGGCCCGGAACCCGGCCTGAGCCTTCTGTAAGCACTTTATCGGCAGCCGCAGCTTCGCGTCGCTTCTTCAAGTCTCTCGCTGGAGCCGCGGCCTGCCCAGGAGCAGGCGCGGGCTACTGGGGAGGCGCGCCGCCCCAGGTGGTATACCGCACCCAAGGGGCCTTGGCGACCAACGCGGAGAGTTGCGCATTGGGAAAGCGACGCACATAGGGGACGGCCCAGCCGATATCTGAGCCGGCGTAAGGAAGCGTGACGAGTTGGACCACGCCGGTCCGCTTTTGCAGCAGGGTGGGGTCTTCGAGGCCGGCGAGGCAGAAGCTGACGAGGCGGTGAATCGCACCCTTATCTACAGCGTATAAATCGAGGCCGTTGGCTTCGCCGAGTTCGGCCAGGAGGATGAGCGGGGCGAGCGCGTAGAGATGATAGTGGAGGGCCATCTGGGCGCGATTCATCTCCGCCTTGAGGGAGCCGTCGGACTGGATGGCGTCGATTCCCATGCGATAGGCCGAAACGCCCCAGTGGAATCCCTCCAGATCGTTGTCGGCGATGGCCGCCGCGGCGACGGACAGGCCGGCCCAGTAGAGGTGGTTGTTTTCGCGATCGATGCCCAGGCGCACGACCTCGGCGTCGAAGTAGACGCGGACCTGCGCGGAGAGCGTGGCGAACCACTTTTGAATGGCGGCGTCCTGAGCCGGCGTTCCCAGGCCGCTGGGCCGTACCTTGAGATAGGAGATGGCGACGGCGCTGAGCAGCCAGTTCTGGATGTAGACACCGGAGAAGCTGGGCATTTTGCCGTCCCATGCGCCGGCCTTGGCCGCCGCATCGAGCAAGGAGTAGACGCAGAGAGCGGCGGCGCGGCTGCCCTGGGAGAGATACGCGTCCGCGGCCAGGGCCGCGAACTGGCTCAGATGCGTGGAGTCCTCGGAGGCCTTCTGAAAAGCAGCCTGCTTTTTGGGGTCGGCAATCGAGGCGTGGCTGTCGGTGTAGTAGGTTCCGATTTCCAGGGTTCTGGCGAAGGGCGGCGGCGCGGGGCACGCGTAAGGCGCATCGGTCTGCGCAACCTTGACGCTGTCCCAGGGCGAATGGAGCTTGTCCGCTCTGGCGCCAGTCGCCGCAAGAGCAAGCAAGGGAAGAACGAAGGATCGCCAGCGCGGAGCTTTTCGCATCGGGTTCAACCTCACCGCCCATTTTATAGGGAGCTTTGTCCGCAAGCCCAAGTGCGGGTCCCGCAAGCGGAAGACGCCGCCTGCGTGATTGGATCGGCCAACGCAAGTTGCGCCTCAGCCATGCTAGAGTGAAATTCCACGGAGGATAGGAGCGATGGCGGCGGGGATTCAGCTACCCGGAAATGGCGAAACGATCGACCTTCAGCAGCAGGTGGCCCGGCTGCAGGCTCTGCTGGAGGCCTCGCGGCAGGTCCACTCGACGATCCGCGAAGAAGAGGTGCTGGAGCAGGTGCTGCGCATCGTGGTGCGGGAGTTGGAGATGGCCGGGGCAGCGTTTCCGGGGACCGGGCTGGCCTATGGCGAGCAGCCGGCAGCCGGCGCGGAAGACGGGCCGGAGGCTTCCCTGCCCCGCTATCCGCTGGAAGACCGCGACGGCGTGAGGATGGCGGAGTTGGTGGTGGCGGCTCCCGACGGCCGCGCACTGACGCTCTACGAGGCCGACTTCATCGAGGGGCTGGTCTTGCAGGCCGCGGTGGCTCTGGAGAACGCGCGCAACCACAAACGCAATATTGAGTTTGCGCGGGTGCAGCAGGATATGGACGCCGCCCGGGCCATTCAGCGCTCGCTGTTGCCGCAGAAGCTGCCCGCGATTCCCGGCTACTCGCTGGCCTTCCGCTCCGACACCTGTTACGAGGTGGGCGGGGATTATCTGGATATTGTGGAGCAGCCGGACGGCAGCGTGCTGATGGCGGTGGCCGACGTGGCCGGCAAGGGGCTGGCTTCGGCCATCATGTCCACCAGCTTCCGCTCGGCCTTCCGGGCGATGGCGGCGGACGGACCGCCGCTGGACGAGTTGGCTGCGCGGATGAACCAGCACCACTGGACCGAGGGCGAAGAGGCGCGGCGGCGCTATGTGACGGCGATCTTTCTTCGGCTGCATCCCGAGGCGGGCGAAATCGAGGTGGTGAACGCCGGGCACAATCCGGGATTCCTGGTTGAGACGAATGGCGCGAAGCGCCAGTTCGACGCGGCGGGCACGCCGCTGGGCCTTTTGCCGGGGATGCGCTACGCCAGCGAGCGGCATGGATTCCCGCCGGGAACGCGGCTGCTGTTTTATACCGACGGGCTGACCGAAGTCTTCAAGGGGGATGAGGAGTTTGGGCCCGAACGGCTCTTGGATGAATTTTCGAAGTGCCCGGCGCGAAAAGCCGATGGTATTCTCGATGCATTGTGGACGGCCATTGAAAAATTCGCCGCAGGCGGTCCGCAGGGAGACGACATGACCGCACTGGCGCTGTGCCGCGGAGCGAGTGAACCGGAGATGCCGGCATGAGCGAATTCAAATCCACCACGGTGGAGGTGCGCCTGCCCTCCCGCATGGGATTCGAGAAGGTGGCCATGAGCACCGCGGCGGCGGTGGCCAAGCTGATGGGCTTCCGCGAGGACCGCGTCGAGGACCTGAAGACCGCGGTGGCCGAGGCCTGCATCAACGCCATCGAACACGGCAACCGGCTGAACGAAAAGCTGTCGGTGGGCGTGGTCATGTCGGCGGGCGCCGACTCGCTGGAAGTGAAGGTCATCGACGACGGCACGGGCATGAGAAAGCAGCCGGCCCGGCCGGACATCGACCGCAAGATGCACGGCGAGGAAGGCCCGCGCGGCATGGGCATGTTTCTCATCCAGGCGCTGGTGGACGAGGCGGAGTGGGTGGCCGGCAAAGAGGGCAAAAGCAGCTATGTCCGGCTGGTCATCCGGCTGGACAAGGAAGCGTAACAGAACCCGGCAAGAACCCTTAACCCAAGAGAATAGGGAGACTATACGATCGTGCAGAGCGAAACCAAGGCGCGCGTTGACCAGCTCACTTCCCCAGCCGGGCATCCGGTCACTGTCCTGCGCTTCGAGGGCGACATTGCCAGCACCTCGAAAGACGCGGTCCTGGGCACCTACCAGGGATTGCCCAAGGAGACGGCCAAGCTGATTCTGCTGGATTTCACCAAGGTCGATTACATCAACTCGAGCGGCATCGCGCTGGTGATTCAACTGCTCATCGAGGCCGCGAACTCCGGCCAGAAGGTCTACGCCTTCGGACTTTCGGCGCACTTCACCAAGGTCTTTACCATGGTGGGGATTACCAAGTATGCAGGGCTGTTTCCGGGGCAGGCGGAGGCGCTGGCTGCGCTGTAGGCAAACCGAAGAGCGCGACAGCAGGGCGCGGAACCCCGCAGTTTCGCAAGCCCTGCGCTCTACGAGGTACGGCTCTTTCCCTCAAGCCGCAGTTGGAATCTTTGTTGTTAGTTCGATGCCCAGAGCATTCATGACGGCGAGCGTTGTCTTCAGCGTCGGGTTTCCCTTTTCACTGAAAGAACGATAGAGCTGCTCGCGAGACAAGCCTGTCTGGCTGGCAATTTCGGCCATCCCCTTGGCGCGCGCAACTACGCCCAGCGCGTGCGATATGTAGCTGACGTCGTTGGTTTGAAATGCTTCCGCCATGAAGATCGCGATTGCTTCATCCGATCCGAGATCCTCGGCAGGATCATAGGTGGTCAGTTTCTCTGCCATTTTCCTCGCTCCATTCTGCCGCCAGACGCTTCGCGGTCCTGATGTCCTTCGACTGTGAGCTCTTGTCGCCGCCGCACAGCAAAATGATGATCGTGTTGCCCCGCTTCTGGAAGTAGATACGGTACCCAGGGCCATGGTCGATGCGCAGTTCGCTGATACCCTCTCCTACCGGCTTTACATCCCCGGCATTTCCAAAGGCCAGGCGATCCAGGCGAGAGGCGATTAGAGCGCGTGCCCGTTCGTCCTTGAGTCGTATCCGCCACTTGCGGAAGGTCTCGGTTTGTTTGAATTCGATCATACCGAACTCTGTAGTTTATAAACTACCACATTCTTGTATCCAAGTGTCGATTCGGAATTCGGGGCCAACTTGAATGCCGATGCGGCATCCTGCGTTTCCGGTGAGTTCCAGGCTCAAATCGGCCCTGATGGCGGCAAGGTTGGTGGCCGAATCGGAGCTAGCGGGAAACTCCCGTGCGGCTTGCGCGCGGTATCATGGCCGGTATGAACCTTGAGGCGATTCAGGCAGCCCTGCGCGAGGCCGGCTTCGACGGCTGGCTGTTCTACGACCATCATCACCGCGACCCCATCGGCGGGCGCATCCTGGGGCTGGACGAGAAGGCGCACATCACGCGGC
Organism: Occallatibacter sp.; assembly: GCA_049515995.1. GTDB lineage: Bacteria > Acidobacteriota > Terriglobia > Terriglobales > Acidobacteriaceae > Telmatobacter. Next base: position 44,453 of record JBEKTO010000003.1, on the reverse strand, counting down.
GCTGGTACTACTTTGTGCCTGCCACGGGCGAGCCGCGCAAGCTGGTGCACCGCATCGAGCAGGGGCGGCTGGACACGCTGCCGGGCTCGAAGGCGCTGTATTCGAGCTGGCAGGAACTGGCGGCCGGGCTGGACGCGATGCTCAGCGATGCGCACCGCATCGCCATGCAGTACTCGCCCAACAACGCCATCATGTACGTCTCGATGGTGGACGCCGGAACGGTGGAGTTTCTGCGCAGCCTGGGCAAGCAGATCGTGAGCTCGGCCGATCTGGTGAGCCAGTTCGAGGCGGTCCTGAACCAGGAGCAGGTGGAGAGCCACGGCGTGGCGCAGCGGGCCATCGATGCGATCCTGGCCGAGGGCTGGCTGGAGATGGGCCGGCGGTTGCGTCCGCCCTCCGGCGGCACGGGCCTGCTGACGGAGTTCGACCATGTGCAGTGGCTGAGCGAGGCGATGCGGCGCGAAGGCTTGGTGTGGGACAACGGCCCCAATGTCAGCGTCAACGCCAACAGCTCCGACTCCCACTATGAGCCCACCGCCGAGCGCTCCGCCCCCATCGCCATGGGCGATTTTGTGCTGATCGATATTTGGGCCAAAGTCGACAAGCCGGGCAGCGTCTTCTACGACATCACCTGGACGGGGGTAGTGGGGCGCGAGCCGTCGGCCAAGGAGCAAATGGTCTTCGAGACGGTGCGCAATGCCCGCGACGCGGCCATCGACACCGTGGAGAAGGCTTTCGCCGAGGGGCGCGCAATCCGCGGCTTCGAGGCCGACGATGCGGCCCGCGGGGTGATCCAGAGGGCCGGTTTCGGCGCGTTCTTTACCCATCGCACCGGCCACAACATCGCCCAGGAACTGCACGGCCCCGGCGCGCATCTCGACAATCTGGAGACCCACGACGAGCGCCGCCTGCTGCCCCATACCTGCTTCTCCGTCGAGCCGGGCATCTATCTGCCCGATTTCGGCGTGCGCAGCGAGGTGGATATGCTCACCGCGCAACTGAGGGCCTGGGTGACGGGGCGCATTCAGCGGGAACTGGTGAGGATATAGGGATTTGGGAGTAGGAAACAGGGATTAGGAAATGCCCGTGGGGATGCCCGCGCCGTTCTTGACTGGAGATTGACAGGAACCTGCGGGGCGACGCGTTCGTACTCTTGTGGGGATCGATATCCTTCAGGAGGGCGACCGTCCGATGAACAAGCGTTTCCTGGTGCGCACGATGCTGTTGCTCGTGCCCGCACTCGCTATTGGGAGCTTTGTGGCCAGCGGCCAGGCAAAGCCGGAGTCGAACCCGGGCGCACAGGCCTCCAGCGAACTGGTCGCAACCATCACCGGGCTGGATGCCGCGCTCTTCGACGCATATAACCGCTGCGATCTGGAGAAGTTCGGCTCGTCCCTGGCCGATGACCTGGAGTTCTATCACGATCAGGGCGGGCTGGCTGTCGGTAAACAGAAGACCATCGACGGCGTGAGGAACAACATTTGCGGCAAGGTGCGCCGCGAGCTGGTTCCGGGCACCCTGGAGGTGTACCCGATCCACGGCTACGGCGCGGTGGAGATGGGCGTTCACCGCTTTTACCACCCCGGAATGCAGCCGGATGCGCCGGGCGAGGCGAAGTTCGTCCACATCTGGCAGTTGAAAGACGGCGTGTGGAAAGTGACGCGCGTGATCAGCGTCGATCACCACGGCCTGCCTCAATAAAGCAAAGGACGGCGGGGTGGAAGCGGGTGACGCCAAGGGAAACGCGCCGCCCGGCTCCCGGCCTCGGTGCGGTATAGTCAAAAAAGCATGGCAACTGGACAAAACAAGAACGCGGCGGCGGAACAAGGGTTTGAGTATCTTCCCTTGATCGCCGGCTGGCTGGTTCCCGGCGCGGGGCATTTTCTGTTGCGCAAGTGGGGCCGCGGGACGCTGTTGGCGGCATCGATTCTGGGCATGTTTGCGCTGGGAATCGCCATGCAGGGCAAGCTCTACGCCGGCGCACACGACATTCTCGACATTCTCGGCCTGGCCGGCGACTTGGGCAATGGATTGCTTTACATCCTCAGCCGGGTTGTGGGGTTGGGCGCGGACCAGGTGCAGGTGACCACGGCCGACTACGGCACGCGCTTTATCGTGGTGGCCGGCCTGTTAAACGTGATTGCCGCCGTGGACGCCCACAATCTTCGCACCGGGAGGAAATCCTAGTGTTCCGGCCCTCTCACTTTGCGGCGGTTGTGCTCTTCGCCCTCTTCGCGTCCGTTGTCTTCGGCATCACGCAGCGCGAAACGCCCCGGCGGATGGTCCGCTACGGGATCTACTGCTTTGTGCTCTTCGTCGGCTCGGCGGTGGTGCTGAGCTGGCTGATGTTCCTCATCGCGCGCTAAGCTCACCACTGCGATTTTTGCCGTCCTGCCCTTGCGCCAGGAAGCACCACCCGCAGGTCCTTCGACTCGCTCCGTTCGCTCCGCGATGACAACAAGGATCGGGCGCCCAGCCTCTATCCCTCACGCCCCCTGCTCACCCTCCGATTTCAACCCCCCGGCCTATGGTCCATCCGCCGCGCGCGGGCTATGATGGATCGAGAATCCACCGCGAGGTATCTCCTTGAAAAAGCTGTTTCTGCCGCTGCTTGTTCTGCTTCTGGCGAGCGCCCTTCATGCTCAGTCTTTCCCGGTTTGCGACGTGCGCGCCTTTGGCGCGAAGGGGGATGGCGTCACCCTCGACACCGCCGCCATTTCTGGTGCCATTGCCGCCTGCGTCAAGCAGGGCGGAGGCACGGTCTACTTTGCTCCGGGCCGTTACGTCATCGGCACGTTGCAGCTCTACAGCCACATTCATCTGTATCTCGAGAGCGGCGCCGCGCTGGTCGGCAGCCATAACATTCACGACTACCTTCCCAGCCCTCCCTTCGGATTTGCCCGCAATTACGGGGTCGATATCACCGGAGAAGGCGCGGTGCTGGGCATGTTAATCGCCAAGAACGCGGACGACGTCTCGATCGAGGGACAGGGCGAAATCGACGGCCAGGGCGACACCTTCATGGAGTTGAAGACATCGCACGGAGGCATCGACTACGAGCCGGCCCGGGTGCGCAACGCCGAAAAATACGGCGCCGCCATGAATGCCTTGGATTACGGCCCGGTCGAGCCCGACGGACGGCCCGGCACGCTGATTGTCTTCTTCCACTGCTCCAACGTGCGCCTGCACGGCATTACCCTGCGCCAGTCGCCGAACTGGACGCTGCACCTGCAGGACGTGGAAGGCGCGGCAATCAGCGATATCCAAATCCTGAACGATCCCAGGGTGCCCAACAACGACGGCATCGACTGCATGGAATGCCGCCACGTGCGCATCTCCAACTGCAACATCGATACCGGCGACGACGGCTTCGCCATCGTGCGCAGCGAACACGTCAACGTGAGCAACTGCTCCATCGCCTCGCGCTCGGCGGCCATCCGCCTGGAGAGCACCAAGCTGAGCACCTTTACCGGCCTGAGCATGGACACCAATCGCGGCATCGCGGTCTTCGCTGCCGGCTATGCGGGCCAGGACAACCGGGCGACCGAGGACGTGACCTTCTCCGACATCGTCATGCGGACGCGGATGATTCCCGGCAACTGGTGGGGCAAGGCGGAGCCGATCTACATCGCCGTGCAGCCCTGCGCGCCCGGCCTTGCCTGCGGCGTGAGGGTCCGCAACGTGGTCTTCAACAACATCACCGCCGAAGCGGAAAACGGCTCGCTGCTGTGGGGCGGCGAAGGCACGCCGATCGTCGGCGTGGAGATGAACGGGGTTCACCTGCACATGATCGCGCCCAAGCCGGAGCTGAGCGAGAGCGTGGGCGGCAATCTGGACCTGCGCTGGACCGCGCTCTCCCGGCACGACGCCATCGTCAAGAGCGACATTCCGGCCTTGTATGCCAGGAAGGTGGTCGGGCTGCGGATGCGCGACGTGACCGTCGACTGGGCCAACCAGATCCCGGATTACTACTCCGACGGGCTGCGCGTAGAGGAGTTCAAGGACCTCACCATCGACGGCTTTGAGGGGCGGCAGGCGCAGGCCGGCAGCGGCGCGGCGATCGCGCTCAAGAACGGCTCCGGCGTGTCGATTACCAACTCCCGCGCCTTGCCGGGAACCCGCACCTTTCTCGAACTGGAGAACGTTGGGGAACGCCGCGTCTTTGTGAACTACGATCTGAGCGGAGCGGCCACGGCGATTGCGCCGGCGAGCCAGCGATTCGACACCCAGATCGGCACTCCGGCGGCCAAGCCCAAGCCGGCAGCCCAGGCCCATCCGGCTGAAGCCAAATAGGACCGTTTGGCGTTATCTTCGGCGGCGGGAGACAGGATGGGGGGAATCCATCCGGCCTCCCGCCGCTTTTCCTGTTTTTGCTTCCCTCAGTCGATTCTTTCCGTCTCGCGCTGCCAGACGGCGGCGTCGAATTTGTGCGCGCAGGTGTACCCCTCGGCGAGGTACAGATCGATGGCCTCGGAGTTGGCCTCGGTTACGGTGAGAGAGACTTCGGCGACGCCCTGGCGCATGAAGCAGAAGGCGGCCACGGAGAGCAGCAACCGGGCCAGGCCGCGGCGGCGGAACTCGGGATGAACGCAGACCTGGGTGATGTGGCCGCTCTCCGGGCTTACGCGCGAGCCCAGGATCAGAGCCACCAGTTCGCGGGTCGTGCGCTCGACCACCACGTGCGAAACCAGCGGGGAAAAAACACCGCAGCCGGAGTAGCGGACGATGTTGTGGAGAAAGCGCTGCGAGCCGAAAACCGAGCGGTACTGGTCGTTGATGAAGCTGTCGGGATGGTCGCGATAGGCCTCGGAGATGAGCCGGCTGGCGCCGAGCATGTCCTCATCGCGCCAGGGGCGCAGGATCAGGTTGTCCGGCAGGTCGACGCGGGGCGGATTCCACAAACCGCGCAGAGACTGCACCATGAAGAGCCGGCGGAAGACCTGAAAGCCGGCATTGCGGAAGGCGGCCGTGTGGGCGCCCGCGGGGTGCAACAGCAGTTGCGACTCGATGCGGTCCAGTTGCGGCGAGTTCAGCAGCGTCTCAAAGAGATGACGGAGCAGAATCTCCTCGGTGATGCAGGCTGGCATCGGCCCTGAGTGGGAGTCAGTCTGCTGGCCGGGCAGAGCAAAGACATCGCCGATGACGGCCTTGGTCTCTTCGTAGACGCAGAAGGCATAGCCGGTGACCTGGCCTTCTTCCAGAGCCGCATAGCCGGGCAGCATGTGGCTGTCGAGATACTGCATCAGCAGCCGGGTCGAGGGGCGATAGTCCCAGTGCAGGCGCTGCTTCCACAGCTCCCCCTCCGCATCCAGCACAGGACGCAGCGCCGGCGCCGCGAAGTGCCGCAGATCGAGGATCTCCATGGAGGCGCCCGATGCCATCTCTCCCACCCATTGGATGCGGCCAGCCCCGTTCGGAATGCGGGTCAGGCTTGAATCAGACGAGGCTCCCGTAGACGCGCATGATGAAACACGCCTCCCGGCGGCTTGGCCGCGAGTTACGACCAAGTGTAACTTGAAGTTAAGCTTATCAGCTTACCGGCTGCCCACCAGATAGACCACCAGATCCTGCTCCGGCCAACTGAAGAGCTGTTCATAGTGGCGGCCTTCAAGATACTCCTCGAGAGCCGCCGGAGTGTGCAGGTCCACGCCGCCGCGGCCGGTCACCCGCACCACCAGCAGGTGCTGCTCGTCGGGCACGCCGCTCTGCTCGTAGTTGACCACCTCGCGATTGCGATAGAACGCAAGCCCATATTCCACGTCGCGCCGGACGCGAAAGACCGCGACGGTCTCGTCTCCGGGGGCCAGGGTGGCCAGTTTTGCAGCCAGCGGACGGGCGGAGTAGGAGCGGTCAAGCAGGTGAACGACGCGCTTGGTGGCCCCCACCTCGGGAATGCCGAAGAACGGGCCCACACCGTACAGGAACAGAACCAGCACCACCAGCACGCCGGCTGTCACCAGGCGGAGGCGGGCCAGGCCGAAGCCATTCACCACGACAACAATCAGGAGCGCGGCGCCGCTGGCGGCCAGCAGAGCCGCGACAAGCGCATGAACGGGCGGCATCTGGCGGCCGTGAGCCACAAACCAGGGCAACAGCAGCGCGGCCATGGTCATGACCCCGCAAAGCACGGCGTGGCCCGCCAGCACCCAGCGGCTCAGCCCCGGCTTGCGGCGGCGGAAGAGGTAATCGCCGGTGAGAATCGCGATGGGAGGAATCGAGGGCAGAATGTAACCCGGCAACTTGGACTGGGAGAAGGAAAAGAAGACGATGGGAATGAGCGCCCACAGAACCAGAAACTCGGGAAAGGCATCGCCGGGACGGCCGGCGCAGGGCTTCGAGTGGCAGGCCCGGCGCGCGCGCCACTCGGCCACCGAGGTCTGGATGCCGTCGATCAGGGCCCGCACCGCGATCACCGTCCACGGCATCATGGCCAGCACCACCACCACCAGGTAGTACCAGAAGGGCTGCACGTGCTGGTAGCGATTGGTGCCAAAGCGCTCCAGGTTGTGTTCCAGGAAGAACTCGCGGAAAAAAGTGGGATTCTGATGCTGGACGGCGATGAACCAGGGCAGCACCATGGCGAAATAGAGCAGCATTCCCGGCCACCAGAAGGAGCGGCGCAGGATGGACCACTCGCGGCGCAGGAAGGCAAAGGCGGAGATGATGACCAGGGCCAGAAACGGCGCTACCGGCCCCTTGGCCAGCGTGGCCAGGCCGGTGAAAAAGTAGATGTCGTAGAGCCAGAACTTGGAATCGGTCTCGTACCAGGCGTACCAGCCGAGCAGCCCAATGGCCAGCGGCGCCGCCATCTGCATGTCGGTGGAGGCGCTGCGGGAGAAGCCGATGATGGCCGCGCAGGCCATGGTGATGACCGCCGAATCCATGTGGCCGCCCGGCCGGAATCGGCGCATATGCAGATAAATGAGCGCCACCATGATGAAGGCGAAGGTGGTGGAGGGCAGGCGCGCGCTCCAGTCGTGAACGCCGAAGTCCTGGAAGAGAAACATTGCCCGCCAGTAGTAGAGCGCCGGCTTCTCCAGCCAGGGATGGCCGTAGAGATAAGGAGTGACGCAGGCGCTCAGGCGGTCTTTAACGGTGTGCGCTGAGTCGAACCGGCCCAGCATTTCATGGGCGATCTGCGCATAGCGCGGCTCGTCGGCGCCCACCAGGCCAAGACCGTCGCCGCCCAGAATGGGAGTGAGCCCGTAGGCGAGAAAAAAGACCGAGAAGGCAAGAAAGAGAACCGCTTCGCAAACGCCCGGCCAAGGGGGCAGGCGCCAGTGCAGCTCTTCAGGCGAATCCGGGCGGGTAGGCTCCAGAAAAGGCTCCAGGTAGCCGATGGCCCATTTGGGCAGCCGTTTGCGCCGGCCTTTGGGCGGATCCGGAGCAGAGGGTTCCAGAGAAGTTTCCACGTGCGGCGTTTCTCCAACGGACGGGCCATTGCCCGTTCTGCGCAGAATGAGGGATTCGACTTTGTTCAGGACGGCTGCGGAGAGCTGCCCCGATCCAGTTGCAGTCCATGCTTGCAACAAGCGCGGAGTTGGCGCTCGGTTTCAACAGGGACAAGGCTAACAGATTCGCCCGGAATCTCAAGGGCTCTCATGCAAAGCCGCCGTTGAATCGGGCCATCGAGGAGCGCAACTGAGCAAGAATTTCATCGCGCGCGGAACAAAGGTCCATCGAGCGCGCAGCCGGCGGCGGGCGCCTCGAGAGCTGGATTCAACAGGGCCGCATCCATGCGCGGTTACTCGGCCGGAGCCTCCGGTTCCGGCGGCAGCGATGGCGCCGGCTCGGGGGCTGGCTCGGCCGCGGACTTTTGCCGCTTGCGCGAGCGGTTCATCAGCTCTTCAATGCGCGCCTGGAAACGGCCCGAGCGGTCGGCAAGGAAGCTGAGATCGGGCACGTGGCGCACGCCCATCCGCTCCTTCAACTCGAAGCGAATGTAGCCTTTTGCGGCCTCAAGGCCGGCCACGGTGTCCTTTTCGGCCTTGGCGATGTCGGGAACCGCGTTGTCCAGGGCCACGTAAACCCGCGCGGATTTGCCGCCGGGATTCAACGCCACCTCGGTTACGTAGCAGAAACCGATGCGCGGGTCGGAGAGCTCGCCCTCGATCATGGCGCCAATCTCCAGACGCAGCGTCTCCGCCACCCGGTCCTGATGATGCTTGCGCCCTCTGTGCTCCGGCATAACCTCTTGCTCCTCGTTGGGGCTAAACGATTCAGGATAGCAGAGATTGGCCGGCAGGGCGGGAGAGGCGCAATGGAATCGGATCGGGGCATTTGCCCGCAAGCCGGTATCAATGCGCGGAATGCTGCTCGGTGTGCCTGGGATCGTTCGACTGGAGCAGGAACGAGAGGAAGAACATGGCGACCGATCCGGAGCCCAGAACCACGTAGGTGTCGATGTAGGAAAGAGCGGCCGCTTGGCCCGCCAGAAACTGGTAGATCAGGGCCAGGCCGGCGGCCGGTCCCGCTGAACTGCCCATGCCGTGCATCCGCGACGCCAGGGCCTGAAAGGTCAGGCTCAAGACGGGAGCCCCTGGGCTGAAATGATCGCTCAACCGGACCAAATGGAATTGCTGACGGCGGGCGAGAACGGTGGTGACCACCGAAGCGCCCACGCTGCTGCCGATGTTGCGGATGAAGTTGGTGAGCCCGGAGACCTCGTCGCTCCGGTCCTGGGAAATGCCAAAATACGAGGCCGTGATGGCCGGGACGAAGATAAAGCCCAGGGGCGCATACTGCAACAGCATGATTCCGCAGGCGACCTGAAAGCTCACGCCCAAAGTAAGCAGCTTGGTGGAGAGAAACAACCCGGTGGCGGAGAGAAACCAGCCAAAAGCGATCAGGTACTTCACCGGCAGTTTGGAAGTCAACATGCCGATCACGGGCATGGTGACAAAGAGAATGCCAGCACCGGCCGAGACAACCAGGCCCGCCTGCTGCGCGGTGTAGCCCGCCAGCGTCTGGAGAAACTGGGGCATAAGGACGGTGGAGGAAAAGGCGACGGCTCCGGCCAGGAACATCATCAGGTTGATGCTGGAAAAATTGAAGCTCCGGTATAACTTGACGTCGATGAGCGGCGCCCTGTGCCGCCACTCCCACACGATGAGAGCGCTGAGGCAGACGAGAGAAATGGCGACCAGCGTTGTAATGAAGTTGGAGCCGAACCAGTCGTCTTCCTGCCCTTTGTCCAGAAAGATCTGGAGCGCGGCGACACCCAGGACCAGCAGCGAGAGACCGATGGAGTCCAGGTGCATCTCGCCGGCCTTGAACCGCCGCAGAAATGGAGGGTCTTCAACCAATTTGAAGACCAGCGCCAGAGCAATGAGTCCGATCGGCAGGTTGATCAGGAAGATCCAGCGCCAGGAGTAGTTGTCGGTGATCCATCCGCCCAAAGTGGGTCCCAGCGCCGGGGCGACCAGCACCGTGATGCCGTACAGCGCAAAAGCAGCTCCGCGCAGCCGGGGCGGGAAGGAATCCGCCATGATGGCCTGCGACATCGGCTGCAGACCGCCTCCGCCCGCTCCCTGAAGCGCCCGGGCGAGCAGAAGGACGGTCATGCTGGGAGCCAGCCCGCAGAGCAAGGAACTGGCGGCAAAAAGAGCAATGCAGATGAGGAAAAATCGTTTGCGGCCCACCGCGGAGGAAATCCATCCGGTGATGGGCAGAACGATGGCATTGGCTACCAGATAGGTGGTCAGCACCCAGGTGGCCTGGTCCTGGCTTGCGCCCAGGTTGCCTGAAATGTGCGGCAGCGCCACATTGGCGATGCTGGTGTCCAGCACCTCCATGAACGAAGCGATCGCGACAACAACGGCAACCAGCCAGGGATTGTACCTGGGCTTCCACTCTTGAACTGGCTGGGAGGCGGTCAATCGTCACTCCGTTGTGGTCAATTACAAAACGAAACGATCTGTTTCGTATATAATCATCATACTACACTGAGCCGGAGGATGCCGTGGGCCGAGAGACTGCTCAAAAAGAGCCCGAAGCGAAACGTTCCGCCGGAAGGCCGCGGAGCGAAGCCTCGCGCGTGTCCATCTTGGACGCGGCCTACAGCTTTCTGCAAACCAAGCCGATCGCCGAGATCTCGACTGTTCACATCGCGCGGAAGGCCGGCGTAAGCACGGCCACGGTCTATCGGTGGTGGACGACGAAAGAGGCGCTGCTGCTCGAGGCCTTTCTTCACAAGGCCGACCCGGAGCTGATTCTTGCGGAAATGGGATCTCCCCTGGAGCGTCTCAAGGAGTATGTGCTTCAGATAGGGCGTTTTTTCACCGGCAAAGACGGCATCGTCGTCGCGCGCCTGCTGACGGCCATCCAGGACAATCCGATCTTGCGCAAGGAATTCTTTGAACGTGTGTACTCGCCGCGCGAGAAGGATATTCGGGCGGTCGTGAAAGAGGCGATCAAGACGCGGCAACTTCCTTCGGACACTGAAGTGAGCGTCTTTCTGGATACGATTGTCGGTCCCCTGCTCACTCGCTTGATTATCCGCCACGAACAGATCGATGAGCCGTTTGTGGTGTCGGTTTTCGAACGGGTGGTGGCGGGCACCATCGCGCAGCACGCGGCGGGGACGGGCGCAAAGCCCTAGGGCTGCGCTTTTGCGGCGCTATCTGCTTAGCTCTCGATGTACTCCCAAAAGGAATCGGCCAACTCGGCGCCGAGTTCGTTGATCATGCGGCGGGCGGCGCGCTCCACCTCTTCGACCAGCCCATGCAGGTAATCGCGGGAGCGCGAGATGGCCACCACGCCAATGGTGGCCGACTGCCAGGTGACCGCCTCGTCCATCTCGGCAACGGAGATATTGAAGCCCTGCTTCAACTGGTCCTTGAGCGAGCGCACCACCTGCCGCCGGTCCTTGAGCGACTGGGCATGCTCGATGCGGATTTCCAGAGTCAGTTGGGCGACAGGCATGGCGTCACGGCGTTTCCACCGACAGTGTAAGCCGGGTTGCGGCGACAGGGTAGGTATTTTATTGGGATTTATCGATGCGGTTCTATTGGGTCACAACGGGAAAAGACAAAAACGACCGCAGGCTCTTCGACTCTGCTGCGCTCGGCCCAGAAGGCCAGCACCGCAGCTATCTCGGTAATTCCCAGCTTTGGCCTTCGCGCAGGATGACGACCTCGGTCTTCAATCCGGCATCGAGAACGCGCTTCCTGAACCCTTCCGCACTGTCTTTGGTCCGCAGCAGCGGGGCGCGGGGAGCGATGCCGAGATGAATCGGAATCGTGGTTCGGGGCGAAAGCGCTTCCACCGCACGCACCGCGCTCTTTTCTCCCATGGTCATGGGAATGCGAAAGGTGGTGACCGGCATCAAGGCCAGATCGAGGTGGAATCTTTTGCCGATCTCCTGCATGAAGCCGCCATAATAGGTATCTCCCGCGAAATAGATTTGCCGGCTCTCGGCCTCGATGACGTAGCCGCAGGGAATCGCGAGATGCCAGGCGGGCACCGCGGTGACGCAGACGGCGTCCAACTGCCTGCGCTCCCACTTTTCTAGGCCCAGAACGTTTTTTGCGCCCAGCATCCGGGTAACCCAGGCGGCGGCTCGCGGCGCAACCACGGGCGTCTTTGCCGCCAGGGAGCGAAAGAAGAGAGCATCCGTATGGTCCCAATGATGGTGCGAAACCAGAACCAGATCGGCCGACTTCAGTTCTTCCCTGGTCTTGAACGGAGGCGCGAGTCTTGTATAGGCGGTATTGCCCCGGAGGCCAAAGTAAGGATCGGTAAGAATCCTGATTCCGGCGGCTTCGATCAGCACCGTGCTGTGGCCGATCATCGTGACTTTCATCGGTAACTCCCTATTGCAGCCATGGTCCGGCTCGGAGGTCAGTCTTTGTTCGAACGGATGGTTTCATCGCAAGGCGGCGCAAAACAAATGAAAATCCATCAGTCCGAGAACTGTGCCAATTGTTCCGGCGCCGGCTTGGGCGTGAAGAGGCTGACTGCGATCAGGGCCAGAACGGCGGCAAAGAGCGCCGGGAAGATGGCGTCGCGCTGGGCCAGGATAGGCGGGAAGAACGCTCGCACGCCCGGAATGTCCCAAACAAGCGTGACGACCGTGCCGCTGGCGATGGCCGCCACGGCGCCCCAGGCTGTGGCGCGCTTGGAGTAGAAGGCGGCCAGCACCACCGGCGTCAGCGCGGCGGAGTAGATGGTGTAGGCATAGAGCATCTTCTCCAGGATGCTTTCGGCATAGACCGCCTGGTAGAGCGCCCAGCAGCCCAGCAGCACCACCGCCAGCCGGGAGACGATCAGCACCCGCTTGTTCGAGGCGTCGGGCGCCATGTAGCGGACAAAAACGTCCTCGACCAGGTTGGTGGCCGGGGAAAACAGGTAGTTCGAGGCTGTGGAGATGACCTTGGCGAAAACCGCGCCCAGCAACAGCGCACCCATGACGGCGGGCAATCCGTGGCGGGCCGTGTAAGGAATGATCTCGCGCGGATGCAGCGCCACTTCTCCGGTGGGGTAGAGCGCGCGGCCAAAGACGGCGATGGCCACGATCAGCGTCTCCAGCAGCACGGTGCCCAGAATCCAGCCGACGACCGAAATGCGCGCGTCCTTCTCCGATTTTGCGGAAAAGAACTTCTGGTACATCACCTGGTTGCCCAGCATGAGCAGCATTACGGGCACCAGGAACTCCAGGCCGCGGATCACGCCCATGCCGGCGGATTGCCGCACATGATCGGGGCTCATGCGGTAGTTGCCCAGCACCTGGAAGTACTCCGGCGGCAGCGCCGCGTGCAGCCCGGCCCATCCGCCGGCATGCAAAAAGAGCATGGGCGCGGCGATGATGCAGATGACGGTGACCAGTGTGCCGATGGCCACGTCCATATAGGCCACCGACGACATGCCGGCCATGGCCGTGGTGAGGATGACGAACGCGGCAATCATGTACGTGCCGAGTTCGGGCGTGATGGTGTCGGGAAAGATGAGATGCAGCACGTCGCCGCCGCCGCGAAACTGATAGCTGGTGATGGCGACATAGGCGATGAGGATGGCGATGGTGCCCAGCACCCGCGCCGTCTGGTTATAGCGGGCCTCGAGCAGGTCGGGCAAAGTGAATTGGGCGAATTTGCGCGCGCGGGGCGCGATGAAGTAGATAAGCAGCAGGCCCAGCCATCCGCCGGCCGGCTGCCACAGCGCGGCAAAACCGTTCTTGTAGGCGTTTTCTGCCCCGGCAAAGAGTGAGCCGGCGCCGATCCATGAGGTGAGCAGTGTGAGCACCAGGACCACGGCAGGAAGCGACCGGCCGGCCACCAGGTAGTCGGCCTTGGTCTTCACCTGCGATGTGCGGTAGAGGGCAACTGCCAGCAGCGCAAGAGCAATGATGACCAGAACAACGATATAAAGTTGAGACATTTGCGCGCGTCCTCGCTGCATTTCCAGGGTTCTCAGCAGTTTACCGGATGGAGGACACACCCTGCTCAGGTCGCCGGCGACCCGTGCATTTGACCCCCGTAAGGGCAGTTGGTAAACTGTATTTGCGGGGTGGAGCAGCCCGGTAGCTCGTTGGGCTCATAACCCAAAGGTCGCTGGTTCAAATCCAGCCCCCGCAACCATCCGAATTTGCGTAAAGGCTCCATCAGAGCTATCGCTTTCAATCCCAAGCAGATGCCAGCTTCCTTCGGCGACGTAGTGTGGCTTCCCGTCTCCGCTCTGCGGGATCATCTTGATCTCCGATACATGATTCAGCAATTCACTCCGGGCCTCAACAGGCTTCCTGGCCAGCAGGGTGCGGAGATCCCCCAACCGCCGCGTAATGAAGTTCCGAATCTCCGACATGTGAGCATCGACCGAGCCGGACCCGCCAGCAAGAAGCTGGTCGGTAATCTCGCGGAGCATTTGTTCCCGCTCATGGATCGCTGCCACGAGAAACGCCGAAGGCCCCGTTTCCGCCGCAGTCTGGGCCAACCGCTTCAATTCCCCTTCGAGCTTTTGCCTGCGCTCACGCATCTGCGCCATCTGATTCGAGAGATTGGCAAACGCGCTCTTCAAATGGGTTCCGAACTCGTTCAGGACATAGTCGATGGCCTCGGGCTTCAAAACCTGGTTCTGCAACTCGTCCAGCAATTTCTCTTCGATCCAGTCGCGCCGGATCAACATCGCATTGGAGCATGCGCCGCGATTGAAGTGCTGAGAGCATCCATACTGCGGATAGTGCCCGTAAGAACTGTATCCAGTGATGATGATCAGATTCCCGCCGCATTCGCCGCACTTCAGGATGCCGCTCAGTAGATAGGGGCTGGTAACCGAACGCGGTATCAGGCCCTTCTTCGCGCCGCTGTACATGGCCATCATACGTTTCTGCCGTTCCTGCACGCGCTGCCATAGCTCGTCGCCGACGATCTGAAGTTCCGGGTGAGCCACGATGCGCCATTCGCTCTCCGGCCTCGCACGACGGACACGCTTGTTCGTGCCCGGTACTTTCACAAAGCGAGAACTGTTCCAGATCACCTTCCCCACGTAGAGATCGCGCCGCAGCATCTCCCGGATGCAGGTCGGGCACCACGTTGCATATTTCTTTCCGCTGCGTGGTCTCGGGGAGGGAACGCATTCGCGATTCAGGGTCTTCGCAATGGTCTTGAGCGACTGCCCGCTGGCCGACATCTCGAAGATGCGGCGGACGACCTTCGCCTCGTTCTCGTTGATGACCAGTTGCTTTCCGGTTGCGCCATCCACCGGAGCGGAATCGTAGCCGTAGCAGCGCCCGCCTGCATGTTGGCCCCGCAGAACCAGCCCTTCCAGGCCACGATGGGTTTTCTTGGCAAGCTCCTTAACGTACAGACTGTCCACCATTCCGTGAACGGTCACGAGCACCTGCGCCTGCTCGTTATCGGAGTCGATGCCTTGGCTTACCGCAATCAGGCGGATACCGGCGAAGTTGAGCCGTTCGAAGATGCTCAATGCATCTTTGGTGTTCCGCGCGAGGCGACTGCTGTCGTCGAGGAGGATGATGTCGAAGGGACGTGCAGGCGAAAGGGCCGCATTCAACAAGCGGCCCAGACCCGGACGGTCCGCGCCGACGCCGCTCAATGCTTCGTCGGCATAGATATGTTCTTCGAGGAAGAGAAACCCGTGAGACCGCGCGTATTCGCGGCAGATCCGAAGCTGGTCGTCAATCGAGAGCGGGCTCTGGAGATCGCTGGAATAGCGGGCATAGGCGGCGCAACGTAAGATCATGATTTCTCACCCTCCTTGTTGGAACGTACCTCTGAGCCGCCAGTGATCGCAAGTCTATTTTTCTGCTCGATTTCAGCCAGGTATTCCTCCACCAGCGCGGGGATGATGACGTTGTCCAGCCAGGACTTGAGGGCCGGATTCAACTTGATGGGATGGCTCCTGGCACCTCCGCGCGCAGCGGTGTCGGGCCGCTTCTCCAGCGGTGAGCCGGTATCGTTTTTGGCACGCTTGGTCCCCACGCGGTTCCCTCAAATCTGGCGATTTCAAGGGAGAGCGTAGAGCGGATTGCCAACAGAAAAAGTGGAAGAATTTTCCACTCAGTGTCCAAAATGGACAACTATTGATAGCCTACTTCTTGCGGAGAAGTAGTAAGATATGCTCCAAGGAGACGTCACCATGCCCGAGGTTCAAAAAGTGAGTATCGCGCTGACCGGCGAACAGGTCGGCGCGCTCAAAGCCGCTGTCGATACCGGCGAATATGCCACCACCAGCGAAATCGTCCGTGAAGCGATCCGTGACTGGCAGTTCAAGCGCGAACTGCGCCAGGAAGACATCAGGCAGCTACGGCAACTGTGGGATGAGGGCAAAGCCAGCGGACCTGCCAGAAAGGTCGATTTCGACAAGGTGAAACGCGAGGGCCGGAAGCGGCTGGCGAAAGCGAAAGAAGCGCAACCTCATGCACGCTGAACTTCTGTGGACTCCGCAGGCTGAAGAAGACCTGCTCGACATCTATTACTTCATCGCCCTCGACAATCCGGACGCGGCGGATCGAATCCTCTCCAGGTTGCAGTCAAGAGTGGAAATGCTCGCCCTTAATCCGCGCCTTTACCAGCGCAGGCCGGACATTCGGTCCTCGACTCGCGTTCTCGTCGAGGGGCCGTATCTGGTCCTCTATGAAACACATCCCGACACCGACGAAGGCCCGGTCAATGCCGTTGAAATCGTCAGGATCGTCGATGGCCGCCGTAACCTGAAAAATCTATTCTGAAGTGGTTCCACAAGGCGAGTTCAAGCCGTGAGATTTGGCATCGTGAACGAAGCTGCACGTAGGAACTACGTCAGATGCTCTGAGCTGGACAGCACCTGCACCTTGCCAAGCAACTTCAATTCCACGATCTCGACGCTTGGCTGACGTCCTCGCACATAGGCAACCACTTCCTCGATGCTGAGCGCGGCGATCATTTCCGTGGAGACGGTCGCCGCGATTCCGTCCTCTGCATCTCTTCTTCCCTTAAGTTCAAACAACAGGGCCTTGTGGGGTTGTGACTGATCTGGCGAAGGGAAGATATCCCGATTTCTGCTCTTAGCCATAGCAAACTCCATGTTCCGTAATGGCGCGGTGCTTGATTCCTAATCATAGCGAACCAGGTTTCGCTTGCCGGATACCCTGGCCTGGAAGCGCCCATTCCTGCAAAATGGCGTTCGAATAATACCTCTGCTGTGCAGCACAGTAGTACCATTGAGTCCGGTGGCCAAAAGGGATCACATTCCTTCCCGGCGCACCGGCAAGACCCCACTTGGAGCGAAAGTGTTCTCCTACTACACCCAGGAAGAACGTCGGCTGCTGGAGAAGGCGGCGAAGCAGGAACGCCGCAGCCTCAGCAGCTTTGTCGCCCTCGCCTCTATCGAGCGCGCACAGCGGATCATTGCCGGAAAGTAAGCGCCTTTGCAGTGGTCACCTTACTCGCGTTTCCGTAATACTACCATTATGCAGTGTTATTCCCATGACACCTCCTCTCCCGCCCTGCGAGTCTGGGATCGCCGACCGGAATCTTCATATGGCTGCAGTGGCATAGATCTCCTCTTGTCCTGCGTGTTCTCTCAAACACCGCGAGAGAAGTGCAGGCTGCGCCCGGCAGCGGGCGGGATTCTGCTTCGTCTGCCACGCCAGTCTGGTTCGTGACAAAGACGATACTGCACGGCAGACGCCCTGCGGGTTTCGGCTCCCCCTGAAGGTCTCCCCCGAAAAAGCATCCCGCCCGCTTTGGGAGCAGCCATCCCTCGCGCCCTCCGGGTGTGTGTCCTGAGAGATCACTCCGGGATCACAAAGGAGATCAAGATCATGCAAGCACAAACTACAGTTCGGAATCAGTTCATCAACACCATCACGCAGGGCGACTGCATCCAGGTCATGCGCCAGATGCCAGCAAACAGCATCGATTTCATTCTGACCGATCCGCCGTATCTGGTGAACTACCGCGACCGCGATGGCCGCACCATCCAGAACGACGCGAAAGCCGACTGGCTCAAGCCAGCTATGAAAGAAGCGTACCGCGTACTGAAGCAGAATCGCGTAGCGGTCATATTCTACGGCTGGACGAAGGTCGATGCTTTCTTTGAGGCGTGGAAAGAGGCGGGTTTTCAGCCTGTCGGACACATCGTATTTCGCAAGACCTATAGTTCGAAGAGCCGCTTCTTCAGCTATCGCCATGAGCAAGCGTTCCTACTTGCAAAGGGCAGACCGCCGTTGCCGAAGCAGCCACTGCCTGACGTCATGGATATGCCTTACAGCGGCAACAAGCTGCATCCGACACAGAAGCCCGTAGCGGCTCTGGTTCCGTTGATTCGCAGCTTCTCTCTTTCAGGCGAAACAATCCTCGACGCTTTTGCAGGTTCTGGTTCCACTTGCGCAGCCGCTGCACTAACAGGCCGCAGGTACATCGGCATTGAACTCGATGCTAAATACTTCGATCAGGCATCGGCTCGGTTGGACCGCGTAAAAGAGAGGATCGCCGCGAAGAAGCGGTCCTCTCAAGTGCTCATTCCCACCTTGCGATGAGTGTGCCCGCGTGCCCGCCGCGCCTCAAGGCGAACGCAATTCTGAATCGTTGTCCTCACTGCCTTGACCCGCGCCGTGCCCGCGGATTCTTTGCCTGACATGGTGGGAATGAGCATATCCGCGCAGTTCGCGCGATGAATTCAACACGTTCCCGCATATCACCATCCCGCGCTCTGCTTTGCCCATCGCGGCGTTTACAAGTTGTCCATTTTGGACACCGAGTGGAAAATTCTTCCACTTTTTCCTGCCTGCATTTGCCCTACCTTCACCCCATGACGTTGCTCGCCGGGGGTATCCACTCGCCGGGAAGCAAATGAAAGGAGTCTGTCCAATGAAGGTAGTCCTTCCCATCCAACGGCCCGGCCTCCGGTGGCTGTATTCACGTTCCCGGAAATGGGCCATTCCCTCCCTGATGTTCCTTGCGGCGCTGCCGGTGTACGCGCAATCGTCCGGCAGCGATCCGTGGGATAACGCGGTGAACGTATTGAAGACCGCGTTCACCGGCACCATCGCCACCGGCCTGTCACTGGTCGCCATTGTGATCGGCGGCCTGATGTTCGCTTACGGAGAGGGCCAGGCGAAAAAGACCGTCGCCGGGATCGTCTTCGGCGTCGGCATGGCTATAGGGGCGGTCAATTTCATGGCCTGGCTGTTCCCGTCGTAATCCCCTGACGACAGGTCCAACAAACACAATACAAAACACTTAGCAGGAAGAGAGGAGGATGCGTATGGCAGAGGGCGGTCCACGGCAGAACAAAGTTTATAAGGCGATGAACCGCCCGCTGACCATCCTGGGCGCAGAGCGCCGGCTGTTCTTTGTCGCGCTGATTACGGGCGGTGCCATCTTCTCCCTGATGCACTCGCTCGTCGGCGGCATCGGCTTTTTCATCGTGGGCGTGATCGTCGCGCGGAGCGCCACCAAACACGATGTCGAGATTCTACGCGTGCTCATGAACTCCAGCAAATTTCGGCGGCGCTACGACCCCCTCAAGTGGGAACCCACGGAAATCACCGTCAGGAACCGCAATGCACAGAATTGATGCCATCACGAAGGATTGGAAAGAGGCAGGCTCGTTCCCCGCCCAGGTGAACCTGTACGGGTTCTGGGACGAGCACTGCTTTCTGACGAAATCGGGCGACCTCGGCAGCGTACTCAAAATCGGCGGCGTGGACTACGAGAGCCTGGACCGCGCCGGACGGGATTACGCGGTAAAGCGCCTTGAAGCGGCCTTCCGCTCGCTCGATGACAGGTGCCGTCTCTATCAGATTCTCTTCAAGCGCAACCGGCCCGCGATTCCGCACGCGGAATATGACAACCCGCTGGTGCGCGCGGCTGTAGAACAGCGCAGCGCATTCCTGGCCAGTAAATCGGACCGGCTCTATTCCATCGATATCTATTGGGTCGTGATGATCGACGGCAGCTACCAAAAGACCGGCCTGCTGCACGCATTGTCGCAGTTGCCGCAGCAGCCGCGCTCGTCGCTGCGCGACTTGCGCGCCCTGTTCTCCGGGAATAAGGAACGCACGCTTATCTACGAGCAGATCGAGCGCGGCCGTCTGCGCTTGCAGCAGAAGGTACAAAGTTTGAGTGGGCAGCTTAACGACCTCACCGCGGTCGAGCTGCCAGGGGCGGAGGAGACATTGCGCATACTGCGCCGTCTCGTAAACTTCCGCCCCTCGAAGATTCAGGATGCGCGGCTCTATGATGCGCGTCATCTCGACTGGCAGATGTGCGATTCGGAACTGGAAGCGCACCGCGGCTACCTGCGCGTGGACGACGACTATGTGCGCGTCCTGACGCTGAAGGAATTGCCCAGCGAGACCCGGCCACTGATTCTCAATGGCTTGCTCGACATCCCGGCGAACTTCCATGTCGTGACCGAATGGCATCCGGTAGACAACGCAAAGGCTCGCAAGGAAATTGCCTCGCGCCGCCGGCATCACCATAACTCCAAAACCAGCTTCGTCTCGAATCTCCAGGACCGGCAGAGCACCGGGCCGCGCGATGAGCTGGTGGACGACTCCAAAGAGGCCGCGGTTGCCGAACTTGGCGCGGCACTGACCGCGCTGGGGATGGAGGGAAAGAACTTCGGCGAGTTCACGCTGTCGGTCGTGATCTATGACGAAGACAGGGCCAAAGTCGAACACGCCGTCGCGGAGTTCCAGAAGTTGTTTGCGCAGCACGATGGCCTTTTATATGAGGAACGCTACAACCTGCTCAATGCATTCTTCGCCACCATCCCCGGAAACCGGCAGTTCAACCTGCGCAAACAGTGGGCCCTCAATTCCAACTATGCCGACCTGTCCTTTCTGTTCACCGTCGATACCGGCGCAACATGGAACCCGCATCTGGAATGCGAATATCTGGCCGCGCTCGAATCGACCCATGGTACGCCGTATTACCTCAACATCCATAGCGGCGACGTGGCCCACACGCTGTTGCTCGGGGCGACTGGCAGTGGGAAAAGTTTTACGTTATCGACCGCTCTTCAATCGGCCCAGAAATATGACCCGCTGACGTTCATCTTCGACCTCGGCGGCAGCTACGAATCGCTGACGCGCGTGTTCGGTGGAACCTATCTGAATGTCGGCCTGAAGAATCCCGGATTCACCATCAATCCGTTCTCGCTGGAACCGACCCACGAAAACAAAAACTTCCTGTACCTGTTTCTGCGTGTGCTAATCGAGGCGAGCGGGCGCTACGAGCTAACGCCGGATGACGAAAAGGCCCTGTTCGCGGCCATCGAGCGCGCGTACAAGCTGCCCGCCGAAATACGGACGCTCACGAATTTCGCATCCATATTAGGCCCGCTGGGGGAGCGGCTGCATCGGTGGACGCAGGCCGGGCAGTTCGGGCATCTCTTCGACAATCCCCAGGACACGTTGACGTTCTCGCGTTTCCAGACCTTCAACTTCGATGGCTGGTCGGACTACCCGGACATCCTGGAGCCGCTGCTCTTCTATGTCTTGCAGCGTGCCTCATCGGAGATCGAGAAGCCCGCGAACACGGCGACGTTCAAGCTGTTCGTCATTGACGAAGCGTGGATATTCCTCAAGAACAAGACCATCCGCGACTGGATCATCCGGGCCGAAAAAACCTGGAGAAAAAAGAACGCCGCAATGGTGCTGGCAACACAGTCGGTCGTGGAGCTTGCCGCTTCAGACATGTTGCATATCGTCAATGAATCCTGCCCGACCAAAATCTTTCTCGCCAACCCCAACATCGACCGCAAGCTATATAGCGAAATCTTCCAGTTCAACGATACGCAGCTTGAATTGCTGGAGTCGCTGGTGCCCAAACGCGAGTTGCTGGTCATTCAGCCGCACGGCACCAAGAAACTTGTGCTTGAAGTCGATCCGTTGACTTATTGGATCGCCACCAATAATGCCCGCGACAACCTGCGCAAACAGGAATACTTCGCCCGCTTCGGGCCGGAGCAAGGCTTGATCCGGCTCGCCCACGATTACCCAAATCCACTCAACAACACGAGGTGAATCGATGAACCGCTCTCCTATCCTGCCGCTGGTGCTGGGCTTGGTTGCGACCGTTGCCCACGGTCAGCAACAGGCCCGCATCGTCAAATACCACGCCAACGACATCGTGAGTGTACGCGCAAAGATGCGCTACACCACGCTCATCCAGTTGCCACCCACGGAAAAGATCCTTGAGGTCGCCACCGGCGACAAGGATTTCTGGATCATCGACGCCGTGGGCAACTACTGCTTTCTGCACCCGGCGAAGGAAGGCATCCATTCCAACCTAAACCTGATTACCGATAAGGGCACGGTGTATTCGTTCACGTTGGACGATGTCGAAGCCGGCGATCCCGACCTGAAGGTCGTCATCGAGCCGTCCGACCCATCCTCGCTGGCCGCCGCCAACGGCGTCATCAGGCTCGTGCCGGCCGGTGAAGTCGATGCGGCGCGCGCCCAGGCGCAGCTCTCACAACAACACGCTGCCGCTGCTGTCGAAGAGTTCCGTTCGGAGTACCCCACCCAGGCGCTCAAGTTCGATTACAGCTACCACAATGAGCCGCCCTTTGATGTCTCCGCGATCTATCACGATGACAAGTTCACCTATATCAAGTCGTCCGCAGCCGAAAAATTCTCCATTTACGAGGAGAAGGATAAGAAGCCCGATCTCATCACCTTCCAGTTGAAGGATGGCACTTACATCCTCCCCAAGGTGGTGGACAAGGGGTATCTCGAAATCGGCAAGCATCGGCTCGAATTCCAGCGGAAGGGACAGTAGGTGGCGCCGATGGCAGAGGAAAAACAAACATCCGAAATACAGTCTACGCCGCAGCCGGAGGTAACGGCCCCGGCAGTCCACGACAAGCGCATCCTGCCGGAAGGCGTGGTTCCCAAGCAGGCGCAAGGCTACGTGGTGGCTGGCCTTGCCGTGCTGATTCTGCTGGCAGTGATGTTCTCGAAAAACCACGCCAAGCCAGCTCCGAAAGAAACTGCCTCGTCGCCGGTGGGTGTGTCCACCGACGCCAACCAGCGCAAGATACAGGAGCTTGAGCGGGACCTGAGCGCCGACCAGCAGCAGGCCCAGGCGCAAAAAGCTGGCACAGCGGCGGTGCCTGGAACTGCGGCGACTGGGACAAATCCCGCACAGACTGGCGGTGCGCCTCTTACCGCGCAGTCGGCACCTGTGACGGAGCCTCCTCGCGATCCGGTTGCGGACGCGGAAAAGGCTCTGGCTTTCAAAGCGCGCTTTGCGTCCAACCTCGTCTCCGCCGATGATGGCACTCCGCGCCCATCGGCTGCGACGGCGGACTCCGCTGACGCGATTGTCCGCCCGAGTGCGGCTCGTCCAACGGAGGCGCCGCAGCAGGCTCCGGCTTCGCAGGTCGCTGCTGCCAATGGGCAAAAGCGCGCGCCGGAGGTGAATGTAAATTCCGCGCACGGCCAGCCCTTTGTGGCCTTCGAGGGAACCACTATCGACACCGCGCTGGTGAATCGCCTTGACGGTGAATTTGCTGGGCCTGTCAAAGTCATGGTGACCAATCCGGTTTATAGCCAGGACCGCCAGCATGTGCTCATCCCGGAAGGCACGTTCATTCTTGGCGATGCGCAGAAGGTCTCCGGCTTCGGTCAAAAACGCCTTGCCGTCGTCTTTCACCGCCTGCTCATGCCGGATGGGTACTCCGTCGATCTCGACCAGTTTCACGGTCTCGATCAGGTGGGCGAAACCGGCCTGAAAGACAAGGTCAATAACCACTACTTACAAATCTTCGGTGCATCGATTGCGCTGGGGATCATCTCTGGTGCCGCTGAAGCCACGACCAATGGCGGTTATTCCGAAAGTGGTTCCGATATGTACCGGCAGGGCATGGCATCCAGCCTTGCCGCCTCCGGCGCCAACGTGCTCGACCGTTTCATCAATATCCCTCCGACGATCACGATACGCGAAGGCCATCGCATCAAGGTTTACATCACCCAGGACATGCTGCTCCCGGCTTATGAAAACCACGACATGCCAGGAGTGATGTGATGCGTGTCCTTTTCCTTGGTTTCTTCGGCCTCGTGCTCGTCGTCGGCTGCGCCTCCCCCTCGCGCCCACCGAAGAAGCCATCACCCTGTCACTACCCGCAACCCGCGCCGGCACAGGCCCGGCGCTGAATAGGAGTCCTTATGAAGTCGAGATTGACGTACTTGCTCATCGTCCTCACTGTTTCGCTCGCGCCTATGGCGCACGCGCAGTTCGGTTCTGGCATCGTCTACGACCCGACTCAGAGCGCCCACGCCATTCAGCAACTCAGTCAAGGAGAGCAGGAACTCCAGCATTGGGCGACGGAACTCCAGAACTGGGAACAGCACCTGCAGAAAGAGGAGCAGATTTATACGACCGCGTACCAGACCATGAATCAGGTCATCGCGGCCTACAACCTCGCCTACCAGATGTCCAAAATGCCGCAGAATCTCGCGGCACGCTACCAGTCCGACTTCTCCAAGTGGACCAACATCTCAAATCCCAGTCTCGCTTCCTCGAATACATCCGGCATCACCTCCGCGTGGCTCAATGCGCTCGATCTAGGCAATCCCACCCGCGCCGCATCCGCGTACAGCGGCGCGGTGATCCAGGTGCAGAGTTATCCATCGAGCAGCCTGTCGGCGATGGATTCCACCACTCAGACCGTGGTCCAGAACCAGTATGCCAGCTCCGAAATCGGCCAGGCCAATGTAACCAATCTGCTCTCGACGCTTGGCACCATACGGTCCGACTCGCAGACCTTCCAACAGAAGCTCGCCAACCTTGAATCCGATACCTATTCGACCGATCCCAGCCTACAAACCGAAGTCGGCGTGTTGGCAAAGATCAACTCGGCCACGATGCTTCAGATCCATTCGCAGCAGGACACCAACCAGATCCTCGCTGCCGCTGCTGCGCAGCAGGCGCTCGATGCCAAGGAAAAACTGGACGAACGCAACCGGCTCATCAACCAAGCCATTTACTTCCAGCAAAACTTTTCCAACGTAATGCAACAGGTGACCGGAGGCATCACCGATGCCATCCAGTCCATTTCTCTCAGCCCGGCTGGAAGGTGAACCATGTCCCAGAGCTATCTCACTTTTCTCTCACAGGCCATCAACGACCTGCTGACTACCAAAAGCGCGGCGATTCAGGCCACGGGTCTCGACATCTTCCGTGGCCTGGCCGTGATCCTCATTGTCTGGTTTGGCGTGAAATCCGCGCTGTCCGCTGCGCAGGGACATGGCGGCGGATTTCATTTCGCCAAGTTCGCCGATCTGATTCTGATGATCTCCTTCGGCCTGGGGATGCTGACTTACTATTCCTCGCCAATACCGGGCGTCGGGTACAGCTTCAGCGACCTCATCACCAAAGAGGCGATTCAACTCTCGGCGCAGATTCAGGCCGACAACACACAGCAAATCGTCGATTCCATCACCGCCGCTGAAAAGCAGTTGGGTGCGCCTCCAGGTATCTTCAGCTTCTCCGAAGACCTGACCTGGATGATCGCAAGCCTCGCGTTGATGATCATGCAGGCGTTTGTCTTCGCCGTCATCGCCTATGGCTATGTCGCCACGGCTGTGTGCGTGCTCATTGGCCCCATCTTCATTCCGTGGTTCATCGTGCCCAAGCTGGACTGGCTGTTCTGGGGATGGTTCAAAGCGTTCATCGGTTTCAGCTTCTACCAGGTTGTAGCCGCCGCCTTCGTCTTCATCTTCTCGAAAGTCGTCGTCGGGATGTTCGGTGTGATCGGCACGCTCTCGCTCTCGAACATCGTCACGCTGCTGCCCGCGCTGCTCACGCTGGCCTTCGTCTGCATCTACGGCCTCCACAAGATACCGGAACTGACAGGCGCGATCCTTAGCGGACGCGCCGGAACCTGGATCGATCCCTCGGGGAAATAACACCATGACAAAAACATCGTTCACCACGACTGAAGCAGGACACAGATTCCTCGAACTCTATGCCGAGCCTGTCGTCACCAACAGCTACTTGAAGGTAGCAGTGCTGGTTCTGTCTGTCGTCGCGCTCGTGTTGCTTGCGCTCCTCTACAGGGCACAGACGGCTGCCTTGCGGCTGAAGCCGCTCGTCATCTCCATCACCGATGCCGGGCGCGGTCAGGTCGTGAACTATGCCGACTTTTCCAAAATCCCCGTGGAGCGCGTCGGCAAATACTACCTTGCACGTTGGGCGCAGCTCTACTACGGGCGTAACCATGCCACGCTCCAGCGCGACTTTTCCGAGTCGCTGAGTTTCTTCTCGAACGACATGCAGTCCGCCACACTTGCGCGGGTGAACAAAGCCAAGACGCTGGAGACGTTTTTGCTCGACCCCAGTGCGCCCAATGTGGACATTGAGATCAAGGCAGTCGTGCTCGACGATACCCGGCAGGCTCCTTACCGTGCCCACATCGAATTCGAAAAGGTCTTCTATTCGTCCGGCGACCAGCAGGAGCAGAGCCGGGAACGCTGGACCGCAAACGTCGTTTATGGCTTCCGCGACGAGGTGCCGAACGCCATGCTGCTCACCAATCCGCTCGGCGTCGTGATCAGCTACGTCCACGAAGACCAGGCATTCGGAAGCTAACTGCCATGACACCGAAAAAGCCCATCCTGCTTTATTGCGCTGACCGGGAATTGCTTTCGGCAATAGCTTTTGCACTGCGCTTGCATCCTTATCAAGTCACCGCGACAGAGAACAGTATGGAAGCGTCTCTCGTTGCTGGCGACCGCTGTGCGGGTTTCGTCTGCGGCGTACTCATCCACGCGCAGCAGGGTGACCTTGCCGGGAGGCTCATCCACCGCATCCTCGAAGTCGCAGACCACATGCCTTTGCTGCTGGTAGACCGCGCCGGCGATCTGGCGCCCGTCCGCTACGCGGACATGGTGCTCTATGGCCGCAACACTTCGATGCAACACATCCTCGGCGCGCTTCAGACGCTCTGCGCTCGTAAGCGCGGGCCGCAGCCCCGGAGTGCCGCGTGAGCGAACTCGTTTACATTGGTGGGTTCTCGGGCGGCATCGATTCGCAGGCAGCCGCGCGGTTCATGCTGAACCGCTACGGCACTGCCCGTGTCGTCCTTGTGAACTCGGACGCGGGTGGCAATGAGCACCCTCTCACCATCGAGCACATCGACTGGTACTCGAAGCATGTGCATCCCGTCGTCAGAATTGCTGCGAAGGTCGGCGACTTCCGCACCGCCGAGTGGTGCGAGAAAAAAGGCATCGATCCCAACGCCGATCTGACATTCCCGGAACTCGCCGCTCTCAAGGGCCGCTTCCCATCCCGTAAAGCGCAGTTCTGCACCGAAGCGTTGAAGCTTGCGCCGATCCGCAGATGGATCGCCGAACAGCACCCCGATGGGAACTACGCCCGCTTCACCGGCGTGCGCCGCGATGAATCCGCGGCACGCGCGCATCGCCAATGGCTGGAGTGGGACGGCTACTACGATTGCGAATTGTATAACCCAGTCTACGACTGGTCGAAACAGATGTGCTTCGACTATATGAAGCTCCATCGAGAACAGATCAACCCGTTGTACTCGCTCGGTTTCTCACGCGTGGGTTGCGCCCCCTGTATCAACTCCGGCAAAGACGACATCCTCAATGGGGCAACGCGCTTTCCCGAAATGATCGACAAAGTCCGCGTCTGGGAGCGGCACGTCGGGCGCACTTTCTTTGCGCCCTGCGTCCCCGGCATGGCCATTAACTGGATCGACGACGTTGTCGCATGGGCGAAGACCGACCACGGCGGCAGGCAGAACAATATGTTCCGCATTCTGCCGCCACCGGCTTGCGAGTCGAGATACGGGCTGTGCGAATGAGATACCTCTCCGTGTGCTCGGGAATCGAAGCCGTCTCGGTTGCATGGGGACCGCTCGGCTGGCAGCCTGCCGCCTTTGCCGAGATCGATCCTTTCTGCTGCTGCGCTCGCGCTATCGCGCATCGCGTCCGCAGCACATGCCCAACCCGAACGACGCGCCGACGCGCAAAGAAGCCAAGCAGTGCGCGGCAGCCATTCGCAACGTCGTTGCTCTGCCTGCCGATGGCGCCGTTGTGAACTTTGGAGATTTCACGAAGATTGGAGCCGAGCATGTGGGAGCAATCAACCTTCTGGCCGGAGGAACACCTTGCCAGTCTTTCTCCGTCGCCGGTAAGCGAGCGGGACTGGATGACCCGCGTGGCAACCTCACCATCGAGTTTGCTCGACTTGCTGATAGGCTCAGGCCCTTATGGCTGGTGTGGGAGAACGTCCCCGGTGTCCTGTCGATTGACGACGGACGGATGTTTGGAGCCTTCCTCGGAATGCTGGTCGAATGCGGGTATGGGGTCGCCTACAGAATTCTTGACGCTGAATACTTCGGAGTACCCCAGCGACGGCGCCGCGTCTTCGTTGTCGGATATCTTGGAGACTGGAGAGCTGCCGCGGCGGTACTACTTGACTCCGCGTGCCTGTCGGGGAATCCTCCGCCGCGCCGCGAAACGCGGAAAGACGTTGCCCCTACCCTTAGCGCGCGCGCTCACGGCGGTGGCGGACTCGGGACCGACTTCGATGTCGATGGCGGTCTGATTCCAAGCACCGGCGAAACCTCCCATTGCCTCAATGCAGGCGGCATGGGCAGGCAGGATTACGAAACGGAAACTCTGCTCGCTCATACCCTGCTGGGAAAAGAGAACGACTCTCACGATTTCGAGAAACAGACCTACATCGCGCATGCGCTCTCCGCCGACGGCTTCGACGCAAGCGAGGACGGCACCGGCCGCGGCGTACCACTCATTGCGGGCACATTGAGCACGCGATACGGAGCTGGTTCTGGACGCGATCTCTCCGATAGCTCCGCGCTCTTACCCATGGCGTTCAATCTTCGCGGGCGCGAAGGCGGAGCCATGCCCGAGATCTCCGAAGGCGCCAGCGTGCGCGCTTCCACTGGCGGTAGCAGCAACAGTTATATCGCATTTTCAGCGAAGGACCATGGAGCCGATGCGGATGAGGTCGCGCCCACACTGCGCGGCATGGGACATGATTTGAGCCACGCAAATGGTGGCGGCCAGGTGGCCGTTGCATTCACTCTTCACGGCAGCGATGGCACCGCGAGCACAGCTTCACCTACCGACGTCGCAGGAAGCGTCCGTACACGCGCTCCGGGCAGCATCGAAAACAGCTCAACGACCGCGGTGTTACAGGAGCAGTCGATCGTATCTCCCCTCACAGCCTCTTACGGAAAACAAGTCGATAGCTCCGATACCAGCAGCGGTCCACCGAATCTGTTGCACTCGCAGATGGCCGTGCGGCGCCTGACGCCGCGCGAATGCGAACGCCTGCAAGGATTCCCCGATGACTACACCCTGGTCGAGTACCGTGGCAAGCTGGCTGCCGATGGTCCCCGCTACCGTGCTCTCGGCAATTCGATGGCTGTGCCCGTCATGCGCTGGATCGGACAACGCATTGTGGCAGTCCACGAGATTGTCTCGCGGAGGTCCTCGTGAGCAGGCGGGTGCGAGTACGAGCAATGCTGGCGCGCACCTCCCAACGGATACGCGGAGCCGAGTCTATTCCCGCCCTCGCCGGTGCGGCGCTGGGATCACACAACTGGCCTTCGATTCCGTCGCCCCAGTTGAGGCCCTTCGCATGGCGGGATGCGGAGGGCGATGCGAAGCACTGGAACCTGCGGTCCACCCGCTCTCTGCTTTTGCAGCCGGAAACATGGCAAACGACAGGTCATGGTTCCACCGCTGTGTGGCTGCATCGGCATCCCTATATAGGCGCCCTTCAGACGGGTGTTTACCTAGAGCGCCAATTCTCCCGTATTTTCCTTGCTCACCCTCGGTCACTCGCTTCGGTGCTTAACCCGCGCCCGGCGGCACGGCGCGTCTCTGCTTCGGCTTCGCCGCTCTGTGGGTTTCGGCTTTCAAAAAATCTTTTGTGCAACGAACGCAAAAAGATTTTCCGAACCTTCCGAAAAAGACGCCGCTTGGCCTTGGGAGCGGGGCACACTCGCGTCGCTTCGCGCAAGAGTGTCCCGAGGGTAATCCGGGCAAATACAACCAAGGAGAAAACATCATGGCACTCTACGAAAACAACCTGAAACTGCGAGGCTATTTGGGCAAGGACGCCGAGAACATCGCAACCAAACAGCAGCGGACCTTCACGGTTCTGTCGCTGGCCACCAAGTCCGGCTACAAGGACAAGCAGACTGGCCAGTGGGTGAACCACACCGAGTGGCACCGCATCGTCGCTTTCGGCAAACCCGCCGACTACGCGAAGGGCCTGAAGAAGGGCGACTACGTGGAGATCGAAGGCGAGTTGCGCTCGACCGAGTACGACGCCCAGGTCGGCGATGGCAAGAAAAAGACCACGGTCAAGCGCCGTGGATGGGAAGTCCGCGCCAGCATCGTTCGCAAGCTGGCGCAGCCCGAGAGCTCACGCGAAGAGAACCTCGACGCCGAGCCGATCACGGAGGACGACGCCGCGTAAGCGGCGTTGTCCTCCCTCGGGAGGTACAACCATGAATCTCTTTTCGAATAAGGTCACACTGGTCGGGTTCCTCGGCGCCGACGCTGAGGCTCCGTCATCCGACCACATCAAGGCGGACTCCTTCGCAGTCCTGCTGTTGGCAACAGTCTCCGGCGTGTGGGATCTCGGGGCCAACGAGTGGCATCCACGCACCGACTGGCATCGCGTCATCTGCCCAGGCCCGTTCTTCTGCGGGATGGTTCGAGGCATGAGGCGCGGCGAGTATCTCGAAGTCGAAGGCGAACTCAGGGCGCAGCAGCAGGAACGCACTGTGGTCGTGGCCGGTGAGCGCTTCCCGATGAAGCACAGTTCGTATGCCGTTCACGCAATACGGATCACCAGGCTGGATCGGCCAGATGCGCTCGTTGATTTCGGCGAGGACGGCTAACGCTGTCCGGCCCTTTTACGCGGAGGGGTTAACGCCTCTCCGCTTTTCTCTGAAATCGCCGCGAAAGGATCTCCGATGACCCACGGCTTTCCATCACTCAGGTATATAGTTTGCAATCTCGATCAGGTTTCCGTCCGGGTCGCGCAGGTAGATCGAGAGCAGCCTACCGACAGCCCCGGTGCGCTCCACCGGACCTTGTTCGATCGAAACATGCTTCTCTTCAAGCTCGCGCCTGACTTTATCGATCGGCGTGTCGCTAACGAAGCAGAGATCGATCGCTCCCGGTGTGGGTACGGCGGCCTTCGGTTCGAACTCCTTGCCTTGTTGATGCAGATTCAGTTTCTGCCTGCCGAACTGAAGTGCCTTGCGGCCCTGGCCGAATGTAACGACCTCGAAACCCAGCACAGACTCGTAGAACGCGCACGTTCGCTCGATGTCCTTCACAGTCAGCACCAAATGATCGATGCGGTGGATCTTCATCCGCACACCTCAGCCTCAAGGATAAAGGAGAGATAGGGCATGATCGCCAATGCTGCCTTCGTCGCCACGCTGATATTCCTCGCGCTCGGCTTCTGGCTGAGCCACGAACTGCACTTCCTTGTGCCGTGGCGCAGCCTCATTCTGCATACCTGTCTTCAGAGCATCGCGCTTTACTGCGCTCTGCTCTTCGCCAATCTTCTCGGCCTGACCATCTGGATCGAGCGCAAGTTCTTCCTCCGCGACACGGGCCGCAAACTCAGACACCTCGACCAGGAGATACACAGTGGACACTCAGAACTCTCAGAAGAAATCACCGCGCAGTTCGGCCAGGAGTAAACACGAGTCGGCTGGCGCTCCTGCGCCGCCGCGCCCGCATCGGGGCGAGTTCGACGATCCCGACGACGAATACATGGACCGCTCGATCGACCACGTGGCCCGTGTCCGCGCGGCGCGGGAGGCTGCCCAGCGCGAGATGGAGTCGTTCGGCGATGTCTCCGAGTACGACGTCACCCTCATTCAGGGCCAGCTCAAAGAGGAACCGGCTGGCGCTCCGCAGGCATCGCTCGACTTCTCGGCTGATGTCACGCCCGAACAGCAGGAGGCTGAGTAGTGCGGCTCGATGTTCCCCACGAGGTCCCGCGCCGGCGCACGCCAGAAGCGGCGCCTTCGCTTGAACCCTCTCCGGTCGAGAGACACCGGGAAAACCTTGCGGCTCGCGCCGATGACCGCCGTGGACCGCAGGTTCCCCATGTCAAACATGACAGACCAGCGAGCCATGAGCGTCCCCGCGAACCACGGGAACGCACAGCGGCGCATGACCGGCCTATGGATCAGCGCACCCGCAGACAGGTAATCCCACAGCAGGCCGTGGGACTGCCGCTGCGCGAAGAGGAACGGAAGGTCCTCGCCGAGGTGGGACGCTTCCGTGTCGTCACTACCCGCGATCTTGCCGAGACAGTCTATGACAACCGGCGCTCCCGCATGGAGCGCGACCTGGCCTTTCTGCGCGAAAAGGGACTGGTCCAGGTCGATTCCGTGAACGCCCGGCGCGATGGGCGCGGCGGCAGAGTCGAGCGCATCGAGGTTGTCACGCTCACCCGCGCGGGCCACGACGTAGCCCGTCAGACCTCGGGATTACCGCAGGATCAGAAGCTCTACGCAGGCATGGTCAAGCCGCGCGAGGTGGAGCATGACGCCCAGATTTATCGCGCCTATCGCAAAGAGGCGGAGCAGATCGAGCGCAAGGGGGGTACGAACCTTCGCGTCCAGCTCGACTTTGAATTGAAGTCGCAGATTCAGAAAGCCATCTACGCCGAACGAAAAGCAGATCCCCAGCGGGACATGGCGGAGATCAAACAGCAGGTCGCCGAGAAATTCGAGTTGCCATTCGTCGATGGCAGGATTCAGATTCCCGATGCGCGAATTGAATACGACCAGCCTAGTAAGAACGATCGAGACCTCGAACAGGATCAAGATCAAGGCTCCCGCACCGGCCACGAGGACATCGAGGTCCTTACCGCGGCCTACCGGCCCGGTCACCTTCGCAACAAGGCGCAGGCTGGCTTCCATGTTTACGCGTCGTCCTCTGACCGCGCCACTCTGACCTCAAGAATCGAAAACGATCATCACCTGATGGAAAACATTCTGGAGTTGTGACCGTGACCGTTGATCCCATCGCAGCGTTCGAATCGCTCGGCTACACGGAGCGCGAAGCCACGTTCCTGTACCTCGTGGCCGTGCACTCCGGCTATTTCGTGCGGCGGCAGTTCGATTACTTCACCGACCGCAACAAGGGCGCTCTCGTCATGCGCTTTCTGGAGAAGGCACGCGTTGCCGGACACATCGAGTTCTTGGATTACAAGCAGGGGTGGCATGTCTATCACTTGTTCTCGCGGACCATCTACCGGCCGCTCGGCAATGCGGAGTCGCAATTCCGGCGCAGGAAGGGCGACGCCCAGGTGCGCGCGCGTCTCATGGCTCTCGATTATGTACTCGAAAATGACACGGACCATTACCTCGAATCCGATACGGAGCGGGTCCGTCTCTTTTCGGAAGGTCGTGGAATTGCTCCCGGCATTTTCACGGATGGCGATGGGCAGTTGCTGCCCTTGCTCGCGTCGTTTCCCATTTCACTCGCAGACCGCACGCAGCCAGCACGCTCGGCTGTGCGCTTTGTCTTCGTTGACGAGGGACTCGCCACAACCGAAAGGTTCCTGCGCTTTCTCTTTGCCGCCGATCCTCTGCTGCGCGCTGTCGGCAACTTCGAACTGGTGTATGTATCCGGCTCCGACTTCAATTTCCCCGCAGCCAAAGATGCTTTCTGGAACCGCTTCTCCGATGCTCCGCCCCGGAGTGCGCGGCTCTTTGACGATGGAGTGCGCCCGGTTGCTGCGCAACCTCATGTTGCACTCCAGCCTCGCTTCACGACCGTGTTGCTGGAGTACAGCTACCCCAAACTCCAGCGAAGTGAACTCAGGGGTTCACAGGAGGGTTCACATGCCCGCAGGTAGAAAACCAAATAACCACTTTCAAAACAAGTACATAGCGGGAGAAGACGGGGATAGTTGGGTGGGGTGTGGGCGGGAGCGACCCGGCTTTCAGCCTGCCGCGCCGGCTCCGCCGCGCTTGTCGCTCCCGCCCACACCCAGAAGAGCGTTCTGGAAAATATCTGGCGTTGATCTCGAACCGATCTCTGCCGGAGAGGAATGCGATCCGCTACGGATCATTCGTTGATCCGTACGGTGTCTGCGAATGATCCAGCTTTGATCCACAACAGATTTTTCCGAAGTAAAGGAGGGATACACCATGAGCAAGCTGAAGATTGAACACGGAGTCAGCCGGGTACGCCGCGCGAAGCTCCAGGCATCCATCGATCAATCCGTTGCTGAAGACGTTCAGGCGCTGGCCGACTGGTCCAACAACGAGCCACAGTATGTCATTAATCACTTGCTGCGCTTCGCACTGGCACAGGAAGAAGACTTCCAAAAATACAAGGCCAGTCCTGCCGCGAATCCAGCTAAGCCTGGCAACAGCATGAAGCCGTCATCGTCACCGGCTAGGACAAGCGCCGATGCTGCACCGAAAACTGATCCGTCAGGAACAATTCACGCATAAATGAGGCAACCTCCACATGAAACTTCCTTCGCGTCTTCAGGACGCGCTTCATCTTCTGATCGAGTACCGCCTGTTGCTGTCCATTGGACTGAGTGCGGCCTGCGGCATCGTGCTCCAGACGCTCTATCCGGTCCACGATTCCGACCCACTGTTGCGTCTCGTGGCATTGGAACGGCCCGCGATCTATCGGGGATTGGTCTTGAGCTACGGCTTGTTTCTTTACAGCACGCCGTTCCTGCTGTTCTCGATGTTGTTCTCGCTGGCCTATGTTCACCTGTATGCGCCCCAGCGTGAACAGATCACCGGACCATTGCCTCCGTACCCCGATCCCTTGCTGCGCGAGGAATTGGAGCTGATCGTCGGCGAAGTACACCACCAGTTGAAGCCAGACCCATCGCCCGCGCCGCGCTGGCTCTCGATCTCGGAACTCGGCCTGTACACGGGCATCTGCGTGGTTGGCGCAATCGGCAGTGGAAAGACACGGGCCATTATTCTTCCGGCCATGCGCCAACTATTTGCCTACAAGGCTGAGGATCATGAACAGAAACTCTCTGGCATCGTGCTCGAAGTCAAGGGCGATCTCTGCCGCAAGGCGAGACGTATCCTCAAAGACTGCGGACGAGCGGAGGATTATATCGATGTTTCGCTCAATGGCGATATCCGCTACAACCCGTTGAACAACGATGCTGATGCTTACGCACAGGCGTTCAACATCGCCTCCGTCATCGTTGCCATCTGGGGCAAAGGACGCGAGCCATTCTGGCAGCAGTCGTACACCGACCTTGTGAGGTACGTGATTATGCTGCACCGCGTCCGTGACGGGTACGTCACCATGCTCGACATCTTCCGCACCGTGATCAGCGCCGGGACACTGGAGCAGATGCTGACAGAGACCGGCCGGCGCTTTACTGCGGTTTCTTTCGTTGGTATCGGGAAGGCCGAGTACAAGCAATATGAATCCGTGCTGGCGCCATTTGGCTTTATATGGAACGACAAAGTCAGTCGGCACATTGCCCGGTGGACGGAGGAACTGGAGTTCACGATCCTCCACAAGGCCGCAGTCAGTGCATCCATATATAGTCGCAAACTCGGCGATGAGGATGCGACCGATACGTGGCGGAGCATCCACTACTGGTATTGGGAGCACTGGAAGTTCTTTCGTGATGAGGTCAAGACCTCTATCGTCCAGGGCATCGCCGTGTTTCTTTCCTTGTTTGAGACGGACCGCAAGGTGCGCCGCGTCTTCTGCCCTCCGAAGGAGCTGTACGAGGGACAGCCATCGGCCAGTGATCCGCACGCGCGGGTCCTGCCACCATTCGATGAGTTGATCGAGTCGGGCAAGGTCGTGGGTCTGAATTTTCCCACGGCCCTCAATCCCGCGCTGGCGAAAGTAATCGGCACGCTGATGAAGGTGGACTATCAGCGGTCTGTGCTTTTACGCATCCCGGAGATGGATGAGCACCCGGAGCGTCACTACCGGCCAACGGTGTTCATCTGCGATGAGTATCAGAACTTCGCCACCGTGGGCGGCGACAATCCAAGTGGAGACGAGCGATTTCTCTCCCTGTCGCGCCAGCCGAAGTGCATTCCCGTAGTCGCCACGCAGAGCATATCCAGTCTCAAGGAAGCCCTGCCCAACGAAGGCGTCAAGACCCTGCTTCAAGCTTTTCGCACCAAGGTCTTTCTCTCGACGGCGGACCCCGATACGGCCCGCTATGCATCGGAGTTGTGTGGCAAGGTGGACCGGACGCGCATCAGCTACACCGTTTCCGAATCATCCAACAATGCCAACGTCGGATGGTTGTCAGGTCGCACTTCATCTAGCAAAGGATCGGTCTCCGCTTCCAAGCAGTACCAGAAGCACAAGGAGCCGTTGTTTGAAGAGAACGTCTTCTTCGATCTCAAGAATGCGCAATCTGTCATCGTTGCGTTCGACGGCATCAGCCCGCTGCCCCCGACCTACTGCTATCTGAAACTCGACTTCCTGCCTGTGAGCATGACCTGGTTCGATCAGGAGCGGATTCGCTTCAACCCCCGGAGGCTGCGCAAATGAGCTATGAGGTTATCATCCCGTTTTTGAAACCGATTCAATCGTTGCTCGAATCTAAATCCATTTCCGAGATTATGGTCAACCCGGATGCGTCTGTCTGGATCGAAGAAAAGGGCAAGATCGAGCTATTACCCGGCATTCGTTTCGAGGATGGCACACTCCAGACTGCCCTTGAAGTGATCGCCAACCGCTTCGGCAAGAAGCTGGACGCCGATTCACCGATACTGAACCTGCGCCTTCCCGATGGCAGCCGCATGGCCGCATTGATTCCTCCCGTCGTCAATCCGCAGCCCATGCTCACTATTCGAAAGTTCACCTCTCATGGATTCACTATCGATAACCTGATCGAACGAAAGACCTTGACGGAAACACAAGCTGAAGCCCTGACAGATTATGTCAAACGTGGCGACAACCTCTTGATCTCCGGCGCAACCAGTTCAGGAAAGACCACACTCGCTAATGTGCTCGCCAGTTTTATCCCGGACAGTGATCGCATCCTGATCCTGGAAGATGTAGCCGAACTCCATATAAGGAAGCCCCACGTCATCTCCGCCGAGGCTCAGCTCGATACGCACAACAGCCAGATCGGCTTCGCCGACCTGCTGAAGGCAGCTCTTCGGCATAGGCCAGACAGGATCATTGTGGGCGAAATCCGTGGCCCTGAAGCGCGTGTCTTCCTCGATGCCTTGAACACAGGCCATCGCGGGTCGCTTACGACCATCCATGCCAACAGCGCCAGAGATGCACTCCGGCGCCTGGCGCAGCTTGCTATGCGTGGCTCGGGTGGGGGCGTCCCTCTTCATGACGTCGAGGAGGAGTGCGAAAGGTCCATCGATGTAATCGTGCAAGTAATCAATGAGGACGGCTGGCGTCACGTCACAGAGATTCGCAAATCCCCTGGGCCGGAAGATCACCATCAGCTGCCGGTCGCACCATGAATCCTTCCCGATGCAAGAAACCTACTGGGCTGGAACTTCCCAGCCTTGGTTAGTCAGTTGCAAGCCCGCAATCTCTGTTGCTTTCGATGCTCCGGCTATTGTTGTGCGAATATCCGAAAACACCTGCTGAACCTCGGGGTGTTCTGCCCAACTCGCGGGGTCCACAATCCTGTAGGTATATGTAACCTCTGTCTGGGAGTATGCTCCTGCCGTGGCCGGTTCCGTCCACTTGACGATTGAATCGACGCTCTTCTGTCCATAGCAAAAGGCGCTGATCCGCCCCAAAGGGCCGGGAGTTTCCTGGAAATACTTCTTGCCTTCCGGCGTCAATTCATATCGCTTCACAGGCTGCGGCGGAGTCGAACCTTGCAAAGAATCCAGCATCCCGTGAACAACCGCCGTCGTATGGCTCGAATGCACGAGGCCAGCCTGCTCCAGGGCCGCCAGCTTCGGCCCGATCCCGTACTGTTCCCGTTGCTCCGATTGAGGAACATCGATTGGAAACTGGAGAACGATCATAGTACAGGCCTCCCCGTGTTTCGCAAGATATTGGTTGATAGCCTTCGTGAAGTTCGCGCCGCTAGGTCTCCTTGTGCTGCTGCAAGCGGCAAGCAAAAGAAGACCTGCAATTGAGATGAAACCGATGCTTCGCATGAGTGATCCTCCCTGGAGTAGATTGACCGAGTTGTTGTGCTGCATTCGTGACCGTGATTATTGGGTTTCTTCCGATTTTGGCTTGGTTGGTTTCGGCCGTAACGCAGCAGTCGTAGCCGATGCAGCGTCGATAAATTCCTTGATGTAGCTGATGTGGTGATCGCGACGGGCGAAGATGCCGCTCTTCACTGTGAGGAATTTAGTTGACAGTGGCCGTAGCACGACATCGGGACGCAATGGCGTGGCAAAAGAGCGGCTCATAAGCGCCAGTCCTATTCGCTTGCTCACGAGCCATTGAGCTTCCCTGGGTAGATAAGCGTCACCGACGAACCGGAGAGTGATACCTTCGCCTTCGAAGTATTCCGTAATCTCCTTGTGAATGTCGGGGACCGCTCTCCTCGCCACGGCAATCATCGGTTCGTTCTCCAGTTCTCTTACGTCAACACTCGGTCTGCCACTCAAACGATGGCCTGCAGGCAGGCACGCCATCAGTGACTCCTGCATGAGAGGCCGCACCAGAAGCTCCGATTCGTGAATGGGCAGGAAGCCGAAACCTACGTGCAGCTTGCCGTGGAGCACGCGCGAAACTACCTGGTGCGTCAGCAGACTCTCTCGCCCGGCAGGGCCGATGCCTTCCGGGTAAAGTTGCACGATGGTCTCAAGCAGCTTGTCCGGAAGGTGGCTTGAATATCCGATGCGCAGATCTTTTGACTGCGCCCTGACAAATGACTGCACGCGATCGAAACCAACCCGCGCTCGTCTGACTGATTCGCGGATGTCGGGAAGATATATATCACCGGCTTTGGTAGGTTTCAACCGCCCACCCAGCCGCTGAAATATCGGTGTCCCAACTTCAGTGCTTAGACCTTCGACCTGCTTCCGAATCGCAGACGTTGTCATGTCGAGCGATTTTCCGGCTGCCGAGTACGAGCCCTTCTCCGCGACTGCGAGGGCGGCGATCTGTCCATCCATTTTGATGTTGAACCGGCGCATGGCGAGACCTGTGAGCGCAAGTACAGGTCAGCTCTCGGTCGGTCATGGGGAGTGCCCGACGTGCGTTTGATAGTTCGATTAAGAAAGATGACTCCAACGGAAGCGAGATATCAGGATTTCGTTCTCTCACATTAGCTGAAGCCAAGTTGTTCGTCTCCTTCGCAGACAAGTGAGCATGCTGTTGCTGCTTCCGGTGTTCAGAGAATCGGAATACGTATGCATTTCACAACTGACACAGGCAAACTGCCCATTCTAATAGGAGGGATCTTATCTATGATTGCGCTGATTGGGAAGAACGTACAGAAATGTTATCTGCGCGTCATTTGGAACGATTCTGCTCGGAGGGTTACTTGGTAACCTTTTGAGGCTCAAGCCGAAGGTGGCCTTTCACCTAAATAATGTGTTGCCCATTCGGACGCAGCATCTAGAACTTTACATAAGGCGAAACCGGAATCGGAGAGTCCGTATTCGACGCTTGGTGGGATGGTCGGATAAACTTTCCGAAAAACGATGCCAGACGTCTGCAATGCCTTCAATTCTTTTGTTAGGATGCGGTGCGAGATTCCCGGCAGAAGGCGTTGGAGCGCCGCAAAGCGCTGCTTCTCGTTTGTCAAGACAAGAATGATTTCAGTCGTCCATTTTCCTGAAAGAAGAGAAATCGTCGCCGTTGCAGGATTACGCGTACTGTCACTTGCATGTGGGGCTCTGCTCTGTCCGCCCATCTCTGTTGGTCTCTCAGGGCAATTCGCACTGTGTTCCGGTGCCGCCCTCGTCTTTCTCTTGGGCAAGCAATTCTCTGTATCACCCAAGACTCTTCGCATCCATACATCACGAAAAGGGCAGACACATCTTTGCGAGATCAAGATGCGGTCCGCTTCGCATGCTAGAACTTCTCCGAGTACAGTGTGCCCTCCAGGATCGCGTCACCGATGTCCCATGCGATAGTCAACGTACAGAATGTGAGCTTTGATTTGGTCATCCATTCTGTACTGTGGCCTACATGCCATCTTCAGCAAGTAAAGAATGCTCGCTGGATTGCCGTCGCTCCACTCGACAAACGAGCGCAGAGTGGATTCCAGATTGGAGGCGTACAGGCTAATTCTCTCTGCTTCGCGTTGGGCAAATTCAATCGCAATCGCCTGTGGCCAATTCTTCAGTTCAACCCGCTCGGACTTAAGTGCGCAAAACGCCTGTAACGCTCCAATGTGCTCCATGTGGGGAGACCGGGAAGCAAAGATGACAGGGGTGCGTCCGTAATAATGCAGGTCTTTGATAATCCCAGTGACAACACGGGATGGACCATCCAGATGATCAATCACCATGAGAAATGGCTGGGTATCGAAAGCCCGATGCACGATGCCCTTCAGAGAGCGAGTCGATAGAGAACTCAAATCTCCGAGTACCTTTGCTCCTTTAATCGCCAACGACATTGAATGATGCAGTTCCAGGAGAAATTCTCGTGGGGATCGGGTCTGGCCAACGTACAAAGCCAGCGACTGACCATCAACGAATGTTTGCAGAAGCCGCGATTTGCCCACTCCTTCAGGTCCAAACAACAACATCGATTTCCGCCTCTTCGCCTGATCGCGAAGCCGGCTCAATTCTTCCACCCGTTCGACAATGTCAAGATACTCACGGGCGGGTTCGTATTGAATGGAAGGTGAAGGCATAGCGGCAAGGGTTCCTTTGCATGGTGACCATAGTTAAACTGCTTGTTTTTGCACGTATCGTCGATGACTGCCCCGGATCATTTCCAAAGCTGCGTCCCGGTCCTTCCATCCCAATACCTTCGTGCGCTTGCCTTCCAGATCCTTGTAGACAGAGAAAAAGTGCTCGATCTCGCGAAGAACGTGCTGCTGGATTTCGGTGTAAGTGGCGATTCCGCTGAAACGTGGATTGCCCGTTGCGTACGCCAGGACTTTTTCATCCGGAACGCCCTGGTCAAGCATCTCGAAGAGTCCTATGGGGCGGACATGATAGACGCAGCCTGGGAAGGTCGGCGTGTCGCCCAAGACCAGGATGTCGAGGGGATCAGCATCTTGCGCCAGGGTTTGCGGGATGAAGCCGTAATCACCTGGGTAATGAACTGGAGAGTGTAAGTTGCGGTCGAGCCGAAAGACATGTAGGGTCTTGTCGTACTCATATTTGTTCACGCTATCCAGCGGGATTTCGACGACTGCGGTGACAATTTCAGGGCTTTTGTCGCCGATTGGGAGGTCGAGGTAGTTCGTCATTTTGCCCCTTTCGCAATAGCAGCGCAGGAGCAAAAGAAAACTCCTGCGCATTCGCAGGAGTCATCAGCCTTCCGTTTCGGGAGGCGGTTATGGCGGATTCCTTCGCCGTATATATTTTATGAGCTTAGACTTGCAATGACAAGCTCATAAACAATCAACTGTTGGCACGCCTGGTCCTTTCTGCAGAACGGTCAACGCCACACGCGCTGCTCGTCCCACGAACAAGTCAGAATCGTGGCCGGCGACCTTCACCAAGTATGGAATCGCACCGCTAATCTTGTTTTCGCCGATCAACCAACAAATGCGTTCCCTGACTTCGGGCATCGGATGTTCCAGCGCCGCCACTAGTTTTTCGCTGTACGTTCGAGGATCACTGGTGAGATCCGCATTGCAGTGCGCGCATCTGGTCACCGCCGCATCAATCTCAGCCCAACAGTGCGTGCAAAAAGCAATCATGGGATCACACTCCGCTAGGGGCATCGTTAGCCCGCTGGAAGAATCACGATATACGCCCCGCGGCTGAACGGGATTAAACGAGCGCCGAAATGTCCTGTTCTATTCGGTTGAGCCGTTCAATTGCCGACTGTACGGCAGGCGCTCCTTCTTCTTTGACTTTCCGTGCCCGGTCGAGTGCTTGTTCTGCAATGCGGCTGACTTCATGCAGCAACTTGCGAATCTCGACCTCCAGACGCTCTCGGCTTTCCTGAATGCGGTTGAGAACATCGTTTTGCACGCGCGAGCTATTCACTTCCAAGAGATGCTCCAGAAATTCCCGAGCATCTTTCGTGATTAGTTTGCGCCCACCCACAAGAGGCAAAAAGATATCGGCGAGCCAGCGCAGCGGTGATGGGGGTTGCGCGGTTCCGATGAAGTCCTCGAAAATGAACTTGGAACGCACGCGCAAACCCTTCTCCGGATCGAGCGCATGGGGCATCCGGGTCAGCTCGCTAAGGCCGGCACCGGCGAGCTTTCTCAGAAAGTTGTTTCCCATCTCCACAAATCGAAGGGCCACGGCGCCATATTGGCGCTCGCCCTCTTCCTGCTCCGGTCTAAGCCAAGGCATAACTCTGCGGCGCGAGACCTCCTGAGCGAGGCGCATCACCCGGCGCCGATAGTGTGGGCCAAAGCCGAGGGGCACGGACAGCAATTCCTCGTCAAATTCTTTTTCAGATTCCGTCCACGCGGAATGGAAGAATCGCTTGTGCCTTTCAACGAAGAGGTCAGAAATCCGCTGCTGTTCTGCCATAAACAGGAAATTCAGTTCGCGCATGGAGCGCTCAGCCTCGTTGATGGTTTCCCTCATAAGCTCAATGCGCCGTTCGGATTCTTCGATTGGCCGCTGAAGCGCGTCACGATCCTCACTGATAATAGCCAGCAGTTGTTCGCTTAAGCGCTGGAGACCACGGTCGCAAGCGGCGCGAACGAGATTTCTGCCCGAGTCTTCGACTAGGTGATGCAGACTGGCCAGCAGCTTTTCCCAATCCCGCAACGGGCCGCGGTTTTCCATCCGCTCGGCGGCACTAACCTCAAAGACCTCGCCCATCGGGCGATGCAGCCGCTTCCCCAGAATCTCTCGCGTGAACTTAACCGCCGCCGCACGCTCTGGATCGCTGGTACGGTCGGCCTTGTTGATAATCAGGATTAAATCCTGAACTTGCTTGCCAACTGCTTCCACCAGCGCCAACTCCTCGCCCGCAATTGGCGGATCGGCTCCGACCACAACCAATGCTGCATCGATGTGAGGAATGAACGCTTGCGTGGTTGCCGTATTTCCAGTGAAGACCGAGCCCAAACCTGGCGTGTCCACAAAACACATGCCGGAGGACAGCAAAGGGCTAGGCACGAATACCTCGGCGCCGTCCACGGCCTTTTTGTTTTCGGGGTTCAGTTCTTCGGTTACGTATTCTTTCAAGTCGGACATGGCCACGTGCTGCCAGGACCCGTCTCGCATGCGAACGCGCGCGTGAGGTCGGTCGCCAAACCGAATCACGGTGGGCACCGCCGTGACCGGAATAAACCCGGTCGGAACAACCTCGTGGCCGACCAGAGCGTTGAGCAGGGTGGATTTTCCTCGTTTAAACTGACCGACACAAGCCACATAGAAGCGTCCTTCGGAAACCCGCGCTGCGAGCTCACGTGCTTCTTCGGCGACAGGCTCAGTTCCAAGTTCCTGAGCCAGTCTGCCGAGTCGCAACAGACGAGAAGCGCCGTCGATAGGCACAGATGTCTGAGTTGGAAGGCTGCCGTCATCTTGCAATATCGAACTGCTGTTATATTCCTGCATCTGCTATCACCCTTGCGACTGAACACCTTCCTGATGGAAGTAGCGGATAACCTCTACGCGGGACATTGCGATCAAACCTTCCTCGACCATCGTGTCGAGATGAGGAATCAATTTGTTGATCTGTTCTTCGGTATCAATGATGCTCAGCATGATTGGTGCATCACGGGAGAACGTCCAATGGCTGGCATGACGGATGCGTGCGCTGCTGCCGTAACCTTCAATGCCCCGATATACGATGGCGCCCGCCATCCCCAGTTCCTTGCATTTGGCGACGATTGCCTCGTACAGCGGTTTGTCGTGCCACTTGTCGCCTTCACCGAAATGGATGCGTAGCATACGTGCTTGAAACTGCTCTTTCATGGCTGTGCCTCCGCTTACACCGAATTCTCTCCTGATTGGGTCGGCAGTTTGTCCTCGTTCACCTCAAATGCACGATAGGAGTATTTGATAATGTCCACGTCGGAGAGGACTACCAATCCCTCTTCGACCATCTGTTCGACAATGGGCAGGAAGGAACGCACTTTCTCTTCCGTATCGACGACGGACAGCATCATGGAAGTGTCGTGAGATAGGTGGAGCGCACCTCCCTGGTGAACTCTCCTATGCGCCCCGTATCCGAGAATGCCGCGATATACAGTAACGCCGGCTATATCGTTCGCACGCATCGCTTCAACCAGGGCCGCAAACAGCGGGCGGTCCTTCCAATGATCCTGCTCGCTTACGTAAATCCGCATCATCAGAGCCTTGCCCTCGATCTTCAGATGAGCGGGAGCAAGATCCTTCTTTGCCTTGGGAGGCCGGGCGGGCTTG
Source organism: Occallatibacter sp. (assembly GCA_049515995.1). Classification (GTDB taxonomy): domain Bacteria; phylum Acidobacteriota; class Terriglobia; order Terriglobales; family Acidobacteriaceae; genus Telmatobacter. Next base: position 542 of record JBEKTO010000003.1, on the reverse strand, counting down.
GCGACGGTCGTTTCCTGAATTTCAATCATCCCAGTACCGGCCATCTCCTCCAGTTTGCCGAGAAGTTCATCCACTTTTTCCTTCGTCTCGATAAATTCGATCTTCAGGGGTAATTGGTCTGATATGTCCACAAGGCTGGCGGAATGCATACGGTGTTCTGCGCCGAATCCAGCGATGCCTTTTAGTGCAGTGGCGCCCGAGACCCCGCGAAAGAAGAGGAAGTCGAGAATACTGGAGTACGTCGGTACACCATGATGGGTTGCGCCCTCGCTCACGTAAATGGAAACCTTCACTGCTTTCCCTGCATTTAACATTTGTCCTCCCTATGCGCGCAGTCCGCGCTGCGAAATAAGAAACTCGGCCGCACGTCCAAGTGCGCCCCAACCGACCCGGTCTGGTTGCTTCTCCTCGCGAAGTTGCATTAGGGCGTGTTAACACTATCTAAGGGCTTCGACGATCAAAACGAAATTGATAAAGGCGAGGAAGACCACATCGAGCTTTTCGAATCTGGAGAAGATGCGGCGGAAGCCCTTCAGCCTGCG
>JBEKTO010000002.1:0-119726 GCA_049515995.1 Occallatibacter sp. | reverse complement strand
CGAAGGTGCGGAAAACCCTCATCAACACTGGCCAATCGCCCGATTCAAACCAAATTCAAGCAGATGAAAGAGCAAATTCCCAAGGAACGAGCCCACAACGAGGGAATTTCAACAAGTTCCTATAGATGCGGCTATCAAGGTAAAGAGATGCAAGGAAATTCGGCCTCTGCGCCCCATTGGGACCACCGAAAAGATTTCCATGATCGATAAAGAACGCCCTCAGTCCGCCGTCTATATCCTCCCTGAAGATAGCCTGCCGATTATCGGTATGTCTGGCGCAGATGTCAATCATCAAGGCCAGCCAGAGGCTCTCAATGTTTCTGACACGTTTAAAGCTGGTTTCGGGGAGAACTTCCAGTAGTCGTATGCCGTCTCGGCCCAGGTAGGCCGAGCCGAAGCACAAACCAGAAGCTGGACGGAGGCATCCTTCAGCTGTTTGCATCCAGCAGTCTGGGTTCCGGTCGAGGAAGGAATCCGTGACCACCAGCGGCGTCCAAGCCGGGCCTGCGAGCCCGAATGCTCTATAAAGTTCGCTTCCGATGCTCTCGTTGAACGGCAGGTTGGCACCTTGGAGGTTATTGGTGAACTTGACTACATAGAGCTGGCCGTCACTTGCCTCTGCCAGTATGGGTTGTGAACCACCACGCAGATTTCGGATGTGCCGCGTTACAAAAGCGTATCCCTTCCCGAGCATGGACATTCTCCCCCCAGAAGGATGGTATGGGAACCACCCCCATCCAACGCGGACACCTGGGGCCAAGGGAAGCAGGCCATGGGCCAAGAAGCAACGAAAATCAATGAGCGATTTCTCACCTTGGTGTCTGCGTGAGCGCCAATCGGGCACTCGGGAGCGCCCCGCGAGGCGGGGCATTTCCCCTCGGTCTTGAACAGACACCTTACGCCAAGTTGACAATATGCTCGTATTCATTACTTGTCAAGAAAGTTTTTAGATGAGAGTTTTTTTGACTCTGGGGATTCTTGCCTCACAAGTATGCGGTGGCATTTACGCCTATGCTGTATACTGGCGCGTCGTCCCCGACGCCATGGTTTCCATCGCCCAAATCGCGCGGCCGTTCCGGGGCGCGAGCGTCAATCGCCGCATCTTCCGCGCGGCCGCCTCGGTCACCGCGGCGGCGATTCTGGTGAAGGCCGTCGCAGCGGTCAAGGAGTTTTCCGTGGCCGGCGTCTATGGCCGCTCGGACGCCATGGATGCTTTTCTCGCAGCCATCCTGATTCCCAACCTGCTGATCAACCTGATCGCCGAATCGATGAACCAGGCCCTGGTGCCCACGCTGGTGCGGGTGAGGGAAGAGGAAGGCCACGACCGCGCCCAGCAACTGCTGTCGAGCTCGATGCTGTGGATTTGCCTTCTGCTGGTGGCAGCGTCGGCTACGATGGCTCTCTCGGCACGCGGCTTTTTCCCACTGATTGCCTCGCACTTTCCGGCGGCAAAACTGGCGCTCTCGATCCGGCTCTTCTACGCTCTGCTGCCGCTGGTGCTCATCACCGGTATTGCCTCGAACTGCACCGCGGTTCTGAACACCTTCGACCGCTTCGCGTTGCCCGCGTTAGCGCCGGTCTTTACCCCTGTGGCCATCATTGTCGGCGCGCTGCTGCTTGGCGGACGGCTAGGCGTATGGGCAATGGTCTACGCCGGCCTGGCCGGGGCGTTGGCCCACATGACCGTGTTGGCCTGGATGATGGACTCCCACGGCTATCGTTTCCGCCTGCGCCGGCATGGGACGACCGAGGCCGTCCGCGAGGTGGCGCATCAGTATTGGACCGTTCTGCTGAGCGGCGTGGCAGCCAGCGGCGGCCTGCTGGTGGACCAGTCGATGGCCGCCATGCTGCCTTCGGGCAGCGTCTCGGCGCTGGCGTATGCCAACCGCTTTGTCAGCGTGGTGCTGACGCTGGTGGCCGGAGCGGTTTCAACGGCGGTGACGCCTCACTTTTCGCGCATGATCGCGCGCCGTGAGTGGGCCGGGTGCCAGCAGACGCTGCGTACCTGGGTCAGGCTGACCGCGCTGGTCTCCGTTCCCATCGCGCTGGTGCTGATCGCCGGGTCGCGCCTGCTGATTCGCGTTGCCTTTCAGCATGGCGCTTTTGGGCCGCACGACACGGACGTGGTCACTCCGGTGCTGGCCATGTACGCACTGCAGATTCCGTTTTTTGTTTGCAGCCGAGTTTTCTATCGCTTTCTTGTGGCCATGCGGCGTACCGATCTGATTCTTTACTGCGGTATCATCAATCTCGTGCTGGATATCGTTCTCAACCTGATCCTGATGCACTGGTTTGGGATCGCTGGAATCGCGCTGGCCACTTCGCTGTGGACCGTGAGCACGTTCTTCTTTCTCTGGTATTGGACGTGGAGACTCCTTCCTGAATCCTCCTCCGATGAGGCCGCGGCATGATCCCCAGGCCGGCGCAGTATCTTCTCCGTTTCGACGATCTCTGCCCCACCATCGGGCGCGCCCAGTGGCAAAGGTTCCTGCCGCTGATCGAGGAGTTCGAACTCCGGCCGATTCTGGCCGTGGTGCCTTATAACCGTGACCCTGCACTGCAGCTCTCGCCGCCGGACCCGGAGTTTTGGGACCAGATGCGGGCAATGGAAAAGGCGGGAGCCACCATCGCGCTGCATGGCTACCGGCATCTCTGTGACCGCCGAGGCCGCAGTCTGGTGCCGTTGCACAGGCATTCGGAATTCGCCGGGGTTTCAGAAGAGACACAGCGCCGGTGGATCGGCACCGGGCTGGAGATTCTTCGTAGCAAGGGACTCGACCCAAAAATATGGGTTGCGCCCTTCCACGGCTTCGACAGCAACACGCTTCTGGCGCTCCGCGAAGAGGGAATCGAAATGCTCTCGGACGGTTTTGCCCGCGTCCCCTTTATCCGCGGCGGCATTACCTGGATTCCGCAGCAGCTTTGGGCGCCAGTGAACAAGCCGAAGGGGCTTTGGACGATCTGCCTGCACAGCAATACGGTGCACGGCTCACAAGTGGATTCGCTTCGCGCCTTCCTGCGGCGTCATGCAGCGCAGTTCACCTCAGTGGACCGTGTGGTGGCCGAACTGCAGCCTACGGAACTGGGTCCTGCCGAGCGGCTCTACGAAGCCGGCGTGATTTGGCGCATCCGGGCCTCCCAAGTAAAGAAGAGGTTGCTCCGTAAATTCCGAAAACAGCACGCAAGATGACCTGCCACAGTCAGATATCAACGCATTGCTCAAGTGAAACTTTGGATTTGGACGCGGCGTTTGAGGTTCAGCGGAGACGCTACACGCTGGCCGATGGTCCGGGATAACGGACCGCCTCATTTCGAGAGGCCCCAACGCACGGGTTTGGGATTTCGTTGGAGCAGTTCGCGGTAGAGCGACTCCCACCGGTCCAGAACCGCCTCGATGCTGAAATGCTCGATCGCCCGCTGCCGCGCATGCTCTCCGATGACGCGGCGCTCAGCCAGCGAGATGTGCATCGTCCGGGTCATTGCTTCCCCCAGGGCAATGGCATCGGCGGCCGGGGTGAGCCAGCCAGTCTGTCCATCGACAATCACGTCGCGGGTGCCGGGAACATCGGTGGCCACCGCGGGCAAGGCACAGGCCGCAGCCTCAAGAAGCCCCATAGGGAGACCTTCCCAGCGGGAAGAGAGGACGAAGCCATCCGCAGCCTGCATCCAGCGGCGCACGTCCGGCTCGAAGCCGAGAAAACGGACTCGATTCGCCAAGCCGAATCGAGTCGTCAACAGGCTGAGCTCTTGCTGGAGAGGACCAGACCCGGCGACGACAAGGCGAGACGAAGAAGGTGTCCGCGGGAGAGCCCGAAGGAGCGTGAGATAGTCTTTGACCGGCTCCAGACGGCCGGCGGCAAACCAGAGAAACTCGTTCTCCAGTCCGAGCTCTTGGCGTATGGCTGTGCGGACAGCCGCATCCGGGTGCCACGCATCCACATCCACGCCGTTGGGCAGCACGGCGAGCTTTTTCGATGAGACCATCCGGGCTGAGAGGTGTGTTAGCGCCACGGCACGGCTTACGGCAGTCACCTGATCCGGGAGCCAGTTGCTCAGGCGATAGCCCAGCCGGCGGCCGAGACTTCCAGTCGAAGAGCTATGGAGAGTATCGACCTCCACGCGCACCGGCGTGGCCAGCCGTGACCAGCGGGCCAACCAGGCAGCGTGAGGCAGATGAGCGTGGAGCACATCCGGCGCCTCTTGCTCGATCCAGCGGTTGAAGCGAATCCATCCGCGCGGATCGGCCAGACCCTTGTGCATCCCCAGGCTCAGGAACACAACTCCCGCAGTAGTCAACTCGGCAACTGTATCGCCGCCTGTGCCCGTCAGCGCCACCACGCTCACGCGCCATCCGCGCCGGCATAGACCCTTGGCCAACAGGATCGTCTGCCGCTCGGCGCCGCCGATGCGGTCAAGGCCGGGAACGATGAGGGCAACGTGGCTCATGGTTGCCTCTCCTGGAGAACTTCGTCGATCAGTTGTTCGTATGCTTCCAGGGCACGGTCGATCCGGAATTCTTCGATGAAAGGGTGCGCGAAGCGTTGACCAGAATGTAAGTCCTGAAGGGCCGCAAGGAGGGTGATCGCAAGCGCCTCGGCGGAAATTTCCGGCGCTAGCCAGGCACCAGGATGATCGCAGAGCAGGTCCACAACGCCTTGCGATGCCGGGAGAGCGACGAGAGGAAGGCCGGCAGCGGCGGCTTCCAGCAGGGCATTGGGCATGCCCTCGTGCCGGGAGGAAAGCGCAAAGAGCGTTGCGCCCGGAAAATACGCGTGCGGACGGTCAACGTGGCCGACAAAGCGAACGGCGGCGGCGATCCCGAGTTCACGGCAGATAGTTTTCAGCGCCGCTTCTTCCGGACCGGCGCCGGCGATGACGAGGTCGGCATTTGGGAATTGTTGCCGCACGGCGGCCAGTGCCCGCAGCAGCAGATCGAAGCCTTTTTCGCGCGCGAGCCTGCCCACCGCCAGAAGATGCGGACCGGGACCGGTCCAGAGATGCGCGGTTGCTTTGCGAATCTCATCGATATCGATCGGGTTGTTTAGGACCGCCAGCCGCTGCTGGGCGATTCCAAGCTCGGCGGCAAGGTCCTCGGCCATCGCCTGCGTCTGGCAGATCACGCGATTTGCATGGCGGTAGAGCAGCCGGTAGAGCAGGCGGGTCGAGACGGACAGGTTTCCAAAGGCCAAGGCAGCCGAAACGGTCCCATTCTGGCGGACTAGCACAGAGATTCTTTGCGCGAAGAAGGGACGCAGCAGCAGAACCAGAAAGTTCAGGTGAAAGATTCCGGATACGATAAGATCCGGTTCCAGGCGCCGGACCAATCTGAGCAGGCGAAGAGCTCCAGTGCGCACCCTGAGAGCGCCCAGCGGGTGGATTGTCACCGAGGAAGGCAACTCTTCCGGTCTGGCATCCGATTGCGTAATCAGCCCCAGATGCAGTTCGTACTTTTCGGCGGAGAGGCCTCGCGCCAGGAGAGCGGTCACCCTTTCCGCGCCGCCACCGCCTAGATGCGGAATCAGCAGGAGTATCCTGGCGCGATGGGTCCTGGGCCTGGAAGGCTTCTTCCCAAGGAACATCCCGGTGTTCCTTTCCGAACCTGACCGGGTACGGCCGGTCGTTAGCTGAAGAGCAACGTGAGTATAAAACAACCGGCTTCAATCATTTGCAATAGAGGATCGTTTTTCAAGATTCTCATTTACTTCTTGACAGGTCAATAGGGAATAATGTTTCTTGTTAGTACTGAATCTGCTATTCCCCTGTGGAAGACTCGTTTGTATTCGGGTCTATTCTGCGTTGTCACGGAGGGAGTTGCTGCGGCGGTGAGCGTGAATCGACTTGGCCAGGGAGGCATATGCCCGGCTAAGCGCCCGGCAGGAATGGGCTTCCGCGTCCGTTGAGCACCTACCCCTCACGTGTCGCCGATTGCAGGATTGGATCGGGGCGCGAATGTCCTTTGGTAGAGGGCTCGCGATGAAACGCAGTGTAGGTACAGCACTTGCATGGTTGTTGCTCATCGTTTCGAAGGTTCGCAACAGTATTCCAGGTCAGGTGGACCATTCCGCGCAGGGATCGCCTTCCGCGCGTCCCTTCCACATTGTCGTTGGCATCACCCACCCGCAAACGTGCCTGGTCCTTCACGGCAGGCTGCGCACTCTGCGCGAAGCTGGATTCCGAGTAACGGTGGTTTCGAGCCCCGGCCAATTGCTCAGCCGCACGGCCGCTCAGGAAGGGGTTGAGTCGATTGCCGTTCCCATGCGGCGCGAGATCGCGCCATTCGCGGATCTTGTTTCGCTGGTGCGGCTGTGCTTTCTGCTCTACCGGCTCCGGCCGGATATGACGGAATTCAGTACGCCCAAGGCCGGACTGCTGGGTTCGATCGCCGCCATGCTCTGCGGAGTGCCGGCGCGAGTCTATTTTTTGCGCGGGCTCAAGTTGGAGACTTGCAACGGAGTCAAGCGCCAGATTCTGCTGGCCGCCGAAAGGCTGGCCTCCTGCTGTTCCCATGCGGTTTTATGCAACAGCGAGAGCTTGCGTAACCAGGCTCTCGCTCTGGGAGTGGCGCCGGCAACAAAACTGCGGCTATTGGGCAACGGCAGCAGCAACGGCGTCGATGTGGAGCGGTTTTCGCCGGGGTCCAGCGAGGTGCGCGGCTCTCTTGGCCTTCCGAAAACGGGACCTGTTGTGGGATTTGTTGGCCGTTTGACGCGCGACAAGGGTCTGCCGGAACTGGTTGAGGCATTCGACGCCATCCTGACCGCAAAACCCGACGCCCACCTGTTGCTAGTGGGTTGGTTCGACGCTTCTGAGGACTCTCTCGGCGACGCTCTGCGCTCCCGGATCGAGAACCACCCTCGGATTCACTCCACCGGGTTTGTGGCCGATACGGCGCCGTATTATCGCGCCATGGATGTGATGGTCCTGCCCACCTGGCGGGAGGGGTTTCCGAACGCCGTGCTGGAAGCAGCGGCCACCGGGATTCCCGTTGTGACCACCCTGGTCACCGGTTCCCGCGACGCCGTGGTGCCGGAGGTGACGGGACTGCTCGTCCCGCCTGGCTACCCGGTCGCCATCCGCGAGGCCGTACTCGATTTGCTGCGCAGCCGGGAGCGCCGCCGCCGTATGGGCCGAGCCGCGCGCACCTGGGTTCTCGACCACTATGTCAACGGGCGCGTCCTGGGTCTTACCGTGCGCTACTACAAGAGCCTGCTGGACAGGAACCAGCCGGAAGATTCGCGCAAGCTGCCGGTGCACGGCGATTCCGCGCTCAATCCGATCTAACGCACGGCGCTCAAGCTGGCAGGCGCCAATCACCGCAGCGACTGCGGATCTTCGGCATTTGCGGGCGATCCGGTCTGCGCAGGAGGCGCTTGTAGCGAATGGGCTGCGGCCTCGGCCGCGCGCAGCACCTCGCCAGGAACAATACCCAGAACCAGCGTGGCCCCAACCGCGAACATCAGGGCTGCCGCAACCGCAACTCCGACCTGGGGCGCAGAGACTGCGGTCTTGGCCTTCTTGTCTTCCGCTCGCTGCGCCGCCGCCAGGGCCAGCCGCAGATAGTAGGTCGCCGCCAAGCCGGAGTTCAGCAGGCCGATGATGGCCAGCCACACAGCGCCGCCACCGATGGCCGCCGAGAAGGAGTAGAACTTGCCGAAAAAGCCGCCGGTGAAGGGAATTCCGATCAGTGAAACGAGGAAGAAGATCAACACGCTGCCGAGTACAGGCGCGCGATAGATGAGCCCGCGATAATCCTCGACGAGAGGCAACTTTTCGTTGTAGCCACTCACCAGCGTCACAACCGCAAAGATGCCCACGTTCATTGCAGCGTAAGCGGCGGTATAGAAGCAGGCGGCGGCGATGCCGCTCGATCCGAGGCCGGCGAAGGCGGCCAGCAGATAGCCGGCGTGGGCGATCGAGGAGTAGGCCAACATGCGCTTCACGTTCTGCTGGCGCAGCGCGGCCAGGTTGCCCACGGTCATGGAGAGCACGGCCACGATCCACAGCAGCGGGGCCCAAAGCGCGTGCAGCGAGGGGAACATCTCGTAGACCACGCGCAAAAGGAGCGCGAAGGCCGCGGCTTTGGGCGCGGTGGAAAGCAGCGCGACCACCGGCGAGGGCGCACCTTCGTAGACGTCCGGCGTCCAGACGTGGAAGGGCGCGGCCGACACCTTGAAGAGAACGCCGACCAGCATCAGCGCCAGGCCGGCCAGGATAAACGAGTGGTTCTGCGCCGAGACCGCGAGGCGGGCGATCTCGTAAATCTGCGTGGTCCCGGTGGCGCCAAAGATCAGGGCCACGCCGTAGAGAAGAAATGCGGTGGCAAAGGAGCCAAGGAGGAAGTACTTGATGGCCGCTTCGGGGCCGCGGCCCGTTTCCTTGCGGTATCCGGCCAGGATATAGGTGGAGATGGAGGAGATTTCGAGAGCGATGAAGACCACCAGCAGTTCGACCGCGCCGGTGAGCAGGCACATGCCCACCGCGCCGAAGACGATGAGAGCGTAGAACTCGCCCTGGTGATGGCTGTCATCGGGCAGGGTGTCGAGCGAGAGCAGCAGGGCTATCAGCACGATGGCGCAGATGAGCACGTGGAAGAAGATGGTGAAGGCGCTGGTTTCGACCGTCGAGTAAAACCCGGTTCCCTGGGGAAGGGAAAACTGCCATAGGCTGGCCCAAAGGGCGAAGGTGGTTCCAAACGCCGCGACCCAGCCCAGCGCGCGGCGCGGAAACGCGGGAGGCAGCGAAGCGTCGATGAGCATGACGGCTACGCCGGTCAGCGTCAGGATCAGCTCGGGAAGGATGCGGAGGATGTCGGGGACGGAATTCACCGCTGCACCTCCCCAGGGGACGGATTTGTCATAGAGGGTAGAAGCAAGAGGTTTTTGGGCAGGACGGAGGATTGCTTGAATTGGGGCGGTTGCACGCCCTGCTCGATTGGCGGCAGCCAGAGCGACGGAGCGAGGCCCATGACGAGCATCAGCACGGCGAGGGGCCAGAGCGCGGCCAACTGGCGTCCATCCAGGTCGGCGGCGGGCGTGGATGCGGTCGGCGGGTTTTCTGGCCCGTAGAAGAGGCGCTGCACCAGCCACAGCATGTAGGCCGCGCCGAGGATCACGCCCAGAGAAGCGGCAATCGCCCAGCCTTTGCCGACGCCGGTAAAGGTGCTGGAGAGAATAAGGAACTCGCCCACGAAGCTGCCCAGCATGGGCAGGCCGATCATGGCGAGGGAAGCGATGACAAAGAGCGTGGCCGTTTGAGGCAGCTTGCTTGCCAGTCCGCCATAGGCGGCGATCTCGCTGGTGGCGTAGCGGTCGTAGAGCGCGCCCAGCAGCACAAACAGCGCGCCATCGACGACGCCGTGATTGAGAATCTGGTAGACCGCGCCGGCTGTGCCGGTGAATGTAAAGCCGTAGATGCCCAGGGTGATCAGGCTCAGATGGCTCAGGGCCGCGAAGGCGAGCAAGCGCCAGAAGTCGCGCTGGACCAGGGCCAGACATGCGCCGTAGAGGATGCCGACGACGGCCAGGGCAATCAGATAGGGAGCGGCCGCGCGGGCCTGCGCAGGGAAGAGCCCGATGTGGAAGCGGAGCATGGAGTAGAGGCCCAGCTTGCCGGCCACGACCATGGCCAGGGCGACCGGCGCCTCGGTGAATGTATCGGCCAGCCAGCCATGCAGCGGGAAGACCGGCACCTTGACGGCAAAGGCCAGGAGAAACGCGAAGGCGATCCAGAGCATGGGCCCGGCGGGAAAGTTTCCGTGGGCGATCAGGATGCGCAGCGTGGCAAAGTCGAAGCTCCCGGTCTGGGCGTAGAGCCACAAGATGGCCACCAGCAGCGGCGCGGAGGGAATGAAGGTGAAGAGGAAGAACTTGATCGCGGCCTTGCGCCCGTCCTTGCGGCCGTACATGGCGATGAGGATGGCCATGGGCACCAGCGACAGCTCCCAGAAGCCGTAGTAGAGCATCAGGTCGAGCGAGAGGAAGACGCCGACCATGGCCGTTTGCTGGACCAGGAAGAGCGAATAGAAGACCTTGCGCCGCGACTGGATGGCGTTCCAACTGGCGATGACGCCGATGGGAGCGAGCAAGCCGGTCAGCACCACCAGCCAGAGACTCAGGCCATCCACGCCCACGTGGTAGAAGATCGCGGGGTTTTCGATCCACGGCCGGTTGACTTCGAATTGGAAGCCGCCCTGGCCGAGGATGAAGTGCGCGGGCAGGTGAAGCGTGAGGCCGAAGGTGGCCAGCGCCGTCGCGAGGGCGATCCAGTTGGGCAGTTTGGCGCGGTCGGGCGCGAGCGCCACCAGCACCGCTCCGGCCAGCGGAAGCAGCAGGATCAACGTGAGAATCGAATCGTTCATCGCTGTCATCAGTGCCCCGCCATGCCGAAATGAATTGAGGTAAGACCGGCCAGCAGCGCGGCCCACGGAACCACGAGAAAGAGCAGCACGGCCGCCGCGCCCGCGGCGAGCCAAGCCGCATAGGAGCGCAGATTGCCTGACTGCCAGCGCTGCAAAATCGCTCCGGCCACCGTGGCGATGCCGGCCAACAGCCAGGCGATGCCGCCCAGCACTCCCACATCCACTACCCAGCTCAAAACATATTTGGAGATGGCTAGCAGCGGCTTGACGACCGTGGCGCCATAGAACTCGTCTACGTAATACTTGTTGGCCAGCAGCCTGTAGCCGCCGGGAAGAGCCGCGGCCAGTTCGGCGGGACGCGCCGGTTTTTGCCGGTAGAGCAGGTCGGCGATGAACCAGCCAAGGAGAGCCATGGCAACGGCCACAATGCTGAGAATCAGTTCAAGCTGCGCGCTGCCATTCTCCGCGCCTCGCGCTCCGACCGAGGGCGCCAGAAAACCGGCGAAGCGTTCGATGCCGATCCAGCCGCCGCCGATCGAGAGCAGGGCCAGAATCGCCAGCGGCACGAGCATCGAAGGCGGCGTTGCGTGGTGGTGGGCTTCCTCATGGCGCGGCTGGCCCATGAAGGCCAGATACCAGAGCCGGAACATATAGAACGAAGTCAGCAAAGCCGTAACCAGGCCGACAAACCATAGAACGCGGCCGCTGCCGCCCTGCACAAAGGCGGCATAGAGGATTGCGTCTTTTGAGAAGAATCCGGCGAAGGGAAAGAACCCGGCGATAGCCAGAACGCCCACGGTAGTGACGGCGAAGGGAACGGGAAGTTTCTTCCACAGGCCGCCCATCTTGCGCAGGTCCTGTTCGCCGCCGATGGCGTGGATCACCGCGCCCGCGGCCAGGAAGAGCAGAGCCTTGAAGAAGGCATGCGTTACCAAGTGGAAGATAGCCGCGGAGTAAGCCGCCACGCCGCAGCCCAGGAACATGTAGCCGAGTTGCGAGATCGTCGAATAAGCCAGCACGCGCTTGATGTCGTTCTGCACCAGAGCGATGGTCGCGGCAAAGATGGCCGTCGCCGCGCCGACAATGGCAACCACGCCGAGTGCGAAAGGCGAATGGTCGAACAGGATATGGGTGCGGGCGATCATGTAGACGCCGGCGGTGACCATGGTGGCCGCGTGGATGAGCGCGGAGACCGGCGTGGGGCCCTCCATGGCGTCGGGCAGCCAGATATAGAGCGGAAGCTGCGCGCTCTTGCCGGCCGCGCCCAGCAACAGGCAGAGCGCGATGACCGTGACCACGCCGCCGTGCCAGCCGGGGTCCGCTCCGAGCATCGTGCCGATGGTCGAGAAGGTGAGCGTGCCGAAGTTGGCTAGCAGCAGAAACATGCCGATGAGGAAGCCGAAGTCGCCGATGCGGTTGACGATGAAGGCCTTCTTGCCCGCGTCGGCCGCTGTCTTCTTTTGAAAATAGAAGCCGATGAGCAGGTACGACGCCAGGCCCACGCCCTCCCAGCCCACGAACATCAGCAGGGCATTGCCGGCCAGCACCAGCACGGTCATGAAGAAGAGGAAGAGATTCAGGTACGAGAAGTAGCGCGCATAGCCTTCTTCGTCGCCCATGTAGCCGACGGAGTAGATGTGAATGAGGAAGCCGACGCCGGTGACGACCACCAGCATGACGAGGGAGAGCTGGTCGAGGACGAAGCTGAAATCGATGTGGAGGGTGCCGATGCTGATCCAAGTGCCGAAGGTTTCGGTTTGGGGATAAATAGAACCATATGCTTCATACAAGACCGCGGAGAAAGAAAACAATGGAGCAAACAATGCAACCGTGGTCACCGACCACTTGGGCAAGCGAGGACCAAGAAGTCCGTTCACGAGGAATCCCAGGAATGGCGCAAGTGTAATCAGCCACAGATTGAAGAGGAACCCGTGATGGAGGAGTACGGTCATCCATTGAGCAGCGTTCATAGTTTCATCAGGTCGATGCGGTCGACGGCCAGGGTTGCGCGGGCGCGGAAGACGGCAATGATGATGGCCAGGCCCACGGCAGCTTCCGCCGCGGCCACCATCATCACAAAGAAGACAAAGATCTGTCCCTTCACCGCGTGCCACTGGTGGGCGAAGGTTACAAACGAAAGGTTCACGGCGTTGAGCATCAGCTCAATGGACATGAAGACGGCGATCAGGTTGCGCTTGATGAGGAATCCGACGACGCCGAGCGTGAAGAGCACCGCGCTCAGCAGCAGATACCAGGAGAGGGGAACTTCCTGAGAGAAAAGATTCACTTGGCCGCCGTCCTTTCTCCGTTGGCGCGCCGGCTTCCATCGCCGTGGCTGGCCAGCGCGACCGCGCCCAGAATCGCAACCAGAATGAGCACCGAGGTGACTTCAAAGGGCAGCAGAAGCTCGGTGAAAAGAATGCGGCTCAACTCTTCGATGTTGGAAGCGCCCTTGGCATCGGTGAGGCCCTGGCCGAGTGTCGCCGTGCCAAGGCCCTGCGCCTTCAGAATCACGGTGGCGATGACGCCCAGGATCGCGACGACCGCGGGGAAACCCACGGCGCGCGCCGCGCGGCTGCGCATGGTGCGCTCTTCGCGCCCGGCGTTGAGCAGCATGACCACGAAGGTGAAGAGGACCATGATGGCGCCGGCATAGACGATGACCTGCGCGGCGGCCAGGAACTCCGCGCCCAGCAGCAGGTAAAGCACGGCCAGCGAGGTCATCACCACAATCAGCGACAAGGCGCTGTTGATGGGATGGCTCTGGAGCAGGAGGTTGATGGCTCCGGCCAGGCAGAATCCGGCAAAGACGATAAACAGAATCAGGTGCATCGTTCCCTGGCGTACGGATTAGAGCCGGCAAAGGAAAACCGGCCGGTTAGGGGGAGTGGCGGCGGAAGCGAACGGCTTTCGGAAATCCTCCCCGATTGTAACGCAGCGGCAAGCAGGCCAATGGCTTGCCGCCGCAAGGCTAGGACGGCGGGTGATAGGCGAACCAGAGGCTGGTGGCCACAATATTCAGAATGGCCAGAGGCATGAGGTAGCGCCAGCCGAAACTCATCAACTGGTCATAGCGGAAGCGGGGCAGAGTGCCGCGCACCCAGACGTACAAAAAGAGGAAGCAAAAGACCTTGGTCACGAACCAGAAGATGGGAAAGAGCGCGTGGACGAAGAGGTTCTCGGGCGGAGGAATCAGGTTGCCGAAGGGGCTGGTCCAACCGCCCAGAAAAAGCAGCGTGGCCACGCAGCCCACGTTGATCATGTTGCCGTACTCGGCCATGAAGAACATGGCGAATTTCATGGAGCTGTACTCGGTGTGGTAACCGGCGACCAATTCGCTCTCCGCCTCGGGCAGATCGAAGGGGGAGCGGTTGGTTTCAGCGAAGGCCGCCGTCAGATAGATGAAGAAGGCTACAAGCTGCAATCCGCCGAAGATGTTCCAGGTGAAGATGCCCTTGGTCGCCTGTTGCTCGACGATCACGCGCAGGTTGAGCGAGCCGGCGCGCAGTACCACGCCCACCAGCGAGAGGCCGAGCGCCAGTTCGTAGCTGATCAACTGCGCCGAGGAGCGGAGCGAGCCGAGCAGCGAGTACTTGTTGTTGGACGACCATCCGGCGAGCGCGATGCCGTAGACGCCGATGGAGGTGACGCCCAGAATCACCAGCAGGCCGATGTTCACGTCGGCGATTTGAAACAGGTGCATGCCCGCCGGCCCGACGTTGGGCTCGCCAAAGGGGACCACGGCGATGGAGATCAGCGAGCAACCCAGGGCGATGATGGGGGCAAGCAGATAGAGGGGCCTGTAAACCGCGGTGGGGATCAGGTCCTCTTTGAGGAAGGACTTGGCGCCGTCGACCAGCGGCTGGAGCAGGCCGAACGGTCCCACGCGGCTGGGTCCCCAGCGGTTCTGGATGCGGCCCACCAACTTGCGCTCAAGCAGCACGGTGTAAGCGACGGCGAGCAGCATCACCACCGTGACCACGGCCACCTTGAGCAGGCTCCACAGGAAAAACTGCAAAATCGTCACGTAACTTCAACCTCTCTTGCCAAACTTCTTGCCAGGGTTCTGGGCGAAACGGAAACTCCGTTCGTGCCTTTCGCACATTCCCAGGGCGCTACTTGCTTGCAGCTTCCGCCAATGCGCGCGCCTGATGCCGCTCCAGTTCCTTGAGCGCGGGACTGTAGCGGCCCAGCGTTCCGGAGGTAAAGAGGCCATCGTGGGCGGGAACCGTCCCATCCGGCGCCTTCTTCTTGCCGAGCGCCGAAACCGGCACAAAACCCGGCTCCGTGGGTACATCGTTGCCGGCGAAAAGATTGATCCGGTCCAAGGCATAGCCGGGAACCAGACGGGCAATCTCGTCCAATGCGGCTAGCGGATCGAAGGGGCTGAGCTTGGGCTCGAGATGGTTGGCCGCCAGCCACACCGCATGACGATCGGCCTCGCCGGCCTGCACGCCGCGCGACTGGCCCAGGTCGGCCGTGACGCCGTCTTTGCCGAAGGGAACCAGCGTCTTGACATCCGCGCCCATGGCGCCGGCCAGCCGGACGAGAATTTCGAAGTCCGGCTTGACGCCGGCGCGGTCGGCCGCTTTCCTCACCATTTGCACATCGCCGAAGGCGTTGGTCACCGTGCCGGTCTTCTCGTAGAGGCTGGCGGCGGGAAAGACCACGTCGGCCAGAGCCGCGGTTTCGGTAAGGAAAAGCTCCTGGACGATGACGAATGTGTTCTTCAGAACGGCCGGGTCCACGCCGCGGCTGGCCACCGGATTGGCGCCGGCGACGAGCAATGCGCCCAGTTCGCCCTTGCCGGCTGCCGCAAGCATCTCCGGCAGCGTATTGCCAGGCGTTGCAGGCAGGCCGGGATACTCGGCGAATGCGCCGGGAGCGGTGACCGGCAGGTAGCCGGGCAGAAGATCGGGCAAAAGGCCCATGTCGGCCGCGCCGCGGGAGTTGGCGCGATCGCCAAGGAAGGCGAAGCGCACGTTGCCGCGCTTCAAACCCCAGGCGGCCAAATCCTCGACGGCCGAGCCGCGATACTCTTCGCCAAAGATCACCACGAGAGATTCTTCGGCCAGCACGGCATCGCGGAAAGCGGCGTTGGCGATTGCGGCGTCGCTGCCGCCGAGATAAGCAGCCAGCTTCGCGTAACCATCCGCCGGCAGCCGCAGCGCGGCCTTGGCCTGGCGCTCCAGTTTGATGGCCTTGGTGTTGGCGACATAGAGCCGGGCGCGATTGAGCCGCACGTTGGTGCGCAGGGTCCAGGCCAGCAGCGGATGTTCTTCAGTGGGATTGCCGCCGACGAGCAGAAGGGCCGGGGCCGCGGCGATCTCGCGCAGGCTGGCCGCCTTGCCGTTGTGGCCGGCGAGGGCGCGGGCAAAGGCCGCGTAATCCGAGCTGCGCTCGTGATCGATGTTGTTGGTCCGGAGAACGGTGCGCGCGAACTTTTGCAGCAGATAGTTCTCTTCGTTGGTGGTCCGGTTGGAGCCGATGACTCCGATGGCGCTGCCTCCGCGTGTATCGCGGACCTCTTTGAGTTTGCTGGCGGCGTGGCGCAGCGCGTGTTCCCAGGTAGCCGGCTCCAGCTTGCCGGCGGCGTTGCGCACCAGGGGCGTGGTCAGCCGCTCGGCGCTCTCCACAAAGTCGAAGCCGAAGCGGCCCTTGGCGCAGAGAAAGTCTCCGTTGATGCCGCTCTTGTCGCGGTTGTCGGCGCGCACAATCTCGGAGCCGTCGTTGGTCTGCCGCACGCCCAAGGTCACCTTGCAGCCGTCGGCGCAGTGAGTGCAGACGGTGGAGACGTGGTTCATCTCCCAGGGCCGGGTCTTGTAGCGGTAGCTGCCGCTGGTGAGCGCGCCCACCGGGCAGACGTCGATGCACATGCCGCACTGCTCGCAGTCGAGCTGGTTGCCGCCGTTGGGCGCGATGACCGAGCTGACGCCGCGATTCTGCACGCCCAGCGCCCACACATCCATGCCTTCGCCGCAGATGCGGATGCAGCGGTAGCAGAGGATGCAGCGGGGGCGGTCGTAGTAGACGGCCGGGGACCACTGCTGCTCTTCGCGGTGCTGCTTGGCCTCGGCGTAGAGGCTCTCGCCGGCGCCGTACTTGAAGGTCATGTCCTGGAGTTCGCACTCGCCGCCGGCATCGCAGACCGGGCAATCGAGCGGGTGGTTGCCCAGCAGAAGCTCGATCGTCGCCTTGCGCGCCTGGGCAATTTCCGGCGAGTCGGTGATGAAGACCTGGCCCTCGGCGACGGTGGTGGTGCAGGCGGTTTGCAGCTTGCCAACCTTCTCCTGGCGCACCACGCACATGCGGCAAGCAGCCTGCAAGCTGAGGCCGGGATAGTAGCAGAAAGCCGGAATCTCGATGCCCGCCTTGCGGCAGACGTCGATCAGCAGCGCCCCCGCGGGAGCCGTCAGCTTCTTGCCATCGACTATGAAATTTACGTCTGCCATGTTTTCCTTAGGCGGCCTTCTTGGCGCGTCGTGCAGCCTGGATGATTGAGTAGCCGGGTTCAATCTTCTTTGCGTTTCGATAAACGCTTTTCATAATTCTGACATCGAGCCAATCAACTACACAGTATTCCACGATTTCGTCTTCCGCATCGAGCGCAAAGTCAACTTGCGTAGTGATCGGTTCTGGAATTTCCTCTCCGTCGCAGAGCATTGAAGAGAGATGGAATTCAAGTGCTTCGGTCATCATCTCACGCATGTTCCTAAGCGAGCGTCCTGTTGAAATGCAGCCCGGAACATCCGGTGCATATCCGGCGAAATTGTGCGGGCACTTTTCATAGACAACCAGATAGCGCTTCGTCATTTCTGTCCAGCTTTCCTCAGCCAACCCCCCAAGTCTCAGAATCGATAACTTGGCCACCGCCAGTTGGTCCGAATGGTGACTCATCTCTGTGGCGCTTGATAAGCCGGAGTATCAAACGATACGTTCATTTTCGTCATACCTTTCTGTTCTGCCCATTCTAGGAGGGGGCGCGGAAATTCTCCGTCGTTAATCCCATATACGCGAAAGTACAGGTCAGCCGACATTTCTGCATTTGCAGGCTCGTTCTTCATAATCACTGCAGTACCCTTGCCTGTAGTTTTGTCGATAGCCCAAGCCGCTTCATTCTCTCCGCATTCGTGTGCCTTGCATCCCGATCCAAAGAAATAATCAGCATCTGATTCAATGGGACTCGCAACATTAAGACGAGTAACGAAATCGACCTTTGCTTCCTTTAGCGATGCTGGCATCATTTCAAAGAAATCTGAGCTGACAATGTAATCTGAATATTTACCGTTTAGAATAGCTAGATTACGTTGCAGCGCCGTATCAAAGCCTGCTGATAGTTTCTGGGTATCTGCTATTACGAGTGTAGTTTTGCCATCGGAGGTAACCACCAGCGGAACAGAAAATGTCTGATTGAAAGCTGCAACCGTTGCTTCTCCTTCGTATTTGGGCGCTGCTGTTTGAACAATGCTGACGTTCTGAACTGTCCCATGCTTGTCAGCATAATCTTGGTTCAACTGGCGTTGGAACTGAGTCTTTGTGTCAGCCGCAACTTGGTTAATACTCGGAGAGCTGTGGCAGCCTGAGAAGATTGCGCCAGCGGCAAGTACAGCGCCCAGAACCGCTTCGCGGTAGATCATTGCGAATCCTCCGGTCTAGATGGTGTCGGGGATTGTATTCCTCGACTCGATTATCCCATAATGCACTGGTTGCCCCAAGCCCCGAAAGCGGAGCCTGTGGTCCCCAGTATTCGGAAAGCCAAGCGTGGAAAACCCGACTGCCAGAACCACAGCGTAAGTGACGTTCAGCACAGCAACTGTCAATTACCGAGTATTCAGATCGACAATCCTACACGCTTTGAAATCTCAGCTTTCAGAAACGCCCCAGCAACAGCACTGATCGTCTTGAGACTCGCAGGCAAGACCTTTGCTTTCACATTCTCAAAAACGGACTGCTCGCACAGCGCTGCAGCAAATTCATGCCCCGAGGACGTCAAGCGTAAAGGAACAGAACCCCAAGAAGCATATCCATCAACACTCCTTCGAAAGCCAATATCACGGCTTCCATCGTCGTTTTCAACGTATTGGTCGTCGACTAATATTCGAAGATGAAATTCGAACTGTGGGTCCTGTTTGTAATCAAGCCCCGCCATCTTCAGTTCTTCAATGTTAGTCGTTGGTTTTGTCGCATCACGAAAAGCCTGCAGAAGCTTTTTGAGATAGTCCACATCTGGTTTCATTCGTCATTCCTTCTCAACGAATTTTAGGGATGAAAAATGTCGGGTGCCCTACGACTCGCCTTTGAGACCTGTGAAACGCTCGATCCCAGTAAAAGCAACCGCAGGTCCTTCGACTCCGCTGCGCTTCGCTCAGGATGACAACACTAAACCACAGTTACTTCCACATGTTTTGCAAACGGGCAAGGCTTCCCGTTCAGATGCTCCTCGAACTCCTTGCGGAACTTCTTCACGAAGCCCAGAATCGGCATGGCCGCGGCGTCGCCCAGCGGGCAGAAGGTGCGGCCCAGCATGTTTTCGGCCAGGTATTGGATGTTGTCGATGTCCTTGGCCTCGCCGAAGCCGGCATGGAAGCGGGTGAGCGACTTCTTCAGCCAGTCGGTGCCTTCGCGGCAGGGAATGCACCAGCCGCAGCTTTCGTGCTGATAAAACTGGATGGTGCGCAGGGCAAACTCGACCATGCAGGTCTGGTCGTCGATGACCACGACGCCGCCGGAGCCCAGCATGGAGCCGGCCTTGCCTACCTGGTCGAAGTCCATCCCGATGTCGATCTCTTCGGGCAAGAGCACGGGGGTCGAGGAGCCGCCGGGAACCACGGCCTTCAACTGGCGCCCGCCGCGCACGCCGCCGGCGACCTCGTAGATCATCTTCTTGAGGTTGTAGCCCATGGGCAGCTCGTAGACGCCGGGGCGCTCCACATGGCCGCTGATGCCGAAGAGGCGTGTGCCGCCGTTGCGCGGCGAACCCGCGGCGGCGTAGGCCGCGGCGCCCATGGCGATGACATGCGGCACGGTGGCGATGGTTTCGGCGTTGTTGATGACCGTGGGACCGCCATAGAGGCCGACGACGGCAGGGAAGGGCGGCTTGATGCGCGGCACGCCCCGCTTGCCCTCGAGCGACTCCATCAGCGCCGACTCCTCGCCCACTTCATAGGCGCCCGCTCCGGTGTGGGTGATGATCTGGAATTCGGTATCGGAGCCGAAGATGTTCTTGCCCAGGAAGCCGCGGGCATAGGCGTCGGCGACCGCTTCTTCCACGATCTCCAGCAGGTAGCGGTACTCGCCGCGCAGATAGATGAAGCCCAGTTTGGCGCCGATGGCCAGGCCTGCGATGATCGTTCCCTCGATGACCGAGTGCGGATCGTGCAGGAAGATCAGGTGATCCTTGCAGGTGCCCGGCTCGCTCTCGTCGCCGTTGACCAGCACATATTTGGGTTTGACGGACTGCTTGGGCACAAACGACCACTTCAGACCCGCGGGAAAACCCGCGCCGCCGCGTCCGCGCAGGTTACTGGCCTTCATCTCGTCGATGATCCAGTCGGGGCCCTTTTCGAGGCACTTTTTTGCGGCCGCATAGCCGCCGAGTTCGAGATAGCGGCCGATCTCCGCGGCTCCCTGGCCAAAACGGCGGGAGACGATCTTGACTTCATCGGGATGCGAGACCAACCTAGGCATGGGGCGCCTTCCCTTCGGCCAGCGCCAAGCCGCGATAACCGGCCAGGATACCGGGCACATGCTCGGGTTTCAGCTCGTCGTGGAAATCGTAGTTCACCTGGATGGCCGGCCCCCAGCAGCAGGCGCCGATGCATTCCACCTCCTCCAGCGAGAAGAGGCCGTCGGGCGTGACGCCCTTGTGGCCAATGCCCAGTTCCTGCTGGAATCGCTCATAGAGGTCGTAAGCTCCGCGCAACATGCAACTGATGTTGGTGCAGACCTGGACGTTGTATTGGCCCGCCGGCTTGGAGCGAAGCATGGAGTAGTAGGTGGCCACATCGCGCACGTCAAGCTCGGAGATGCCGATGCGCGCGGCTACTTCGGCGACGACCGCGTCGGAAAGGTAACCGACCTCGTCCTGCGCGTAGAGCAGCATGGGGATCAAGGCGGAGCGCTTGACCGGGTATCTGGCCGCCAACGCGTCAAGGCGCGCCGCCAGCCGGCGCGAAAAGAGGGTCATGCTCTCCCCACTCGTCTTCTCTGGACTCATTGCATCAACTCCCTTGCCCAGGCTTCGGCTGCCATATCCATCTCCACGTCCTCGTCCCGCCCCGGGGCGCCGCGCAAGCGGCCGGCCTCGGTAAATTCCAATATTCCGCTTCGTCCATCTTCGCGCTGCCAGCGCACCGTGGCGCCCGAGCGTTGCAGGCCGAGCCATTGTGCGCCGTAGCAGAGCAGAATCCGCTCTCCGTCCAGTTCGACCGTCGCCTGCCGTTCGCGGTTCAATCCGTGGATTGCGGTGTAGCTGCGCAGCAGGGAGGCCAGCGAGAGCCAGAACTCGCCATGAACCGCGGCCCCAAACTCAATCGAATCTGCCAACCAGAAGCCCCGCAATAATCTCCTGTGCAACCTGCTCGGGGCGGGATGCCGCAGACTGCAATCCCGCTCCGCTTGCCTGCGTTCCAGAGGCCGACGGCCCCCGGCCGACAAAAAACGCCTTCCGGGAACTCACATATCCATTCGGCGGACCGCTGATCGAGGCGGTGATTTGACCTCTCCCTTTTCGAATCTCCACCTCCACCTTGCACAGCAAATCGGTTCCAAAAGCAAGAAAAATCGCCCCAGGGAAGTTGGGCAGGTGGTTTCTTGCGATGGTGCCAACCCCTCTCTTGCGGAGTTCCTCATTGGCTTTGTCCGTCTCCTGGGCGAGATGCGTAGAGACTTTTTGGAAGAAGACAGACGGGTCCGTATCAACCTCCCGATGCCTGCGGGAGGCAACTTCGGCGGCTTCCTGAAGGGCTTTCGCCTTTTCCGCCAGCTTTGAGTAATCCACCATACGCGCCTCAGTCCCTCTTACCTGTCGATCTCGCCCAACACAATATCGATTGACCCGATGACTGCCACGACATCGGCCAACATGCGGCCCCGGCACATGGTTTCAAGCGCCTGCAAAGTGGCAAACGACGGATAGCGCATATGCACGCGGTAGGGCTTTGCCGTGCCGTCTGAAACCACGTAGTACCCGGTCTGACCGTGGCCCGCCTCAATGCCTTGATAGACCTCGCCGGCGGGGACCGCAAATCCCTCGGTGACGATCTTGAAGTGATGGATGAGCGCCTCCATCTGGGTTTTCATCTTTTCGCGGTCGGGCAGGACGATCTTGGGCGCGTCGGCTTTTACCGGTCCCTCCGGCATACCGTCCAGCGCTTGCTGGATGATCTTGACGCTCTCGCGCATCTCGACGAGCCGGACTTCGTACCGCGCCCAACAGTCGCCGTCGGTGGAGATGGGCACATGGAAGGGAAACTTCTCATAGCCGGAGTAGGGCATATCGCGGCGCAGGTCGAAGTCCACGCCCGAGGCTCGCAGGGGGGGGCCGGTGACGCCCAGGGCGATGGCGTCCGCCGGCGACAGATAGCCTACGCCCTTCAGCCGGTTGCGGAAAATCGGATTGCCGGTCAGAAGATTGGAGTACTCGTCGATCTTCTCCGGAAAACTCTTGATGAACGCCTGGACGCGGCTGAAAAAGTCCAGCGGAGGTTCCATGGAAAGGCCGCCGATGCGGATGTAGCTGGTCATCATGCGCTGACCGGCGACGGCCTCAAAGATTCTGAGTATGTCCTCGCGCTCGCGGAAGGTGTAGAGAAAGACGGTCAGAGCGCCAATGTCCATGGCGTGGGTGCCGAGCCAGACCAGATGTGAATTGAGACGGCTCAGTTCGGCCAGAACGACGCGGAGCCACTGGGCCTTCTCGGGTGCCTCAAGCTCCAGCAGCTTTTCCACCGCCAGGCAATAACAGAGGTTATTGGAGAGTGGGTCCAGGTAATTGATGCGGTCGGTAAGGGGCACCACCTGCTGGTAGAACTTGGCCTCGCAGGTCTTCTCGATGCCGGTGTGCAGGTAACCGATCTCCGGGTAAAGGCGGACAACGATCTCGCCGTCGATCTCCAGCACCAGGCGCAGCACGCCGTGCGTGGACGGGTGCTGCGGCCCCATGTTGAGGACCATGTGCTGATCCCCGGCGCCTTCGGCTACCGGGGCCTGGAGGATGGGCGTGCCTGCGACGTCGGTCATCGATACCCCTCCACCGGATAATCCTTGCGCAAAGGATGACCCTGCCAATCGTCGGGCATCATGATGCGGCGCAGGTTGGGATGGCCGTCGAAGCGAATGCCGAAGAGGTCGAAGACCTCGCGCTCGTAATAGTCGGCGGAAGGCCAGACCGGGGTGATAGAGTCGACCGTTGGCTCAGCCTCCTCCAGCAGCACCCGCAGCCGGATGTGCTCCTTGTAGGAGTGAGAAAGAATGTGATAGCTCAACTGGAAGCGCGGCGAGGCGGGGTACCAGTCGACCGCGGTCATATCCTCGAAGAAGTTGTAGCCGGCCGCCTGCATCGTGGCGGTGGCGGCGCGAATCTGCTCGGCCGCTATGGTCAGCGTCAGCTCATTGCGGTCAAATTTGGCGTCCGTCAGCGCCTGCGGATTCCAGGCAACGATGGCCTTGACGGCCGGGTGATCGGCGAGTCCTTCGAGTACGGCCGCCTTGCCTGTCAGTGGGGTCGTCTGGTTCATCCTAAAGGTCCGCCTTGTCCTGGCTCCAATTCAGGATGCCCTTGCGCACAATGTAGTAGAGGCCCACGGCCACAAAGCCCAGATAGACCATCATCTCCCAAAAGCCGAAGAGCCTGGAGTTGGTAATCTCAGGCAGTTTGCGATAAATGACGGCCCACGGCATGATGAAGACCGCTTCCACATCGAAGAGGATGAAGAGCACGGCCACCATATAGAAGCGTACGCTGAAGCGCTTGCGTGCATCGCCCACGGCCACGATGCCGCACTCGTAGGCGGCCAGCTTGGTCACTGTGTTGCGATGCCGTCCGACGAACCAGGAGGCTGCAACCATCCCCACGCCCAGCAGAATCGCGGCGAGAATCTGCATCAATAGCGGAAGATACTGCCAGTAGTAGGGGATCATGGCCGTCCGGTCCGGAAAAAGTCGAAGAAGATTTCACCCTGCCCATCGGAGGCGCGAACGGCTCCGATCAAACAGGATGCTGGATTGAGATTAGGTTTTCGGATTCATCCCGTCAAGAGAGAGCAGGGCGGAGCGGCTGGCGCTGAGGACCGGGCCGATGCGAACGGTGGAACCCGGCGGTTCTCCGGCGCTTGAATGCGCGGCGTTTGCAGATTCTTTTGAGGTTCTGCGCGACTCTTGTTCTAGAGCGAATCTTCCTCGCCGAAGTCGCCGTTGCGGAGATCGAGGCACCCGCACTCTTCGCAAGCCAGACAAAGATGATTGCCGTGGAGGCAAATCCACTACGGCACGCGCTCCACGCCCGGAATCGCCGCCCCCACATGAGCGGCAGCCGCGCTCATGGCGCCGCGGCCTCCCGCATCAAGGCGTTTGGCACAGCGTGCCAGGTCTATGGGCGTTTTTCTGCATCTTCCGTGCCCCCAGTATCCCGTATAGACGGGTACCGGGCAGAGCGGCAGTGCGCGACGTCACTGGGGTGCCCAAATTGGTACGCGGCATTCATTCTCCTATAATGAAACATGGTGCAAACGTAATCTGGTTGCAGAACCCGTGGGGTCGAAGATCTGGGTGAGGATAGGCACCATGGTCGCTTTCACGACAACCGCTTTCGCGATTTTGGCTTCAACGCCGGCCGCCTCCGTCGCGCGCAAGCGCCGCCGCCGCATCACCCCTGAAGCGGGGCGCGCCTTGGAGATTCTGGGCCACGCGATCGAATACCTCACCGACGAGTTTGTGCACAAGGGGGGCGCGTTGTCCGCGGACAACCCGCAGTTGAAGGCCGTGCAGTTGCTCATGGCGCTCAACCGGCAAATCTATTACGAGTGCCCTGAAGTGCCAAGCCTGGGCGAGCGCTTACGTTCGTTCCTGCGCATTCACCGCGCATAGCCGGTCATTTTGCGGCTGTGCCGGTCACGATCTGCACAAACAGTCGGTGAACCCGCCGGTCCACTGAAAGCTCGGGATGAAAGGTGGCCGCCATCACGCGGCCCTGCCGCACCAGCGTCGGGAGTTCGTCGCGGGCGGCCAGTACTTCCACGCCGGCGCCGGTCTCAACGATGCGTGGGGCGCGGATGAAGACCATCTCCAGCGGGCCGCCAGGCAGCGCGGTCTCGGCCGTCAGAATGGCTGAGTCGATCTGGCGGCCATAGGCGTTGCGCTCGACGATGGCATCGAGCAGTCCTAGCGAGCGTTGTGCCGGATTGCGCACCTCCCGCGCCAGCAGGATGGCGCCCGCGCAGGTGCCAAAGACCGGATGATGGCCGCAATACTCCTGCAAAGCCTCAAAGAAATGATATTTGGAAAGGAAGCGCAGCATCGTGGTGGATTCGCCGCCGGGCAGAATCAGCCCGTCCAGGCCGGCCAGCTCCTCCGGCTTGCGCACATCGATGGGCGTGGCGCCGGATTCGGTGAGCGCTTCGGCATGAGCGGCATAATCGCCTTGAATTGCCAGTACGCCGATGCGCGGCAGTCGTGCTTCGGTCAATCCTGTCCCCCTGGGGCGGCGATGAAGGGATTGAATACCTTCACGCCGAAGCTCTCGAAACCCTTGACGTGCGGGTTACGACAATGAGCCGCGTGCTCCACCCATGACCTACGAGAAATGAGACACTCCCTCCTTGCGCCTTTTTTAGCGCAAGGTTGGGAAGCGACGAAGCCCGTGCGAGCGAAGAGCGAGCGGCTGGCCCCACCGCAGGTGGTTACCAGCCTCTTGTTTGTAAAAGCTGCGACTCTTCCAGGCCGGCGGCGGCCAGGCCTTTCATGGTGCCGGTGACCTGTTCGGAGGCCTCGGCCAGAATCTTCGGATCGTTGAAGTGGGTGGTGGCGGTCACGATCGCCTTGGCACGGGAGACGGCTTCCTCGCGCTCTTTGGGGTCGTTCTCGACATCCAGAGGCGTGGCGCGCTCTTTCATGAAGATGCCTGAGCCGACGAAGATGGCCTCGGCGCCCAGTTGCATCATCAGGGCCGCGTCGGCCGGGGTGGCGATGCCGCCGGCGGAGAAGTTGGGCACCGGCAGCTTGCCGGTCTGGGCAACCATGCGGATCAGCTCATAGGGAGCCTGGTGATCCTTGGCGGCGGCGTATAACTCCTGTTCGCTGAGCACGGTCAGCGCCCGTATCTCCCGTGTAATCTGGCGCATGTGCTGCACGGCGTGGACGACGTCGCCGGTGCCGGCCTCGCCTTTGGTGCGGATCATGGCTGCGCCCTCGGCGATGCGCCGCAGGGCCTCGCCCAGGTTGCGCGCGCCGCAGACGAAGGGCGTGGTGAAGGCGTGCTTGTCGATGTGATGTGCTTCGTCGGCGGGAGTCAGGACTTCGCTCTCGTCGATGAAGTCTACGCCCAGTTCCTGCAGGATCTGTGCCTCGGCGAAGTGGCCGATGCGGGCCTTGGCCATCACGGGGATGGAGACGGCCTGGATGATCTGCTTGATGAGGCTGGGCTTGGCCATGCGGGCGACGCCGCCCTCGGCGCGAATCATGGCCGGCACGCGCTCCAGAGCCATGACCGAGGTGGCGCCGGCCTCTTCGGCAATGCGGGCCTGCTCCACGTTCATCACATCCATGATGACGCCGCCCTTGAGCATCTCCGCCAAGCCGATCTTGAGACGCAGGCTGGTTCCAGTAAAGCTCTTATTTTCCATTTGTTCCGGCATAATCCTCGACCTCGATTCGAGGCGGCCTCCGGCCCGCTAAAGGGCGTTCGATCCGCACGGTTCTATTCCTCTTCAGTGTAGCAGCGATGTTGCTGGCTGGTTTCACTGCCGGCGGCTTTGCAGGATATTGCCGGAAGCTTCTATGAACTCTTTCCAATCCTTCTGTCCCGTTTCTGGTCAGCTTTCTGCAGAGATTTCTAGCGCATGGCTACCGCACATCCACTGCCAGCGCCAGCCAAGGGGCAGCCGCACGAGTCCGAGGCGGTCGGCGCGGCCGAAAGCTCCGCCGAACAGGCGCTGGTGCCTGCCGGGTGCGCTGCCGAGACGGAGGATTCGATTCCTTTGAGCGCGCCGGTGGCGCGGTTGCCAGTGGAGCTGGATGTCGCCGTCCCGGTGCCAGAGTTTCGCGTGCGTACTTTGCTGGCGCTGGAACCGGGGCAGGTGATCGAGACCCGCTGGGTCTCCGGCGAAGATCTGCCGCTGGCCTCGGGCGCGGTGCAACTGGCCTGGAGCGAGTTCGAGGTGATCGATGCGCAGTTGGCGGTGCGAGTGACCCGGCTGGCCTGAAGGGCCGGGGTGATTTTTCTGGCGTGGGAAGCAGAAGAGGGCCGGGGAATGACGCAGGCGGGGGACGGGGGAACGATGCGGACGATTGCGCCGCGCGGCGGGCTGGCGGGCTGGTTGCTGGCGCGGCTGCGGAAGGTACGCCGGCAGCCGCGGCTGGCGCTTCTGGAACGCATTGCGCTCGGTCCCAGGCAATCGCTGGCCCTGGTGGAAGCCGAGGGCCGCCGGCTCCTGGTGGCGATTTCGCCGCAAGGTGGGGCGGCCTTCCACGCGCTGGATGTATCCGCCCGGCCGGACGCCGGGCGTGGGGGCGGCCTTGCACGCGCTCTGCCGCAAAGGACCGGGCATGGGACCGGGAGGGTTTCATGGTAGCCGCGTGGGCCGCCTCGCGCGCCGCAGTCGCAGCGCCCGTCGCGCTGTTGCCCGACCTCAATGCGCGGCTGCATCCCTCGGATGCGACGCCTTGGACGATCCTCTTTGTCCTGACGCTGATTACGCTGCTGCCAGCGATTCTGATGGCCATGACGCCGCTGGTGCGGTTGCTGGTGGTCTTTCACTTCCTGCGCCAGGCGCTGGGCACGCAGACCGCGCCCTCGAACCCCACGTTGATGGGGCTGGCCCTGATGATGACCTGGTTCCTGATGACCCCGGTGCTCAACCAGGTGGACCAGCAGGCCGTGGAGCCTTACCGCACGGGACAGGTGACGGGCTGGGAGGCGATCGACCGCGGCGCCCAGCCGGTAAAGCGCTTTCTTCTGCGCTACGCGCGGGAGAAGGACCTGGCCCTGTTTACGGCGGCCGGGCAGATTCCCCGGCCCAGCACGCCCGACGACCTGCCCATGCGGGTGGTGGTCCCGGCCTACGTCCTTTCCGAATTGAAGGCCGGCTTCTCGATCGGCGCGGTGCTCCTTCTTCCGTTTCTGCTGATCGACATGGTTACCGCCTCGATCACCACCTCGATCGGCATGTTTCAGTTGCCGCCGGTGGTGGTCTCGACGCCGCTGAAGATTCTGCTGTTTGTGATGGTGGATGGCTGGAACCTGCTGGCCAACTCGCTCTTGAAGAGCTTTTGAAGGGGGATGGCATGACGCCCGACCTGGTTGCCGAACTGCTGCGCCAACTGATGAAGGAGGCCATGATTCTGGCCGCGCCGGTGTTGATTGCCGCCGCACTGCTGAGCTTTGTTCTCAGTCTCTTCCAGACCCTGACTAGCCTGCAGGAGCAGTCGCTGACCTCTGTGCCGCGCCTGGCGGCCGTGGCCCTGATCCTGCTGGCCGGGATGCCCTGGTTCCTGGGCCGCATGGCGGCCTATACGCGGTTGCTGTTGGCCGACTTGCACCGTTACCTCGGATAGCGGGGTTAGCAGCGGTTAGCACCGCGAGCCCGCGCGAAACACGGCTCACTCGGCTCACCCCGCCAACAAGGAGATCGAGTATGCAGGACTGGACGAGCTTTCTCGGCGCCATGACGCTGGCCCTGGTGAGGGTGAGCGGGATGGTGGCCTTCGCTCCGTTCTTCAGCTCGACCGCGCTGCCGGTGCGTGCCAAGGCGGTCTTTGCCGGTGCGGTGGCCTTTCTGCTGGCGCCGTTGATGGCCACCCTGCCCAGGGCTCAGCTTTCGCTGGGATTTTCCGCGCTGCTGGGCGAACTCGCGGTTGGGCTGGTCTACGGACTTACGCTCGCGCTCCTGACCGAGATGCTTATCTTTGCCGGCCAGATCGCCGGCTTGCAGTTCAGCTTCTCCCTAGTCAATCTCATGGACCCGACCTCGGCGATTGAAACGCCGCTGCTGGGAGACCTGTTTCAGCTGATGGGCACGCTGGTGGTGATCGGGGCGGGGCTGGACCGGATTCTGCTGGCCTCGCTGGTGCGCAGCTTCCGCGCCGCGCCGCTGGGCAGCTTTGCCCTGGCGCCAGCCAGCGCGCTCACGATTGTGCGCGCCGCGGCGGGTGTCTTTCTGGCCGCGGTGGAGCTGGCCGCGCCGGTGCTGGCCGCGACCCTGCTGGTGGAGATCGCCGTGGCTCTGCTGGGCAAGCTCAGCCCGCAGTTGCCGGTGATGTCGCTGACGGTGCCGCTCAAGACCCTGACCGGCTTTGCGCTGCTCGCCGGCTCGCTGGCGCTGTGGCCACGCTTTGTCGAGGCGCGCTTTGCGGGCCTGCTTGATCTGGCCGAACGGCTGATCGCCGCTCCCGGCCAAGGTTTGGGACAGGGGCTGGGAGGCTAGCCGATGCCGGGAGAGCGCACCGAACAGGCGACGCAGCATCGCCGCGAAAAGGCCCACAAGGAAGGCGATCTCCTGCATAGCCGGGAACTCTCGGCCGCGGCGGGAACGCTGGCCGGAGTGATCGCACTGGGTGTGCTGGGCAGTCGGACGTTGATCGCCTGGAGGGGGGCGTTTGCCGCCTTTCTCGATCTGGGCGTGCCGGCTCGCTGGGAGCCCGCGCAGATCGAGCCGACGCTCGCGGCCCTGCGCCGGCTTTCGCTCGCCGTTCTCGCTCCTCTGGGCGTGGTGATGGCGGCGGTGGCGGCGGCGGCGCTGGGCGCGGGCATTCTCCAGACCGGCGGCGTCCGTTTCTATGCCGGCGCGATGGGCTTCAAGCCGGAGCGCATCAACCCGGTCGCCAACCTGAAGAACCTCTTCTCGCTGCGCGCCGCCTCGCGGCTGGCCAAGTCGCTGTTGCCGGCCAGCCTGCTGGCGGTCTTTGCCGTGCAGCGGATCGCCCGGCAGTTGACGATTCCGCCCTTCTCAACCGCTCGGCTGGAAGCGCTGGGGACGGATGTGTACGGCCTGCTGGCGGCCGCCGCCTGGCTGCTCTTTGCCTGGTCGGCGGTCGACTACCTGGTCGAGTGGCAGAGCCGCGAGTCGCGGCTGAAGATGAGCCGCCAGGATTTGCGCGAGGAGTTCAAGGAGACCGAGGGCAGTCCGCAGATTCGCAGCCGCATCCGCGGGCTGCAGCGCCAGTTGCGCCGCCGCCGGGTGAAGGCCGACGTCTCCCGCGCCGCCGTGGTTCTGACCAACCCCACCCACTATGCCGTGGCCCTGGGCTTCGATTTCGCCACCATGGAGGCGCCGAAGGTAATGGCCAAGGGGCGCAATCTGCTGGCAGAGGAGATCAAGGCCGAGGCCCGCTGGGCCGGGGTGCCGATCGTCGAGAATCCTCCGCTGGCCCGCTCCCTCTACCGCTCGGTTGAAGTGGGTCAGCCGATTCCGCTGGAACTCTATGCCGCCGTAGCCGCCATTCTGGCCTGGCTGTACCGGCAGAGGGTCGAGGCCGAACTGCGCGCGCGCCGCGGCAGGGAGACGGCGGCCCGGGCGCGGGCCAGGGAGGATCGTCCCGGCGCCTCCGCCGCGCCCTTCGCAGGAGGTCCGCGATGAGTACGACCGCACTGGCCGCGGGCGCGCTGCCCCGTGCCTCGATCTGGCAACGGCTGCGCGAGGTTCTGCTGCCCCTGGCCGCCATCAGCGTGATCTTCGTCATGCTGGTGCCGGTGCCGGCCGCGGGGCTGGACTTTCTGCTGGCCCTCTCGATGTCCGCCTCGATCATCGTGTTTCTTTCCGCGGTGCAGATTCGCCGCGCCGTCGAACTCTCGGTCTTTCCCACCCTGCTGCTGCTGTTGACCCTCTTCCGGCTGGCCTTGAATATCGCCTCCAGCCGCCGCATTCTGCTGCACGGCTCGGAGGGCACGGCGGCCGCGGGCAAGGTGATCGAGGCCTTCGGCCAGTTTGTGGTGGGCGGCAATTACGTGGTTGGCTTCGTGCTCTTCCTGGCCCTGATCGCCATTCAATTCCTGGTGGTTTCGCATGGGGCCGTGCGCACCGCCGAAGTGACCGCCCGCTTTACCCTCGATGCGCTGCCGGGCAAGCAGATGGCCATCGACGCCGACATGAACGCCGGGCTGATCGACGAGGCCGAGGCGCGCCGCCGCCGCCAGGCGATCGCGCGCGAGGCGGAGTTCTACGGCGCCATGGACGGCGCGGCCCGCTTCAATCAGCGGGATGCGCTGGCCACCATCCTGATTACCGCCATCAACATCGTCGCGGGGCTGCTGATCGGCACCCTGCAGCAGGGCATCGAACTCGGCGAGGCCGCGCGCACTTACACCGTGCTGACGGTGGGCGACGGGCTGGTTACGCTGATTCCTTCGCTGCTGGTTTCGGTCGCCGGAGGCATCACACTGACCCGTGCTAACTCGGCGGGAATGCTGGGCGGCGAGATCCGGCAGCAGCTTCTGGCCAAACCGGCGACGCTTTATCTGGCCAGCCTGGTTTCGGCGGCGATGTGCCTGATTCCGGGGCTGCCCAAGCTGGCCTTTCTGATGGTCGCAGCGGGTCTCTACTGGGGCGGACGGCGCGTCTCGGCTCATCTCCAGACGGTGCCTGCCGCCGAGTTGGGGGTTGGCGAAAAGAAGAAGGCCGAGCAGGCGCAGGGTTCGGACCTGGCTTCGTTGCTGCGCCTGGAAGAACTGACGCTGGAGATCGGCTTCCAACTGATTCCGCTGGTGGATGAGAAGCAGGGCGGGCAACTGTTGAGCCGGGTGCGCTCGCTGCGCCGGCATCTCTCCGCGGAGATGGGCTTTCTGGTGCCGCCGGTGCACATCTCGGACAATCTGCGTCTGCGGCCTCGCGAATACCTGGTCTCGCTGCGGGGGCTGGAGATCGGCCGCTGGCAGACCGAGGGGCAGCAGTTGCTGGCCGTCTCGGGTGATCCGGGGCGGCGTCCCCTGGCCGGCAAGGAGGCTCGGGAGCCGGCCTTTGGCGTTCCCGCGATCTGGATCGCTCCGGCGCTCGAGGACCAGGCGATCGCCGCCGGCTACTCCGTCGTCGATGCGGTCACCGTCATCACCACCCACCTGGGCGAACTGATTCGCCAGCACGCCTGGGAACTGCTGGGCCGGGCGGAGACCAAGCGGCTGATGGATGCGCTCAACGAGAGCCATCCCAAGCTGCTGGAGGAACTGGTGCCCAAGCTGCTGACCCTGGGTGAGGTGGGCCGGGTGCTGGAACAACTGCTGCGCGAACGGGTCTCGATCCGCGATCTGGGCGCGATTTTGGAAGCGCTGTTGGAGATTGCACCGGTGAACAAGAGCACCGTGGCTCTGGTCGAGGCCGCGCGCCAGGCACTGGGCCGGCGGCTGGTCCGGCCGCTGCTGGACCCGGAAGGGCAGTTGCCGGTCCTGCTGCTCGATCCGGCGCTCGAAGAGGAGATTCTGGCCACGCTGGCGCCGGAAACCGGCCAGCACCTGCTTGCTGCTCAAGGCGCGCCGGGAACCCCGGTGGTCCGGCGCCTGACCGATTCTGTGAGGCAACTTATCGGCGCCGCCTCTGCGGCGGCCCTTCCCGTGCTCCTTTGCCCCAGTCCGGTGCGGTATCACGTCAAGCGCTGGCTGGAGCCGGTACTGCCCCGTCTGGCGGTGGTCGCGGCCGGAGAGATTCCTCCCGAGATTCGCTTGCGGCAGGTAGGAACGGTGCGCTGAGGGGCTGGGCGCGAAGAAAAGGGGTTCGGACTGAACGAAGAGGCGAACGATGGGAGCGGAAACGGCAGCCAGGGCAGGGATGCGAGGGGCGCTGGGACGGATCGCGGCCGGAGACGGGTATCCGCCCACGACGGCGATCCCGGCGATCAACGCCGAGCAGGAGCGGGTGCTGCTCGAACACCTGCCGATCGTGCGATTTCTCGCCCGGCGCATCCACGAGCGGCTGCCCCAGCATGTGGACATCGAGGATCTGGTCTCGGCCGGGGTAGTGGGGCTGATGGATGCCTTCGCCAAGTTCGATCCGGACAAGAAGGTGCAGTTCCGCAGCTATGCGCAATTCCGCATCCGGGGAGCGATTCTGGACAGCCTGCGCACGCTGGACTGGAGTCCGCGCGAGCTGCGGCGCAAGGGCCGCGCAGTCGAGGAAGCGATCCGGGCGCTGACGGCCAGGCTCGGCCACCCGCCGGGCGAGGCCGAGGTTGCCGCGGAGATGGAACTGGGGCTGGAGGAGTATCAGCAACTGCTGGGCGATCTCAAGGGGCTGGAGATCGGCACGCTGCACACCGAGCGCAACGAGGATTCCGGCGAGGAGGAACTGGCCTATGTCCCTGGCCGGCCCGACGAAGATCCGCTCTTCCGCTGCCTGCGGGGTGAACTCGAGGAGCGCCTCGGCGAGGCGATCTTGCACTTGCCGGACCGGGAGCGTCTGGTGATGACCCTCTACTACTTCGAGGAGATGACCATGCGCGAGATTGGGCTGGCGCTGGGAGTGGTCGAGTCGCGCGTCTCCCAGGTACATGCTTCGGCCGTGGCGCACCTCCGGGCGGCGCTGAAGGATCTGGCCGCGCGGGGCGTCTTTGAGCGGCCCGTCCGCGCAAAGACTCCCAGCGGCCTCGGAGCCGGGTCGGGCGGGCAGGCGGACGGGCGCAACCAGCGGCAGTCGATGGGGAAGGGGTAACAGCGGTTGGAAAAGACACTCAAACAGGACGAGATCGACGCCCTCTTTGAAGCGGCGCGGAGTGCGACGCCGGAGGCTGCGCGGCCGGAGGCGCGGGCCCGCGTCGTGCCCTACAACTTCTCCTCCGCGGGGCAGATTTCGAATGACCAGTTGCGCGCCATCAGCCTGTTGAACGACCTCTTCGCCCGCAATCTGACGCACAATCTGGCGGCCTGGCTGCGCGCCCGCTTTCAGGTGAACCTGGTCTCGGCCGAACAGATTCAGTTCAACGAATTCCTGCTCCGCATTCCCGAGATCAGCTACGTGGCGTCGGTGCGCCTGGAGCCGCTGGGCGCGCTCTCGGTCCTGCAACTGGATCTGGCCCTGGCCCCTCCGATTGTCGATCTGCTTCTGGGCGGCGGGGGCAAGGATGGGCCGCTACGCGAACTCACCGACATCGAAGAGGCGATTCTGGGCTCGGTCGTCGAGATCGTCTGCCGCGAACTGACCGCGGCCTGGCAGCCGGTGGGGCTGAGCTTCAACTTCGAGCGCCGCCAGATGCAGACCCAGGTGGCGCGCATCATGGCGGTTACGGAGAAGACGCTCTGTCTGAGCTTCGAGATTCGCATGCCGCACAGTGCGGGGCTGCTGAATCTGGCCTTTCCCGCCGTGGTGGCCAACACCATCCTGCGCCGTCTGACCTCGGACTGGGGCCGGCGGCGCCGGCACGCCGGCGAAACCCGGGCGCGGATGGAAGCGGCGGCGCGGCGCATTCGCTTTGGCGGCTCTCTGCAGACTCCCACGGTGCGCCTGGCGGCAAGCAGCATCGAGAACCTGGAGCCGGGAACGATTCTGCGCCTGGATTTGCCGGCCAACGCGTTGCTCGTGTGGCGGGTGGGAGGCCAGACGCTTTCCCAGGCGCAGGCCATCCGGCAGGGACCGCACCGCGCCGCCCGTATGGAGCGCACGATCATTGAGGCGGATCGATGAAGACCTATCTCGATTGTTGGGTCGGCGTGGCCACAGCTCTCTTCGCCCAAGCCCTGGCCGGAGAGCCGGAGCTGGCCGAGTTTCTGCCCAAGCCGCTTGCGGCGGGCTCCTTCGGCTTTGCCGCCAGCCTCAGCGGAGAGCTGGAGGGGCGCTTCGCCGTGCTCCTCGACGGCACAATTCTGGAATCGCCGCTGCTGGGCGAGGGATCGGATCAGAGAGCCGGCTGGGGCGAGTTGCTGCGCGAGGTGGCTGAGGCCGCTGCAGGGGAGTTGCTGGCGAAGACCGGAAAGAAATGCCGGGTCGAGAGCTTCGAGGCGATCTCCGGAGAGAGCCAGGTTTCTCGCGCCTTTCAGTTGAAGGCGGACGATCGCGCCTGGACGATTCTGGTCCGCGACGAGGTGCGTGGTCCCCGGCCGGCGGCAATGCCGGAGACGGAGACTGCGGCCGCACCCGCCGCGGCAAAGTCCGCCGACGCAGTCCTGAGCCCAGGCCTTGAACTGCTGCTCGATGTCGAGTTGGAGGCCTCGCTGCGCTTTGGCTGCCGCGAGATGCCGCTGGGCGAGATTCTCGACCTGGGACCGGGGGACGTGGTGCAGTTGGACCGTCATGTCGCCGATCCCGTGGACCTGATTGTCGGCGATAAGATTGTGGCTCGCGGCGAGGTGGTGCTGGTGAGCGGAAACTTTGCCTTGCGGGTGACGGAGGTGGCCGCCCCGCGGAAGCGGCTGGAGAGCATCCGATGCCTCTTCTGAGAGCGAAGGCGGCGGCCGAGGGGCAGCGCGGCGGCCGGGAGGGATTTCTGGAGGAGGTCCCTCGCGGGAAGGCCGCGCTTGCGAGGGCCTCACTAGGCAAACCGGCTCGCGGTCTTTCCGGAGGCCGTCCGGGCTTTTTTGAGACCTGCGCCAACCCCGCCTGCGGCACCGGCTGGCTGCACCTCTTGCGCAGCCGTTCGGCGCCGGTCTTTGAAGGCGGCTGGACCTGTTCGGCCGCATGTACGGCGGCGCGGATCGCCTCGGCGGTGGGGCGCGAACTGGATGCGAGAGGCAGCGCGCAGGAAGGCCATCGTCATCGTATTCCGCTCGGTCTGGTAATGCTGGAGCAGGGCTGGATCAGCTCCAGCCAGTTGCGCCAGGCGCTGGAGGCGCAGAAGACGGCCGGAGCAGGCCGACTGGGGTACTGGCTGGCGCGCCAGCAAGGAGTGAGCGAGCGTCTGGTGACCAGGGCGCTCGGTCTGCAATGGAGCTGTCCAGTGCTGCCCATCGAGTTTCACGATGCCGAGGGACTGAGCGCCCTGGTGCCCCGGCTCTTTGTGGACGCATTTGGGGCGCTGCCCTTGCGCGTGGCCGCGGGCAAGCTCCTTTACCTGGGATTCGAGGACCGCCTCGACCCGGTTCTGGCGCTGGCCATCGAGCGGATGACGGGCCTGCGCGTCGAGAGCGGGCTGGTGGAGGGATCGCTCTTTCGTCCGGCGCACACGCGCATGTTGAGTGCGCGGTTTCCTCCTGTGGAGCTGATCGAGGCCCGCTCGGAGCAGGCGCTTGTCCGGGCACTGTCCAAGCCTCTGGAACGGGCGCGGCCGGTCGAGTCCCGCCTGGTCAGGGTGCACGACTGTCTGTGGTTGAGAATGTGGCTGCGCCCGCAGAGCGGGCCGTTGCCCGAGGCAGCCTCGATCCAGGACCTGATCGGCTCGATCGGGGAGCACTAGAGCCGTGGCGGGCAGGGAGACGAAGAACCCTCCTCATGATGTTGAAGGAGGAGCCGATAAAGGCGGCAGAGGAGCCTGGGCATGCGTGAAATTCGAACCCTGATCGTGGACGATTCCTCGGTGATGCGCAAGATTGTGGAGCGTTCGCTGCGCCAGGCGGGCCTGGACCCGCTGGTGGTGCACGAGGCCTGCAGCGGCACCGAGGGCCTGGAAGTCCTGCGGGCCAGGCAGGTGGACCTGATTCTCTCCGACATCAACATGCCGCTGATGGACGGTCTGGAGTTTCTGCGCCAGTTGCGCGCCCAGGATTTGGCTCCCGGCGTTCCGGTGGTGATGATCACCACCGAGTCCAGCGAGGAGCATGTGAAACAGGCGATCCTGGCCGGAGCGCAGGGCTATATCCGCAAGCCGTTCACGGCCGAGCAGGTGAAGGAGAGGGTTTTGCCGCTCTTGCGCGCGGCGTAGCCGACGCCGGGACGGCGAGTTCGAGAACGGACCGTGCCAGCCCCTGGGAAGCGGGAGCGACGGGCGGATCGAGAGGAAATGGAGCGTACGATGGCGCTTTCGTTGCGGGATTCCGTGCATCTGGTCTCCGATCCCAGGAACCTGGATGCGAGTGTGGACGAGGTCTTTCATCTGATGTTGGGAGTCAGGTGCATGCGTGACTCCTTTCCGCTGGCCCAGGAGCCGGAGTCGGTGACTGCGGTGGTTGGTTTTGGCGGGCTGCTGAGTGGGGCCTGCGTCTTCTCGACCGGAGGCCTGGCGGCGATGAAGATCGCCGCGCGGATGACGGGCATGGAGTTCGACCAGATCGACGACACGGTGAAGGATGCGATCGGGGAGATCTGCAACATGCTGGCGGGAAGCTGGAAGGGAAAGCTTCCGGATCTGGCGGCTCATTGCGGCCTCTCGGTTCCAGCCGTGATTACCGGCCGGGACTATCACCTGCACGTGCAGGCCCCCGAGTTCCAACTGCACCACATCTACCGCTTCGAGGATGCAGGTTTCGTGGTCACCATCGTCTGCGATGGGTTGCAGTAAAGGGTCCCGGCGCGCCTTGGGCATCGATAGACGGCAGCCCGGATTGAGTCTCTTGCGGAATGGTTCTTTCGAGTCCGTGCTGGACCCCATCCCCCATTCTGATGTTGCTCTAATCCCTTTGCTCTCTTTCCGGTCCGTCATCTGCACTGTTCCCTGGGCGACAGGAGATTTGCCCGATGGACAGTGGATACTACGCGGCAATGAGCGGGCTGGTAGCGCGGACCCAGGCTCTGGATACGGCGGCCGCCAATCTGGCTAACGCCCAGACCCCAGGCTACCGGGCCGAGCGGGAATACTTCCGCTCGGTGCTGCTGGGGCCCGATGCGCTGGACTCGCAACTGGGGCGCACGGTGAACAACTTCGGACTGCTGGGCGGCGACCGGCTCAGCATGGCCCAGGGCGCACTCGAGCAGACCGGCAATCCTCTCGATCTGGCCATCGAGGGCGAGGGGTTCTTTCAGGTCCAGACGCCCAACGGACTTCGCTATACACGGGACGGCGGCTTTCACCGCACCCAGAACGGGCAACTGGTGACCTCGGCGGGCGAGCCGGTGCTGTCGAACGTTGGCCAGCCGATTCCCGTTCCGCCGGGCGAGGTGACCGTGGGCGCGGACGGCGTGCTCTCGGTGGCGGGCGGCGCGGTGGCCACGGTGGGAGTTTTCACCTTTCCAGCGGGCACGCAATTGACTCCCGAGGGAGCCAACCGCTATCTCGCGCCGGAGGGTGCCGCGCCGGCGCTCGCGAAGAATGCCGCGGTTCACCAGGGGGCCATCGAATCCGCCAACCAGGACGTGATCCAGGGGTCGCTGGAGCTGATCGTCATGCAGCGGCAGGCGGAGATGATGCAGAAGGCTCTCACCGTCTTCCACACCGAATTCAACAAGATCGCGAGTGAGGATCTGCCACGCGTGTAGGCAGCCCGTTGTCAGTCGCCGTTGGCCGGGAGTCAGGCGTATTGAATTGGTGCTGGACGATCGGCAATTGAGGAGTTGAAAAACAGGACTCGATCGATTTCACCAAAACGGGCTTTGCCTCCACTGAAAACTGACAGCTGACCTCTGTCAACTGGGCGACTGAAAGGAGCCAAATGATTCGAGCCTTATACACCGCTGCCAGCGGCATGAGCGCGCAGCAGTTGAATCTGGACACCATCGCCAACAATCTGGCCAACTCATCGACGACGGGATTTCGCCAGTTGCGCCTGGAATTTCAGGACATGGTCTACCAGAATCTGGTGACGCCGGGAGCGGCGCAGAGCCAGTCCACGGTCTCGGCCGGGCTGCAGATCGGGCTGGGCACCAAATCGGCGGCCACCGAGGTCATCATGACCCAGGGCTCGTTGAACCAGACCTCGAATCCGCTGGATGTGGCCATCGAGGGCACGGGATTCTTCCAGGTGCAGCGGCCCGACGGCACCATCGCCTACACCCGCGCCGGCCAGTTTCAACTCAACAACCAGGGGACGGTGGTGACCACGGACGGCGATCCGGTGATTCCCACCATCACCATTCCCGCCAATGCGACAGCGGTCACCATCACCCAGTACGGAGTGGTGAACGCGACCCTGGCCGGGCAGCAGAACCCCTCGCAACTGGGCCAACTGCAACTGGCCACCTTTCCCAACCCCGGTGGACTGGAGAGCATGGGCTCGAACCTCTTGCAGACCACACTCAGCTCCGGCGATCCGGTACTGGGCAATCCCGGAGGGACCGAGGGATTGGGCACCCTGCAGCAAGGGTACCTAGAAAACTCGAATGTGGACGTGGTGACCATGTTCGTGCAGATGGTGCTGGCACAGCGGGCCTATGAATCGAATTCCAAGGTCATCAAAGCAGCCGACGATATGTACTCCCAGGTCAATAATATGACCCGGTAAAAGGGAAGCAGTACATGAAGAAATGTGGCACTGGAAATTGGATCGGAATTGGATTGATGGGTGCGGCTGCCGCACCGGCCCTGTTGGCCTCTGGTCAGACGGCAGCGACGGGCCCACGATCTCCTTTTCTTTTCTCCGCGTCAGTGCCGGTGGCCGTTTCCGGCGAGATTGTCCGTGAGATCGACGATCCGCACACCGGGGATCGCTGGCTGCTGCTGCGCGATTCCAGCCATCCCGGCGGGCCGGGGCGGATGGTGCTGGTGGCGAACGTTCGCAACGAGACCCGGCCGAACGAGCTGGAGGCGGGTGCGCTTCGCCCGGTCATTCGCGCGGGAGACCGGTTGATCGTGGAGGAGGATACGGCAGTGGTGGCCGCACGGCTGGAGGCGGTTGCGCTGGGTCCGGCGGTGATCGGATCGCCATTCGAGGCGCGGTTGAAGATCGGCGGCAGAGTGGTGCGGGCCTTGGCCCTGGCGCCGGGCCGCGCGGCCTTCCAAGCGGAGACAGAGGTGCGGCGATGAGGTCGAGACTGCTTCTGACGGTCTTCTTTTGTATGGCAGCGGCGCACATGGGGTTGCCGTTGGCGCAGGCGGGGAACAAGAAGCAGAATCCGCCGCCAGCAGCCGCCAAGCCGACCGCGCCCGAGGCTGCTCTGCGCGCCTACGTCGAGCGGGTGCGGGCGCAACAGGCGGCGGAGGTGCGAACCACGGGCTCGATCTGGAGCCCGGAGGGCCGGCTGGTGCGGCTGGGCACCGACGCCAAGGCGGTGCGTTTGCACGACGTGGTCTCGATCGTGGTGACCGAAAGCCTGGCGGCCTCGACCGACGGCCAGGTGAAGAATTCGAGGGCCTCGAATGCCAACTCCGGGCTGACCTCGCTCTTTGGCGCTCTCAAGAGTTCGAACGCACTGCAGAACCTGCTGGGCATGACCGCGGCTTCGGGACTGACGGCGCAGGGCCAAAGCACGACCAACTCCAGTCTCGCGACGACGTTTGGCGGCGAGGTGGTGGACGTGCTGCCCAACGGGATGCTGGTGGTGCAGGCGACACGGCAGTTGACCTTCTCGCAGCAGACGCAGGTGATCAAGCTGCGCGGCTTGGTGCGGCCCGAGGATGTGAGCGCACAGAATCAGGTGCTTTCGACGGCCATGACCGACCTGGAATTGGAAGTGACCGGCAAGGGCATCGTCAACGATTCCACCTACCGGCAGAACCCGCTGGTGCGCTTGATCGAGAAGCTATTGGTGTTTTAAGGGCAGGGAATAGGGAGTAGGGAGTAGGGAGCCAGGGAATGCAGCCAGCAATCGGAGCCAATCGGAAGATGGGAGCGAGAAAGGCGGAATGGCGGACCGGCGCGTTCTTCTGGTGGTGGGCTGCGCTGGCGGCGGCATTGGCGCTGGCGGCCGCGCTGGTGCGGGCCGAGGATGCGCCCAAGCTGGCGCGGGTCAAGGACGTAGCCACCATCGAAGGGATTCGCGACAACCAGTTGGTGGGTTACGGGCTGGTGGTGGGGCTGCGCGGCACCGGAGACAGTTCGCAGACGGTCTTTCCGGCGCAGACGCTGATTTCGGCGCTGGAGCGGATGGGCATTACCGTTCCCCAGACCGGTTCGAACAGCGCCAGCAACATGCAGGTCAAGAACATGGCCGCGGCCTTTGTGGTGGCCACGCTGCCGCCTTTCACCCGGCCCGGCTACAAGATGGATATCACCGTCTCCTCGGCCGGGGACGCGCGCTCGCTCGAAGGCGGCATTCTGCTGATGACCCCGCTCTACGGGCCGGACGGGCAGATCTATGCCCAGGCGCAGGGAGCTCTGGTGCTGGGCGGCTACATGGCGACCTCGGGTGGCAATGCCCGGCAGCTCAACCATCCGACCACGGCGCGGATTCCCGGCGGGGCTCTGGTGGAGCGGCCGGTGCCCTTCGACCTGAAGCAGATGCACACGGTCAGCGTGGTGCTGAACGATGCCGATTTCCATACCGCCGAGCGGATGGCCGCGGCCATTGACCGGGCGCTGGGCAATGCGCGTGCGCACGCCATCGACAGCCGTCGGGTAGAGATTGCCGCGGTGCCGGACGAAGATATGGCGGCACTGCTGGACCGGGTGGAAGAGGTGGAAGTGGAGGTGTATCCGCGGGCCCGCGTGGTGGTGAACGAGCGAACCGGGACGGTGGTGATCGGCGGCACGGTTCGTCTGCAACCGGTCTCGATTCTGCACGGGGGGCTGTCGGTGAATGTGATCTCCGAGACCAGGGTTTCGCAGCCGACTCCGGGCTCTGTGGGAACGACGCAGGTGGTCGAGCAGACCACCGTGCAGGCCCAGGACAAGCCGGTGAACCGGATCGACCTGAAAGAAGGCGCGACGGTGGAGGACCTGGTTCAGGAACTGCAGCGGACGGGAGCCGGCGCGCGGGATGTGATCTCGATTCTGCAGGCCATGAAAGAGGCCGGCGCGCTGGAGGCCGACCTGGAGGTCCTGTGAGGGAGGGGCTGTGAATTCCACTTTGGGAACAACCGCGGCGGTCCCCGGCCAAGTAAGCCCGGCCGCGCCGGAGCCGCGTCTGGTGCGGGCGGCGCACGAGTTCGAGGCGCAGATGATGAAGGAGCTGATGAAACCCATGACCGCCGGGGATGCGCTGTCGGGAGAAGACGAGAACTCGGGTTCTGGCGGGGCTCTGGGTCAGTTCGCTTCAGAAGCGCTGGGACGGGCTCTGAGCGAACAGGGCGGCTTTGGGATCGCGAGCCGGATCGTCGCAGATCTCTCCCATTCCGGTAGCAAGAGCGGAAACGGGCCGGTAACCAGAAATCTGCACGGCAATACCGTGATGAGAGCCCTTGAATGACTAAAGTGAGGAACAGACGCGCCGATACACCCGGCAAGGAGAGCTACATATGGACATTCGCAGCAGTCTTGATGGATTGAAGTCGCTCTTGGGAGTGACGGTGGCGGCGCCGGCAGCGACGCCGCAGGCCAGGAGCGGCGCCGCAGCCAGCCCGAGCGTTCTGGGTAGCGACCGTGCGACGTTGAGCAGCACGGGCAGCGCGGTTTCGCTGACGGCTACCGAATCCGGCGTGCGCTCGGACAAGGTTGCGGCCGTGCAGGCTGCACTGGCGGCGGGAACCTACAATGTGCCGGTATCGGCGGTGGCGTCCAAGGTGGTGGACGCAATGCTGGGCGACGGAGAGTAATCCTTGATGATGCTACGACTACGGGATTGAGCCGGAGCGTCCTTGCCTGGAGAATTGGGCCGTGGGTGAGTGCGCGAAGTGGGCCTTTGAGTGGTGCGGGGACGGGCGGGCGTGGGAAGCAGCCGGGCAGCAACGAAAGGGAAACGGGAATGGAGGAGCCTGGGGAGCGGAGGGCGCATCCGGAACTGAAGAAATTGGTGGCTGAGGCCTCGCGGGCGCTGGCCCGCCTGGATGCGGACCGGCTGGAGGAACTGGCGCTGTCATGCCAGGCATTGAACCGGGATCTTGCACCGGGACAAAGAAGAGACAGCGCCGAGTTGGCCCGCCAGGCTCGGGAGGCGCAAGGCGATATGGCGGTCTTTGCCCGAGTGCTGGAGGCGACGCGGGCCAACCTGCATGTCATGAGCCGCTTGCGGGAGTTGCGCGCCGGCCGGCTGGAGTATGGCGAAGGGCAGGCGCGGGGATGGACACGCACGGAGAGCGGGCATGGGGACAATTAACTCCGCATTCAGCTTGATGTCGCAGGCGTTGGACGCCGATCAGGCGGCCCTGAACATTGTTGCCAACAACGTGGCCAACGCCAGCACGACCGGCTACACAGAGGAGACGCCCAACTGGCAGGAGAACCAGCCGGTGGAGATCGACGGGGTTTCGTACGGGACGGGCGCCACCGAGACGGGAGCTACGTCGGTGCGGGATAAGGTGCTGGAGCAGCGGCTGGACCAGCAGCAGCAGTTGGCCTCAGCCTCAAGCGCGCGGCTGACGGCCCTCGACTCGGTCCAGGCCCTCTTCACGCCGGACTCGGGTTCATCCAGTTCGACGGCTGGGGACATTGGCAGCGACCTCACCAGCTTTTTCAGTTCTTTCTCATCTCTTGAGGCCAATCCGACTGACAATTCCGACCGCCAGGCCGTGCTTTCCTCGGCAAAGACCCTGGTCGGGGACATCTCCAATGCCGCGGACAGTCTTAACTCACAGCGGTCGGCCTTGGACCAGGAGGCTGCCGGCGTGACCAGCCAGGTGAATTCGCTGACCAATGCGATTGCCCAGTTGAACCTGCAGATTCAATCCACATCGCCCAACTCCGATGCGGGCACGCTCGAAGACCAGCGCCAGCAGGATCTGAGCCAGTTATCGAAGCTGGTCGGGATCAACCAGATTACGACTGAGAACAACGGACTGGAGATCACCACCACCTCCGGCCAGTTGCTGGTTGCAGATGGGTCGAGTTCCCAACTGACCACCGGCACGGTCGACGGGATGACGCATTTCTTTGTGGGGACGACGGACATCACATCGAAGTTGGCCAGCGGAGGCGGGGAACTCGGCGGGTATCTGACGGCGCGGGACCAGGATATTCCCGATGTGCTCAACTCTCTCGATCAACTAGCCTATAGCGTCTCGACATCGGTCAATGCCTTGAATAACACGGGAACGGACCTGGATGGCGTGACCGGGACGGTGGCCGATCCGCTCTATATCTTCAATGAACCCGCCGCCGTGGCCGGCAGCGCGTCCGCGATGAGCGTGGTCATGACCGATCCCAACC
The DNA here is from genome assembly GCA_049515995.1 of Occallatibacter sp. GTDB lineage: Bacteria > Acidobacteriota > Terriglobia > Terriglobales > Acidobacteriaceae > Telmatobacter. The sequence continues at coordinate 76,194 of JBEKTO010000002.1, read as the reverse complement.
AGATTGCGGCTGCCGGAACGGGCGACGGAACCGGCGACAACAGCAATGCGAGCGCGATGGCGAACCTGGCCAGCCAGGCGATCGTGAACGGCCAGACGCCGACCGACTACTACTCGAATCTTGTGTCGACGCTCGGTTCGACCGTCTCCCAAGTGCAGACCGAGAATACGGCACAGAACGCCTCGGTGACCCAGTTGCAGACCCAGAATGATGCGCTCTCCAGCGTCAATCTCAATGACGAAGCCTCGTCGATGACTACACTGGAGCGCAGCTATCAGGCGGCCTCGCAGGTGTTTACCATGCTGAACACGATCATGGCCTCGGCGCTGAACCTGGGCGACCAGACAGCGGTCTCGTAATCGGCGAGTGCCGGCTGGTGGAGAAATGCAATGCGGGTGGACCCAAATTATGTGACGAATCTAGTGAGTTCGCTCGATCAGACTCAGTTGACCGAGCAGCAACTGACCTCTGAGTTATCCAGCGGCGTAGCCATCACCTCTTTGAGCCAAAATCCCGTGGCCTCGGGAGAGAATGTGCTGCTGCTTAACCAGATTCAGCAGGATGATTCCTTCACGCAGACTTCAAGCCTGGTTACGGGCCAGTTGCAGGTGGCCGATTCGACCTTGGGGAGCGTGGTGACAGAGCTTACCCAGGCCATTTCGCTCGCCACCAGCGCCAACAATGGCACCGTGAACTCCAACGACGTGCAGTCCATCTCGAATCAGATTTCCGGCATTCTCGACGAGGTGCAGTCGCTGGCCAACACCAGCTATCAGGGCCAGTACATCTTTGCCGGCGGTCAGACATCGACCACCCCTTTCACCACATCCACTGCTACGTCGCCGGCCGTCACCACTTACAACGGCGATGAAGATATCAACTATCTGGAGACGCCCAATGGGCAAAAGATCCAGTTGAATGTGCCGGGGAATCAGATCTTCACGGGCAGCGGCTCGAACAGCGTCTTTGCCGCCTTGAACAGCCTGGTGGCCGACTACTCCACCGGCACCGTCAACACCAGCCAGGCCGTGAACGATACGGAGGCGTTGAATACGGCGCTGAATTACGTTTCGCAGCAGCGTGTGACCATCGACAACTCCATTACCCAGCTCGGCGCCGCCTCCGACGCGGTGAGCAGCGAGCAGACCCAACTGACGACTGCACAGACCAACCTGATGCAGGCGGATGTGGCGCAGGTATCCACGCAGCTTTCGCTCTCGGAAACGCAGCAGACGGCGCTCGAGGATGTGATTGCGCAACTGAATTCGACCTCGAACGATCTGTTCAGCAAGTTGCCCAGCTGACGCCGGGCCCTGGCAGTTTGTTGCCACCGAGCCGGCTCGATAAGCGGAAGTTGGAAAGGAGTTTTGCCGGACTATGCGCTGGCTGTTTGTGGGACATTGTCTTGACGAGTGGAACCCATGTCCTGCGCCTACAGCCGGTTGCGCCCGTTTCCAAGTTTGTTCTCCCTGGCTCGAACGCGATTCCATTGGAGCCGAAGCCGTCTATACTCAATGCAAAAGGACACACTTTGCTCGCTCCGCTTCGTTTTATCTGGAATGCAACTCGAGGTCATCGACTGGCTCCCTGGCGGAGCGAGTACTTTCGATGGCGGGTCGAAACCTATTCGGGCATGCCGGCCGAGAGCTTGACGACCAAAGACATCCTGAACTTCCTCTGGGTCTCGCGCTGGGAACTATTGAGTTATCTTGCCTGGACCGACCGTCTGGACCGAGAGGTGCACAAGGGTATCTGAACGGCGGAGGGGCGATTGGCTCGCGAGCACCGGAACCGAGGTGGCGGAGGGGGCCGATCGGCAGAGGGGCGCATGACGGAGACCGGCAATTCACATCTGACGCGCAGGCAATTTGGTCGGGGAGTGCTGGCTCTGGGAGCAGTAGCCGGTCTGCCCCGTTGGTTGCAGGCATCAAAACCCGCGCCTCCCGCGCACCTGAGCATAACGGGTGCCGACTCGTTGCGTGCCCATGCGGCGGCCCGGGGGCTGCTCTACGGCGCGGCGGTCATTCCGGCGCTGCTGGACGTGGATGGGATTGCAGCAGGACGCGCCACCGATGGATATACCCAGCTTGTTGCCGGGCAGGCAGGCATTGTGGTAGCTGAGAACGCGATGAAGTGGAAGGAATTGCGGCCCGCAGCCGACACCTTCGACTTTTCTCAGGCAGACCGGCTGGTGCGTTTTGCCGGGATTGCGGGCCAGCGCGTTCGCGGGCACAATCTGTGCTGGCATGAGGGCCTGCCGGACTGGTTCAAGACCACGGCGACAAAGGACAACGCCCGCCGGCTGCTTACGCAGCACATCGAGATCGTCGTGGGCCGCTATCGTGGGCAGATTCACAGTTGGGACGTGGTGAACGAAGCCGTCGAGCCTGCTGAGGGCCGGCCGGACGCCCTGCGCAAGACTCCCTGGCTGGAGCTGATTGGCCCCGATTACCTGGAATTGGCCTTCCAGGCCGCTGCCGCCGCCGACCCGCAGGCCAAACTCACCTACAACGACTACGGGATTGAACTGGACACGCCGGAGCAGGAAGTCAAACGCGGACAGGTGCTGCTGCTCTTGCGCCGGTTCAAGGCCCGGGGTGTGCCGATCCATGCCGTAGGCGTGCAGAGCCACCTCGAAGCAGATGGGCCGCAACCAGGCGCCGGGCTGCAGGAGTTTATCCGCGAGGCCGCCAAGCTGGATCTGGAAGTTTACGTAACCGAGATGGACGTGAACACTCACAGGCTCGCAGGCGGACCGGAGTTGCAGGACGCCGCCGTGGCCGCCGTCTACCGGAGCTATCTGGACATGGTGCTGGCCGAACCGAATGTGCCGGTTGTGCTCACCTGGGGCATCACCAGCGCGCATAGCTGGATCAATGAGACCGATCAGCCCTGGGCCAGGCGAAAGGATGGCGCACGCCAGCGGCCTCTGCCTTTTGACGACGACCTCAAGCCTACGCCGGCCTTTCTGGCGCTGCGCGCGGCCTTGGACGATGCCCGGCCCTTGCCGGCGGCGCCGAGACAGTAGTCAGCTATCAGTTCTCAGTTCGTATGCTTGCAGTGTGAATCGGATCCATACGATAGGAGGCTTTGACACTCTGTCTGAGGTTGCAATGCTTTCGTCTGGTCCCCGACCCCTGGCCCCTCACCGCCTATCATCGATATTGGAGCTTTTTCCCGCATGAGATTCGGATCGATCCGCCCTGCCTGCTTTGCTCTGTTGGCACTCCATCTCGCTGCTGGAGCGCAGCAGTTGCCTCCGGCTGAGCCCCCTCTGCCGCTGCCCAGCGCGCACCCTGAGGCGCCCACCTTGCGCCTGAACGCCAACGAAGTGCTGGTTCCCACGCTGGTGGAGAAGCGGGGAGGCGGCATTGTCTACGGGCTGAAGCCATCCGATTTCGTGCTGGAAGACAACGGCGTGCCGCAGAAGATTCGTGTGCAGGAGGAGATGGATACGGCGCCGGTTTCGCTGGTGGTGGCAGTCGAGGAAGGCGGCGTGAGTGCGCTGGAGTTCGACAAGCTGGCCAAGCTGGGCCCGCTGCTCGATCTTTTTCTCTCCGACGGCAGGAGCCAAGCTGCGCTGGTGGGATTCGACTCCAAGCCCCATCTCATCCGCGGTTACACGCACTCCAGCGAGGACGTGAACGAGGCTCTCAAGCACCTGGAGCCGGGCAACGGCGGCGACGCGATTCTGGATACTGTGAGCTATGCCGTCGATCTGCTGGAGTCCCAGCCCAAGGAGTACCGGCGGGTCCTGCTGCTGGTCGGTGAGGAGCGCGACCACGGCAGCAAGCACACCAAGCCGGAGCAATTGATCCGAAAGATCGGGCAATCCGACGTGCTGGTGCTGAGCGTCTCGTTTTCGCCCGCGCGCGCCGAACTGCTCCACGATATGAAGGACTCGGGCGAAGACCGGACCATGAACCCGATTTCGACGCTGTTCATGGTGGTGCAGGCCTTCAAAAAGAATGTAGCCAAAGAGGTTGCGCACATGAGCGGCGGCGAGTATGAGACCTTCACCAGCGACAAGGGCTTCGAGCAGCGCGTGCTGGAGGCGGCCAAGCATGCCCGCAACCGGTACTTGATCACATTCAGCCCCTCCGATCCGACACCGGGACTGCATACCATCCGGGTGCGGACGGCAGAGGACTACGGGGCGCGGATTGTGGCGCGGGCGAATTACTGGCGAACGCAGGAGCCGTAACCCCCATTGGACGGGGTGCGTGTACCCCTCGGATTCCGGTTCGCCGTCGCATGGCGCCGGGGCGTGGATTCATGGTAATCTCACACTAGACACTGAAGAGTGGACCTGAGAAGACAAGAGGAGTAACACACGCCGTGCTGGCGACTGCTAAGAAAACCACACTGATTGAACGCTTCCGCACTCACGATACGGACACCGGCTCTCCAGAGGTCCAGATCGCGATTCTGAGCGAGCGGATTGGCGAACTGACCGAGCACTTCAAAACACACAAGAAAGACCATGCCTCGCGGCGTGGACTTTTGATGCTGGTCAGCAAGCGCCGCCGCCTGCTGGATTACCTGAAGACGCACGATACCGATCGCTATCGCGACGTGATCGGCAAACTCGGTATCCGCAAGTAATCGGAAAGTCAACTTTGACCCGGAAGCGCCCAGACCGGACATTGGTCACGGCCCCCGTTCCACCCAGAACCTGGGGCCATGGTGTACCTGGCGAACTGTACCCGCTGCCAGGGCTCGCGCACAGCCATCTGCTGTGTGCGGCCTTGGCGCGTTGGCCGGCCCGCAGGCCGGGAGAATCCGCTCCCCCGCGCACATCCCACTCTTTTGCGCGCGTCCTGCCCCCTGCCAGATTCTCCGCCAGTGTTCCCGCACCTTTCGGCGCCATTCCCCCTACAAGTTTCCCAAGCGAAAAAACGAAACGAGGACTCTATGTCTAAGCATGAAGTAGCCGTCGAGCTTGCCGGTGGCAAGCGGCTGGTTTTTGAGACCGGCCGCATGGCCAAGCAAGCCTCTGGCGCCGCACTGGTGACCACGGGCGAAACCGTTGTTCTGGCCACCGCGGTAGCCTCTCCCGATCCCAGGGAAGGCATCGACTTCTTTCCGCTCACCGTGGATTACCGCGAGTACACCTATGCCGGCGGGCGCATCCCCGGAGGATTCATCAAGCGCGAAGGCCGTCCCAGCGAAAAAGAAGTCCTGACCTGCCGTCAGATCGACCGGCCCATCCGCCCGCTCTTCCCCGACGGCTTCCGCAACGAGACCCAGGTGATTGCGCTGGTCTTCTCCGCCGACAAGGAGAACGACCCCGACGTGGTGGGCATCAACGCCGCCGCCTGCGCCCTGGCACTCTCCGACATTCCTTTCAACGCCACCGTCGGCGCCGTGCGCGTGGGCCGCGTGGATGGCGAGTTTGTCATCAATCCGACCTATGCCGAGCGCGCCGCGACCACGGTAAACATCATGGTCGTCGGCCATAAGGACGGCATCGTGATGATCGAGTCGGGCGCCAAGGAGGAGACCGAAGAGGTCATCCTGGCGGCCATCGAATTTGCCCATGTCGAGATCAAGAAGATCGTGGCCGCAATCGACGAGTTGGTTGCCGTGGCCGGCAAGCCCAAGCGGGCCTTTACGGCGCCGGAGTTCGATCAGGCTTTCTACGATGAGCTGAGCGCCAAGGTCGGCGACCGGCTGAAGGATGCCCTGGACACCAAGACTCACTCCAAGCTGGAGAGCCAGACCCTGATCAAGCAGATCAAGGAAGAACTGGCCGCCGAGCTTCCCGCCGACGATCCCGCGGCGAAGAAGAAGCTGGCCCACTACTATGAGCACCTGCGGGAGCGGATCTTCCGCGAGCAGGTGACCAAGGATCGCATCCGGCCCGACCGCCGCGCGTTCGACGAGATTCGTGCGATCACGATCGAAACCAGCGTTCTGCCCCGCACGCACGGCTCGGCGCTCTTCACCCGCGGCGAGACGCAGGCCCTGGTGACAGCCACGCTGGGCACCGCCGACGACGGCCAGCGCCTGGAGAGCTATGAAGGCGAAAAGAAGAAGCCCTTCATGCTCCACTACAACTTTCCGCCCTTCTGCGTGGGCGAGACCGGCCGCATGACGGGCACGGGCCGCCGCGAGATCGGCCACGGCGCACTGGCCGAGCGCGCCATCACCGCGGTTCTTCCCGAAGCGGACGAGTCGCCTTACACCATCCGCATTGTCAGCGACATTCTGGAATCCAACGGCTCCTCGTCGATGGCTACGGTGTGCGGCGCCAGTTTGGCTCTGTTCGACTCCGGCATCGCTCTCAAGGGCGCGGTGGCCGGTGTGGCGATGGGCCTGGTGAAGGAGGGCGACGACTACGCCATCCTCACCGACATTGCCGGCGCGGAAGATCATTACGGCGATATGGACTTCAAGGTGGCTGGCACGCGCAAGGGCATCACCGCCTTGCAGATGGACATCAAGATCGGCGGCCTGACCCGCGAGATTCTCGAGAAGGCCATGGAGCAGGCGCGCCAGGGCCGGCTCTTCCTGCTGGACAAAATGGACGCGGCGCTGGACGGACCGCGCACGGAGCGGTCGGCCTATGCGCCCCGCATCGAGACCCTGATGATCCCCACCGACAAGATTCGCGATCTGATCGGCAAGGGCGGCGCAACGATCCGCGGCATCATCGAGCAGACCGGCGCCAAAATCGATGTGGACGACACCGGCCGGGTCAGCGTGGCCTCCTGCGACAGCGAGGGGTTGAAGAAAGCGCTGGAAATGATCGGCAACATCACCGCCGTGCCCGAAATCGGCAAGGTCTACCTGGGCAAGGTGGTTCGTCTGGCTGAGTTCGGCGCATTTGTCGAGCTCTTCCCTGGCACCGATGGCTTGCTGCACATCTCCGAGATCGCCGAGCATCGCGTGAAGGAAGTCAAAGACGAGCTGCGCGAGGGCGATCAGGTGATGGTGAAGGTCCTGGCCATCGAGGGCAATCGCATCAAGCTCAGCCGCAAGGCGCTCATCAAGGAGCAGAAGGCGAAGCTGGCTCATTCGGCCCCGGCCGAAACCGCCGAGGTGGAGATCGATGCAACTGAGGCGCCCGCCGCACCGGTTGCACCGGCAAGGCCGCGCAATGAGTTTGACGAGCGGCAGCCGAAGTCCAATCAGAGCACGATTCTGATCGAGGGTGGCGACGATTTCGACGACGACGAGAGCGAGGAACTCGACGAGGACAGCGAGCCGAACTTCAATCGCGTTGAAGGTGCGCCGGTCGTAGCCACTCAACCGGCAGGCGGGAGCCGTCCTCCGGCCAACAACAACCGCCGTCGCCGTCGCCGTCGGCCCGGTGGTCCCGGTGGCGGACGCGGACCGGGCGGCGGACAGTAGCCTGTAATCGCATAAAGTAACAGAAAAACCCAGACGAAGCGTCTGGGTTTTTCTGTTGCAGGAGCGGTTATCCGAAGCGCGACCCGGCACGACCGATGAGCCCGCGTCTATTCTCTATTCCACCACTTACGCGCCGGCCTGCTTTTCCGAATCGACCCCAGAGAACGATTTCAGCGTGACCAGCGGTGGCTGTTTGCCCATGCCTCGCGCATCGTGCTTGGCATCGTACATCCGCAAGTCTGCCGCGATACACAGGGTCTCCATGTCAGAGGCGTCTTCCGGGAAGACGGCAATGCCCACGCTGGCCCCAATGCGGACGGTATGATCGCCCAGGCGCAGAGGTTCTTTCAAAAGCCGCAGCAGAGAGCGGCTCACCCGCTCGGCATCGGCGCGGCTTATGGGTTCTTCCAGGATGACGGAAAATTCGTCTCCACCCGTTCGGGCGACGGTATCGGAGCGGCGGATGCGTCCGGCCAGAATTGAGCTGACGCGCTGTAACAGCAGATCGCCAACGTGGTGCCCGAGCGAGTCATTCACTTGTTTGAAGCGGTCCAGGTCGATCACCAGCAGCGCCGCGTGCGCTTCGGTGCGGCGGGCGCGCTCAAGGGCGCTGGCCAACCGGTCCTGGAAGAGGCGGCGGTTGGGCAAGCCGGTGAGATCGTCGTGCAGAGCCAGATGCCGGTTGTGCTCGATCTGCTCTTCGAGCATCAGCAAAATCATGCCCACAGCCACCACATACTTGGGCAGGTTCCACATCTCGCTTTCAACGGCAACCTGGGGCAGAAACGCCGCCATCAACGGTGCGGCCACAAACACTGCCGACCAGGCGAAGAATCCGGCGATGGTGATGAATGTTCCCGCGGTTGCTCGCCGGTATCTGTAAATGAAATGAGTGCAGCAGCCGAAGTAAATGTTGAAGAGCACAGCGTTCAACGCCAGATCGGGACCATTGCCGGGCCGATGCTGAAAGATCAGCAGGAAGACCGAGAGGACGGAATAAGGAACGATGGCAAGCCAGCGAAAAGGATGGTTGAACCGGCGCAATCTGAGAAGGGTGATCGCCAGCGGGGCCGCTCCGATGAAAATGGCGGCCAGATTCTGCGTCCAGGCCCATGCGGGGCCCGTAATGAGAAGCGCGATGTAAAGCGTGTGCCCGACTAGGAGCGAGGCAACGATCCAATGGCTAGAAGTCTCCTGGCGATAGGGAACGGTGGCCCACATGAAGAGGATTCCGGCCCAGGTGAGCGAAGAGACGCCGATGACCAGCGCCAGAGTTCCCCAAAAGCCGGGAATCGGCACGAAGAGAAATACCGCAAAGTGCAGTACGATCATCAGCCAGCCGGTCAGCCACGGCAGCGAGACGGGCATCTGACTGCGGCGCAGCACGGACGCAAAAGCGCATGCAAGCAGTGCGACCGCAAGGACGTCCGGCAGTTTACTCCAATCGACCACGCGCACCTCTTCGTTGAGGGACCGCCAAGGAATAGAATCGGCTATCCCAACTCCATTTTCATGGCTCTTTTGTAGCATTAAAAAATCTTTGGGGTAAACTTGCGTAACCTCTCATCGAGGCCATCCCCGTAATCGATCGGATGACCACAGTGGACTTTTCCCCGGTTGATCCCTTTATCTCTACTAGACTCAAAACGATGGCTGCCAGTTTGTATATCGTGGTTGAGGGTGAGGACCCAGGGTTTGACATCTTTGTGAACGGTCAGGCTCTGGCCCGCAACGAAGACGCTCTGGAACGGCTGGCTGAGCGGCTGAACGTAAGCCCTCTTCTTGAGTTCTTCTCCGCCGATGAGAATTCGATGGCGCTGCTGCTGGAGCAGGGTGCGGGCAATCCCGATTGGGCCAGCCATTTGCCGCAACCGCAGTGGTTCAACGCGCCGGACGGCCTGCTCACCGTGCGGGCCCTCATCGATTTTCTGTCTGCCGCTCCCGTAGCCCTGGGCTCCGAGACGCGACCGGTCCTGTTGGAGTTGCGCGAGTATGAACGCGTGTTGTGCAAAACGGCTCAGCACGGCTTGCGCTGGCATGTGGCCGTTAGCTGGCGTTGAGCCGGTCGGGAGCGGTCAGTCTGCGGCCGTCTCCTCCTCGCTGGGAGGAAAGATGTTTCCCATGCGCTTGATCTGCGCGCCTACTCCGGCCAGTTTCTCCTCGATCCGCTCATAGCCGCGATCCATGTGATAGACGCGGTCCAGAATGGATTCGCCGTCGGCCACCAGCGCGCCCAGCACCAGCGAAGCCGAGGCTCGCAAGTCGGAGCACATGACGGCCGCCGCGGAGAGCTTTGCCGGCCCGCGCACCGTGGCTGTGCGGCCGTCCACTTTAATGTTGGCGCCCATGCGAACCAATTCCTGCACGTGCATGAATCGGTTCTCGAAGATGTTCTCCTTAACGATACTCACACCCTCTGCCTGAGTGGCCAGCGCCATGTATTGCGCCTGCATGTCGGTGGGGAAGCCGGGATACTCCTCGGTGGAGATGTCGGCCGCGCGCAGCCGTTCGCCGCCACGCACGCGCACCGTGTCGGGTCCCAGAATATCCACGCGCACGCCGGTCTCTTCGAGTTTGGCGATTACCGCGCGCAGGTGAGCCGGGTTGCAGTTGGCCACAATCAGATCGCCGCCGGTGATGGCGCCGGCCACCAGGAATGTGCCCGCCTCGATGCGATCGGGATTGATGCGGTAATGAGCGCCATGGAGGCTGGTTACGCCCTGGACCCGGATGGTCGAGGTGCCAGCACCTTCGATGCGCCCGCCCATCGCGGTGAGGAGCGCGGCCAGGTCGGTCACCTCCGGCTCACGTGCACAGTTTTCCATCAGGGTTTCGCCTTCGGCCAGCACGGCGGCCATCAGCAGGTCCTCGGTGCCGGTCACAGTGATCTTGTCGAAGACCAGGTGCGCGCCCCGCAGCCGCTCCACGCGCGCTTCAAGATAGCCGTGCGCCTGAGTGATAGTAGCGCCCATCTTTTCCATGCCTTTGATGTGGAGATCGATGGGTCTGCCGCCGATGGCGCAGCCGCCAGGCATGGCCACGCGCGCCATGCCGACGCGGGCCACTAGGGGACCGAGGACAAGGGAACTGGCCCGCATGGTCTTCACAATTTCGTATTTGGCTTCGGGATCGGAGAGTGTGCGGCAGCAGATCGTGGTGCGGTGGTGCGCGTTTCCGTTGCCGAGTTGCACCTCGGCGCCCATTGACGCCAGCAGCCGCCGCTCGGTCTCGATGTCGCGCACCTGGGGAATATTCTCAAGCGTGACTTCTTCCTCGGTCAGAATGGCCGCGGCCATGCAGGGCAGCGCCGAGTTCTTGGCGCCCGAGACGCAAATGGTGCCTACCAGCGGATTGCCGCCGCGAATGACGAATTTATCCATGAAAAATCAGCAACTCCTAGCCTTCCAGTGTAAATCCGCGTGCCGGTAACTGCCAGGATCGAGAGGTTATACTTGCGCCATCGGCCGAAAGCCCTGGGTGGGCCGGCGGAAAAGGAAAAGAGATGAAAAGAACAGGATTGTACGCGAGTAAGGTTGCGTTGCTGGGATTGGCCTTGGGAGTGATGGAAGCGTTTACGATGTCGCCCGGAGCGATGGCTCAAGCCGCACCTGCCGTTGCCGCTCCGGCCAGACCGCTGCCCGCCATTGTCGAGAAAAATGGCCACTTTGCCCTGCTGGCCGATGGAGAACCCTATCTGATGCTGGGTGTGCAGGCCAATAACTCCAGCGCCTGGCCGGATTACCTTGATAAGGTCTGGCCAGCGGCTGAAGACCTCCACGCCAACACGGTTGAGCTGCCCATCTATTGGGAACAGATTGAGGCCGCACAGGGAAAATTCGACTTCAGTGTAGTGGACCTGATCCTGAAGCGGGCGCGCGAGCATCATGTCCGGCTGGTGCTGCTGTGGTTCGGCACATGGAAGAACGGCAGTTCGCACTACACACCGGAGTGGATCAAGCTGGACCAGCAAAAGTATCCGTTCCTTCTGAATAGGGACGGGCAGACGGCGGATTCGCCCTCGCCGTTCTCCGCTCCGTGGCTCGAAGCCGACAAGACGGCCTTTCGCGCCCTGATGCGGCACTTGAAGCAGGCCGATGCCCAGCGCACGGTGCTACTGGTGCAGGTGGAGAACGAAGCCGGCGTTTGGGGCGGCGTGCGCGACCACGGCTCGGCGGCGGAGAAGGCGTTTGCCGGAGAGGTGCCGCAGAAGCTGGTCGCGGGACTGGGCAAACAGCCGGGGACTTGGCAGCAGGTTTTCGGCGACGACGCCGATGAGACCTTCGAGGCCTGGTACACGGCGACCTATATCGAGCAGGTGGCTGCCGCGGGTAAGGCGGAGTATCGGCTGCCGCTCTATGTGAATGCGGCGCTGCGCGACCCCTTCCATCCCGGCAAGCCGCCCAGTTATGAGTCCGGCGCGCCCACCGACAACAATATCGATTTGTGGAAGATTGCTGCTCCCTCTATCGACATCGTTGCTCCGGACATCTACCTGCCGGAGTACGACAAATACATGAAGGTCATTGAACTCTACAAGCGGAAGCACAATCCGCTGCTGATTCCCGAGACCGGCAATACGGCCAACTATGCGCACTATGTATATGCGGCGATCGGGCAGGGCGCGATTGGCTGGGCGCCATTCGGGCTCGACTTGAGCCGCTATAGCAACCAGACCGAGGGTCCGGAAGCCATGGAGTTGAACGCACTGAAGCCCTTTGCTCAGCAATATGCTTTGCTAGCACCGATAGCGCGCAAGCTGGCCAAGGCCAATCTCGAGGGCAAGGTTCAAGGAGCGAGCGAAGACCCTAATAACCATACCCATACGCTCCCGTTCGACCGCTGGAAGGCCGTCGTCAGTTACGGAATGCCGTCCTTCGGCAACTGGATGCAGCCCAAGGGAAACTCGCCTGCCGACGGTGGAGTCGTGATCCTGCAACTTGGGCCGGATGAGTTCCTGGTAACCGGCCATCACGTGCGGGTTGACTTCACTCCCACCTTCGAGCCGGGCAAGAAGCGGCTATGGCTGAAGGTCGAGGAGGGCAGCTACGACGCGGCGGGGAACTGGAAGACCGTTCGCATCTGGAACGGCGACCAGACTGACTACGGTCTGAACTTCAAAGCCGATGAGAATGTGCTGCTGAAGGTGCGGATCACGACGTTCTGAAGGAAGAATGTGCACAAGCCCATCGAAGAACCGATGCGAAAGTCCGGTGTACAGCAAAGGGGACGGGCCTCAGCCCGTCCCCTTCAAAACACGTAGTCTTTCAAGTCTGCTACAGCTCCAGCACGTTGTCTTCGACGGCTAGGCGCACATTGCCGTCGGATTTGGCCAGGCGGCGAACGGCTTCAGGCTTGTCGACTTTGGCTTTGAGCATGACCAAAGCCACGGGGACGCTGCGGCCGGCGCTCTTGATGGTCTGTACTGCGGTTTCACGGTCGATCTTGCAGGCGCACATCAGGATGCGGATGCCGCGCTCGACCAGTTTCGAGTTCTGCATGTGCACGTTGACCATCAGGTTCTCGTACACATAGCCCAACCGGGTCATGGCGCCGGTGGTGATCATGTTCAAGATCATCTTCTGGGCGGAGCCGGCCTTCATGCGCGTGGAACCGGAGATGACTTCCGGGCCTACGTCGGCCACAATGGCGATATCGGCGGCAGCGGCCAGCGGCGTGTCGTGATTGCAAGTGACGGCGGCGGTATGCGCTCCGCGGGCGCGAGCATAGGCTACCGCGGCCACCACGTAGGGAGTGCGGCCCGAGGCGGAGATGCCCACGACAACATCCTTGCGCGTGGGACGGCGGCGGGCGATATCCCGCTGGCCCAGCTCTTCCGAGTCCTCATTGACCTCGACGGCAGAAGCCAGCGCTTTGGGTCCGCCGGCCATGATGTACTGCACCTGTCCGGGAGCGGTCGAGTAGGTCGGCGGGCATTCCGAGGAATCGAGCGCGGCAATGCGCCCGCTGGAGCCGGCGCCGACGTAAATCAAGCGTCCGCCATCGCGGAGGCTGCGCGCCACCTGGTCGATGACCTGTGCGATCTCCGGAATCGCCTTCTTGACCGCTGCGGGAACCTTCACATCCTCGTGGTTGATGATGCGAGCGATTTCGAGCGCGGATTTGGTGTCAAAACCTTGAGACGCCTCGTTCTGGCTCTCGGTTGTGAGTTGTTGAAGCAGTGTGGCCTGGTCTTTCTTTTTATCCTCTTGATGGGCGCCGGCCGTTTCCTGCGTCGTCGAGCTGGTAAGCATCGCGTCTGTCCCCAAGTTCTCATTGTATCTGTAAACCGCGCAACTCCCGAAGGAAATCTCCACGGAACTGCCACGGGAAGCGCAAGTTGGAGTGTTGTTACAGCGCTTCCCGGACGGCGTCGTGAAAGGCAGGCCGGACCTCGCGAATCAGATGGCTCTGGCGATCGCGCCAGGTGCGGTTGGTGAGCAGCGTCACGGCTATCCCGGCGTCGCGGTCGATCCATAGTGAGCAGCCGCTGAAGCCCAGGTGCCCAATCGAACGCGGCGAGAAATGCCGGCCGGAGGAGGAGTTCGCTGAAGGCGTATCCCAGCCGAGGGCCCGCGAACTGCCCTCCGGGCCCTGCCGCTGGGCGAAGCGCTCCACCGTAGCCGGGTCGAAGAGACCGGGTTTCCCTGTATTGGAGCCGGCACGGAGAATCTCGGCCGCAAAGCGCAACAAATCCGGGACATTGGAAAACAGGCCGGCGTGGCCGGCGGCGCCTTTGAGCAGCCAGGCGTTTTCGTCCTGGACCTCGCCCTGGATGAGCCGGTGGCGCAGGGTTGTGTCTTCCTCGGTGGGAGGAATGGCTGGCCGCACAGTGGGCGGAGGACAGAATCCTGTGGCAGACAGGCCGAGCGGCTCAAAGATCTCGTGCCCGACCCAGGGGGCAAGATACTCGCGCGTGAGCACCTCCAGCGCCTTGCCCAGCAGAATGAAGCCGGGATCGGAGTACGCGGCGCGGGAGCCCGGTTCGGCTTCAAGCGGCAGTTCCAGGCAGGCGCGAAAGAGCGCGGCCGGCGTGGCGGCGGTGCGGAAGAACTCCACGTAGCCCGGCAGCCCGGAGTTGTGCGCCAGCAGGTGGCTCAGCTTGACCTGACGAGCGAGGTCGCCGGGAGCGCGGCCCACCACAAAGCCTGGCAGCAGATCGACCAAGGGCGTTTCCAGGTCGAGTTGTCCGCGCTGCCAGAGCAGCATGGCCGCGGCCGTGGTGGCCGCTACCTTGGTGAGGCTGGCCACGTCATAGACGGTCTCCGGGGTAACCAGAGGCGCGCCTTCGTCGTAGGTGAAGCAGCCCAGGGCATCCTGGAACACGATTTCGCTGCCAGTGCTGGACAGGGCCAGCACCCCAAAGGCACAGCCTGGAAAGGCATGGGCAGCGATGGCGTCGTCCAGCATACGGTAGACGGCGTCAAACCGGGTGCGAGGGCTCGCGAGGGAACGATCTGGCAGGGGGATGGCTGACTTCATCGCTGCTTTGCATCGTAACGCGAATTGCTTCCTGGCGTTGCGTCCGCGGTTCCATTTTTTGCCATTTGGCGAGCCAATCAGGCTATCCTTGGGAGCGAGCCGAAAGTCTATGTTGTCAACAGAACGTAAGGGGGATTTCATGCGTCTGCTGCAAGGATGGTTGGCGGCTGCCATTGCGCTGGGCCTGATGGTTGCGGCTTCCGGGACGGGCTTTGCCCAGACTCCCGCTCCGGAAACTGCTCCGGCACAAGCGCCGTCGGTGGCCCCGTCCCCGGCAGATCAGGCAACGCCCGCCCCGGCCGCCGCGCCGGCGAAGAAGACCTACACAGTTCCGTCCGGAACCAAAGTCCTGCTGCAACTGCGCAGTTCCATCAACACCCACAGCGCCAAGCCCGGCGATGGGATCTACCTAGCCTCGACCTTCCCCGTAGTTGTCGGCAACAGGGTGATGATTCCCAGCGGGGTTTACGTGCAGGGCGTGGTGGATCGCGTGGTCCGCGCCGGGCACATGAAGGGTAGGGCGCAGCTCGACATGCATTTTACTTCGATGATCTTCCCCAATGGCACGGTAGTGGAGATTCCGGGGCTGGTGAACAGCCTGCCCGGCGCGAGAAAGCAGTCGGTCAAGGACGATGGCGA
This sequence comes from Occallatibacter sp., assembly GCA_049515995.1. Taxonomy (GTDB): domain Bacteria; phylum Acidobacteriota; class Terriglobia; order Terriglobales; family Acidobacteriaceae; genus Telmatobacter. Next base: position 60,720 of record JBEKTO010000002.1, on the reverse strand, counting down.
GGGGACCATCGAGCAGGCCGACGACAAGGGACGCAATGCGGGAGAGGTCGCGAAGATCGCGATTCCCACCGGGGGAACGGTGGGTTCAATCGGCGGTTTGGGGGCAGGACATCCGATTGAGGGCGGCGTCGTCGGAATCGGGGCTGGGCTCGCTACGGTTGGTCTGGTATCGCTCTTTACCCGCGGCGCCGACGTGAACATCGAGAGCGGAACCCAGGTGGAGATGGTTTTGCAGCGACCGCTTCTGTTGGAGGAAGAGAACCTCAGCGGCAGCGCACCTGTGCTGGTTCCCGCCGGCAATCAGCCGAAGCCGCTGGAAAAGCCCAACCGCGCCCGTATCCTCTGCCCGACAGGCGGCCTCGGTTGCGAGTAATCTAGAAGAGAGATGGAAATGCTTCCCCAGAACACCACCCAGTCAACCCCAAACCTTGACGCGAACTCGAACGAGCCCGCCCTTACCCCTGTACCCGTGCCGCCCCAGAAAGGCGGAGGGATTGGACTGTGGCTGCGCGATCTGCTGGTCTCCGTGGCAGCCTCGGTGCTGATTATCACCTTTCTTTACCAGCCCGTCCGCGTGGAAGGCACCAGCATGTTGCCGCGGCTCGAAGACCGGGACCGTCTGTTCATCAACAAGTTCGTCTATCGCATCTCGGCCATCGAGCGGGGCGACGTGGTGGTTTTCCGCTACCCGCGCGACCCGGAAAAGAGCTATATCAAACGCGTGATCGCCCTTCCCGGAGACCGGCTGCGCATCGACCGCGGCCAGGTCTGGCTCAACGGCAGGCGGCAGATCGAGCCATACGTTCCCCAGGAGTACCAGGACAGCCGCTCCATGGCGGAGATTGTCGTTCCCGAAGACACCTATTTCATGATGGGCGACCACCGTTCTGTCTCCTCTGATAGCCGGGAGTTTGGCCCCGTGGATCGCTCGCTCATCTACGGCAAAGCGGTCTTTGTCTACTGGCCGACCCGCGACGCAGGAGTGGTGCGATAGCCCTGCTTGAATCCGAGCGGAAATTCACGCTCAAACCTGTTAGAATCGGATGAATCCACTCCCCGGAGACGCGATGCAGGCGATCCTGGCGCTCGAAGACGGGCGCATATTCCGTGGCCACGGCTATGGCGCACCTGGCGAATGCCAGGGCGAAGTTGTTTTCAATACTTCCCTTACCGGATACCAGGAAATCGCAACCGATCCCTCCTATGCCGGTCAAATCGTCGTTCTCACTAACCCCCAGATCGGCAACTACGGCACCAACCGGGCAGACAACGAGTCCGCCAAGCCCTATATCGAGGGCCTGATCGTCCGCGAGTTCTCGCCCATCAGCTCCAATTGGCGCTCCGAGCAGGTGACCGACGAGTACATGGAGCGCTACGACGTTCCGGTGCTGGCCGAGATCGACACGCGCGCCCTGGTGCGGCATCTGCGTACGCATGGCGTGATGCGCGGCGTGATTTCGACCGAAGTCGGCGATCCGGAGACACTTGTTCGGAAGGCCAGAAGCATTCGCAAGATGGATGGCACGGATCTGGCGCGCGTGGTTTCGACCAAGCTCGCTTACCCGTTCGACTCCTCGGACAGCCGCAACCAGTCGGGCGACCCCTTACTGGCAAATGCACTTGTCCAAAACGAGGAAGCGCGGAAGCGCCTCCATGTCGTGGCGTATGACTTCGGAATCAAGCTCAATATTCTCAGGATGCTCGCTCGCGAGGGCTGCCGGGTGACGGTGGTTCCGGCCGAGACCAGCGCCGAGGATGTCTTCGATCTGAAGCCCGATGGCGTCTTCCTCTCGAACGGTCCCGGCGACCCCGAGCCGGTGGACTATGCCGTGCGCGCCATACGCAAGTTTCTGGGCCGCGTGCCGGTCTTCGGAATCTGCCTCGGCCATCAGCTTACCGGCCTGGCCCTGGGCGGACGCACCTACAAGTTGAAGTTTGGCCACCACGGCGGCAACCACCCGGTGCGCAACAACGTCACCGGCAAGGTGGAGATCACAGCCCACAACCACAACTTCGCCGTCGATCCCGACTCGATCAACTTGAGCGAAGTGGAACTGACCCACGTGGACCTGAACGACCAGACGCTCGAAGGCCTGCGCCACAAGACGCTGCCGCTTTTCAGCGTCCAGTACCACCCCGAAGCCGCTCCCGGCCCGCACGACTCGCACTACCTCTTCCACGACTTCCGGCGGATGATGGAGGAGTGGAAGGGATGAAGAACTGGCTCCCAGTCCTGGTTTTGTTGGCAGGGCTGGGGAGTTCTATTTCCTCTGCTCAGGTCGCTCTGCAAATAGTCCGTTTCCACGCCCGATCTGTTCCAAATCTGCGAGCATCAAGAGTTTTGACAGGCGCGGCTTTAGCCGAGGTGCGAATGCAGGAATGAGCCGGGCAAGGGCACAGACTGAAGGGTACGGGCTTTAGCCCGTACATTGAGCTAGCCAACAATGCGGGGCTTTAGCCCCTGAGGGAACAGGATGCGTCCCAGTCGGGAGATAATTCGGAGCAACGAATTCGCCTACTTCGTCTCGACCCAGACGGAGGGCCGCAAGCCATTCTTTCGCCATGAGCGATGGGCTCGTCTCATGCTGGCCACACTGAATCACTACGACGGAACCGGATACAAGCTTCATGCCTATGTGGTCATGCCCGACCATTTGCATTTGCTCATCAGCCCATTCGAGTCGGTTGAAAAGGCGGCTCAACTGATCAAGGGCGGCTTCTCGTTCCGAGCGAAGCGGGAACTTCTGTGGCATGGCGGAATTTGGCAGCCAGGCTTTACCGATCACCGGATTCGGGATGTAGAGGATTGGCAGGAGCATTTGGCGTATATCCGAAACAATCCGGTGAATGCTCGTTTGGTCAACGATGGCGCTCACTATGAGTTCATGGGGATGCTCAACATCGTGTTCCCTCAAGGGCTGAAGCCCACTGGCCTTGCTGCTGAGGACTATGTACGGGCTAAAGCCCGTACCCTTCAATCGGAGGCTCGCATTGATTCCCCTCAGGGGCTAAAGCCCGCTGATTTTATTACTGCTGATGTACGGGCTGAAGCCTGTACCCTTCAACCGGAATCCTCGTTGACCTCAAGCGGCACGGCTGAAGCCGTGCACTTTCAAAGCAACAGCAAAAGCAACGACAACAGCAAAGGCAGCAGAAACAGCGCCAACCTGATTCAGGAAGTCGAACAATAACATGCCACGCAGAAATGACATTCAGAAGATTTTGGTGATCGGCTCGGGGCCGATCGTGATTGGACAGTCGGCGGAGTTCGACTACTCCGGGACGCAGGCCTGCAAGGCGCTCAAGCAGGAGGGCTACGAGGTGGTGCTGGTGAACTCGAACCCGGCAACCATCATGACCGATCCCGACCTGGCCGACCGCACCTATATCGAGCCGCTCACTCGCGAGTACGTCGAAGAGATTATCCGTATCGAGTCTGAGATGCTCGGCGCCGGCTCGGGCAAGTTTGCTTTGCTGCCGACCGTGGGCGGGCAGACGGCGCTCAATCTGGCTGTCGATCTGGCCGATGCGGGCATTCTGGACCGCTATAATGTCGAACTGATCGGCGCCAAGCTGGATGCCATCAAGAAGGCCGAGGACCGGCTGCTCTTCAAGGATGCGATGCTGCGCATCGGCCTGGATGTTTCGAAGTCGGCGCTGGTGAACAACCTGCGCGACGGCCTGGATTTTGCCGCCAAGCTGGGCTTCCCGGTGCTGATCCGGCCGAGCTTCACGCTGGGCGGAACGGGCGGCGGTATCGCCTACAACCGCGAAGAGCTGATGGAGATTCTGGCCCGCGGGTTGGACCTTTCGCCGGTGCATGAGTGCCTGATCGAAGAGAGCGTGCTCGGCTGGAAAGAATATGAGCTGGAGGTAATGCGCGATCTGGCAGATAACGTCATCATCATCTGTTCGATCGAGAACTTCGATCCCATGGGCGTGCACACCGGCGATTCCATCACCGTGGCCCCGGCACAGACGCTCACCGACCGCGAATATCAGAAGATGCGCGACGCAGCCATCGCCGTGATGCGCGAGATCGGCGTTGAGACCGGCGGCTCCAACGTACAGTTTGCCGTGAATCCCGTCGACGGTCGCATGACGGTGATCGAGATGAACCCGCGCGTCTCGCGCTCCTCGGCGCTGGCCTCGAAGGCTACCGGATTTCCCATCGCCAAGATCGCCGCCAAGCTGGCTGTGGGCTACACGCTCGACGAGATTCCCAACGACATCACGCGCAAGACCCCGGCCTGCTTCGAGCCGACCATCGACTATGTGGTGGTCAAGATTCCCAAGTGGCAGTTCGAGAAGTTCCCCGGCTCCGACGACACGCTGGGCCCGCAGATGAAGTCCGTCGGCGAGGTGATGGCCATCGGACGCACCTTCAAGGAATCGCTGATGAAGGCGGTTCGCTCGCTGGAAACGGGCAAGAAAACCGATAGCGAGACGCTGGAGCCACGCCGCCTGACGCAATGCCTGGTTACGCCGCAGCCGCAGCGGCTCAGCTATATCCGCTTCGCCTTCGAGCGCGGCATGAGTGTGCGCGAGGTGGCCAGGCTCACCGGCATGGACCCGTGGTTCCTGCACCAGATTCGCGAGATCACGCTGGAGCAGAACAAGATTTCCGCGTCTTCGCCAGAGACGATCTCGACCGACGACTTGCGCCAACTGAAGCGCCTGGGCCTGAGCGACCAGCGGATCGCCGAGGAGTGGAAGCTGGAAGGCCACGCCGGAGTGAAGCAGGTAAGGGAACTGCGCGAAGGCAAAGGCATCCGGCCCGTCTTCAAGCTGGTGGATACCTGCGCCGCCGAGTTCGAGTCGATGACGCCGTACCTCTACTCGACCTACGACGAAGAGGACGAGGCGCCGCCGACTTCGACGCACAAGGTCATTATTCTCGGCTCGGGGCCGAACCGCATCGGGCAGGGGATTGAGTTCGACTATTGCTGTTGCCACGCCGCCTTTGCGCTGAAGGAAGACGGCTACGAGACCATCATGGTCAACTGCAATCCCGAGACCGTCTCCACCGACTACGACACCAGCGATCGGCTCTACTTTGAGCCGTTGACGCTCGAAGATGTGCTCGCGGTCTACAACCATGAGGCGCAGTCGGGCGCTCCGATCGGCATGATTGTGCAGTTCGGCGGGCAGACACCGCTAAATCTGGCGCAGCGGCTGCGCGCCGCCGGAGTGCCCATCATCGGCACCTCGCCCGAGTCTATCGATTTGGCCGAGGACCGCAAGCGCTTTGGCAAGCTGCTCGAAGGGTTGGAGATTCCGCAGCCGCCAGGCGGCACGGCGACCAGTGTGGAAGAGGCGCTGGCGGTCGGCGAGCGAATTGGTTACCCGGTGCTGGTGCGGCCTAGCTATGTGCTGGGAGGACGGGCCATGGTTATTGCCTACGACGCCGAGGCGGTCGCCCAATACATGAAGCAGGCGGTGGAATACTCTCAGGAACGGCCGGTGCTCGTGGATCACTTCCTGGAGAACGCCATCGAGATCGATGTCGACGCGCTCTGCGACTCGGAGGACGTGATCATCGCCGGCATCATGCAGCACATCGAGGAGGCCGGTATCCACTCCGGTGACTCCTCCTGCGTTTTGCCTGCGGTGAGCATCCGCAAGGAGACGCTGGAAACTCTGCGCACTTACACGCGCAAGCTGGCTCTCGCCCTCAAAGTCGTAGGCTTGGTCAACCTTCAGTTCGCCATTCAGCGCAACGCCCAGGGACATGACCACGTATTCGTAATCGAAGTAAATCCGCGCGCCTCACGCACGGTGCCTTACGTCTCCAAGGCGACCGGCATTCCGCTAGCCAAGATGGCGGCGCGGCTGATGACCGGCCGTAAGCTGCGCGAGTTGCTGCCAGACCAGCTTGCCAGCGGCAAAGACCTGGAAACCGGCACACACTACTACGTAAAATCGCCGGTCTTTCCCTGGTCGAAGTTCGCCGGCGTCGATACGGTCCTGGGGCCGGAGATGAAATCGACGGGCGAGGTGATGGGCGTGGCGGCCAGCTTTGGCGAGGCTTTCGCAAAAGCGCAGCTCTCGGCCGGCCAAGTTCTGCCTGCTGGCGGAACGCTCTTTTTGAGTGTGAACGACCATGACAAACCAGTCGTGGAGGAGCTGGCTCGCCGCTATGTGCACCTCGGTTTCCGGATTGTAGCCACGGAAGGAACGGCCAACGTGCTAGAGGCCGCAGGGCTCACGGTCGAGCGGGTCTTCAAGGTCAAGGAAGGCCGGCCAAACGTGGTGGACCTCATCAAGGGCGACCGGATTCAGCTCATCATCAACACTCCGCGCGGCCAGGACACGTTTTTCGACGAAAAGGCCATCCGCCGGGCGGCGGTGCTGGCGCGGATTCCCACCATCACCACCATCGCCGCCGCGCAGGCAGCGGTGGAAGGCATCGCCGCCATGCAACGGCACCAGACCACGGTCTACGCCTTGCAGGAGTTGCACGCGGCCGGCGTGGCCTGAGACTGCGGGCGGCAACAGGCTGCCGGACCGGGATTGGGCTTATGAAGGAGAGTGAAAGGAACGAGATTCTGGCGTTTCTCCAGAGAGGGTCGACGGCACTCGCGGACGCCGTGCAGGATGTGTCGGACGAGTTGGCGGCACGCATCCCAGGTCCTGGGAAGTGGTCCATTCTGCAGTGTGCCGAGCATGTGGCCATTACCGAGGAGGGCCTCTTCTCGCTGATCCTTGCATCACGGTTGGCAGATGCGCCCCAGGTCAACGCGGAGCGGGAAGCCAAAATCGTGGCGCGGGGAGCGGATCGGAGCAGACGCGTCGAATCTCCTGAAGATGTGCGGCCGGCAGGACGATTCGAGACTCTTGTCCAGGCGTTCCAGCACTTCCTGGCCAGCAGGGAGCGGACGATTGAATTTGCAAAAACCTGCGATGAAGATCTTCGCGCCAGAATTGCGCCGCATCCGCTGCTGGGTACGGTGAATTGCCATGAAATGCTGCTGCTGATGGCGGCGCATCCGCTGCGTCACGCCAGGCAGATTGAAGAGATCAAAGCCGCACTGGGCTAGATTCAGGCTGCGGCGTCTCTTACTCGCAGAAGGCGGGGATCGCTCGAATGGTCTGGGAAGGATGGGGTCCAGCCAAACCGGAAGGGCTTAACTTACCTGGTTACGACCGGCGGCGCAGGGCAAGCCGCGCCCCGATGGCATAGCCAAGCAGAGCGGCAGCGGGCCAGGTGCCCAGGAACGGCCCATCGTTGTCGATCAGCCCGCTGGGTCCGGGAAGGCTGAGAAACGTACGGGAGAGTTTCTCCGTCGCGTCGCAGTGGAAGCACGCGTTTGGACCCGTCGGCATATCCAGAATCCACAAACTGATGATCACGATCCAGGTTAGGCCGGCCAGCCATACTAGGGGCGCCATTTCGTCCTGGCGGACGCGCATAACCAAGTGTCCCACGACCAGGGGCACAAGGAACGACAGAATAAGGATGAAAGACTGCGAGATAGCCGGAGGGTTCAGGACGTAGCCCAAGAACATGAGCGCCAGCCATGAAACAAGGGCAATAACCGTATGCATGAAGAACGACAAAGCTTGCCCGGAAAGCTTCGGGGTGGTTTTGTCCTCTTCCGTCGTGTGCAACAGTGATTCCATCGGTTTGGCTCCTGGCTCGATTCTATTACCAGCCTATTGTCTATCTAACATACTCCCGGCCGCAATGGAGAACAATTTCAATTTGATGCGCTCAGGAAGAACCGGGCTGGCCGCCCCGCGCGGTCTTCTACAATGAGGCCATGTTGATTGAAGGTGTCTTTGCCGCAATACCAACGCCGTTTTACCCGGCCGAGGGGATCTATTTCCGTAAACTTGAAGCCAACATGGCGCGTTATTCCCGCACCTTGCTGTCGGGGATGGTGGTTTTAGGGTCAACGGGCGAGGCTGTCATGCTGGACGATGCCGAGTCCCGCGATGTGTTACGCGTAGCCGCGGAGGCGTCGGCGGCTGAAAAGGTGCTTATCGCCGGCGTTGGACGAGAAAGCGTAAAGGCCACGGTCGAACTGGCTGAGGCGGCTGCCCGCTTCCATTACGACGCGGTTCTGGTCCGCACTCCTGCCTATTACGCGGGCCAATTGTCGCCAGCGGCCGTTCTGCATTACTTTCGCAGCGTGGCCGACCGCTCACCCCTGCCGGTCCTGCTCTACAACATCCCCCGGTGTGTTCCCTACGAAATCCCCGTCGAACTGGTAGCCGACTTGGCGCAGCACCCTAACGTCATTGGAATCAAGGACTCCAGCGGCAATATCGAGCGGATGCGCGAACTGATTGCGCAAACGCGCAGCGCTCCACGGCGCACGGCGACCGTTACCCCTGTTTTTGAAGCGGTTACCGAGAGGATGCTGGCGCCGAAGGCAGAGAATGCCGGCAGCTTCGTCTCCGCGGGCGATCTGGCAAGCGGAGTGGCCCTGGCCGCTGCTCCCCCCACCGCTCCCATCAAGACGCGGACCAAGGAAGTGGGCTTTCAGGTGCTAACCGGCGCGGCCACGGGACTGCTCGAATCCCTTGAGGCTGGCGCTGCCGGGGCCATTCTGGGATTTGCAGCCTGTGCTCCCCAGGCTTGCCAAGAGGTCTACCTTGCCTGGAAAGATCGCGACCCCAAGCTGGCGGAGGAGAAACAGGAGCGCATTACAGGACCCAGCCAGCGTATTGTTGGAGAGCTGGGTATCTCTGGAGTAAAGTACGCCTGCGATTTCAACGGTTACTATGGAGGCCGGGCCCGCGCGCCGCTGCTCCCGCTTACGGCGGACGAGAAGCGGGAGATCGAGGAGCTGCTGGCCGCGCTACGCAACTGAGGGCGGCGTCTTCTGCTTGTGTTTCTGTTCTTCGTTTCTGTATTTTGGTGCGTCAGGATGGTTTTCACGTCCTGTGGAACACTACCCCAGATCGGTCATTCCGAAGGAGGAAAGCCGTGTCTGAATCCAAATGCAATTCGTTGACCCACGCGGAACCGCAGTCAGCAGATTCATCAAGCATCCCTTCAGGGGCCGAGTTTGTGGCCTTAGCCAGCGCACCGGGGCCTTCCAGCGACGCCAGTAGCAGCCCGATCGAGCGTATATCTTCAGAAGATAAGTCGGATAGCTCCGAAGCCAAATACCGGCGGCTCTTTGAGACCGCCCAGGATGGAATGCTGATTCTGGACGCCCATACGGGCGCCATTACAAATGTAAATTCCTTTCTGGCTGAGTTATTGGATTACTCGCGGGTGGAACTGCTGGGAAAGACACTCTGGGAGATTGGCTTGGTCAAGGATGCAGAAACTTCAAAGGCAGTATTTGAAGAGATAAAGGCCAAAGGAAATGCCCGCTATGAAGATCTGCCTTTCAGAACCAAAGGCGGGCTATTTATCAGCGTCGAGGCGGTCAGCAGCTTATATCGTGTAGATGGCGAGACAGTCATCCAGTGTAACGTTCGCGATATAAGAAAGCGGAAAGACTCCGAGCAGTTGGAACAGCGGCTACAGCAAGCTTTGAAAATGGAGGCGGTCGGCCAACTGGCCGGAGGGTTGGCTCACGACTTCAATAACCTTCTGGGCGTCATTCTAGGATATTGCGAGATTCTCGAAGAGCAGGGAAGCTTGCCGAAACAGGCCCACGAGATGGTCGTGGAGATTCAAAATGCAGGTGTCTCCGCCAAGAATCTCACTCAGCGCCTGCTGGAGTTCAGCCGCCGGAAAGCGGTGCAGCCGGTGGTGATGGATTTGAACGAGACCGTGCACCGGATGGAAACGATGCTGGGGCGTCTGATCGGCGCCGACGTTCAATTGGTGAGCGTGCTCGGGGACGGCTTGGGAAGGATCAAGGCCGATGCAAGCCAAGTGGAGCAGATGCTGATGAACCTGGCCATCAATGCCCGCGACGCGATGCCGAAGGGCGGACTCATCGTCATCAAGACCGAGAACGTGGAGATCGATCAAGCGTCCATCGAGCAATATTCTTCCATTGAACCTGGTCGTTATGTTTTGCTGACCGTAAGCGATACGGGGATCGGGATGGGCAAGGAGACCCTGTCCCGCATCTTCGAGCCATTTTTCAGCACGAAGTCTTCCGGTCAGGGCACCGGACTCGGCTTGTCGTCCGTACTCGGGCTTGTCAAGCAAAGTGGCGGAGCGATCGTCGTGTATAGCGAGCCAGGCGAGGGAGCCACGTTCAAGATCTATTTTCCCCGATGCGACGAGCTTCGGGTTCCCTTTCAACAGGGAAAGGCGAATCCGCTTGACGGGGGAACAGAGACCATCCTGCTGGTGGATGACGCCGCTCAGCTTCGTGGCCTCACGCGGCGGCTTCTCGAAGACTGCGGATACAACGTGCTGGAATCGGGCGACCCGGCCGGCGCCCTTCGCATCGCCAGGGAACACAATGGCCCGCTGCCGCTGATGATCACGGATGTGGTCATGCCTGGATTTAGCGGCGCCGTTCTGGCGGAAAGGGTTGCCGCAATCAGGCCGGAAACCAAAGTGCTTTACACCTCGGGGTACAATGACGGGTCAATCGTGCGTTCGCACGTACGCGGCCAGCAATCGGCATTTCTCGAAAAGCCCTTCACGCGGGGAGCTTTATTGAGAAAGGTCCGCGAACTTCTGGATGCAACGGCCTGACTGACTCAGCCTACTCCGCATTTACCTGATCCGATGCCGTTTCGGCCGGATCGATTGCCGCAATTCCTCGTTCCGCAGCGGTGCGGATCGCGGCCGGCCATGCGGATCGCGGCCGGCCATGCGGATCGCGGCTCTCGCAATCATCTCATTCTGAGAGACATCTCTTTTACCCGGGGTCTCGCGCGGTCGGCTCGTGGCATCTGTTCTTTTCGTTCCACTTCCGTTGGACGAGGAAATCGGATTTGCCGATAGGGGAGCAAGCGCGTTTTCCGTTCATCGCAAGCTGCTTCGCCGCTTCCGGAGCCTGGTGGAAAAGCGTCGCTCAGACGGGATGGAATAGAGAATGTTTTCGATCGCCGGGATTCTCCTTGTCTTCGCCTGCGTCATCGCTGGATTCCTGATGGAAAAGGGGCACATCACCCTGCTCATTCAGCCAGCCGAATTGCTTATTATCGGCGGCGCAGCGATGGGGACCCTGCTGACGGCCAATCCGACGCACATCCTGAAGCGGATTGTCGCCGGTCTAGTGGGTATCCTCAAAGGCTCTCCGTTCCCCAAGAAGCGGTATGTGGATACGCTGAAGATGCTCTTCGACCTTCTTGCCAGGAGCCGCAAAGAGGGAGCCATCGCGATCGAAGCCGACATTGAGGAGCCAGAGCAGAGCCCGATCTTCTCCCGATACCCGGTGTTCCTCAAGGATCATCACGCGCGCGACTTCGTATGCGACACGATGCGCATGGCCATTACTGGCGGGGTCAGCGCGTTTGACGTGGACCAGATGATGGAACTCGATATGGAGGTTCATCACCTTTCAGCGACCCAGCCGAGCCAGGCGCTGACCACCGTGGCGGATGCGCTGCCGGGGTTGGGAATTGTGGCCGCGGTTCTGGGCATCGTGGTGACCATGGGGTCGCTGGGCGGTCCGCCGGAGGAGATCGGAGCCCATGTGGCTGCCGCCCTGGTCGGCACGTTTCTCGGTATCCTGCTGTGCTACGGATTGGTAGGACCGCTGGCCTCCAATATGTCGAAGATCGTGGATGAGGAGCAAAGCTACTACCATGTGCTCCGCGTCGTGATGCTCGCTTTTATTAAAGGAACCGCCCCCATTATGGCGGTCGAGATGGGTCGGCGCGCGATTCCCGAACATTGCCGCCCGAGCTTCTTCGAAGTCGAAAAAGCATGCAGAGAAAAGATTGAGGAGCAAGAAGTTGTCTCCGAATTTGAAGCCGCATAGGTTCGTGAAGCCATGGTAGACGACGAGAGAATCATCATTGTCAAAAAGTCGGCCGGTCACGCGGGCCACCACGGTGGTGCCTGGAAGGTGGCGTACGCCGACTTTGTGACGGCTCTGATGGCACTGTTTATCGTGCTCTGGCTCATGAACAGCAGCAAGCCTATCCAGGAAGCTGTCGGCGGATACTTTCGCGACCCGAACGGCACGGGGCAAAAGAAGGGAACGCAACTGGGCGGAGCCGGCGATGCGGGCCCCTTAAAACAGCAGGACATGAGCAAGTTGAAGGAAGATCTGATGAAGTCCATGTCGGGATTGAAGGACTTCGACAAGCTGAAGAAACTGATCGAGATGACCATCACACCGGAAGGGCTTCGGATCGAATTGATGGAAGATCCGAAGGGAACGTTCTTTGAAAACGGAAGTGCGCAGCCAACGCCGGTGCTGCAGAACCTGGTGAAGATCCTGGCCGACCAAATCGGCAAGCTGCCCAACCCAATCTCCATCGAGGGGCACACAGATTCCAAGCCCTATGCGGACTCGACATATTACAGCAACTGGGAGCTATCGACAGATCGCGCCAACACAGCCCGGCGGCTGATGGAAAACAATGGCCTGCATCCGGGGCAGGTCGTGCAGGTGCGCGGCTACGCCGATCACAACCTGCGCAAGCCTCTGCAACCGTATGACGCTTCGAACCGGCGGGTCTCGCTGATTATTCAATACGTCCTCAATCCTCCCGAGCCGCCTGTCGTTATCAGCAACGGCACACTGCCGTCAATCCCTGCGCCAGATGGCGCCGCGACACCGGCGGGAAAGGGGCCGACGCCAACAGCAAGCAAGCCTTGAGCTGGGACTGCACGCCGGTTGTCAACGACCTTTCTCGCAACGAGTTCCAGACTTCTCAACCTGCAGGAAGCGTTGTTTCGCTCTTCCGGTGGCTGAGACGCCGTAGCGGATGCAGGAACAACGGGTGAACGGATTTGAAAAGTCGGAGCGATCAAGCTGAGGTGCGGCCTTGGCGATTAAGCGCACCGTGCCGAAATCTGCAATTGCAGCAGAACAATCTGAACAGACCTGCCGATAGAAGCTATGCGGACGATCTTCGACCGAGGTGAACGTGGGTTGGGCAAGCGATAGTATCGAGCGCACCGGCTTGGATACGGCCGTAGACCAGGCTGCCGACGGTATTTTGATCACAGACACGAACGGGACCATCCTGTTCACAAACCCTGCTTTCACTGCGATGACTGGCTATACCAGCCAGGAAACCGTGGGGCAATGCCCCCGCGTCCTCAAATCTGGGCGGCAATCCGATTCGTTTTACAAAGATCTGTGGGGCACCATTCAATCGGGGAACGTCTGGCAGGGCAAGATGATCAACCGGCGCAAGGATGGAACCCTCTACAACGAGGAAATGCGCGTCGCCCCGGTGCGGGATACGAAGGGCGAAGTCACCGGCTACATCGCCATCAAGCGGGATATTACGGAACGCATGCGGTCTACGCAGGCGCTGGCTGAAAGCGAAGCGCGCTTCAGTAAGCTCTTCGAGGAGAACGGCTCGGTGATGCTTCTCGTTGAGCCATCGAGCGCGGCGGTCATCGTCGCGGCCAACAAGGCGGCTTCTACTTATTACGGCTATACGCAGGAACGTCTGGTCGGCATACCCATGAGCCAGATCATTGCCATGCCTGCACCCGAAGCGGCGCTTGAGCAGGAGCGGGCAGTTCGCGAAGAGCGCAACTTTGTCAACTCGCTTCACCGTCTCTCCTCTGGCGAACAGCGCGAGGTCGAGGTCTATTCTGCGCCTGTCGAAATGGGCGGGAAGCTGCTGCTCTTTTATATCGTCCACGATGTCACCGCCCGCAAAAAGGCTCAGGAAGCCTTGCGGGTGAGCGAAGAACGCTACCGCATTGCATTCCAGACCAGCCTTGACGCCATTGCCATCAGCCGTGTGAGTGATGGGATGTATGTCGAGGTGAACAACGCGTTCTTCAAGACCATGGGATACGACCGCGAGCAGGTGATTGGACGCACCGCGGAGGATCTGAAGATCTGGGTCGACCCGCGCGATCAGCAGCATGTGCTGGAAATGTTGAGCCAGCAGTCAAGCTGCCGGGATGTTGAGGTTCAGTTGCGCAGGCAATGCGGCGAGGCCTTCTGGGTGCACATGTCGGCTTCGTTGATCGAGCTTGACGGCGTATCCTGCCTGCTCACGGTGCTGCGAGATGTTTCTCATGCCAAGGTCGCCGAGCAGGAAATCAAGAAGCTGGCATTCTACGATCCGTTGACCGGTCTTTCCAACCGCCGCTTGCTGTTTGAGCGGCTGCAGCAGACCAGGGCCTCCGGGCCGCGCAAGAATCGCAAACGGGCGCTGCTCCATGTCGATCTGGACGACTTCAAGACGCTGAACGATACCCTGGGCCATCAAACGGGCGATCTGATGCTGCAGGAGGTCGCGTTGCGCCTTACGAGCTGCCTGCGCGAAGCAGACACCGTGGCGCGCATCGGTGGCGACGAGTTTGTGGTGATGCTGGAAAATCTAAGCGAGATCCCGGACGATGCCGCGGCCCAGGCCAGGGCAGTGGCCGAGAAGATCCTCGCTGTCGTCGACCAGCCATATCTGCTCGCCGGCCAGGAGTGCCGCAGCACCTCATGCATTGGCATCACCATCTTCGGAAACAACCAGGAGAGCTCCAACGAGGCTTTGCAGCAGGCTGACATTGCCATGCATCAGGCGAAGGCCGCGGGCCGCAACTCGATGCATTTTTTTGTGCCCGCGCTGCAGACCGCCGTCAATGCCCGTGCCTCGATGGAGCTGGCGCTTCGCCAGGCGATCAGCGGAAATCAATTTCTGCTTTACTATCAACCCCAGGTGGATCGCGGTCGCTTGATCGGCGCGGAAGCTCTCGTGCGCTGGAACCATCCCAAGCGCGGCATTGTGCCTCCGAATGAATTCATTCCTCTGGCCGAGGAAACAGGGCTGATCCTGCCATTGGGAAACTGGGTGCTTAAGACCGCCTGCGCGCAGATTGCGACTTGGGCGAAAAGAAGCAATACGGCCCCCATTACCGTTGCCGTGAATATCAGCGCCTACCAGTTCCGCCAGCCGAACTTTGTGGAGCAGGTGTTGACCGCGCTGGAAATCTCCGGAGCCAATCCGCAAAACCTGAAGCTAGAACTCACGGAGAGCATCCTGGTGAATAACATCGAGGACGTGATCGCCAAGATGACGGATCTCAAACGCCACGGCTTGAGATTCTCAGTGGACGATTTTGGCACGGGCTATTCATCGCTGACCTATCTCAAGCGCCTGCCTCTGGACCAACTGAAGATCGATCGGTCCTTCATCCGCGACATTCTGATGGACGTGGGCAGCGGGGCCATTGCACAAAGCATCATCTCCCTGAGCAAGGCAATGGGGTTTTCGGTGATTGCAGAGGGTGTGGAGACTGAAGAACAGCGCCAGTTTCTTGCCCGGTTGGGCTGCCATTCCTTTCAGGGCTTTCTCTTCAGCCGGCCTTTGCCGATGGAGGAATTCCAGATGTTGCTGCCTGCTCTCGACTGCGTGGCCGACCCAACACTCCAGTAGTTCCGGCGACTCTCGTTGCGAATTGGAACGGTTCAGACGCACTGAGAGTGCAGGCTAAAATGGAGAAGCTGCAAGCGACGCATACCCGGCGGTTCTTTCACGCCATTCATCCAGAATCGAAGGCTCATGCCGAAGCATTGGGGGACCAATGCGTTCTGCGCTACCGGGATGTCCCGGCGAAGCTTGCAATTGACGAGATGAACTCAATTGTCAATTTGGATTCCGAAGCGGTCTTGAATACGAATTCGAGGCCAACCTGGCTTCTCTCGATATAGGCGACCTGGGCCTGGACCCTGAGCACTCCCGATGGGTGGCGAAGGATCAGCAGTCCGGTGCATCCAAGGGGCGCAGACCCCTCAAATTCAGCGCAAACGCCCGCATCGCTGACGTCCCTGCATGTCCCGTGGAAGGTTTCTTCATTGGTGACGAAATCGATATCGAAACCGGTCTTCATGCGGCAACGCCGGTACTCGAATTTGCGAATGCTCTCCAAGTCTGCCATCCCCTTGGTGCCCTTTCGGTTTGTGGCTGGGCGAAAAACCGGCCGGTGGGTCATCGTGCCTATCGGCAGAAGCTCTCCGAAGTTTCAGCGCCGTGCCCGAGAATTCTCTGTGTTGCCGAGTTGCCCGCTGTGGCTCCCTGGGCGCGTCTCGATCTCGACAAAGCTCGAAGCCGAAAGATCTGGTCAACCATAATGTTTATCGATCTGTCAAATCCAGCGTTTCATGTTGACTTCTGTATAATTGTAAACAGGTTTCCCAGAAATGTGTTCGCAACTCACATCATCCAATCCACTGACCGGCGACGCCGGACGGGCCGGTGCCTCAGTGGCGCCTGCCGTAGATAAACCAGCACGTGATCGGTCGAAGATATCCACAGGGCCAAAGATTCTGGTTGTCGAAGACGACATCCCCCTCGGCAAGTTTCTTCACCGTGAGCTCAAGTCCAATAATTTTTCTGTAGAAGTAATATATGACGGCGAAACGGCCTGTAGCAATATCCAGGAATCCGTCTACGACCTCATCATCCTCGACCTGAACCTGCCCAAAATGGACGGGATGGCGGTACTAAAGCACATTCGCCAAAACCATTCCCGGCTGCCCGTGCTGGTTTTGACGGCGAGGAATCGTACAGAAGACCTGGTGTCGGCGCTCGAACAGGGAGCAGACGATTGTCTCATCAAGCCGTTTTCGTACCTGGAATTGCTGGCGCGGGCTCGGGGCCTGCTGCGGCGCAACGCCGCTCCCACGGTGAGTTCTTCAAAGGTTGGCGATTTGGTCATCAACCGGGATGAGCATTGGGTGTTGCGCGGTGATCGACGTATCGATCTGACGCCGCGCGAGTTCGCCCTGCTGGAATACCTGATGAACAACGTGGGCAAGGCTGTTTCGCGCACGACGCTGATGCGCGAAGTGTGGAATACCCCGTTCGACGCCACGACGAATGTTGTGGACGTGTATATGAAATACCTGCGCGACAAGATCGACCTCGAAGGGGAAGTGAAACTGATCCGGACGGTGCGTGGCGTCGGGTATGTCCTGAGTAATGAATAACGGAAACAAAGCGAGGAGGCCGCCGGCTCAAAAAGCCGCCTTGGGAATGCTCTGTGCCCACTTGTCCCAGGGCATCCATGCGGCCGCGCAACCGCTCTCCATTCTCCGGGCCAGCCTGGATAACGGCCATACCAACCGGATGACCGTGACGGAACTCCGGGAACTGGTGGAAGGCTCGGCCGTCGAAGTTGAAAGAGTCTGTACGTTCTTCAATTATCTGCAGCAGCTTGTGATTGTGGAGAGCGTCGAGCCAAAGCTCTCCTCTACTCCGATTGCGCCTCTTTTGGCGGATGCGGCCGACGGGGTGAACCTGTTGTTCGAGAAGGACGGGATATCCCTCATCTCGAAGACGCCGGCCAATTGCGGATCGGTGCTCATCGATAAAGAGAGGACTCTTCATGCGCTGTCGGCGGTGCTGCTCATTGCCCATACCGTCTCCCGTGCACAGGATACGGTCGATTTTATCGTTTCATCTTTTTCCG
Organism: Occallatibacter sp.; assembly: GCA_049515995.1. GTDB lineage: Bacteria > Acidobacteriota > Terriglobia > Terriglobales > Acidobacteriaceae > Telmatobacter. The sequence goes on along the minus strand of JBEKTO010000002.1, from coordinate 43,241 downwards.
GATCGGTTCGCGTGGTCGTGCGCAATCGGAGCTCGAACGTGCATAAAATGAATGCAGAAGCGGGCATGAGCATGGCGCTCGCCGATGCGAATATCCGCAGCCAACATGGCAACTTCTCCTGGAGCCTGCAGCCCTTCAACGTAGAGTTAAGGTTAAAGAAGGCCCCGTCCGTGCCGTAAAACTGATGTTGGACTCTTTAGAGTCGATTGAAGCCGCAAGGTGGATTGATGAGTTCCCCAGCCTTTCTGAAATTTCGCCCAGACGACACCGACATGGTCGGTGTGTTGCTCGTGAGCCCCAACAGCAGGCTTCGCCTTGAGCTGCGAGAAAAGCTGCGCCCGGCCCGCTGGAGTTTGACCGAAGCCGCGAGCGGCGCTGAAGCGTTTGAGCGCCTGCATGAGAGCGCCAGCGAGATTCTGCTTCTCGATCCTCTGCTTCCCGACCTCGAGTCCGGGGAATTCAGCGCCATGGTTCGCGAGCGGTTCCCAAATGTCGAGGTCCTCTCGGTGAACTCGCATACCGGTCAGCTGGTGATGGGCGCCTCATCGCCTACGCCGCTGTCGGCTCGGTTGACGGAGATGCTCTATGGCGGCGGCAGCGCGCAGCCCAGTATTACCCCGGTGCAACTGCAGCGGATGCGCGCGGCGAACGATGGACGGGTCGGCATTCGCGGCATGATCGGAGATTCGGAGCCGATGCGGCGGGTTTACGAACTGACCCACAAGGTCGCTCGCCGCGATACGACGGTTCTGGTCACAGGGGAGAGCGGCACGGGCAAGGACCTGATCGCGCAGGCGGTCCATCTTATCAGCTTGCGCCAGAAGCAGCCGCTGGTGGTCATCAATTGCGCCGCGATTCCCGAGCCGCTGCTCGAAGCCGAATTGTTCGGCTACGCCAAGGGTTCCTTTACCGGCGCCGTGCAGTCGCGCATCGGCCGCATCCATGCCGCGCATGGCGGAACGCTCTTTCTGGACGAAATCGGCGATATGCCGCTGTCGCTGCAAAGCAAGATCCTGCGCTTTCTCGAGCAGGGCGAGGTGCAGAGGATTGGCGGCAACGACAACCTCAAGGTGGATGTGCGGGTGGTGGCTGCCACCAACGCCGATCTGAAGAGTCTGGTCAAGCGGAACTTGTTTCGCGAGGACCTGTATTACCGCCTGGCGATTTTCCCCATCAAGCTGCCGCCCTTGCGCGAGCGCGTGGGAGACATTGAGAAGCTGGCTATGGCTTTTCTGGCCAAGTTTTCTCCCGGCGTCTCGCTGAGCGAGGGAGCGCTGCAAGCCCTGGAGCAGCACGACTGGCCAGGAAACGTCCGCGAACTGCGCAACGTCGTCGAGCGGTCGAGCATCTTGGCCAGCGGCGAGCCGGAAATCCTGCCCCAGCACATCGTTCTCTAACCGGAGCGTTCAGCGCCAACCGGCTTTCGGGACTCTCTGCATCCTCTATTAAGGAACTCGATCTATGATGAGGGGCATCGACCGATGCTCCTCTTCAGGCCGTAAATCAAGTTGGCCCTCGTCGTGCATGTCCAATAGGCAGATGCTGCCTAGTTCTCATCTCGCCCAAAGAAATCTCCCGCTCACCGGCGCACCCGCTGGTGGGCCCGTGCTGGCGCAAGTCGATGATTTGAGAATCGATGAGAACGCCCTCTGGCAGAATGGCCTGGAGGAAGCATCGGAGCGGCAGGTAAATAGCGCCGCGCTCCTGGCCGGCGAGTTCTCTGAATTCATCGCTGCGGCCTCACGGCTGGAGAATTCCTATCGCGAACTGCAAAAGGAAGTCTCCGAACTCAGTCTGGAGTTGTCGGAGCGGAACGCGGCGCTAAAAGACAGCCTGGCGGAAAACGAACGCATGAGGCTGGCTCTCCAGTTGATTGTGGATTCGATGCCTTGCGGCGTGCTGGTTCTGGATCGCGACGGCCGGATCTCAATGATCAATCCTGAGAGCAGACGGCTGCTCGGACTCGACCGGAGGCATTTCGGCGAAGGAACACAGGCAAGTTTGCGGCAGATATCCGTTTTAAGCGGAGTCAATCTCGAAGCATCGTACGAGAGCGCATCCGGCGACACAGAGCAGGAATGCTGCATCCGCGACTCGTCGGGCAAGCGTTGGCTCGAAGTGCGCAGACGGCGTCTCTCTCATCGGGCTGGGCAGGGCGATGAGCCTGGCCAGACGATCCTGATCCTGCGCGACATCACGGCTCAGAAGCGTGCAGAGCAGGAGCGCGAAGCCGGACGCAAGGCGATGGCCCTGGCAGAGATTTCCTCAATCCTCGCGCATGAAATTAGAAATCCATTAGGGAGCCTGGAGCTGTTTGCCGAATTGATTGAGAAGGATGATGACCGCCGCGCCGAATGGATTTCTAATCTCCGCGCGGGCATACGTTCGCTCTCCGGAACGGTCAACAATGTCCTGAGCTTCCATGGCTCCGGCTCTTTAAAGCTCGCTCCCCTCCCACTGTCTGCATTGATCGGCAATACGATCCAATTTGTTCAACCGCTCGCGGATCAGGCTGCAATCTTGTTGGAGTGGTCGTCCGAGGAAGACCAGACCGTTGTGATGGGCAATGAGAGCGCGCTGCAGCAGGTCATGCTGAACCTGATTTCGAACGCCATTCGCCATACGCCTGCGGGAGGCAGCGTTACCGTGTCGCTGCGTGTTGAGCGCGCAGCGGCGAACGGCGAGAACCGCGGCAAGAGTTGCGAATATGTGCTCGCAGAGTTTTGCGACACCGGCTGCGGAATTCGGCCGGATCAGATTGATCGCGTCTTCGAGCCCGGCTTCAGCGGCAGCGGCGATACCTCCGGACTGGGCCTGGCGGTTTGCGAACGGATCATGAAACAGCATGGCGGCCGGATCACGGCGAAGAACCGGATTCCTTCGGGCGCTCAATTCACTCTTTATTTTCCTGTACTCCAAACGGAGTTGGCGAAAGCATGAACAGCACTTCTCTCATCGATAAGAACTCCTCGGTACTGGTTGTGGACGACGAGCCCGGCATGCGCACGGCTCTGCGGGCCAACTTTCTGCGCTACGGATGGCACGTGGAGACAGCCAGCGGCGTTCGCGATGCCGCGCGGGCCGTCGAGCTGACAAGTTTCGATCTGGTGGTGACCGATGTTCGCATGAGAGATGGCGATGGCTTTGAGGTGATGTGCTCGGTCCTCAAGAATTCGCCTACTACCGCGGTGATTCTGCTGACGGCATTTGGAAGCGTTCCTGAAGCGGTCGAGTCCATGCGCAGCGGCGCATTCGATTATCTGACGAAGCCGGTTTCATTCGAACAGCTCCAGGCCGCGGCCACGCGCGTCATGCAGCGGATGAATGAGAAGGCGGCTTCCGCAAGACCTCAATTGAAGCCAGCAAATGCGGCAGGCATCGCCAACGGCGGCATCGTCGGCCGCTCTCCGGCGCTTTCGCAGGCTCTGCAGCGAGCCCGCGCTGCCGCCAGCACCGACGCCGATGTGCTGATCGAAGCTGAAAGCGGCACGGGGAAGGAACTGCTGGCCAAGTTCATCCATGAAACCAGCGATCGCAGCCGCAAGCCCTTTGTCGCAGTGAACTGCGCGGCCGTGCCGGAACATCTGCTGGAGAGCGAGCTCTTCGGGCACGCCAAGGGCGCGTTCACCGGCGCCAGCGCCGCCAAAGCCGGCAAGTTCGAATTGGCCAATGGCGGCACGCTGCTCCTGGATGAGATCGGCGAGATGCCCTTGAATCTGCAGCCCAAGTTGCTGCGCATTCTTCAGGAGCGCGAGTTCGAGCGGCTCGGCGAAACGCGGTCGATTCACGTGGACATTCGCGTGATTGCCACGACCAACGCATCCCTCGGCTCGATGGTGGAGCAGGGAAAATTCCGCGGGGATTTGTACTATCGGCTGAACGTGATTCCGCTTACGTTGCCCAGCCTTCGCGAGCGGCTAGAGGACATTCCGGCCCTGGCGCAGTTCTTTGCGGAGAGATTTGCCGCGGAAACGGAGAATGCGATTCCGCGCCTCGATCCGAGCTTCATTGAGAGGCTCCAGTCGTATAGCTGGCCCGGCAACATCCGGGAACTCGCGAACTTCATGCGCCGTGTGCTCTCGCTGCACCAGGGCGCCACCATCGACGCGGATTGCTTCTACAAGGAGTTTCAGCCGCTGGGAAGAATGCCCGCGGCCGCGCCGGCGATGCCCGCGCCCGGCACACCAATTTCTGTCATCGAGAAAATGCACCTTGAAAACACGCTGGCCCTGGCGCATGGCAACCGCACCCACGCGGCCGTGATGCTGGGCATCAGCCTGCGCACAATGCGCAACAAGATAAGGGAATACGGGCTGCCCCCAAGGAGGTACGCATGACGCCGGCCACACCACTGCTTTCGACGCTGGAGAGCTACCTGAAGCTGACCACGGTCCGCGAACAGGCGATCTCAGCCAACATGGCGAACGTCGACACCCCCGGATACCATACGCGCGACATCAACTTCGACACCGAGTTGAAGAGAGCCATGAACGGGGTTCTGAGTCAATCGGAAGATGGCGCTGAACCTGTGCAATTAAGTCCCGTCGTTCAGGAAGTCCCTGGGCTGATGGAGCGTCCGGACGGGAACAACGTGAACCTCGATCGCGAGGGACTCCTGATGTCCCAGACGCAATTGCAATATCAGATCGGCGTTCAGTTGGTGAAGCACCAGTTCCACCAGATTCTTAGCGCCATCAACGGAGGAAATTAATCATGAACCTCTTCGACTCATTGCAGGTCAGCGGATCGGCATTGTCGGCCGAGCGGCAGCGTTCCGAGATCATCGCCACCAACATGGCCAATGCGGAGACGACGCACACCGAAGCCGGCGGACCGTATCGGCGCAGGGAAGTCGTCTTTCATTCGCCGGGCGCTTCTTCTTTCCGCTTCGCCCTTGCCAGTACGGGCAGTTTGAATGGGACGCCCCCAGGGGGCGTGCAGATCTCTGAAGTCGTCGACGACCCGACGCCTCCCGTCATGCGCTATGAGCCCGGACATCCAGACGCCAACAAGGACGGCTACGTCGCTTATCCGGCCATCAATCCGGTGATGGAAATGGTGGATCTGATGGGCTCTGTGCGCGCCTATCAACTGAATGCGTCGGCGGTGGCCGCGGCCAAGCAGATGATCCAGCAATCGATCGACATCCTCAAGAGCTAGGCAGGAGAGCAAAGATGAGCAATTCAGTTACAGGCCTTGGATCCATTGGCACCATCGGAACCCTCCCCAAAATGACGCCGCTTCCGTCTGCGGATTCAGGGGAAGGTTTCAGCGGCGTTCTGGCCAGTGCGCTTCAGCAGGTCAACCAGCTGAACGGCGGCGCCGAGCAACAGATTGGCAGCTTGCTCAAGGGCGGCAATGCGGACGTAAGCAGCGTGATGATCGCGGTGGAGAAGGCGGACGTAGCCTTTCAGCTGATGATGCAGGTTCGCAACAAGATTGTGAACGCGTATCAGGACATCGAGAAGATGCAGTTTTAAGGAGTTGCGCCGCTGAAAATGCGCGTACAGAAAAGCGGCACTCCAGGTGCAGTACTTTGATCCGGGTTCTAAGAATCCGGCGATTTGAGGACCAATGGCGGCCAAAACTCAACTAGCGGCTCCGAAGAAGCCAGTGAACGTAAGCCAGATGATGGATCGCGCGAAGGTGTTCTGGGCCGGTCTTCGTCCCCAGCAACGGATCTATTTTGGCATTGGCGCCGCCATCACTGTGGCAGCCATAGTTTTCTTTGTGAAAATGATCGCAACGCCCAACTACAAGCCATTGACCACCGGGCTGGAATCGGCCGACGCGCAAACCATCGCGGCGCAACTGGCGGCGAAGAAGATTCCCTATCAGATCAGTCCCGATGGCACCTCGATCAGCGTTCCCGCGGACCAGGTGGACGCGGCGCGGCTTGAAGTGGCCTCGCACGATACGACGCACAGCGGACGCATCGGCTTTGAAATCTTCGACAAGGTCTCGTGGGGCCAAACCGAGTTCGATGAAAAGGTGAACTACCAGCGCGCACTCGAAGGCGAACTGGAGCGGACCATCCAGACGATGAGCAACGTCAAGACCGCGCGCGTGCATCTGGTGATGGCGAACGACTCCGTCTTCCTGGATAAAGAGCGCGGTGCAAAGGCGTCGGTGACGCTGCGGCTTCGCCATGGGAGCCTGTCGAGAGAAGACGCCAACTCGATCTCGCGGCTCGTGGCTGGAGCGGTGGATGAGCTGAAGCCGACCGACGTTGTGATTGTCGATGCGGATTCGAATCAATCGCTCGGGCAGGGTAACAACGCCGCCGATGGCAGCGAGGGGCTGGAACAGAATCTCACGCGGCGTCTGATCGCGACGCTTTCTCCCGTTGTCGGCGCCGACCGCATCCACGCCTCAGTCAACGTGGAATATGAAACCGACAGCAGCGAAGAGAGCGAAGAAAAGTACGATCCTACCGCCAGCGCCACGCTGACAATGCAGCACTCCGAAGAAGGCTCGGGGCCTGGCGCAGGAATCGGCGGCGTGCCGGGAACCTCAAGCAATGTGCCCAGTGCCAAGGCTGGTGCGGCCAAGATGGCCGGCAAAGATGCGGGCCAGTTTTCCCGGACCGACAGCAATACCTATGGCGTGAACAGAACCACCCGCCATGTAATTGAGCCGGCCGGTGGCATCCGCCGCCTCACGGCTGCTGTGCTGGTGGACGACGCGGTCGAACGCAAGCAGCAGAACGGCAAGTGGGTCGAGTTCCGCCACAAGAGACAGCCGGAGGAGTTGCAGCTCATCAGCGAACTGGCGCAGGCAGCCATCGGATTCAATAGCGCTCGCGGCGACGTGATCAGCGTGCAGAACCTCAGCTTCGACCGTCCCCAGGCAGATGACCTTCCCCCCGCCACTCTCGTCGACCAGGCGCGGAAAGGCTTGAACGATTATTCGACCGTTGTGCGTTACACGGTGCTGTTGACGCTCTTCATGCTCGTCTATCTGCTCACGATCCGTCCCATCCAGAAGCGCGTTCTTGCCACGCAGCCTCCCATGCTGTCCGCAAACCGTGCTCCGGTGCACGCCGAGCCGGAAGCTGCAAACATGCTTGATTCCGCCGCCAGCCTTGCCCAGCGCAACCTGTTGCTGAAAAAGCAGCTTGCCGAGTTTGTCAAGGCTGAACCGGAGAGCAGTTCCACCGCCGTACGCGCGTGGCTGAGGGAGGAGACCTCATGACGGCGACGGTTGAAAGAGCCAAACTCAGCGGTGTCCGCAAAGCCGCAATCCTTCTGACGGTTCTCGGCGAGGACTCCGCCGCGACGGTCTTCCGCGATCTGAATCAGGAAGACCTGCAGCGCGTTGCCGACGAAGTTGCCAATCTGGGGGCGATACCCCTGGAGTTGTCGGTTCAGGTGATTGAAGAGTATCAGCGGATGACCCAGGCGCAGGATTATCTCGTCCAGGGTGGCTACGACCTGGCCCGGCGTCTGCTGGTCAAGGCATTTGGAGAAATCGAGGCGGAGAACATTCTGCAGCGGCTGACCAAGGCCCGCGACCTCAACCCGATGGAATCGTTGCAGCGAGCCGATCCTCAGAAGCTGGCGAGATTTCTCGAGTCCGAGCATCCGCAGACGATCGCTCTCATTCTCGGTCAACTCGGCGATCGCCAGGCTTCGGCTTTGCTGATGAGCCTGCCAAGCGAAGCGCGCGCCGAAGCGGTAAAGAGATTAGCAAACCTGCGGCGCTTCTCGCCGGAGATGGCCGAGAAAGTGTCCATCGTGCTTAGCCAGCGATTGAAGTCTGTCGGCGAGCAGGGCAAGCGGACCTATTCCGGTTTCCAGAGCGCGGCCGACATCATGAACTGCATCGACACAACGGTGGCGCAGGAGATTCTGGAAAGCATCGAGAACGCAGAACCGACTCTGGCCATCAGCATTCGCGACCTGATGTTCACGTTTGAAGATCTTCTGCAGGTCGGCGAATCGCAAATCCGCGAACTGACGGGAGCGATCGACAAGAGAACCCTGGCGATGGCCCTGAAAGGGACGAACGAGGAGTTGAAGAACCATTTCTTCCGCACCATGTCGTCCAGAGCCGTGGAGATGCTCAAGGAAGACGTGGAAGCGCTCGGGCCCGTTCGCAGCCGGGATGTGACCAAGGCGCAAAGCGATATCGTTGCGATCGCCCGTCAGCTAGAGGCCGAGGGCAAGATTGTTTTGAAGGGCGAAGCGAATGAAGAATACCTCGTATAGCGAATTGGTGAACAATGCGTTCCCGGTTCCGGTCACTTCGTTCTTGTACCGGGATACCGGCGCGCCTGCTCCTGCCAGCGTGAAAGAGTCCAGGCAGAATGATCCCGCTGCGGGGCACGCGAACGGCCAGCACACGGCGCCGGGCGCATCGCAGCAGGAGGTCGAAGAACTGCTGAATCGCGCTCGCATTGAGATGGCAGCCGAAACCGAGAAGCGCCTGCGCAAGGAATATCAGGCCAAGTCGGAAGCAGAAGCCGCGAAGGTCCGCCAGACTCTGGATCTCTTCAGGAATGAACAGAAGGACTATTTCTCCCGCGTTGAGGCCGAGGTGGTTCATCTCTCTCTGGCCATCGCGGCGAAGATCCTGCATCGCGAGGCGCAGGTCGATCCGCTGCTGGTTGCGGCGCTGGTCCGCGTTGCCGTCGATAAGCTGCACGCCGGTTCAAGCGTCTCCGTGCACGTGTCGCCGGCGCGAACGGGCAAGTGGACCGAGTACCTGGCTGCTTCTCAGAACGGCACGGCCATCGCAATCGTCGAGGATAGCAATCTGGGGCCCGAGGATTGCATTCTCGAAACCGATCTGGGTTCGGCGAACTTCAGCATTGAAGCGCAATTGAAAGAGGTCGAGCAGGGATTCTTCGATCTGCTCGCGCAGAGGCCTTCGATCTGATGAACGCTCCGCGTCCGCTTGCTCCTTATTTTGATCGTCTGGATCGAGGCTCAACGCTTCGCTGGCGCGGACGTGTCTTGCAGGTGGTGGGAAACCTGATCGAGTCGGAAGGCCCGTTCTGTTCCATCGGTGAATCGTGCGAGATCACCAGTTCGAGCGGTAAGAAGTACTCCGGCCAGGTGGTTGGCTTTCGCGGATCGACGATGCTTTCCATGGCTGTCGAGAATCCGCAGGGCATTCGCTTCGGAGATCCGATCGTTGCCTGGGGAACCAGGCCATCGATTCGTGTTGGCAGCGACCTGTTGGGCCGAGTGATCGACGCGACCGGCGTGCCGCTGGATTCGAAGGGCGAATATCGCGGAGAACGCGCTGTTTGGGTGGATGGATCGGCGCCGCAGCCGCTGGATCGCGTGCCGATCCGCCAGCCGCTGGGTTGCGGCATCCGCGCACTCGACGCTTTTGTTACTTGCGGCCGCGGCCAGCGCATCGGCATCTTTGGCGGCAGTGGCGTAGGCAAAAGCACGCTGCTGGGCATGATGGCGCGCGGCACCAGCGCCGACATGACGGTATTGGCTCTGGTTGGCGAACGCGGACGCGAGGTGGGAGAGTTTCTCGAAGTCATCGGCGAGGAAGGGCGCAAGCGCTGCGTAGTAGTCGTTTCCACCTCCGATCAATCTCCCCTGTTGCGCTTGCGCTGTGCACTGTCGGCAACAGCGATCGCGGAGTATTTCGCCAGCACCGGGAAGAATGTGCTCCTGGTCGTCGATTCGCTGACCCGCTTCGCGATGGCGCAACGGGAAATCGGCCTCTCGGCAGGCGAACCGCCGACGGCTAAAGGCTATACGCCCTCCGTGTTGAACATGCTGGCCCGGTTGGTGGAGCGGGCAGGCTGCTTCAAGGGCGGCAGCATCACAGCTTTTTACACAGTGTTGATGGAAGGCGACGATCAGCAGGACCCAGTCGCCGATACCGTGCGTTCGCTGCTCGATGGACACGTGATCCTCGACAGAAATCTGGCGATGAGGAATCACTATCCGCCGATCTCGGTGCTGGAGAGCCTGAGCCGTCTGATGCCGAGCATTACTACAGAAGAGCACATGCAAAAGGCCAAGGCTCTTCGCCTGCTGATGGCGTCCTACGCCCGCTCCGACGATTTGATTCGCATCGGCGCTTATCAGAAAGGCGCCGACCCCACGCTTGACCGGGCCGTTGAGATACTGCCGCAGTTGAACGCGTTTCTTCACCAGCGTCCCGAACAGATTGTCCCGTTTCCTAACGTAATCAAAGCACTCCTCGAGGTTCCGAGCTGATATGGCCTTTCATTTTTCCCTAGGTACGGTGCTCCGCGTTCGCGGAATCGTTGAAGAGCGTGAAGAACGCCTGCTGCAACAGATTCTCTTCGAAATCACGCAGACCCTCGAAGCCATCGCGCAGACAGACGCCCAACTGGCGAAGCTGGACGAGTTGCGCCGCGAGAGTCTCTTCCAGCACTTCAACGGTCACAATTTTCATGCCACCTATGGCGAGGTCGAGGAACTCAAGAAGAACCGCAAGGAACTCGAATGTAAGGTGGAGAAACTCGAGCAGTTGCGCGAAAAGCAGATCCTGGTTTACGAAGCGGCGCGGCGGAATCGCGAGATGCTCACCGATATGCGCGAGGAGAAACGCACGGCGTACGAGTCCGATATGGCTCGACTCGACCAGAAGACCCTTGACGACAACTTCATTGCACGGCGCGGCCGCGTCTGAGCGGCGCATTGTGTCAGGCTTATGCGCCGCGCATACAAGGGCATAAGCTTGGCCTATTCAAGTTCCTTTATCTATATCGGTTGCAAAGACCGCTCCCTCAGATTCTCCCTTCTCCTAAGATGTGTTCCGTCGCCGGCGCGATTGCCGGCCTGCCTTCGCATCCTTGTCGGCAGGCAATTCCCAACATCTGTACGTGGCTCCGCTCCATCGCGGCGATTGGCGGCCTGAATGCGTCGAACCCGGCAACGATTGCCTATTCGCGATCCGGCAAAAGTTGCCTGTTTTGCCTAGCTATCCGCAAGGCATAAAAACAGCCATTGTTCATGTGGCTGATTCTATTGACTAAGTTCGTTTCGATCGCGGGGAACCGAGCGCATTTTGTTTGGTCCTTCAAATGCCAATAGATAGGCGTGATCGCGAAAGCCACTATCGAGATGTCCAGCATGGCGCAAGGCGCCACTCGTACCCCGGCGCAATCTTCGGATGCACCTGCCCAGCCCTTCAGCGACTCGCTGCTGGCGGCATCGAAGACAGTCTCGGAGACTGGCGCGGCGAATGAAGGCAGCAAGACAACGCGCTCGCAGAAATCCACATCGGACGATGCGAAAGCAGCCAATGCAGTTTCCGATCACAGCGCAGCCGTCGCGACAGTCGTTCCTCAGCAAACGACGCCAGTGCCGCAGACTGTACCGGCGCCGCAAGCTCCAGTGAGCGATACGGCAACCACTACAACGGAGTCTTCGATTACTGGCGCCGTCGCGTCCTCCGATCCCTCGACCGGAACTGGCGGCAATTCGATTCGCAATGTTGCAGCATCCGAATTGGCCGGGATCCAATCCAAGAACTCCCAGTCCGGCGCCGTGCAGACGGCCGGCGTTCTTTCAGGCCGCGTCCAGTGGAGCGGCAGTGCGGTACCTGCGCAGGCAAGCTTGTCCGGAACCAAGGTTCAAAGCGCAAAGGCCGCTTCCGGATCTTCGTCGAAGGACGGAGATGACGAGTTGAGCGCTGTCGTGAATGCGAGCTCGAACGCAATCGCAGGTGCAACGTCGAATGCAATCGCGGATGCAAGCTCGAACGCGGTTCAAAACGCCCAGCAGAGTGCGGCCCACAGCATCTCTTCCGATGCGTCGAGCAACACACCCGCGCAGCCCGCTGCCACCTCGGTGCCGAGTGAAGTTTTGAATGCGGTCAGCAATGCGGTCGCGAGCGCAGTCCAGAATGCCGTTCCCGATGGCGTGCTGAAGACGGTCCTGAACGCATCCTCAAAGGCAGGCGCCGCTCTCGATGCTTCAGCAATAGCAGGCGCTGCCCAGGCATCAAGCAACGTCGCCACAAAGCAAACGCCCGCTACACCGGCTCCGCAGGAGCAGAGCACGGCGGCCACAGACAGTAGCGTCTCCGGCACGATTGCCGATCAATTTGCGGCGCTCACGCAGGCCGGCGCCGGATTGACAGGAACAGGCAAAGCCAGTGTGTCTAGCCTGACTTTGGCTTCGACATCGAAGTCGTCGGCCGCATCCGGCCACAACGCCACCAATGGATCCAAGGATGCCGACAGCGACGTAACGGGCCTGAAGCAAAATGCTCAGTCCGACTCTGTGCAGCAGGGAAGCCAGACCAGTGCGCAGGATGCGACAGCGTCCGGCAATCAGAATCAGAGCAACGCCTCGCCGCAAGGGCAGAATCCAGCGCCGGTTCAGGTGAACTTCGCAAGTCACGCCGCCGCGGCCGTTGCCCAGGTGCAGAACATAGCCAGTTCCTCCTCGGTGCAGACTGCTTCAACAGTTATGGCCGCTGCCGGGCATGCTGCCGCCAAGACGCCGGACGCCTCTGCCGCCGCATCGGTTCCCGTGGCGCAAGCGCTGCCCGTCATCAACACAGCGAAACTGATCCAGAGCATGGGCCAGACCGAGATGCGGGTCGGCATGCGGTCGACGGAGTTTGGCAGCATCTCAATCAGCACTTCCGCGACCAAGGATTTGATCACGGCGCAGATTTCGCTCGACCACGGCGAACTGGCCAAGACACTCGCCGCGAGTTTGCCCGAGATGCAGGCTCGGCTGGGAAGCAGCCAGGCAATGGATGTGCGTATCGACATGAATGCCGGCGGAACAGGGCAGGGAACAGGATCGTCCGGCAGCATGTTCGACGGCTCTTCAGACGATGCGCGGAGCGGCAGACAGCAGTCGGGCAGCGGGTCCTCAAGCTATTCAGATAACAGTGTTGCTGGGCGGCAGTTTTCACCCGCCGTGGCAGCGATGACAACCAGCGGCAGATTCAACGGCCGTCTCGACATCACAGTTTAGGTAGGGTCCAGGGACATTGGTCCGCAACAGGAGGAACGATCATGCACAAGGTTTCAGCGAACTACACCATGCCAACGATTTTGAACTCACTCAAGTCGGCCGCCAGTAGCGGACTCTTGAAGAGCGCGACCGCCAAGGCCAACAGCGTCAGCACGGCTGCCACAACTCCCACGAGCGGATCGACCTCCAGCAGCACTTCGGGCAGCGGGCTGGACACCACCTTCCTGAACCTTCTGGCGCAGGAATTGCAGAACCAGGATCCGACGGCTCCCGTCGATTCCACGGCGATGGTCGGCCAGATGATTTCGCTGAACCAGTTGGATCAGCTCATCAGTATCAACCAGACCATCACGGGTTCCACCACCTCGACGTCAAGCGCATCGCAAGCAGCGGGAACGGCGGCCAACGCATCCGCGCTCTCGATGGCGAACAGCGGCGTCGCCAGCATCCTTTCGCCTTCGGCGGCGGGCGCGGCCAGCAGCCAGCTTCCGTTCAACCCCAATACGATGATGCCTCTTGGCTACGGAAACTCCGGCGCAGTGGCAGCCTCAATCAACCCATCCCTTAATTCCGCAGGAGGCATGTAATGGGCTCTTTCTCTTCACCACTCTCCGGACTCACGGCTGCTCAAGACCAGTTGCAAACGGTCTCCAACAATCTGGCCAACATCGATACCGATGGCTACAAGGACCAGACTTTAACCTTCAGCGATATCTTTGCGCAGACGAGCGCCACGAACGGCAGCGGCGACCCGTTGCAAACGGGATCTGGCGTCGCGGTCTCCTCCACGGACTCCGATTTTACCGAAGGAACCAAGGACACGACGGACGTTTCGTCGAATATGCTCATCTCTGGAAATGGGTTCTTTGTCACGCAGAGTTCGACTGGGGCGCAGGATTACACGCGGGCAGGCGACTTCACCACCAACAATGCAGGACAGTTGACAACCCCGAATGGGGAACTAGTCCTGGGGTATCCCGCGGTCAGCGGGGTCGTGAACACATCGGCGGCTTTGCAACCGTTGCAGGTCGGTAATTTGAGCAGCCCGGCTGTGGCCAGCACCACAATGAACATCTCGGCCAATCTCGATGCGGACTCGACGGTTGGCGACACGGCGAGCAGTTCGCTTCCCGTGTACGACTCGCTGGGCACCTCGCATACCCTGTCGGTCACATATACAATGACGGCGGCCGATACCTGGAGCTACAACGTGACCATCCCGTCCTCCGATTTGACTCCGGCGGGAACAGGCGCCACGACGACAGTGGCGTCAGGCACTCTGAACTTCAACAGCCAAGGCGTTTTGACCTCGGTTCAGCCAACGGGAGCAGCCGCCACAAGCGATCCTTCGGCCGGCATAACGATCACGATTCCGCCCTCCGGCACCACCTTGGCCGACGGCGCTGCAGCGATGCCGATTACCTGGAACCTTGAGACCGCAGGCAGCCCCACCATTACCCAGACGGCTACGGCAAGTGGTACCAGCGCCACCAGCACAAATGGCTTCGCGAGCGGCACGCTTTCAAACTACACCGTAGGAACGGATGGCACCATCGAGGGCACTTTCTCAAGCGGGCAGACGCTTGCATTGGGACAAGTCGCCGTTGCTTCCTTTGCCAACAATCAGGGACTCGCTGACAGCGGCAACAACGACTATCAACCGACGGCTGCCTCCGGTTCTGCTGTCATCGGAGTGGCCGGAACAGGAGGACGGGGCACCGTCATCGGAGGATCCGTCGAGGAGTCGAACGTGAATATCGCCAGCGAATTTGCCAAGCTGATCGTGGCGCAGCAAGCCTACTCGGCAAATGCCAAGTCGATCACCACATTCAATCAGGTTTCCCAGTCGACACTGCAAATGCTCCAGTAGTCTCCTGCGTTTTCAAATTCTTAGCATTGGATTAGGACCCTGCCGTTCAGCGCCTCCGCTGAGCGGCAGGGTCCATTTTCTGTGAGTTCTTCTCATATCCGTCCCTCACAAATCGCGCCACTCCCAGGGCTTCGCTTGCCGCCGGCAAAAATGATGGCGCAAGCGATCATGCCCCTTTCCCCTTGCAGCACGGCCACTTAGCCCTCCTTTTTTCTCTCAGCCCGCACATCGCCCGCTCCTCGTTTGAGGAACGGTCTCTCGATTGCATTCACCCTTGTCGAAGAGTCGGCGCGCGTGGCCTGATACCCATGCATAATCAGGGATCTGCGACGCGCCGGCGCGATGGAAATGGGACGTTTGGGGAAGAGAACGCAATGAACACCACAGCACCGATGCTTGAATCGAAATCGGCGAAGGGCGCAACGGTGGCGGAGAAGCCTCAGGAGTTGGACCCCTGCGACGTCCTGCCCTGGCTTCCCTGCACTCTCGCGCTGGACATTCCAGTGGTGAAGTTCTCGGTGGGCGATCTGCTGAACCTCCATATCGGCTCCATCGTGGAGACCGCGTACCACCAGAGCAGCGACCTGCCTCTCCGGGTCAATGGACAACTCGTCGGTTGGACGGAATTTGAGGTCGTTGGCGAGCGCCTAGCCGTACGGCTTACGGACCTTTCATGAAGATTCATGACTCGCGCGCGTCGATTACCGCGCCCAATCCTCCACTGACGTTTCCGGTTTTTGCCGGCAGAGACGCTGCGCCTGCGCGTCCGAAAGCCAAGAGAGTTCGAAACACCGCAATCGTTCAGGAAACCGCTCCGATCAGGAACGCACCAAGAATTGAGAACGTTGCCGCGCTTCAAAATGCTGCGGTGCTGCTGAATCCTACGGGGCTGCTCTCCCGTGCATGGCGCTGGATTCGAGAGCGCCAGACAGCGCGGTCCAACCCCAGACGGCTGCAGGTAACCGCGACAGCTTCGCTGGGTGAAAAGCGATTCGTGGCCGTGATCCAGGTTGACGGGCGTCAGTTTCTCATCGGAGGCGGGCCCACAAACATCGCGCTGCTGGCGCAGTTGGATGGAAACGAATCGTTTGAAGACCGGCTGCAGGAGACGATGGCGGCTACTGAAGAAGCGCCTGTCAGGAAGCCGGTCAAGCCGGTCGCTAAGCCGGCGGCAAAACAGGCGAGGAAACAGGCGTGAAGATGCGGGTGCCGATAGGAGCGATGTTTTGCCTGATGCTCGCGCTGGCCGCAGCATCGGCAAACGCCGCGCCCTCGCAGGATATTCCGGCGGTGGGCGCCGGGAATGCGGTTCAACTTCCACAGCCGCCAGTTCCGCCCCAGGCGAACGCTCCGATTCAACTCAACGCCGCGCCATCCAATCCGAACGAATTGCGGATTTCAGGACTAGGCGTCGGTTCGGCGCAGTGGACCATCCTGATCCTGCTGACGTTCCTCACGCTAATCCCTTCGGTTCTCATCTGCATGACGCCATTTGCTCGGCTGCTGATCGTTTTTCATTTCCTTCGGCAAGCTCTCGGCCTGCAGACCACGCCATCCAATCAGACACTCATCGGCCTGTCGGTGATCATGACCTTCTTTCTTATGCAGCCGATCGGCGTGACCATCTACCACGACTCGGTGGCGCCGCTGCAAGAAGGAAAAATCACTGCCGTCGAGGCGTTGGTCCGCGCGGGCGGGCCCATGCGGCAGTTCATGTCGCACTATGTGCGCGAAAAGGATGTTGCGCTTTTTCTCGAGATGGCCAAGGAGCCACGGCCCGCTAGTATCAACGACGTTTCCTTTCGCGTCCTGCTGCCGGCTTACATTCTGTCTGAGTTGAAAGCCGGCTTCCAGATCGGCGCCGTGCTCTTTCTGCCATTCCTCGTCGTCGACATGGTCGTTGCGTCGATTACCACCTCTGTCGGCATGATGCAATTGCCGCCAGTGGTCATTTCAACTCCGCTGAAGCTTCTTCTGTTTCTCATGGTGGACGGATGGCACCTTCTTATCGGCGCCTTGATGAGGAGTTTCAACTAATGAACGTGGATGAAGTGGTGCTGCTAGGGCGTCTGATGCTGCAGGAGGTTGTGATCCTGATAGCGCCGGTCCTGTTGGCCGCGATCATCGTCAGCCTGGTTGTCAACATCCTGCAGGTGCTTACATCGCTGCAGGACCAGACGTTGTCTCATGTGCCCCGTCTGCTGGCTACGGGGGCGACTCTCTTTCTGATGATGCCGTGGATGTGGCGGCATCTGGCGCACTACACCATCAACCTGTTGACGGATTTCCACTCGGTACTGCAGTAATGAATATTTCCTTGGTCCAAGTCTTCGGAGCGTTGTTGACGATCGGCGCGCGGCTCACGGGCATCATGCTCTTCGCGCCGTTCTTTGGCAGCGCCGCGATCTCAGCCCGCGTGAAGGCGGTGCTGGTCGTGTCCTTGACCGCGCTCCTGTACCCCATGCTTTCCGCCACCATTCCGCACCTGACCATCAGCCAATGGCCCATGATGGCCATCAGCGAGTTGGTGATTGGCGTCGCCATGGGCGTAGTGACCAACATGGTTTTCGACGGCGTGCAGATGGCCGGGCAGGTGTTGAGCGTGCAGATGGGCTACTCGCTGGTCAATATCCTCGATCCGCAGACTCAGGTGGAATCGACGGTGGTGGCCACCTTTCATCAGACCATCGCGATGCTGATCTTCCTCCGTCTCAACGTTCACTTTTGGATACTGCGCGCACTGGCTCGCAGCTTCGACTATCTGCCTCCTTCTTCGGGCCATTTTGGCGGTGCGTTCGCCGCAGCCGCGTTGCAGGCAGGCGGCGCCGTTTTTGCTTTTGGCATTCAGATTGCCGCGCCGGTGCTCTCCGCCACGCTGCTTGCCGACGTGGCGCTTGGATTGCTGGGTAAGGCATCGCCGCAACTTCCGCTCATGCTGCTGGGTCCGGCGATCAAAAGCGTTCTCGGACTCTTGATTCTGATTTCCGCGCTCAAGTACTGGCCGAATCTGTTTGAGAACCTCTTTCTCAAATCGATGGAACAGGCCGACCATCTTCTTCACCTGGCTCAATAGCAATTGATTCGATAGGAACGCATGGCAGACAGCAGCAAAACAGAAGAGGCAACGCCGAAACGGAAGAATAGGGCGCGGGAGCAGGGCCAGGTCGCCCGCTCGCGCGAACTTCCGGGCGTTTGTGCTCTTGCTGCCGTTGCTGCGGTGACTGCGCTGATGGCGCCTTCGGCAGTTACTCACTGGATGGCGCTCTACCGCAACACGCTCTATGCCGCTGCCTCGGGCAATATCGATAGCAACGGTCCCGTGCTTTTCTGGAGCGCCGTCGAAGTGATGCGCTGGCTGGTTCCCATTCTGATGGCGGGAATGGTGCTTTCGCTACTCACCGGTCTGGCCCAGGGCGGCGTCAATTTCGCGCCCGCGGCGCTGTCGCTGAAATTCGAGCGCTTCAATCCCGCCAGCAAGCTGGGACAGATTTTCTCTCCCGTGGGTCTCAGCAACCTGCTGAAGTCGTTGCTTCCGTTCGGAGCCATTCTCTGGATCGCCATCAATGCGATGCGCGATCACTGGGAGACGATGACCCACGCGTCCAGTCTCGGACTGCGGCCCTTTGCGACCTTCGTCGGCTCAATGGCATTGGAACTGACCTGGAAGTCGGGGCTGGTGCTGCTGGCCTGGTCCGCGGTCGATTATTTCCTGACCCTGCGGAAGATGGACAGCGACATGAAGATGACCAAGCAGGAATTGCGCGAGGAATACAAGGAAACCGACGGCAATCCAATGATCAAGTCGCGCATCCGCCAACTGCAAAGGGCGATGCGCAAAAAGCATTCGTTGCAGGCCGCCGCTACCGCCACCGTGATTGTGACCAATCCGACTCACTACGCGGTCGCGCTCCGCTATGCGGCGGATATGCCCGCGCCGATCGTCGTCGCCAAAGGACGCAACCTGCTGGCCGAGAAGATCAAGCAACTGGCGCGTGAGCATGGCATCATGCTGGTGGAAAACAGGCCCCTGGCGCAGGCACTTTACAAGAGCGTCGAGGTTGGGGATTCGATTCCGTCCAGGCTGTACCAGGCCGTGGCGGAAATTCTTGCGCTGGTCTTCCGCGCACAGGCCGAAGTCAGACGGCGCGAAGCGGACCGGCGCTCCAGAAACGCATCCGGGCAGAGAATTGACAACGCAACCGGTTCAACCAATCCGCAGCCTGGGGTGACGAAATGATGGAGAAAATCGGGACGATCCTCCGCAAGTCCGGTGACTGGATTGCGCCCATAGCCGCGGTTACGATGGTCTTTGTGATGCTTGTGCCGTTGCCAAGCGTCATCCTCGATCTGCTGTTAACGATCAGTATTACCATATCGATTCTGGTACTGCTCACGGCGATCCAGATCCAGCGTCCGGTGCAGTTCTCGGTCTTTCCGAGTCTTCTGCTGTTACTTACCTTACTTCGTCTTTCACTCGATTTGGCCAGTTCGCGCCGCATTCTGCTGCACGGCAACGAAGGCACATCGGCCGCCGGCAAAGTTATCGAAGCCTTCGGCCAGTTTGTGGTCGGTGGCAATTACATTGTCGGCTTCGTCCTCTTTCTGGCTTTGATCGCCATTCAGTTTCTTGTCATCACGCACGGTTCGGTGCGCACGGCAGAGGTTACGGCGCGTTTCACCCTAGACGCCATGCCGGGCAAGCAGATGGCGATCGATGCCGATCTGAATGCTGGCCTCATCAATGAGCAGCAGGCCCGCGCGCGGCGCGAGCGGGTGCAGCGTGAAGCCGAGTTCTGCGGTGCGATGGATGGCGCGGCCCGCTTCAGTCAGCGCGATTCGCTGGCCACGATTCTCATCATGGCCATCAACATTATTGCCGGCTTCCTGATTGGAGTCTTCCAGCAGGGCGTTCCCTTTCAGGAGGCGCTGAAGACCTACACGATCCTTACGGTGGGCGACGGCCTGGTTACGATTCTGCCATCCTTGCTTGTCTCCGTCGCCGGCGGCATCGTCGTCACGCGCGCCGCATCTAAAGAATCCCTGGGCGTGAATGTCGGCAAGCAGCTCTTCAACAGCCCGCGCCTGCTTTGGATCGCGGCCGGTGCGCTCACCGCTCTGGGCCTGATTCCAGGCCTGCCCAAACTGTCTTTCTTCGCTCTGGCCGCCATTCTGATGTATGCGGCCTGGAAGATGAAGCCGCAGATCATCAAGGATGAGGCGGACGAAATCGATGCGATGGCCAAGGCGGCTGCGCCGGGTGGAGCAGCTGCACCCGCGGTCGATCCCATGGACGCGGTTCTCAAGCTCGACGATCTCATGCTCGAAGTCGGCGTGGGACTGGTTCCGCTCGTTGACGTGCAGAAGGGCGGGCAGCTTCTGGCCAGAGTCAAATCGATGCGCAAGAATCTGGCCCAACAGCTTGGCTTCCTGGTTCCGTCGATCCACATCACAGACAACCTTTCGCTGCGGGAACGGGAGTATGTCATCTATCTGCGCGGAGTCGAAATCGCGCGCTGGGAGTTGCGGCGCGACTCTCTGCTCGCGATCAGCTCGAATGCGGACGCGGCCGATCTGCCCGGCCAGGATACCCGCGAGCCGGCCTTCGATGTGCCGGCAAAGTGGATCTCTCCTCAGACGCAAGGTCAGGCGATTGCTGCCGGATACGCCGTGGTGGACTCCACATCCGTGCTCGCAGCTCATCTGGCGGAAGTGATCAAGCACAATGCTCACGACCTACTTTCGCGTCACGAAACCAAGAGGCTGATTGACCGGCTGAGCGATTCTCATCCCAAACTGGTCGATGAACTGATTCCCAAGCTGATGAGCCTCGGCGAAGTGCAGAAGGTGCTGCAGCAACTGCTGCGTGAGCAGGTGTCGATTCGCGATATGGGAACGATCCTCGAAACCCTGGTCGACACGGCGTCCTTCAACAAGAATCCCATCGCGCTGGTCGAGGCGGTTCGCCACACGCTGGGGCGCGCCTTGATCCGTCCGCTCCTGAACGATCAGGGCGAGCTGAAAGTCGTCACGCTCGACACGGCGATCGAGGATGAATGCCTGCGCGGGTCAAATCAGCAAGCCAACCAGATAGTTTCCACACCGCAGCAGGTCACTTTGGCGCGTCGCGTGCTAGATGGATTGCGTACGAATTTCGGCAAGGAGATCGGCACGGCGCCACCCGTCCTGCTGTGTTCCTCTCCAGGTCGTTATTACCTTCGCCGGCTGCTGGAGCCTTTCATCCCCAGGATCGTTGTCATCTCTCCTGGGGAGATTCCGCCCATGACGCCGGTGCAGTCCGTGGCTGTTCTTCGTTGAGAGATATGGTGGCAAATGAGAGATGGCAGGCAAAGCGTTACGAGCAGGGAATTGTGTTCTGAACACGGCATGAGAAGGTAGAGAGTGGCTTACAGAGGGAGTGGACGAATGACAACAGCAGAATTGGCGTATCGCGCGAGTTGCGAGGACATCGATGAGCGCAACGAACTCGCCATGAGGGAGTTGCCGCAGGTCTATTACGTGGCAGCGAGAATCCGCGAGCGGCTCCCCAAGCAGGTGGACATGGAAGATCTGGTCCAGGCGGGCGTTATCGGTCTGCTCGAAGCCTGCCGCAATTACGACAGCTCCAAGGACGCGCAATTCTCTACCTTTGCGAAATTCCGTATCCGCGGAGCGATTCTCGACAGTCTGCGCAAGCTGGACTGGGGATCTCGCACATTGCGCAGGCGCGGGCGCGAGATCACCCTTTCGGTGGTCAAGCTTGAATCACAGCTTGGCAGGCAGCCCTCCGAAGAAGAGATCGCGGCCGACATGCAGATGCGCCTTGACGAATTGCAAACCACGCTCACGCAACTGGACGGTCTGCACCTCGTGGAGCAGCAGACGACTTCCTCCCATGACCACACCGAATCGTACGACTTGATCGAATCGGCGCCCAGCCCCGGTGGCGACAACCCCTTTGACCTTTGCCTCGAAGGGGAAAGAAAGACGCAGCTCGCGGAGGCGATCTCCAAGATGTCGGAGAGGGAGCAGTTGATCCTCTCGCTGTATTACAACGAAGAGCTCACGATGAAGGAAGTCTCAAAAGTGGTGGGCATCGCAGTCTCGCGCGTCTCGCAAATCCACGCCGCCGCTATGGTTAAGCTGCGTGCCTCGTTGAAACATCTGAATGAAAGGCCGGCGGTGCCGCTGGATCGCCTGCAGGCAATTCGTCACGCTCCGGAAGTCCGTCATTTCAGGAGCCAGATATGACCGGATCGTCTGTATTGGAAGGTGCGGCGGAAAAGACGAAGTGCGGCGCGCAGCAGTCACGACAGCGCGCGATTCACTCCTGCAACTTTCGTTATGCGGGCCGCCTGTCGAACGAGAATGCGCGTGCGCTGACCGCTTTGCATGAGAAGTTTGCCGTCAACGTCACCAATTCGCTGGAACTCTATCTGGGCGCTTCGCTGCGGTTGAAGCTGATATCGCTGGAGCAGATGGCGATTGTGGACTACACCAGCGGGTTGGCTCCCAACAGCTACCTGCTGCCCTGCGCGCTGAACGTGATGGAGAGCAATTTCCTGATGGAAATGGACATTGACCTGATCTTTCCCATCATCGACCTTCTGCTTGGCGGCGCGGGCACGCCATCGGAACAGCCGCGCGAGCTTACCGAGATCGATGAAGAGATCATGCAGAGCGTCACCGCCCTCATTGTGAAGGAAGTGGAGCGCTCGTGGCGGACGCTGAATCTGTCGCTGACGCCTGGCCGTTGCATCAAGCCAGCCATGTTGCAGCAGGTCTTTCTGGCCAACGAAAAGCTGGTGCTGTTGATGTTCGAAATGACCCTGGGAGGGATGACCGGCCCCTTCAGCATCGTGTTGCCCACGTCGTTTGTAGGATTTCTGCTCAGGCATCTCAAGGCTGCGCAGTCCAAGAAGTCGTCGAGCCTTCGCCTTCTTCGCAATCCCAGTCTTCGCGAGCGGATTCTCGACTGCGATTTTAAGGTGGCGGCGGATATCACGCAGATGCGGGTGCTGGTGAAGGACTTGATCGACTTGAAGCCGGGAATGGTGCTGAAGATGAGAGCGCCGGTGAAGAGCCCAGGACGTCTCACCGTGGAAGACGTTGAGATTTTCGAGGCATTGCCGGTGCGCAACGGCACGATGAAAGCAGCGCAGCTCTCATGCCGGTCACAGGAACCGGCCGCGAGAAGGGAGTAGTATGACGACCGACATGACCGTTGATGGAACTCCGCAGTCTTTCTCGATCAAGTTTCTCAATGCCGTGGCGACCGCAATGGCTAAAGCCAGCGGGTCGCCTTGGGTGACCGCTGCCCTGCCGGACGCCGAATCGGCTTCGGATGGCGCTGAGCCGGTTTGGATAGAGCTCATGCTGGATGGCAGCTTGCACGGATCTGCTCTGTTGCAGTTCCGCCGCGCCGAAGCCATCATGCTGGCAGGAAAGATCCTTGATAGGCCCGCTGATGAATTCGGAGCTGAGGAAGCAGAAGGCATCCTGAAGCTGATTGACGCTGGAATAAAGGAGTTTCTCGCCGCGCCGGCGCAGGGGTATGGCGCCTTCACAATCAAGGCATCGGGAACCGCGGAGCCGTCGATCGATCGCACGGATGGGTCGCAGATCACGATTTCGGACGATGAGGGCAGCCGGTTGTCGATTCTGATGTATGTGGATTCGGCGCTGGCCGAGGCCCTTCAATCCAGACCGGTGGGCGAACTCTCCGGGAATTCGATGAAGGCTGCCGCGGTAGCGGCGATGCCGGATCCGGTCAACCTGAATCTGGTGATGGATGTCGAGCTGAATGTCACGCTGCGTTTCGGGCAGCGCCAGCTCACGCTGCGCGAAGTGCTGGAACTGACCAGCGGATCGGTGGTCGAGCTCGACCGCCAGGTGGAGGAACCGGTCGAACTTCTTCTCGACGGCAAAGTAATCGCCAGGGGCGAAGCGGTAGTGATCGACGGCAACTATGGGCTTCGTGTGACTGAAGTATCGCAACCCATCTTTTCTCCGGCACTCCGTTGAGGATCGCGGCGATGATGCATTGGCGAGAGTGCGAGAGAGGAGCGAAGGAAGAGATGAATCTGATCGATTCGATAGCAAAGCCGGCCTGGGCAGCCAGCTTCAGGGCCGTCACCTCCAAGTGTGAGATCTGCCATCGATCGCTGACCCTGCGGCACCTTTCGGCTCAGAAGGCCGGGATCAAAATGCACGGCAGTTGGTACTGCAGCTCGCTTTGCTTTACTGCGGCGGCAGAGAAAAGATTCTCGACGCTGCTTGCTTCGGGGACGGAACAGACAAATCATGTTTCGCGCATGCCGCTCGGCCTGAGCATGATTGGCCGCGGTCTGCTCACCAGCACGCAACTGAAGGAAGTGGTCGACGAGCAGAAGGAATCGGGCGGAGAAATTGGCGAACTCCTGATGCGGCGCGGCTTTGTGAGCGAGAAACAGGTCACGGCGGCCCGCGCCGCGCAGTGGGGATGCCCGGTGTACTCGGTTCCGAAGTATGTTGTCAGGGCCGGAATTCAAATTCCTTCCACCCTGCTTCAGATTTATTCCGCCATTCCGCTGCATTACGTTGCGGCGAAGAAGCTGCTGCTGATGGGATTCGTTCATGGCATCGAATACGGGCTGCTGTATTCGATCGAGCAGATGACCGAATGCAAGACCCAACCCTGCTTCGTGACTCCCAGCGACTTTCAAATGCAGATGCAGCAGAGAGCGCAGGCGGAGGAGCAGCGTGCGGAATCGGCGTCCAAGGAAATGACGTTTGAAGCCGTTCAGACCCCGGCGGAAATGGCCGCGATCCTCTGCGGCTATGGCGTCGATATCGAGGCGGATGAGGCTATGATCGGCAAATGCAGGGAGTACTTGTGGGCGCGCCTGAAGTATGGCCCAAAAGAAATCGATCTTCTTTTTAAGGCTGTGTAAAACTCGTACGATTCCCGCACCTTACCCTAATCGGGTTCTAATTTTCGCCCGCATTCTTGAAGAAAACCTCAAATAAATCGAAAAACCACTCCTTTGCTGGACAGATCGGCTCTCCCTGCCGATAAGAGCGCAACAGGTGTGAAACAGTGCTTGATCTTGCGTTTGAACCGACGACTGAACAAAGCTGGATTCCATCTTCTGTCTGGCGGTGTCTCCATCTCCTGGAGCAGGAAGAGCTCAAGCAGCAGGAGACGGATATCGTGGACGACGTGCCGGTCATGCTGGCGACGGTGCTCGGTTTGGATTTGCTGCTGCGCGAGCCATGCATCGACTTGCGCAAGGCTTCCGATCTTGTCCTGAGCGATGTCGGAGCGACTCTTCAGGTTCTGCGGTTGATTGGCAGGGAGTTTGATTTCGCCATGGGAGGGCCCAGCCGGATGGGCGACTGCCTCGCCAGCCTGGACGTGCACGCTTGGTTCGGCGCAATGTCCGCGCGGGCCTTTGCAAGCGACAGCGAACACGAGGCAACCACCGCGCTATGGAAGCACTGCCGCCTGGTGGCCCAGTATGCGCAGCTTGTTGCCGAGTCTCTCGACGGCGTTTGCCCTGAAGATGCATACCTGGTCGGACTGCTCCATGAGGCAGGAGCAATCCCTGCCCTCCTGGGATGGCCTATCGGCAACTCAAACACAAGCGACCCCGATGCTCAGTTGGCGATGGAGGGATCGCTGCCGCTCTTTGTTCTTGCCGCCATGCGCAGCGTGAACGATCTCTGTCGCAAGTCGACCTGGAGACTGATCCTGACCGCGGCTCACGAACTCGCCGGCGCGCGAACAGATTACGATGTGTCCATGCTGGACGGCATCGACTCAGTAGGCATCGATTCGCGATGGAAGAGGTTCCTGCCCTCTGAAGCGGAGGGCTTGCCGGTCACGCCCGCTGCTCCTGGCTTCGGCTTCTACGAAGAGCCGGATTTTTGTTGCCTTCCGACACAGCAACTGCGCACAGTTGCGCGGCCGCCTGTGCTCATCCGGACCGTGGTTACGGCCAGCGTCGGCGCTGCAGAACAAGAGGCACCATCGGGCAGCCAAAACTGGAAGCCGGACACCTCTCCGTTTCTGATCAGCAACCATAGAATTCGGGCGTAGCCGCGGATGGGGGAAACCCATCTCATGTGTTTCTCATTTCGCTCCTCATCCGCGACGCGGCCTTAGTTCCGCATTTTCTGCGTTCTGCGCCCAAATGAAGTGAAACCCGCGATAAAACAGGCATAGTCCCAAATGGCCTCCAACGTGCTTATTCATTGCATGAGGCCACACGATGAACAGTGGATACTATGCCGCCTGCACGGGATTGATGTCGCGGACCCAGGCGCTCGATACGATAGCCAACAACCTGGCCAACGTAAGCACCGCGGGTTTCCGGGCGACCCACAATGTCTTCAGCTCCGTTCTGGCCTCCACGGGCGACTCCTCTCTCTCTGTCCTTAATCAGGATGCAAACGACTATGGCATTCTGAGTGGCACGCAACTGGATACCTCCCAAGGCGCTCTGGTGCGCACGGGCAACGACCTCGACTTCGCAATAGAAGGCTCTGGCTACTTCGCGGTGCAAACCGCCAGCGGAACCGCCTACACGCGCGGAGGCAACTTCCGCGTCTCGCCGCAAGGACAATTGGTCACGGCCGCGGGCGATCCTGTGCAGGGCGAGAATGGCCCCATCTCAATCGTCGGAGAACCCGTTAGCGTCAGCACAGACGGAACAATCTCGGTGAATGGAGCAATCTCCGGCCGTCTGAAAATGGTCGAATTTGCGCCCAATACGGCGATACAGAGCGCAGGCGGCACTTATTGCACGGCGCCCGCCGGTTCCGCGATTGCCGCCACCAAGACTGAGGTTCGCCAGGGAATGCTGGAGAGCTCGAACGTCAATCCAGTGACCAGCGTTGTGGAATTGATTACCGCGCAGCGCGAGGTGGAGACCATGCGCCGCGTGCTCACCATGTTTAGCACTGAGCTTGATAAGACCGCAGCCCAGGATTTGCCGCGCGTCAGTTGATGCAAGGCCGATTGCTAACAGAGGCAATTTTGAAAGGACCAAAATGTTTCGTGCTCTCTACACTGCCGCTAGCGGAATGACTGCCCAGCAGTTGAACCTGGACAACATCGCAAACAATCTTGCCAACTCGAGCACCACGGGATTTCAGCAGCGTCAGGTGAATTTTACTGACCTCCTGTATCAGAATCAGATCATGCCCGGCGCGGCCGCAACGCAGCAAACGACTGTTTCGACGGGCCTCCAAATCGGTCTAGGTACTCGGCCGGGGGCAACCGAGATTATGCAGACGCAAGGCGATTTCTCCACCACCGGAAACCCGCTCGACATTGCCATTCAGGGTGCGGGGTTCTTTCAGATTTTGATGCCCAACGGACAAATTGGCTATACGCGCGATGGCTCCTTCAGCACAAACGCAGAGGGGCAGGTTGTTACGGCCGAAGGCAACCAACTGCAACCGGCCATTACGATTCCCGCGGATGCGTTGAGTGTGACCATCGGCAGCGACGGCACGGTCAGTGTGACTCAGCCGGGCCAGACGGCAGCCACGCAGGTAGGCGTTATTCAGACAGCCCTTTTCATCAATCCCGGCGGCTTGAACGCCGTGGGAAATAACATCTATCTGCCGACGACTGCTTCCGGAGAGCCGGTGGTTGGTTCGCCGGGTGGCGCGGATGGATTGGGAACGCTGCAGCAAGGCATGTTGGAACAGTCGAATGTGAGCGTCGTCAACCAGTTCGTGGCCATGATCCTGGCGCAGCGCTCCTATGAATCGAACTCGCGTGTCGTCAAGGCGGCCGATGAGATGTTGCAGCAGTTGAATCAGCTCGCTCAGTAAGGGATGCGGGGCAATCGGCAGAAGCGGCGGAGTGTATCTATGACGACGAGATGGTTGGCGGCTTTACTCATGACGGCTATGAGTCTCCCCGGTTGGGGGCAGTCGCAGGATCACTTCGCGCTCACCGCGCAGCAAGTCGCGCAGGCAGTCTCAGGGAAGGGAATCGAAATCGCCGGCGAACAGATATCTTTGCTGGCCAAGGTGGTTGCCACCGAGCAGAATCCGCAACTCGATGTGCTGGCGGTCGAGCCGCTCAGCGACCGCTGGTCCGGCCAGCACTCCGAGGCACGCACGCTGGTCAAGCTGGGCTGCCATCTGCCTGGGACATGCCTGCCTTTCTATGCCATCGTGAGCTGGCCGCAGGGAACAGACGGGAGTGCGACTGCCGGATCTGGCAATCTCGTTGCCGCGGGAAGTGCCTTGTTGAAGCCGAAAGCTGCAATCACCATGCGGGCTGGCGCGCATGCAACGCTGGTCATGGACGACGACCGGTCGCATATTCAGATCGCCGTCATCACGCTTGAGAGCGGCATGGTCGGGCACAAGATTCGTGTCGCGAGCCCGGATCACAAGCAGATCTATTACGGCGAAGTGATCAGCGCAAATCTGCTGAAGAGGAGTTTCTAGGATGCGGTTGAGATCGATCACCCTCAGACGAACCGCGATGATCGCGCTGCTCGGAGCCTCCTGCGTATGCGCCGTCGCCCAGGACACGACCGCATCTGCGTCTGCATCCGCGCCCGCGCCGAAAAAACATCCCAAGACTCCCGAGGAATTGCGCGCGGACTACATCAAGCGGTTGCAGGAGCGGAGTGCTCCCGCGGCCGATGAGCATACCGTGGGAAGTCTCTGGACATCCCAAAGCCCTCTCGGCGATATCTCTTCCGATTACAAGGCCTACCATCTGAACGACACGATTACCATTCAGGTTTCGGTTCAGACGACGGCAACGCAATCCGGCACGGTTGACAGCGAGCGCTCCTTCTCCACCACCTCTGCCGTCACTGGTGTGATGGGTAGGACTCCTGCATCGACGAATCCGTTGCTCTCCGCAAATTCGTCGCAGGCGCTCAAGGGACAGGGATCGACGGCGTCGAACACTCTCTTCCAGACCAACCTTACCGGCCAAGTCATCGCGGTGCTTCCGAATGGGAACCTAGTCGTGGAAGCAGGGCGCAAGATCTTCATGAACAACCAGCACGAAAATGTGATTGTGCGCGGCATGATCCGGCCGGGAGATATCGGCCCCAATAACACCGTTGCCTCTTCGGCTCTCAGCAATCTTGAAATTGAAATGAAGGGCAAGGGAATCATCTCAGACGGCACGCGTCCGCTGAATCCTATCACCAGAGCGATCCTATGGCTGCTGAACTTCTAATCGAAAATCCGCGTCGAGTGCGTTTCGCCAACCGGCATCGCTGGCCGGTGTGGCTTACGCTGCTCAGTGCGGTATGGCTTCTCTGTTCCGTAGCTTTGCTCGGGTCCGAAGCCGACCGCAAGGTGCTGATTCGCGATGTAACGCAGATTCAGGGCGTGCGCGACAACCAACTGGTCGGCTATGGCCTGGTGATCGGCCTGAGAAACACCGGCGACACGCAGCAAACCTTCTTCACCGTGCAGACGCTGGCAAATACCTTGCAGCGTATGGGCGTGCAGATCGCGCCTGGCGTGGTCGTGGTAAAGAATGTCGCCGCCGTTTTTGTCACCGCCACGCTGCCGGCATTTGCGCGGCCGGGCATGAAAGTGGATGTAACCGTTTCGTCGGTCGGCGATGCCAAGAGCGTTCAGGGCGGAGTGCTGTTGCTCACGGCTCTTCGCGCGCCCAATGGCGCGGTCTACGCGGAGGCGCAGGGTCCGCTGGTCATCGGAGGTTACTCCGAAGGCGTCCCCGGCAACTCCAAAAGCGTGAATCATCTCACGGTCGGCAGAATCGCGGAAGGCGCGATCGTCGAGCGCGACGCGGCCGTCGATCTGAGCCGCTTCCGGGTTGTCTCCCTGTTGCTGCTGAGCTCCGACTTTACCGCGGCGCGCGACGTTGCGGATACCATCAACAAGGAATTTGGCAAGGTGATCGCCACCACCATCGACAGCCGCCGCATCGATGTCGATGTCGCAGGCAGCGGAGCGGCCTCGGTGCCGATTCTCATCGCGCGGGTCCAGAATCTCTCCATCCGATTCCGCGCGCCGGCCAAGGTCGTGGTCAACGAACGCACCGGCACTGTCGTGATGGGCGGCGATGTCAGGCTCTCTCCGGTTTCCGTGATTCAAGGCAGTTTGACCATCGACGTGCAGACCACGCACGTGGTGGTGCAGCCGCCGCCGCTCTCCAATGGCAAGGCCGAGACCGTGGACGAAACGAAAACTACAGTTGGCGATGCGCCTGCGCAATCGATCGAGTTGGAAGAGGGCGCAAACGTCGATGAGCTCATCAAAGGCTTGCATGCCATCGGCGCCACTTCCCACGACATCATTTCGATTTTGCAGGCGATCAAAGCGGCAGGCGGACTGCAGGCCGACCTGGAGGTGATCTGATGTCCGATCTTTCGACGTTAAGCAACATCTCCGGAACAGTCGCAGGCACTCTCTCTCCCAAAGCGGATCAGGTGATCCGGCAGGCAGGCTCGGCGGCCACAGAGAATGCCAAGATCGAGAAGTCAGCCAAGGATTTCGAGTCCATTCTTCTGGGAAGTTGGTTGCAGCAGGCGGAAGAGAGCTTTGGCTCGCTGCCTGGCGGGGACGACGACGAAGATACGGGCAAGGAACAGTATCAGGGGATTGCCATGCAGCAGTTGGGGTCTTCGATGACCGCGGCGGGTGGCATCGGCATCGCCAAGATGATTGCGAAGCAGCTCCACAAGGCGGAGGACGCGCGGGTCGCAGCTGCGGCGACGGCCCACCCGGCCTCCACCCACTAGCGCACAGAAGGATTGGAACCAACCTGTTGTCAATAGCTTAGGCGTCGATTGAAATGTTTGTCAGGAAACGCCGATAGCAGTACCGTTGAGACAGGAGAAGTTGCAATGAAAATCGAAGCGAACAGCCCGGCGGCGGTACAACTGCCGGTAGACCGGCTCGCCAAACAGGTTTCGAGCAGCAGCCTGAGCAGTACGCAAAGTGCGACGGAAGACAGGATCACATTCCACTCCGATAGCACTTCGGTACAGGCATTGGCCAGCCATGCGATGAATTCCCCTGAGATCCGTCAGGACAAGGTGGATTCACTTCGCCAATCCGTCAGCTCTGGCAGTTACCAGGTTGACGCAACAAAGATTGCCGGCGCCCTTGTTGAAAGCAATGGTGAGTAGATAGTGGCGTTGACGGCAAGCTGAAAGACTGAATGGCCAAGAGATTGAGCTTGGCCAGAGAGGCTTGCACATGGTCGACGAAGCTATCCAGAAGCGCGATCGGATCGCCGCCACGTATCTGCAGCAATTGCAGGCGCTGGCGGCTGAAGTTGCTGCTTCGATGGATGCGATCGCCGGCAATGCAATATCTAGATTTCAAGAGAGTGTCGCGCGGCAGGAAATGCTCTGTGCCTGCCTGGCACAAATGGCGAATACCGTCAGCGAAGGATTCCGGTCCCCGGAGAAGCCTTCGCCTGCCTGCATTGACCCCGCGATGGAACAGAAGATTCGAGCCGCAAGTGGAACGCTCCGCGAATTGAATTTGCAGTACGCGGCTCTTCTCAAGCATTCCGGCCGCTCGATCGCTCTTCTCGCTTCATTGTGCAGAAGCCACACAGGACATTTTCAGGAGGCTCGCGGGCCCAGGCCGAAGTATCAGACCTGGTCTTGCGAGATGTAATCCATGGCCTCTTTGGGTAGCGCACTTTCGATAGCCGTGCAATCGCTGAACAATGCAACAGGCGAGCTGCAGGTAACCAATAACAACATCGCCAACGCGAACACGGCCGGCTACACCCGAGAGGTGGCCGTCCTTAATGAGGCGACGCCGGTCCAGGAGGGCAACCTCAGCGTTGGAAGCGGCGCTGTGCTCGAGGGCTATCAAAGCGTGCGCGACGAACTGGTGCAGACGCAGATTCAGCAGGAGACCTCGGCACAGAGCGGGGCAAATGCCCAACTGTCAGCAATGAATGAGATCCAGCCTACCTTTACCACCTCGACTACCGACATCGGGACGGAAATGTCGGCGTTGTTCTCCAGCCTTTCAACTCTCTCGACAGAACCGACAAGTTCTTCATCGCGCCAGGCGGTTCTCACCGCCGGCCAGAATCTGGCCACGGCCTTCAACAGCGCCTCCAGCACCTTGACCCAGCAGCAGACCGGGCTCAACACCCAGGTCACGCAGGATGTGAGCCAGATCAACCAGCTTTCCCAGCAGATCGCCGCCCTGAATCCGCAGATCGCTCAATTGAAATCGACGGGGCAAGATGGCGGCACGCTTCAGGATCAGCAGGATGCATTGGTGCTGAAACTCTCGGCTCTGACAAATGTTTCCGTGACCCAGACCGACGATGGCGAGACGGTAACGACGGGAAACGGAACGGCACTGGTCGAGGGTTCACAGAGCTTTGCCTTGCAGACCACGACCGGCAGCGATGGCATGACGCACGTACTCGATCAGAACGGCAGCGACATCACATCGTCGCTCACCGGCGGAGACCTGGGCGGCACCATTCAGACGCGCGATACGACGATACCCGGCCTTCTCACTCAATTGAACACGTTGGCCAATCAGTTTGCCACAGCCTTCAATTCGGCGCAGGCCACCGGCTACGATCAAAACGGTGACGCCGGACAGGATTTTTTCACGATTCCATCGACGGTCGCAGGATCGGCTGCCGGAATCAAAGTGGCAATCTCCGATCCCAGTTTGATCGCAGCCAGTTCCGACGGAACCTCCGGAAGCAACGGAAACCTGACGAATCTCAGCGCGGTGCAGACCAATGCGCTTCCTTCCGGCCAGACGCCTGGGGACGCGTATGCGGGCCTGGTCTACAAGGTGGGCAGCCTCACCTCGGATGCCAACGCCGAATCGACTGCGACCACGGCCAGTCTGACGCAGTTGAACGATCAGCTCAGCTCCGTTTCAGGGGTTTCCATCGATGAGGAATCCGCCAATCTGCTCACCTATCAGCAGGCCTATGAGGCCGCTGCTCGAGTCGTCACAACCATCCAATCGCTGTTCACGGTCACGATGAGCATGGGCACCGCCGCGGCGGAGTAACAAAAAAGAAGCGCGCCGCAGGGCCGCCGGAAGAAGGGTCACGATGCGAGTTACAAACATGCTTCCCGACATGCAATATGCGATCCAGCAAAGCCAGCAGAATCTCTCGACGGCTTTGCAGCAGGTGTCGACCGGCTTGCGGGTCAATAAGCCGTCCGACGACCCTTCCGCCTCCGCTAATATGGTGGTTTCGCTTGCGGCTTCGGCGAACGTCGACCAATATACAAGCAATGTCAGTTCCGTGCTGCCCCAGATGCAAACGGTTGATTCAGCCATCAGTTCTGTAGTTACTTCATTGAACTCCGCGGTAACCCAGGGCACTGAAGGCGCAAGCGGGACAGAAAACACTGCAGACAGGCAGGAGATTGCCAGCCAAGTGCAGAGTATTCTATCCAGCGTTATCACACAGGCCAACACTTCTTACGAGGGCGTCTATGTCTTTGGCGGCTCGGAGACCAGCACGCCGCCATTCGTGGCAGCATCGACAACATATACGTCCGCGAAAGGATCGGCTTCAAGCCCCCTTTCCACAACGACCGCATTGACTGCCGGTTCCGTCACCACCATCAGCGACGCCACGACGGGCGAGACAATGACCTTCAAAGCCGCCGCCGGCGATACCGTCGCCACGCTGCAAACGGCTATCGCGAACGCAGTTTCCGCGGGCACGCTTTCCGCGGGCACCACCGCAACCATCAATGCCGGGGGGCAACTGGAGATTGGGACAAACTCCAGCTCGGACGGCATCGTGGTCAGTTCCAATGATGCGGCTCTCGGATCCATGACCGCGGCTTCGGGAACTTCAGTCGCCAACGCCTACGCATACGTCGGAAACAGCAGCGTCAACACCGTGCAGGTGGGCGACTCCATGACCGTGGCGACCAACTTGCCGGGCAATCAGTTATTCACCTCGGGGACAAACGTGATCGGCTCGCTCCAGAATCTGATCTCCGCGCTTCAGAGCGGAACATCCGCGGAGATTGGCACGGCGACAACGGCGGTCTCCACGGCATTGAATGATGTAAGCGAGCAGCGCGTCCCGCTGGACAACACCATCAGCCAACTGAATTCGCAGGAGAGCTACCTCGGTCAGGAAAAGGTAACACTTACTACTCAGCAGACATCGCTGGTTGGAGCCAATCTGGCCGACGCCGCCACCAACCTTTCGCAGGCCGAACTCCAGAACAGCGCGGTGATGGCGGCCGCGGCCAAAGTTCTGCCTGAAACCTTGCTTCAGTATCTCCAGGGATAGTTGAATCGTTTGCCGGCAAGCAACATGCTTCTCTATATTGTTGCGCTGGCCCAGTCGTTTTGCGCCGCTACTGGCGCCGGAAACCCCGGACTGAACCGGAGAAGAACGTCGAGAATTTGGCCGTGGAAAGAAATGTTTTTGATGAAACGTTTTACTCAACATCCGCGTGCAGGCGCATCGAGAAATTGCAATTGCATATAACACAATCTTCAAACAATGAGCAGAAATTTCCGCATCGGCATTGAAATCAAATTCAGCAGTGACCGATAAGGAGTCTGTCCGAAACGACCTCCTTCTCGACGACCAGGAGCCTCAAAGCAGGCCCCACACAATGAGCCGAGTGCAGGCGCTACAAGGGCAAACAAGGAGAAATACCCATGGCACTTACAATCCTGAACAACATCTCCTCCATGACGGCGGAGAACGCATTGTCCAACACCCAGGCCAGCCTGCAAAAGACCCTGACACAGCTTTCGACCGGCATGAAAATCAACTCCGGCTCGGATGATGCGGCAGGATTGTCGATTGTGAGCGGATTGAACGCAAACATCGCCGCCCTCACCCAGTCGCAGCAGAACGCCAGCAACGGCATCGGCATGTTGCAGACCGCCGACGGCGCCCTCTCGCAGGTCACCACTCTTCTCAACCGCGCGGTCACGCTGGCCACCGAAGGTTCTACGACCGGCCTTACGGGCACCCAGTCCAGCGCGCTGAACACCGAGTATCAGTCGATCTTGTCTGAAATCGACCAGATCGGCCAGTCGACCAACTTCAACGGCACCAATGTATTCACTTCCAACTCGGCAACGAGCTACAGCTCAACCCAGGCCAGCCTGACGTCCACCAGCGTGTTGGCGGCCGGCGACACAGTCACCATCAGCGATGCGAAGACCGGCGGCACCTTCGTCTTCACAGCGCCCGCAGGCGGCAGCACGGTCGGCGCCTTGAATACGGCGATTCAGGGTGCGGTAACCGACGGCACTCTGTCTGCCAACGTGACCGGAGATGTGTCGACCGGTAGTGAAGTCATCGCGGAGTCGGGAGCCAACCAGGACGGCATCACCGTGAGCACGAACTCCACCGCCCTGGGACCGATGCTCGCAGCCAGCAGCAACGACACCAGCACCGTCTACATCGGCGATGGCGACACCGCTTCGGGCGCCAACACGCAGATCACCACCACGATCAATGCTCTCTCCGCGGACGATCTGGGCCTGACCAACAACACTTCCAACCTGAGCAACTCGGGCTCGGCAACCACGGCCCTGGCCGCGATCACGCACGCCATCAACCTCGTCTCCGCGCAGCGCGGCGTTATCGGCGCCTCGGTCAACCGGCTCACGGCCGCCACTAACAACATGGCTTCCGAAGTCACCAACCTGCAGAGCGCGGCCAATGGCATCCAGAACGCCGACATCGGCAAGACCGTTGCTAACATGACCCAGTACAACGTCCTGCAGTCCACCGGCATGGCGGCCCTGCAGCAGTCCAACCAGGCTCAGCAGGCTGTTCTCAAGCTGGTCCAGTAACTAAACGCAGCAATCGATGCAGTACAGAAGGTGGGGCCGCAAGGTCCCACCTTCGCTTCACCCTCGATGAGTCGTACTTTGAGTGGATTCCCGATCGGTTCGCCGCCAACTCACAGGTCTCCGGTTTTCTAGCCGGGATCTTATGGGGAGGCGTGTACTCCATGGCGCCTTCCCGGATGATAGGTAGAAGCTATGAGCACTTCCGCGATCAATTCGGCGCTGACAAGCACAGAGACTTCGACATCGTCGGTCAATATCAGCAACATCCTGGCCGCAAGCACAGGCTCCAGCACAACAGGCATCGATGTCACCTCCGCGGTTGCGGCGGCGATCTACGCCGACCGCGCGCCGGAACGGGCCTGGGAAGCCGACCAGACGACGCTCACCAGCCAGACCACCGCGCTGACCTCGATCCAGACAGCCACCCAAGCTCTCGCCACCGATCTGGAAAACCTGAACACCTTGAGCGGCCCCTTGTCGGCAAGGACCGTCACCTCGTCCAATAGCAGCGATCTAAGCGCCACGGCAGCCACGGGAACGACCACTGGCACGCACACGGTGATCGTGAATAGCCTGGCCGCCACGGGGTCGTGGTACTCCGACCTCGAATCCAGCGCGACCTCGACGCTGCCCACATCGTCGCTCACGATTACCACCAACGCAGGCGCCACGGCAACCTTCGCCACCGGCAGCGGGGCAACCGGCGATACGCTGAACGACCTCGCCAGCGCCATCAACTCGTCCAGCCTCGGCGTCACGGCCACGGTTGTAACCGACGCCACGGGTTCCAGGCTGGCCATCATCTCCAATTCCTCGGGCAGCGCCGCCGACTTCTCGATCTCGTCCTCGAACTTCACCGGCACATCCTGGACCTCTCCCGATATGGCCACTGGAGACACGCTGGGCGCCAACAGCGTGACGCTGACGAGCAGCGCAGGGACCGTGACGCTGAATACGACCTCGGGCGAGACCTATGCGCAACTCGCAGCCGCGATCAACAACGCAACAGTTGCAACCAGCTACACCTCGGCGCAAGCCTCCCTGACCAGTTCCACGCCGCTGACGTCCGGCTCCGTCACCACAATTCAGGACGGCTCCACTGGCAAGACATTTACCTACACGGCCACTGCGGGAGCTACGGTCGGCGACCTGAACAACGCCATTGCGGCAGCGGTGACCGCCGGCACCCTCTCCGCCAACGTAACCGGCTCCGTTTCCGGCGGCAGCGAAGTCATCTCGGAGGGATCTACCGATCAGGGGATCGCGGTCTCAACCAACGATTCCGTGCTGGGCGCAATGAGCGCGACCGCCGGCGCAACAACGCCGCTTGGCCTGACCGCGACGGCGGGCAGCGACTCGAACGGCACCAACCTGTCCATCGCGAGCAGCAACGGTTCGTCGTTCACCATCAACGAGCCGGCCTTTGGATTTACCCAGGCCGTGGCGGGAGCCAATGCCTCCCTGACCGTGGACGGCGTGCCGGTCAGCAGCGCGAGCAACACAGTCACCGGAGCGATCTCTGGAGTTACATTGAGTTTGTTGGGCGCCGATCCAGACAGCGAGATCGACCTGACAGTAGCTTCCGACGCTTCCTCGGTCTCAACGGCGATCAACCAGTTTGTCACGGATTACAACACGGCACTGGGGCTCGTAAACAAGCAGTTTACCGATACCACCACCACGGGTTCGTCCGGTACCACATCGAGTTCGGAAGGGGTTCTCGCTTCCGATCCCACGCTCGTCTCCCTGCAGAGCACAATGGAGTCGGCGCTCGGCTATGTCTATTCGTCTTCGTCCGGAACGACAACAGTTTCAAACCTCAGCGATCTGGGCCTTACGGTTGCCGATAGCGGCACCCTCACGGTCGATACAACCACACTGGACAATGCGCTTACGAACAATCCGACCGACGTCCAGAACTTTTTCGAGGGCTCGGCGTTGAACGGCTTTGCCAACTCAATGTACAACGCGCTGAATACCTTCACCGAACCGGATACTGGCGCTTTCACACTGGACCTGAGCAGCATCAGTTCCGCGAGCAAAAGCATCACTTCGGAAATCAACCAATTCGAGACAGGTTACATAGCCAGCCAGCAGACGGTTCTCACCGCCGACTACACCGAGGCTGAAGTTGCTCTGCAGGAACTGCCGCAAGAGATGCAAGAACTCAATTCGGAACTGGGCTTCACCAACAATTCGAGCAACGGATAAAGATCATGACAACGGAACTGACATATCGCAGAACCTCCATCGCCGGCGCGAGTCCTCTTGGACTGATGATCGCGCTTCTCGATACCATGGTGGGCGATTTCCGCCGCGCGGCCGATGCCCTTCGCAAGAACGACATCGAGACGCGGTGCAGGGAAATGAACCACGCCGCGCTCGTGCTCGGTCAGTTGGAGAGCTGGGTCGATCTGAAGAACGGCGGCGAGTCGGCGCAGACGCTGGCGAGGTTCTACTCATATCTGCGCGCAAAGATGATGCAGGCGGCGGTAGAGAAATCGGCCAGCGTGCTGGAGGCGCAGATCGATTCGGTTCTGCATGTGCGAAGCGCCTGGCAACAGCTTGACGCCGCTCCTCCGCCAGCACCGGAAGAGCCGGCTGAAGAGGCGAATGAGCAGGCGAATGTCGTGTATGCGCGGGCCACCGACATCATGGCTGACCGGATTCCGTTTTCGCAATCCGCCTGATTCAAGAGCCGGCTGGGGGGTAGTGGCAAGGTTCCCGCCGGCAACCGAGGACTTATCTTGCCGGCGCTCCGAGTTCCATGGCCCTTTTGAGATGCAAGGTTCGCAAGAACGCCTGACTCGCTGCTCGAAAGTCGATCGTGAACCTCAGAGCGGCTGCAAGGTTTCGGGTTTTCCACACTGGCCGCAAGCGCGAGTATGCGAGGGATGAATGAAGGCGCTGATAGTCGAGAATTCAAGCACGATGAGATCCGTTTTGCGCCGCATACTTTCCATGCGCGGGTTCGAGGTTTCTGAAGCGGACAATGCGGAACAGGCAATGGACGTCTACCACGGGATGGGAAACGCCGACCTTGTTCTGGTGGATTGGGTGCTGAACGAGATCGACAGCCTGGAATTCATTACTCAATTGCGGCTTGAGAGTGCGCACCATACCATGGTTCTTATGCTGGCGGCGGCCGAACCGGGGATCAGGGAACTTCACCGTGCGCTTATCGCCGGAGCCGACGATTACCTGATTAAGCCCTTTACTTCGCTGCAGATGGATGAGAAGCTGGCAGAGGCAGGGTTCCTCTTGCGATCGTGAGCGCGCAATGGCATGTAACCGACAATCGCGGCGCGATCTCTTGCGGCTGGACCCGGCGGAAGCCGTTTGCGGCGAGCGAAAGCCTCCGCAGTTCGCTAACTCACCGGCATCTTTCTCCCATTTTCTCTCCTCCCGGCCTCGCCGCGGCTCTTCACTTGCTTCTGTGCGCAG
Source organism: Occallatibacter sp. (assembly GCA_049515995.1). Lineage (GTDB taxonomy): Bacteria > Acidobacteriota > Terriglobia > Terriglobales > Acidobacteriaceae > Telmatobacter. The sequence goes on along the minus strand of JBEKTO010000002.1, from coordinate 4,202 downwards.
CGCGGAGGATGTGGTGAAAGAGCATCTTCTCCATGCCGATAAGAATGGCTCTTTGAGGCACTCGAATCTCCACGGCCAGGAATGTTCCCATCGACAAGGGATGTGGACGAGTCTGGCCGCCGGCGAGAGAGTGTGTGGCCAATGAGCGCCTGCGAATTTCGACAGCAGCGCGAAAACAATCCCCGTATGGCGGAAGCGCGCATGCGGCCGGCGGAGCTCGCGGCAGGCGATCGCGCCGCGACAAACCCAGCCGTCCTCGCGGGGCAACTCACGATGGCGGAACCGGCGAAGGGAGCTCAAGGTGAATAGAGGCACGTTGAGTGGAATCGTCATTGCGCTTTTGGGAATCGCGATCGGCCTTTACCTGGATGGCGGCAAGGTTGGGCAGATGTTGCAGCCCACTGCGGCTCTGATTGTCTTTGGAGGCACGCTGGGCGCGGTGATGGTGCAATTTCCCTTTTCCGTTGTAATGCAGGCGGTGCGGCAACTGAAAGGCGTCTTCATCCATGTGCCAGATCCCGCCGCGCAGTTGATTGAAGATCTGAAGCGCTACGCAGTGCGAGGGCGGAGGAATGGACTGGCTTCTCTTGACTCGGAACTCGAGCTGATTGAGGACCCTTTCTTCAGGAAAGCCCTCACCTTGGCGGTGGACGGCACGCATCCGGCCGAACTGCGCCAGGCGATGGAACTCGAGATGGACAAGGAGGCCGACAGGGAAGACTTGCTTCCAAAAGTCTTTGAGGCCGCGGGCGGCTTTGCCCCGACCATCGGCATTCTCGGCGCCGTCATCGGACTTATCCAGGTCATGCAGCGGCTGGAAAACATCAACGAAGTTGGGAAGGGAATCGCCGTCGCTTTTGTGGCGACGATCTATGGAGTCGGCTCTGCAAACATCTTCTTTCTGCCCTGCGCAGGAAGAATCAAGATGATGATGCAGAGGAAGCAAGTGCTCCGCGAATTGATTCTCGATGGCGTCATTTCCATTGTTGAAAAGACAAATCCCAGGGTTCTTCAATCGAATCTCTCCGTCTATCTGAACGAACCGGCTCCGGCGGCGAGAGTCGCGCTGGTGACGAAATGAGAAGGCGGATTCGCAGCAAGGGAGCGGTTCATGTCGACCGCTGGATGGTCTCCTATGCGGATTTCATGACCCTCATGTTCGCTCTCTTTGTGGTGCTCTTCGCCTCTGCATATCACGACAAACAGGCCATCGAGAGAGTCTCCCATGCCGTAAAGAATGGATTCCAGGAAATGGGAGCCTTTTCTGAGATCAGCAGTGCGTCTTCCGGCAGGTCCGGTGCCGGCACAGCGCCCAGCCTGGCGGCAAACGGAGCGGCGAACGCAGCCCCGGCCCCCGCCGATGCGGGCATCGACATTGCGGAGCTGCATCGAAAACTCAATAAGGCGCTGGGCAAGGAGATCGAGCGCCAGGAAGTCGACATGCGAATGACTCCCGAGGGCTTCGTGATCAGCTTGCATGAGCTGGGTTTCTTTGACAGCGGTCAAGCCCGCCTGCTCCCGGGCGCGGCCGACAAGATCAAGCGGATCGCGGATGTGCTCATTCAATATGGTCTGGATATGCGCGTCGAAGGTCATTCCGACAATGTCCCGATCCACAACGCCATGTTCAATTCAAACTGGGACCTGTCCGCTGCGCGCGCCATGGAGGTGGCGAAGATGCTGCTCACTGAGCCCGGCTTTGATCCTAAGAGGCTGTCGATAGCGGGCTACGCCGAGTATCATCCCTCCGCGAGCAATGACACTCCAGAAGGCCGCCGGGCCAACCGGCGGGTAGATATTGTGGTGGTGGCCATGACCCGGGCCCCCGAGGCGAAGACTCCCTAACTTAGAGAGGCGCTGCGGATGAAGGTAGCCGCAGCCTCCGATCCTGACCTTCGGATGATATCGGAAAGTAACGGAGGCTTGCGGACTAACTTCGATAATCTATGGGTATCTCAACTCGAACCGAAGATACTCGGTATCGAACGATCAATGCGCCACAAGCCGGATGGGGACGAACGGCGCAAGAACAGCGAACCTTCCGCCCTGATAACCCTCGACTGTAACAGTGAAATAGCTCCGATGAAAAGGCTCTTTGTAGACCTTTGCCGCGGGTCCCTCGATGTAGGCCGGGTCCGTGACCATCTTGGTAAAGACAGCTCTGCCTTCCGTTGAGATTACGGTGGCGGCGATGTTGAATACCTCGGAGATCGCGTCGCGCATCAGCTCCTCGATCGGAGACACCTTGAGGTGCTCCTTGACCGCCGCGTCCGGAAGGCCGACGAGAGCGCCCGCGATCGATCCCATCAGCTGCAGATCGGCCTTGACGATGATCGCCATGTCATTGGGAGGAAGCGCATAGATGCCGTATATCTGCCTGATCTTCATATCCAGGGAGAACTTCGTCTGAACAAACGCCACCTTGCGGCCGGTCAGTTGCGAAAAGCACCGCGAAAGAACGTATGGGCTGACCTCTGCCATCTTCTAACACCTGCCAAGAATCGGAGTCAAAGCATTCTGCACGTCTTCCGGCGTGAAGGGCTTGGAAATCAGGAAGGTCGCTCCCGAATTCATCGCGAGCTCCCTCATCCCTTTCGATGTCTCCGAAGTAATAAAGCCGAAAGGAACATCGCCTTGCGTCGCCCTGACCTGGTGGAGAAGATCGATCCCCGACATCTCCGGCATGTTCCAGTCCGAGAGGATAAGCGCCGGCGGACCCTCGCGAAGTTTTTCCAATGCCTGCACCCCGTTTTCCGCCTCGCCCACGACAAGCCCGCGATAACCTGCCTGCCGGATCGCCCGCTGGATGATCATGCGCATTGTCCTGCTGTCATCGACTAAAAGAATATCCATGCGACCGCCTCAATCATTCGTTTTGCCGCAAAAGACTGCGAAATCGGTGGGAAACCCCACGTCGTTCAAACCCTTATCGGCACATTCCGGGAAAACGGTCAAGGGGAAGCCCGCAAAAGCGGTCTGGAATGAGCCGCAACTCCGTGGCCCACAGTCTCCATGCGGGAGCTGAGATTGGAAGAATATCACGCGGACCGCCACTTGTTCCTCTGGGGTACGCCAGGCGCTCCGGACGAGGCATCCGCGGCGCCTGAATTGGAGCCTGCAGAACGAATCGGGATCGCTGCTACCTCTTTGCCCATTTGAACTCATCCAACGCAGATGCCGATAGAACAGGCTCAAGAGGATACACAGCAAGAAGCTCGGATACGCGGTCGCGAGATACGCTGCGCCGGGACATAAGAAGGGGATCATGGACACTGCGAGCATGGAAGATCAGGAAACGATCCGAGAGTTTCTGGTTGAGAGTCATGAAAACCTCTCGCGTCTGGACTTGGATCTTGTCGAGCTCGAGAAACATCCGCAGGATGCCGGTCTGCTTGGGAGCATTTTCCGCACCATCCACACCATCAAGGGAGCATGCGGCTTCCTGGCCTTCTCGACTTTGGAAGGCATCACGCATCAGGCGGAGAGCCTTCTAAGCCAATTGCGCGACGGCAAGCGCCAACTCACGCCGGCCCTCGTTTCCTTGATCCTGGAGACCGTGGACGCAACGCGCAAGGTGCTCGCCGCGATTGAGGCGACCGGCAACGAGGGCGCGCTTAGCTTTGAAGACCTGACCGTGCGATTGCGCGCTGCAGCGGACCTGAAGGCCGAGATGCAGAAGCAACCCTCTCCAGTCCAGGCCGCAATCGTCGAGCCCGGTCCCGCTGCGGCTCCTGCGCCCAAGGTTGAACCTCCTGCAGCGCAGGCTCCCGTTGCGGTTCAAAAAGAGACGCCGAGCGAGAAATTGGAAAATGACGACAGACGATCGGGAGAAGATCGCAGAAAAGAAGAAGACCGCCGAAAGGAGGAAGGGCGCCGGGAAGAAGATGCCGAACACCATTCCGCCGCGGTAGATTCAAACATCCGGGTCGGCGTAGGCTTGCTCGACAAGCTCATGGATCTGGTCGGCGAACTCGTGCTTACCCGGAACCAGATTCTCCAGTTCAACACCGAGCGTGAAGATGCCGCTCTTAATGCCACCTCGCAGCGCTTGAACCTGATCACCACCGAGTTGCAAGAGGGCGTAATGAAGACGCGCATGCAGCCCATCGGCGTGGTGTGGAACAAACTGCCGCGCGTGGTGCGCGACATGGCGGTTGCCCTCGGCAAGCAGATCCTATTGGAGATGGATGGAGCCGAGACGG
>JBEKTO010000001.1:290304-344173 GCA_049515995.1 Occallatibacter sp. | reverse complement strand
CGCAGGCTGAAGGGCTTCCGCCGCATCTTCTCCAGATTCGAAAAGCTCGATGTGGTCTTCCTCGCCTTTATCAATTTCGTTTTGATCGTCGAAGCCCTTAGATAGTGTTAACACGCCCTAGTTTTCTCAGTGCCGCCCAAAAGTCTGATATCTTGGCAAAGCTCGCTGGCATCGCGGAGGACTGCTCGCAGTTAAGTGTCGATACAGAACACGAACACATTGATGTGCTCTTAAATACTGCATCGTCGCTCATTGCAATTGAAAATAAAATCAAAAGTGCCGAACACGACGATCAACTTGTACGCTACGAGGAGGCGCTTCGCAAGAAGGCAAAGTCTCTCAAGCTGATCTATCTTAGCCTTTGCCCCGAGACAGCGATGCACCCGAGTTGGATCTACCGAACCTACGCCGATCTTCACTTGGCGCTATCGCTGCACGTCTTTAATTCGCCCGCATACTTTGAAGAGTTTGCTTTCAACGAATATGTTAAGGTCGTGGAACGTCTTGTCGAACTTGTAAGAGCATTCGATGCGGACCATACGCAATTCAAGAATGTGTTCACCGAAGGCAGCCTCACAAAACATGTGAAGCGCAATCGGCCATCCGGTAACTTGCCGGACCAAGAATTTGCGCGAAGAAACCAGTTAGAAACGCCGCTGCAGCGCTATTTCTTGAAGAAAATCCGCGACAAAATCCTTCCAGCATCCGCCAAATGTTGGGTTGAGGAATCCCATGGGATTGCACTTCTTCACATTTTGCTTGTTAAGCACGCTATCAGTGGCACGGAATTCCAGTGGGCCGTGCAATTCCAGGGAAATGCGGCGAAGCTGAATTGCTTAGCCTGGGATTATGACAAGTCGACTCCCGATCAACTTCCCACTGAGGTGAAAAAGAATTTTGAACAAGAACGGCGCCGTAGGCCAGACCTTCGAGGCCCCAACATCGGGAGATCGAAGGCTTACATCTCGTTGTCGAAGAAGATGGACTTCGAGTGGACAGACTCGTTCGATATAATCGCGGAATCTCATCGACTGGCGTACGAGGACCTCTCCGTTATTGGCCAACGGCTCGCAGCAAGGTACGCAAGTTAGAAATGTGACGTGGCGGATGGCCCGCATCTCAATGATTCCTCATCAGTGTGAGTGCCCCAGGTCCGGATTTTCGGACCTGGGAGTTACCGCGGAGGAGCAGTAGCCTTCAGGCTACTGAAAACCCGCACATCGGATCAATCGGCCTTTAGGCCCGGGCCTTGATCCCAGCAAAAACCCCGCGGCTGAAGCCGGTCATATTGAAGGCCTGCATCCAGAGGCCTAAAGGCATCTTCTCCCTCCGAAGGAATGGCAGACGGGCGGCCAACGCACCCTCTCCACGCTGCTAAAATCCGCATAGAGCTGTTCACATGACCGTAAAAGCCCTCTATCCCGGCACCTTCGATCCGCCCACCAACGGTCACGTGGACCTGATCCAGCGCGGCTCCAAGCTCTTTGGCCATCTGGTCGTCGCCATTCTCAACAATCCCGACAAAAATCCGCTGTTTACCGTCGAGGAGCGGGTGGAGATGCTCCAGGAGGTCACCAGTTCGCTGCCCAACGTTTCGGTGGCCACATTCGATGGGCTCATGGTGGAGTTTGCGCGCAAGCAGGGAGCATCGGCGGTGCTGCGCGGCATCCGCGCCATCTCCGATTACGAGTACGAGTTCCAGATGGCGCTGATGAACCGGCGGCTGGCCCCGGAGATCGAGACCGTCTTCCTCCAGCCGGCCGGCCGCTACTCGTTTGTCAGCTCGCGCATGTTGAAAGAAGTCTTCAGCTTCGGCGGCGACGTCACTGGCCTGCTGCCGCCCAACGTCCTCAAGCGCCTGCGCGGCCGAATCAACCACAGCTAGCCGGCTAGCTCCTCGAGCCAGACGCGCGTTCCTTTCCTCAGGAAGTTTGCCGCGGCGCAAAAATCTGTAAAGATAGAGGTGCTATGACAGTCTCCACTCCTACCCAAGTCTTTGCCGACCGGATCGGCCGCATTGAAGTCTCCGCAACCATGGCGGTGGCCGCCGAGGCCGCCAAACTACGCGCCCAGGGCGCCAACCTTGTGGATTTCGGCGCCGGAGAGCCCCACTTCTGCACGCCGCGGCACATCAAGGATGCGGCGATTGCGGCTATCGACGCCAACTTCACCCGCTATACGGTCGTCCCGGGCATTCCCGACGTGCGCAAGGCCATCGTCGAGCGCCACGCGACCGACTTCGGATCGGACTACGACATCTCCGAAGCCATCTTCACCACCGGCGGCAAATTGGCGCTCTTCAACACCATCCAGGTGCTGGTGGATCACGGCGACGAGGTGATCCTGCCGGTTCCCTACTGGGTCAGCTTCAAAGACATCATCCAGTACGCCGGCGGCAAGGTGGTGTATCTCCAGACCAGCGAGGCAGAGAGCTTCCGCATCGCGGCCGACGCCATCGAGAAGGCCATCACGCCCAAGACCAAGGCCATCATTCTCAACTCGCCGTCGAATCCGGCCGGTTCGGTGGTCTCCGCCGAGGATTTGGAGCGGATCGTCCACCTGGCCCACGAGCGCGGAATTTACCTGCTCCTGGACGAGTGCTACGTCTACCTCAACTATGCCGGCAAGCCGGTCTCGGGCGGATCGTATACCTGGGCCAAGGAGCACATTGTGGTGCTCGGCTCGCTGTCGAAGACCTATGCGATGACAGGCTGGCGCGCCGGTTTCGCTCTGGCGTCGAAGAAGGTAGTGGCCAACCTCAGCAAGCTCCAGTCGCAGTCCACGTCGAATGCCACGAGCTTTGTGCAGAAGGCCGCGATCGCCGCTCTGGCCGGTTCGCAGGAGTGCGTCAGCGAATTTCGCGCCGAGTTCATCGACCTGCGCGATTCCATGCTGGCCAGCCTGGCGAAGATTCCCGGCATCACCTGCACCAAGCCCGAGGGCGCGTTCTACGTCTACCCGAACATCTCGGCATATCTGGGCAAGGGCGGCATCAAGACCGCGACCGAGCTGGCCACCCGCCTGCTGCACGAGGCCCACGTGGTCACGGTGCCCGGCGAGGCCTTCGGCACCGCGGAGCACATCCGCCTCTCCTATCCCGTGACCAAGCAGAACATCGACGAGGGCACCCGGCGGATAGCGGAATTCCTTACACAGTTGAAATAGAGCGTCCCTTCTCCGCGCCCGGCTTTGCCGCCGGTTTCGGATTGTGGTACGCGCCGATCTCCTCAGCCCCGGCAGCCATGCGCAGCCGGGGCTTTTCGTTGCTAAAAAGTACCGTGCATCACTGTGCAAACGTACTCCTTGTCGAGTAGGATGTCTCTTCGATGTCCAACTCAATCGATTTTCGCCCTGTGATTCTTGCCGGCGGCAGCGGTACCCGTTTCTGGCCACGCTCCCGCCGGGCCCACGCCAAGCAGGTTCTGGCGCTCGACGGCGAGCGCTCCATGATTCAGCAGACGGTGGAACGGCTCAAGCCGCTGGCCACGCTGGAGCATACCTGGGTCATTACAAACGAATATCTGGCCGATGAGATTGCCGATCAGTTGCCGGGCATGCCCGCCGGGCAGATTGTGCAGGAGCCGGTGGCCCGCAATACCGCCCCGGCCTGTGGGCTGGCCGCTTTCCTGGTTGAGAGGCAAAACCCCGACGCGGTGCTGGGGGTCTTTCCCTCCGACCACGTAATTTCCGACGAGCCACGCTTCCTCCGCGCGCTGCAGAAGGGCATCGCCGTGGCCTCCGCCGGCGACAACATGGTGGTGCTGGGCATTGAGCCTACCCGCGCCGAAACCGGCTACGGCTACATCGAGACCGGCGACTACACGCGCGACGATTCCGCCCTGCATGTGCGGCGTTTCATCGAAAAACCCAACCAGAACCGGGCCGAGGAGTTTGTCGCTGCCGGCAACTACTACTGGAACTCGGGCATCTTTCTCTGGTCGGCCCATACTCTGGCCGACGCCGTACGCGAGCATCTGCCGGAGACCGCTCCACTGCTGGAGCGCATTGCCGCGGCCTACGGCACGCCCGAATTCGAGCAGGTCTTTCACACCCTCTATCCCCGGTGTGAAAACATTTCTGTGGATTACGCGGTGCTGGAGCCCCGCTCAGCCAAGGGAGAGCACACCTCGAACCTCTATTGCCTGCCGGCCGAATTCAGTTGGAACGATCTGGGCTCCTGGGCCTCGCTCTACGAGTACCAGCTTGAGACCCGGCTGAGCGGCGACAGCGAGGGTAACGTCTCAGAGACCGAGGGCCACATGGCCATCGACGCGGCCAACAACTACATCTTCAGCCCGAAGAAGTTTGTGGCCCTGGTGGGTGTGGAAAACCTGGTCATTGTGGACACCGAAGACGCGCTGCTGATCGTCCATCGCGACCGCTCCCAGGATGTGGGAAAGATCGTGAAGGAACTGGGAATCTCCGGGCGGACCGAGCTGATCTGAAGCCTGCCAGAACTTGAACCCAGGCGCCCTGTCCTTTCGCCTTCTTTTCGGCGAAAGGGCGGGATGCCGCGCCCTCATCCGCACCATCTCCCAACCCTCGCCGCCGCCATCCTTTACCCTAGAATTCAGGGAGAAAAAGAACCGAATCATGCCCCATCCTCAGATCAAGTTCGGCACCGACGGCTGGCGGGCCATTATCGCCGACGACTTTACCTTCGCCAATGTGCGCATTGCCGCCGAGGCCATTGCCGCCTATGTGCACGCCAAGGAAGACCCAGCCAAAGGCCTTTGCATCGGCTACGACACGCGTTTCGGCTCCAAAGCCTTTGCGCGCACCTGCGCCGAGGTCGTAGCCGCCACCGGCATTCCCGTCGAGCTGGCCAACGACATCACGCCCACCCCGGCCCTGAGCTACGCCGTCCGCGAGCGCGGCAAGGCCGGCGGCATCATGATCACCTCCTCGCACAATCCGGCGCAGTGGAATGGCGTGAAGTACAAGGGATGGTACGGCGGCTCGGGCAAGCCCTCCATCATCGCCGAGATCGAGTCCTACCTGGGCCAGCCCGTGGCGCGGCCCGCGCAGCCAGCTGCGATCAAGGAAGTCGATTTCCTGCCCGACTACCTCAAGGCCATCGAGAACTTTACTAGCCTGGATAAGCTGGCCGGTTCGGGCATGAAGTTCGCCATCGACTCAATGTACGGCGCCGGGCGCACTTACATCTCCGATATCTTTACCCGTCTCGGCGTGGCCCACGTGCAGATTCGCGCCAATCCCGATCCGCTTTTCCCAGGCATCAATCCCGAACCCATCGAGCCGCACATCCGCGCCCTCGGCGAGGCCACAGTGGCCAACGGCTGCCAGGCCGGCCTCTGCACCGACGGCGACGCCGACCGCATCGGCGCCACCGATGAGCACGGCAACTTCGTCGATCCGCACAAGATCTTCTCAGTGCTTCTCAGCTGGGTGCTCAAACACCACAACGACTGGCCCGGCGCCGTCACCCGCGCCTTCAACACCACCAAGATGCTCGACCGCATCTGCGCCAAACACGGCCGCGAGCTGATCGAGCACGGCATTGGCTTCAAATTCGTCTGCGACTACATGCTGGAGCGGGAAATCCTGATGGGAGGCGAGGAGTCGGGCGGCATCGGCTTCCAGCGCCACCTGCCGGAGCGCGACGGTCTGCTGAACTCGCTGCTGCTGGCCAACGTGATGGCCGAGGAAGGCAAGACCCTGGGTCAGTTGGTCGCCGATCTGCAAGCCGAGTACGGCGAGCACCAGTACGGCCGCATCGATCTGCACATCTCCGACGAGATCAAGAACGGCGCCATCGCCCGTGCGCGCGCTCTCAAGCCGGGCGACACGGCCTTTGCCGGCATGACCGTGCTGCGCCAGGAAAACCTGGACGGGGTCAAGTTCTACCTCGACAACCCCGAAGCCGCCACCAAACCGAACGCCGCCGAGACCTGGATTCTGCTGCGCGCCAGCGGTACCGAGCCGCTGATGCGCATCTACACCGAGTCGTGCTCCAAGGAGTCGGTGGCCAAGCTGCTCGAATCGGGAAAGAAATTCGCTCTGGGCGAGTAAGCGGCGCTGGACGGCGAACGCCGGACTCCCTTTGTCCGTGCGGGAGAAAGATCGTGCAATCCCAGGTCCGAAAACCCGGACCTGGGGCACCCGCATAGAATCCCTAACTGCCAAAACGCCGTAATGGCAGCGGCTCAAAGCCGTTTCGCACACCACAATCCCGGAGTATGCTGACCACATGCTTTGGCGCTGCTCACCTTTCCCCCGCGTGCCGGCCCTGGTTTTGTTTGCCTTCGCCGCCACCTTGTCCCACGCGGAGCAAGCGAGCACGAAGGTCGCCCCGATCGCCCCACTCGTCATCGATGACCTTGGCAAGGGAACTATTCCCCTCAACGGCCCTTGGCAATTCCACATCGGAGACGATCCTGCCTGGGCCGCGCCCGCGTTCGATGACTCCGCCTGGGAGCAGCTCACCGCTGACCGGCCCTGGGGCGAGCAGGGCCACGCCCGTGTCACAGGCTTCGCCTGGTACCGCTGCCAGATCGCGCTCACCCCAGCCCCCGGAGTTCCGCCGCAGTTCTCGCTTCTGCTGCCGCGCGTCGACGATGCCTACGAAATCTACTGGAACGGCTTGCTCATCGGGCGCAACGGCAAGCTTCAGCCCTACCCGGTCTGGTACGACTCGCAGCCCGCGCAAACCTTCCGCCTCGGCCAGGTGCAGCGCGGCGTTCTGGCGGTGCGCGTCTGGAAGGCCCCTCTGCTCTCCGACGATTCCGGTGAGCGAGGTGGTTTCGAGGCCGCGCCCGAGGTCGGCGGCCCTGAAGCCATCGCCGCCGCCAAGTCAGTCCTCGATTACCAGTGGTTGCACAGCCGGCAATTCCTCTTTGGCGAGAATCTGCTTTACGCCCTGGTTGCCCTTTTGAGCTTTCTGGCATGGTGGCGAAATCGCGGACAATGGCTCCTGTTCTGGATGACCGGCTTTGCCCTGGTTCCACCGCTCAACCTCCTGCTCCTCAATGCGCACATCCCATGGCCCTACGTTCTGGCCATGGGAGCCGCGCAACCCTTATTGTCCATTCAAGACATATCGCTCTGGTTTCTCCTCCTGTGGCTGCTCCTTCTCCATGAGAATGCCGCATTGTTCCGGCTCACCCGCATCCTCGCTTGCATCAGCCTCACCAACGCTACGCTCGACGGAGTGCTGATTGCCATCAGTTGGAATCCCCGCTGGATCGGACTGGCGCAGACCACCGACGCGGCATCGGCCTTACTCGATACCCTGCTTGAAGCTTTTCCGCTGGTCCTTGTCGGTTTCGCATTTTCCCGGCGCAAGCGACTTGATTCCGCCCGCTGGCTGGTAGCCATTCTCGCCTTTCTCGACGAGATGATCGTCGTGGTCCAGAACGCTGTCAGACAAGGCCGCCAATTCACCGATTGGTCCATCGCCTCCAAAATCGACTTGCCCCTCTTTACCTTCGGTGGCAGCGCCATCTCCCTCTCCACTCTCACCGGCGCGCTCCTCATCGTCTCCATCGTCTATGCCGTTTACAAGAGCCTTCGCGAGGATCAGCGCCGCCAGATCGCACTGGAACGGGAGAAGGCTGCCTTGATGCTCGCCCGCGAGCAGATGCGGCGCTTTGCCGAGCACGACGATCTGACCGGCCTTTGGAATCACCGCATCATTATGGAGCGGTTGCGCGGAGAGGTGGACCGCTCGCGCCGCGATGGGTCGCCGATGAGCGTGGTCCTGGCTGATATCGATCATTTCAAGAACATCAACGACAGCTTCGGCCACCCGGCGGGCGATCTGGTGTTGAAAGAGATCAGCGCGATCTTCATGCGCACTGTGCGTTCCTACGACTGGGTGGGTCGTTACGGCGGCGAGGAGTTTCTGCTCATCCTGCCAGGCTCGGATTTTCACACTGCGCGTATCCGCGCCGAGCAACTGCGCCTGGCCGTGCAATCGGCGCGTATCCTGGATGGCGACAGAACGCTGCAGGTGACCTCGAGCTTCGGCGTGGCCTCGGGCTTCCCGCCTGATTATGAGGCTGAGGCTGTGATCCGAACCGTCGACGAAGCCCTCTACCGGGCCAAGGACAATGGGCGCAATTGCGTCATCGCAACGGACATGGCCATGCCGGCGGGCGAAAGCTAGCTTTTCGCTGCCGCCGGCTCGAGCGAAACCAGAGGGACTGTTGCTCGAAGCCGCGGCTCTCAATTCGACGCGGCCAGCAGGGAACGGCGACCTCGCACAAAGCTCAGAAGGGACTCATCAACTCTGGTTTCACTCGGGCGCCGCTCCCGTCTTACTCGTTCGGATCGCCCAGAAGCGACGATTGCTCAGCGAATGCCTCCGCCGTTTCGGCCCGGACCTTCTCCACAATGCCCGTCCACACCGGGTTGATCGTCGACGGATCCCACGTTCCATCGGCCAGGGCCGCCTCGTAAGCCGCGGCCGATACCAGCCCATTCTGGTAGGCAGAGAGCTCCTTCACCAGCTTGAAGGCGGCGGCGATCACCACACCCACATCGTCCTTCAACTCCTCCGGCACCGTCGCGTAAACCTCCGGTTTGTGCTCCTCGATCCACTGGAACGCAATCGGCAAAACAACCCCGCTCACCCAGTGGCTATAGGCATCCAGAGCTTCCACTCCCGCAATCCACGACGGGTGCATCTCCCAGTCCGGTTGCACTCCGCGCAGCCGGAACTTCTCGCATTTAGGTGGCATAAATATGGTGTCTTTCTTGACATGTCCCATGACCGTTCTCCTCTCACGGATGACGTTTTGGGTGGACAGAACGGCGCAAAGACGATTGCAGGGAATCGCCTGAACCACGGCGGCTCAGCTTTGCGCCACAGGGTCCCGGATAGCATGATTTCGTGTCTTGCGATTGAGGGTCGCGCGCTCACAGATCCCAAAATCGCGACCTGGAGCAATCAGTCTTGGTACAACTTCAAGCGGCCAGAGACCTGGTCCGATTTGGACTGCATGGCCTGGACAGCAAGGACGTGGCAGCTAGGGGAGGTCCAGCGATACGATAAGAACTCAGATCGTACTGCGGTGTCAAGAAACGCCCAAGGCAGCCGCACCCCTCTCCAATGCACCCGCTAATCCGCCAATCCCGCGCCTGACTTTGAGTACTTATTTAGGCCCTGCCGGCAGCCGCCTCCAGCAATCGAAGATCCCGCCGCTACGATCGCGCTTCACCCCACAAACACCAACGCTGCGCTGGCCGCCGGAACCCGAATCCGCAGAACGCCGCCACTTACCGCAATCGGTTCAGCGACACGCGGACTCCACTGGCCCTCCCGAATCTCCGCCCCGGCAAGGGTCACGCCCTCGGTCGAGTCGAGCGCGGGAGCCTGTAGCCTCCACGCGGTCGCCCGCCGCACCTTCCCCGGCACACGGATGGACACATCCACAGCCTTCATCTCGTCCTTGTTGAAGATGGCGGCCTTGAAGCCTCGATTGTCCCCTACGGCATAGGTCGTGGCGTTCACACCTCCCAGGTTTCCATCCACGTTGAGCACAGTGCCGCCCGCAAGCTGGTTGGCCAGCAACATCCCATAGAAGATCGGCATCGCTCTCGGCGGCGTGCCCGGTTCGGTGAAGATGGGCGTGTAGAAGCCGCTGCGCATGGCCTGCGGAGCCCTGGCCACTTCCATGCCCGGCGTATGGTCGCCCAGGCCGGCCGAGAGAAAGGCGCTGCTGCCGCCATGCAGATTTACCCCGGCGCATCCCAGGCTGGCGAGCTGCAACATATAGTCTCCCGCCCACAGCGCTGAGGCAAAGGCGTTGCTCATGCCCGGCTTGCCGCCGCGATAGCAGGAATTTCCCTCGGTCATGCGATAGACCTGCCCGTGTATCCGCGCCGTCTCTTCGATCCGCTTCATCTCGGCGGGAATCCTTGCGTTGCCGCCGAGCAGCCGCGCGGTCGTCACCCTGGGATCGTTGGGTGGACCCTCGGCGTAGTAGTGCCCGGTCAAAGCGGCCACCCGCGACGCCAGCCGCGCCGGGATCTGTTCGCCAAATCGTGTCACCCAGTTGGAGGAAGCACCCACGTCGGGCCCGCCAAAGCGCGCTCCCGGCGCCTTCGCGGCGATCGCCTCCGCATAGCCGGTCCATTCCTTCAAATAGTCGGCAAAGTCCCAGTTGGGCGGGCGGGTGCCGTTGTTGGCATCGCGATAGAAATCGGGCTCATTCCCAATCTGAAAGAACTCCAGCCGCTCGCCCACCTTCGCGGACACATAAGCTGCTTCCTCGGCGGCGCGTTCCGGCGTGCTGTTGCCAAAGTTCAGGCCGTAGATCAGCCGCCATCCCGTCGCCTGCAAAAAGCCCGCCAGCTCATCGATCGCCCGCGGCGTAATCGCAAACAGCCGGTGCGGCATCCAGTTCGCATCCAGATTGCCGGGCGGCACATGCAGCTTCGGCTCCGGAGTGGTCGCGCTTGCCTTGAACCAGCAGAACTCGCTGGTGTTGCCGCCGATGCGCAAAACTCCTTGCGGGCTCAAAAGGCGAAAAAGAGCGGCCAGATCGCGATTGAATGCGGAGAAAAATGTGGGATCGGTCAACTGCGCCAGCTCATAGCTCAGGCCGGTATAGGTCGGCGGAATCCGCGTCGCTCGCGGCTCTTCCCGCAGCGTCAGCTCCGCAGGGACAGTCACCGCGGCCTGCGCCATTCCTCTTCGCGAACCAGCAATCGCGGCGGCGGCAGCGCTCGCCTCGAACAAGAATCTTCTGCGATCCATGGAACGGAATCCTCCGCTCAATCTTAAGTCTTAAGTCTTGGGATGCCCACCCCTGCCGCGACTTTGCTTCTGCGGCTAGGGTGGGAATTCACGCACTCATTCCCGTCTGCTTCTCCTAAAAGGATCGTCTCCAAAATATTTTTATTCTTGACAAAATGTTTCTTTTACATAACAATTAGTTTCGAAAATGAACACAGGCAACCAAAAAGATCCCGGCGAGAGCGGTCTCTACAACCGCATCGCCGTCCTGCGCGCCGAGCGCGGCATCAGCCGCCAGCAGTTGGCCGACGACCTGGACGTGAACTACCAGACCATCGGTTTTCTGGAGCGTGGCGACTACGGCCCCAGCCTCAAACTTGCCTTCCAGATCGCCGAGTACTTCGACCTGCCGGTCGAGGCGATCTTTTCAACCCAGCCGCTCAAACCGCTGAGCCAGCAGGTATATGCGAGTAGCCAATCACCGGAAAAGGGGAAACCATGAGAACCGATTATGCCGTTGGAAACTTTCGTATCCGCTTCGAATCACGAGCGCGCCGCCGCTGGTTTGTCTCGCTCGTCTACGCTGTGCTGCTCGTCTACGCCGTGCTGGCTGTGTTCGACTTCACCCAACTTTCCTTCAACCGAAAAGAGACCCCCACCGAGTGGATCGTAGCCGGGTGCGGGATCCTCTTCGTCGCTCTCTGGATTGTCTTCTCATGGCTGGCTGGCGACATGCGCGCGCGTGGCGACGAACGCGAAATGCATCGCCGCGAGCATGCGCACTTTCGCGCTTACTACTTTGTCGGATACGGTATTCTGGCCGTGCTCTTTGCCAGCTTTTTCGCAGGACCCAATCCGATCACGCCCCTCCTGCCCTTGGCCCTGCGCACGTTTCTCATCAAACTGCCGCAAATACTGCTCGTGGCGACCGTCATCCTCTACGTCACCCTGCCGCAGGCCATCCTGCTCTGGACCGAACCCGACATGGAGACCGAGCGAGGGGCTAGCTGACCACCGCAACCTTCGCCCGCTTGCCCAGCCGCACCACGATGCGCGCCGGCAGCGCGGCAACAGAAACCAGATTGCCTGCGACCACTTCTCCATCCAGCTTCACGGCCTTTTCGGCGATCTTGCGGTTGGCTTCGGCGCCCGATGCCGCCAGCCCCAGTTGCACCAGCAGCTTGGGCAGGCGAATCTGGTTCGGCTCCGCTCCAGCCACATCGGCAAACGCCACGGCAACCTCTTCCAGGTCCTCGGCCGTCTCCTTCTGCTGGAACATCTTGGCCCAGTTCTCATCGGCGCTCAAGGCCTCGGCCGCGCCGTGGAAGCCGGCGGTGATGGTCCGCGCCAGACGCTTCTTGGCTTCCATGGGGTGCAACTTCCCGGCCTTCACCTCGGCCTCGAGCGCGTCCACTTCAGACTGTTTCAGGTCGGTCAGGAAAACCCAATATTTCCACATCAGCTCGTCGTTGATGCTCATCAGCTTGCCGTACATCTCGGCCGGCGGCTCGTTGATGCCGATGGCGTTGCCCAGCGACTTCGACATCTTCTGCACGCCGTCCAGGCCTTCGAGAATCGGCGTCATCAGCACGATCTGCGGCTTCTGGCCGTAGTGGCGCTGCAGCTCGCGCCCGCACAGCAGATTGAACTTCTGGTCCGTCCCGCCCAGCTCCACGTCGCACTCCAGAGCCACCGAATCGTAGCCCTGCATCACCGGATACAGCAGCTCGTGCAGGCTGATCGGCTGCTCGGCCTGGAAGCGCTTGCTGAATTCATCCCGCTCCAGCATCTGCGAGACGGTGAAGTGCGAGGTGACCCGGATCGTCCCCTCGTAGCCCAGCTTGCCCAGCCACTCGGAGTTGTAGCGCACCTCGGTCGCGCTCTGGTCCAAAATCTTGAAGGCCTGCGCGAGGTAGGTCTGGGCATTCTCGTTGATCTGTTCCACGGTCAGCGGCTTGCGGGTGACATTGCGCCCGGTCGGGTCGCCGATTAGCGCCGTAAAGTCGCCCACCAGGAAGATGACCTGGTGGCCCAATTGCTGAAAGTGCCGCAGCTTGCGCATCAGCACCGTGTGGCCCAGGTGCAGGTCGGGCGCGGTGGGGTCGAAGCCGGCCTTCACCCTCAGCGGGCGTCCGGTTTTGCGGCTCTCTATGAGGCGCTCGCGAAGGTCGCTGACGCGGATCATCTCCGCCGCGCCCTTCTCCAGCAGGTCCATCTGTTCGTCTACGGGCAGGAATTCTTGCATGTCAGTTCAAGTATAAAGTCGCGAAGCTGGCGCCTTGCCGCAGGCCGCTCATTGACGTCGATTCATCTCTTTACCTGCATCCCGCGCCATGCGGCGTTCATCCAAGACCCGAGGAGAAAACGCCACTATGTCTTCTGTATTTGGCCGTGCAGTACAGGTTCCCGCCCCCGGCGGAGCCTTTGAAGTGGTTCAAAAAGAGTTTTCCGAACCGGGTCCGGGCCAGGTGCGCATTCGCGTCCAGGCCTGCGGCGTCTGTCACAGCGACGCCATCACCAAATTCGCTGTTTTTCCCGGCATTGCCTATCCGCGCGTTCCCGGCCATGAGGTTGCCGGCGTAGTGGATGCGGTTGCGCCCGATGTTCCGCTCTTCAAGCCCGGCCAGCGCGTGGGCCTGGGCTGGCATGGCGGGCACTGCAACTATTGCGCGCCCTGCCGCCGCGGCGACTTCATTCTCTGCGAAAACGGGCAAATCTCCGGCGTCACCTTCGACGGCGGCTATGCCGACTACGTTGTTGCTCCGGCCAATGCCCTGGCGCTGATTCCCGACGATCTGGCCGATGTGGACGCCGCTCCGCTGATGTGCGCCGGCATTACCACCTTCAACAGCCTGCGCAACAGTGGCGCGCGCCCCGGCGACACGGTGGCCATCCTCGGCATCGGCGGACTGGGCCACCTGGCCGTGCAGTTCGCGGCCAAAAGCGGCTACCGCACCGTGGCCATCGCCCGCGGCCAGGACAAGGCTCCGCTGGCCCGCCAGCTCGGCGCGCACCTCTACATCGACAGCACCGTCCAGGACCCCGCCGCCGAGTTGCAAAAGCTGGGAGGAGCGGCGGTCATTCTCTCCACGCTCACCAACGCCGAGGCTCTCGCCGCCGCCGTCAACGGCCTCGGCCCCAAGGGCAAGCTCATCATTGTCGGCGTGCCCGACAAGCCATTCGACGTAAATGCCGTTCAGTTGATTATGGGAAGCCGCTCCATCGCCGGCTGGCCCTCGGGCACCGGCATGGATTCGGAAGACACACTCAACTTCAGCGCGCTCACCGGCATCAAGCCGATGATCGAAACCTATCCGCTCGATCGCGCCGCCGAGGCCTTTGACCGCATGATGAGCGGCAAGGCGCGTTTCCGCGTAGTGCTCACCACCGGCGCGTAACCGTTCTGCGCCAGATGGCCACCGGGCCTGTTCGCCCCTTTCGGCGGGCAGGCCTTTTTCAATGGTCGCCGATAGCGCGTCGCCGCCGGCCGGTGACTTCCAGCAGCCTCATGTTGTCGTGAGACTCCGGGTCGATCGAAAGGGTGTTCATCGGAACCCACCCAGAAGGGGAGCGGCTGCGCGAGCACAAACTGAAATTTCAGGCCGTGTTTCCCCAGTTCGGAAACAAGTGCGGCCACGCTCGATGAGGCAGGCCGCTCCCATGACTCATTCTGGCGCCGCTGCGCTGAAAAGCTGTGCAAAAGGAACCACTTCACCGAATCTCAATCCGCAAAAGCGCCGTCCATCCCAGCCGCGCCCGTGCCGATTGCCTTAAACTTGTCAAATGGAAGAGTTCAGCAGGATTCAGCGCCTCCCTCCTTACGTCTTCAACATTACCGGAGAGATGAAGATGGCCGCCCGCCGCCACGGCGAGGACATCATCGACTTCGGCATGGGCAATCCCGACGGAGCCACGCCCAAACACATCGTGGACAAGCTGGTTGAAGCGGCGCTGAAGCCCCCCACGCATCGTTATTCGGTCTCCCGCGGCATTCCGCGCCTGCGCAAGGCCATCTGCAACTGGTACAAGACCCGCTACGACGTCGATCTCGATCCCGAGACCGAGGCCATCGTCACCATCGGCTCCAAGGAGGGCATCGCCCACCTTTGCCTGGCCATTCTCGACTCGCGCGATACGGTGCTGGTGCCCAATCCCAGCTACCCCATTCATATTTACGGTCCGGTCATCGCCGGCGCCCATGTGGTCAGCGTCCCCGTCCACGACCGCGAGCAGTTCCTGGCCCAGCTTGAGGATCTGATTCCGCGCATGGTGCCGCGCCCCAAGGCGCTCATCGTCAACTTCCCGTCCAACCCCACCACCGAGTGTGTCGACCTGCCCTTCCTGGCGCGCCTCGTCGAGTTGGCGCGCGAATACGGCTTCCATCTCATCCAGGATCTGGCCTACGCCGACATCGCCTTCGACGGCTACAAGCCACCCAGCGTCCTCCAGGTTCCCGGCGCAAAAGACGTGGCCGTCGAGTTCTTCACCCTCTCCAAGAGCTACAACATGCCCGGCTGGCGCGTCGGCTTCATGGTCGGCAACCCGGTGCTGGTCTCGGCGCTCGCCCGCCTCAAGAGTTACTTCGACTACGGCACCTTCACGCCCATCCAGGTCGCTTCCATCCAGGCCCTCGAAGGCCCGCAGGAGTGCGTCCACGAGATTTGCGAAAACTATCGCAAGCGCCGCGACGTTCTGGTCGAGGGGCTCAACAAGCTCGGCTGGCCGGTGGCCCTGCCCAAGGCAACCATGTTTGTCTGGGCGAAGATTCCCGAGGCCTTCCAGGCTCTTGGCTCTCTGGAGTTTTCCAAGTTATTGCTCACTGAAGCCAAGACCGCCGTCTCACCGGGCATCGGCTTCGGCGACTACGGCGACGGCCACGTCCGCTTCTCGCTCATCGAGAACGAAGAGCGCACGCGGCAGGCGTTGCGCGGCATGAAGCAGATGTTCGCCAAGGGGTAGGGCCTCACAGCTTGCGGAATGACTCGCTGTTCTTGAAAGGGCGCGGCTTCAGCCGCGCCGTACATCGCTGTAAAACGAAGGCAGGTTTTAACCCCTGAGGGAGCGCCGGCGCCGCGGCAGGGAATTCCGGGGCTCAATCTGTCAGGAATCTGCCCGGCACATTCCAGGTACCCCCCTCCTTTTTTCGTCAATAAACGAAACTGTGAAACTGTGAACGTCCAGCCGTGCGCGCCGCGCCCGAACGCGCGCCCGTTCGGGCGGGCGCCCTTGCGTTCTTTCTAGCCTCAGTCATCTCTCGCCAAATTCCATCGCCACGCCTCCTTGATGCCCCTTCCGCGCGTGTCACTGCGGACACCCTGTGTGTGCGGTGACACGGATTCCTCCGCCTAAACCTCTCATAACCTATTTATTTTCAATCGCAAGCCATTGGAGATCCGGCTGCACTTTGTCTGGGCGCAGGCAACTTGGCAAGGGGGATGCGATGAAGGCTCTGAGGCTCGGCAGGTTGGCGATGGGGTCAGTTGTGGCGATGGTTCTGGCAACCCAGGCGATGGCGCAGGAAATGCCGAACCGGGGCCCCCAGGGACAGGTCTTCGCCGCTGGGGTGGAAAAGCGGGTGATCGTGGTCAGCCTCGAAGACCGCAAGCTGGCTCTTGTCGAAGGCGGCCAGGTGAAGAAGGTCTACAGCGTGGCGGTGGGCAAGCCTTCCACGCCCAGCCCGGTGGGAACCTTCACCATCGAGCGCCGCGTCGCCAACCCTACCTATCACCACGACGGCAAAACCATCCCGCCGGGACCGGGCAATCCGGTGGGCACGCGCTGGATGGGGCTGAGCATTCGCGGCTACGGCATCCACGGAACCAACGAGCCGAAGTCGATCGGCAAAGCCGCCTCCCATGGATGCATCCGCATGGCCAGGGCCGACCTGGAAGAGTTCTACGAACTGGTTGCCGCAGGCGACACGGTTGAGCTTGTCGGCCAGCGCAACCAGCAGACGGCGCAACTCTTCGGCAACGGAGAGAATCCGGTTGTGGCAGCCGTAGCCCAGCCGGCCCAGACGGCAATGGCTGAGCCGCCAGCGGCTCCAACACAGGCTGCCGCGCAGGAGCCGGCTCCGGAAACCAACAACGCGGAGCGGCCGAATCCGGCGGCCCTTGAAGTTGCAGTCCTGGTGGTGCGGTAAGGAGGCTCTGTGATGAATCTGCTGACGGAAGCGATGGGTGGTTTGGGAGCGGCGCTGCTGCCGGTGGTGGCAGGGCTGCTGCTGGAAGAGTTGACCTTCGGAGGACTGGTCCGGCTGCTGATCGCTCCATGGCCGGGAACCAAAGAAAAAGCGGAGCGCAACAAGCAAAAAGGGGAAGGGAAATGATCGCATTGAAGCTGTTGCTGACGGTCGCGGGAGTGCTGTTGCTGGCTGCCGCGTTGGGAATTCCGTTGTTTGGAATTTGGAATCGCATTCGCCAGGCGCGCCGCAACGCCGCGGGCGAAACCGAACCGGGCCAGGCTGAATCGGCCCAAAACGAACCGATGGCGCCGGAAGAAATCGCGTGGCGCATTCCCGTGGCGCTGGCCTTGGCGGCCTGCCTGCCGCTGCTGATGGCGGCCAGCATCGTCGTGGTGCCCAGCGGGATGGGCGGCGTGCGCGTGAGCCAGGTTCGCGGCACACTGCCAGGCACGCTCTATCCGGGCGTGCATTTTGTCACGCCGCTGGTGGAGAGCGTGGAGACCTTCGACCTGCGAGACCACCTCTTCATGGCAGGCTTTGTGGAGGAAGGTGGTAAAACCGCGGCGCAAAAGAACGGGCTCACCGTGCAGTCGCTCGAGGGGCTCAACATCGGCCTGGCTGTCACGGTTCGCTACCGCCTCGATCCCAACAAGCTCGACAGCGTCCAGGCCCACATGCCCCAGCCGGTAGACAAGGAACTGGTGCCGCCGGTGGTGGCCAGCGCGTGGCGCGAACTGGCGCCGGCCTACACCGTGCGAGAGATCTTCAGCACCAAGCGCGAGGAGGTGCGGCAAAAGGCGGCGGCCATCATCGCCCGCAAGCTGGGCGCCGACGGCATCGTCGTGGAAGAGGTGATGCTCTCCGACATTCAACTGCCCGAACAGTACGCCAAGGGCCTTGAAGGGCTGTTGCTCAAGGAGCAGGAAGACGATCAGCTCGGCGTGGCCACCGACATTCAACAAAAGCAGGTGCGGATCGCCGAGTTGCAGGCGGAAGCCGATGCGGTGCAGAAGGTGAAGCAGGCCGAAGGCGAAGCGCAGTCGCGCGTGGTCGAAGCCAAGGGCGAGGCCGACGCCATGCAATACACGCTGCCGCTCAAGGAAAAGCAGATCGAGCAGAGCAAGCTGGAGGCCCAGGCGCGCAAGGAATCGACCATCGAGAACGCCGAGGCCGATGCCCAGGCCAAGGTCATCGACAGCAAGGCCGAGCTCGAACGGCGCAACCTGCTGGCCAGCGCCGAAGCCAGCCGCGTGCGCCTCATGGCCGCGGCCAACGCGGAGCGCATGACCAGCGAGGCGGAGCTGCTGAACAAGTCGCCGCTGCTGATCAACAAGATCGTGGCCGAGCGGCTCTCGGACAAGATCCAGGTGCTCATGGTGCCATCGGACGGCAAGTTCTTCTTTGCCAACGATGTCTTCAAGAGCATGGCTGCCAGCCCGGTGGTCAGGCAGGAGATGGACCGCGAGGACGAGCCCGCGCCCAAGAGCGGGCATTGAGAGATGTGCTGCGGCGGGGCGGCAACTCGCTCCGCCGGAGTCTTTGGGCTGCAAACGATATAATCCGCGCAAACGAAACATGCAAGGAAAGCTGAATCCAATGAAGCTGGTCTGGCCGAGAGCCGTAGTCCTGATAGTTGCAAGCGGCCTGATCGGCCTCGCGGCAGGCGCCGCGCCCACGCCAGGCCCCTGGGAGCAGTCCGCGGCCGAGCTCGCCGACCAGATAGCCGCCATTCTCGGCCCCGGCCAGGCTCGGCTGACCATCCGCAACCTCTCCAGGGTTCCCAGCGATGAAATTCCCACAATCCGGCGGCTGCTGGAGCAGGATTTGAAGGCGCGCGGCGTGCTGGCTTCCGGCGTCGAGAGCGCCAATACTATCCGCGTAACGCTCAGCGAGAATCTGCGTGAGCGTCTGTGGGTGGCCGAGGTGATCGAGGGCAACGAAACGCGCGTGGCGATGGTGCGCCTGGAGCCGGGCTCTCAGCAGCAGGCGCAGGCCGGGAGCGGACTCGCGCTGCGCAAACAGACCGTGCTGACCACCAGCGAAGCGGTGCTGGCGATGCTGGAAACCTCGCACGGTCTGGTCGCCGTAGAACCGGAGGAGATCGTGATCTTCAGCCACATGGCCGATGGCTGGCGGGGGCAGAAGCGCTTCGGCATCGGCCAGAAGCGCCAGCTGGCGCGGGACCCGCGCGGCGTCATCCTCGCGTCGCCAGGCGGCGATGGTTTCGAGGCCTTCGTTGCGGGGATGGCGTGCAGCGGCAGCTATCAGGCTGCGCAGCCGGAGGGCGAGTGGACCATGCGCTGCGCGGAAAGCGACGATCCCTGGACGATTGTGCAGCCTCAGGCAGCGCAAGCAGGCAGCGGCACCCAAATGAACGTGAGCGTGACGCCCATGAAGGCCTTCTACAACCCGGCGCGCAACTACTTCACCGGTGTCTTCTCTCCCAGCCTGGGCGCGGACGTGCCTCCGTTTTACTCTGCCGGCCAGGTCGTCCGCTCTGCCGGCTCTGCGCCTTTGCTCGTCAACGGCATTGACGGCAAAGTCGCGCTCGTGGAAGACGGCGCGCTGAAGCCGGTCGCGGGCACGCGCGACTGGGGCAGTGATTTTGCAGTTCTGCGCACAGGCTGCGGCGCGGGTTCGCAGATTGTGGCCTCCAGCTCCGGTGAAGCGGCCGCTGACAGCCTGCGCGCCTACGAGCTGCCCGGTCAGGAAGCGGTTCCGGTCAGCGCGCCGTTACCCATGGATGGTACGGTGACGGCTCTTTGGGCAGCGCCGGATGGCAAAAGCATCTTCGCCGTGGTGCGCAGCGCGGCAGACCAATATGAGGTGGATCGTGTTACGGCAAGTTGCAATGAATAGGACTCCCACCCCTTCGCCAAGCTCAGGGCAGGCTTTAGCCACAAAAACAAAGACGTGGCGAAGGTGGGGCGCTCTTTGTTTCATGCTGGCGGCGTTGGCGCTGCCTGCGGCGGCGCGCACCCGCCCTCACTACGGCGGCACGCTGCGCGTTGAGGTCGAAGGCGACCCATGGCAACAGGCGCGGCGGCTGATCTTCGACGGGCTCACGCGGATCGGCGCGGATGGAAATGTCCGTCCGGCTTTGGCCGTGCGCTGGGAATCGGAAAACAACGATCACCGCTGGCAGTTCTGGCTCCGGACCGGAGTTCACTTCCACGATGGCTCGGCGCTCACCTCCGCCGCAGTCGTGGAATCGCTGAACAATCTCTGCGGCGCAAACTGCCCCTGGGCCGCGGTGCGCGCCGTTGGTTCATCCGTGGTCTTTACCGGCGACTCGCCCATGCCCAACCTGCCCGCGTTGCTGGCCGGCGACCAACTCCTGATCGTCGCTGGATTCAACGCCAACGGCGAGACCTCTCCGATGAGGCCTTTGATCGGCACCGGAGCCTTTCAGCCGGAAGGTGTCTCGAATGGAGTTTTCAGCCTGACGGCAAACGACGCTTCCTGGGAGGGCCGTCCCTTTCTCGACAGAATCGAAATCGCCGGTCACAAATCGATCCGCGATCAATGGCTCGATCTGAGCGTGGGCCGCGCCGATCTGGTCGAAGTTCCCGCCGAGCAGTTGCGCCAGGCCCGCGAGCAGCGGCTCACGGTCGTCGCCTCGCCGCCGGTCTCGCTGCTGGCGCTCGCGGTTGCCGGTTCCGGCGCTCTCGCCAATCCCAATCTGCGCGCCGCCATCGCGTTGGCCGTCGATCGCGGCGCTCTCTCGAATGTGATCTTTCAAAAGCAGGGCGAGATCGCGGCCAGCCTGTTGCCCTCCGCGCTCACCGGCTACTCGTTTCTCTTTTCAGCGGATCGCGACCTCAATAAGACGCGCGCCCTGCGCGGCGGCCTGACCTCTCCGCCGCTCACTCTCTCCACGGATGGCGGCGAGGCCATGCAGTTGGCGGCGCAGCGCATCGCGCTCAATCTGCGCGAGGCGGGATTCAATGTGCAGACCGCCGGCGCACCGCAGCACGGCGATCTCGTTCTGCTTCGGCTGACGCTGGCAACCAGCCAGCCGCAGGCCGCGCTGGAGTCGCTGTTGCGCGCCGCGGGCGTTGCAACTCCGGTGCTGGCCAGCGATCCCGCCGGCCTCTTCCAGGCGGAGCGCGAGTTTCTTGACACCCATACCCTGATTCCACTGCTCTATCTTCCGCGCGCCTATGCATTTGGCGGCCGCGTTCGCGATCTGCGCCTGGGACCGGACGGAACGCCGCTGCTGGCCGGGATTTCGCTGCAAGACACGCCATGAGGGCCGCGCTATGAACCTGCGTCAGAAGCTGTTGCTGCTCTTCTCGCTCACCGTCGCCGCTGCCGTGGCCGCGGTGGCCTGGACGGTTCTCGTCCGCATCCGCCTCGTCTTCGAGCAGCGCGACCGCGAAGAGACTGCTCTTTTCGTCAGCCAGTTTCAGCGCGAGTTCCAGCACCGCTCGGCCGATGTGGCCGCGGCGGTGGACCGCATGGCCGCCAGCGAGCGCGTCCGTGCCATGGCCTTCGAACTGGCGCAGTCAGGCGACGCGGCTCCGTATCTGACCGAGGCGCAAACGCTGGCGCAGGACGCGCAGCTCGACTTTCTTGAGATTGTCGGTCCCGATGGCAACGTGGTCAGCTCCGCCCAGTGGCCGGCGCGGTTCGGCTATCCTGAGCCCGTCGCCACGCAAATCACGGGAACTTTTCTCAAGCGCGAAGACCTGCCCGACGGAAGCTCCGCTCTCGGCTTCTTTGCCGTGCGTCCTGTTCGCGGAGCGGAATCGGCAGTCCGGCTGGTGGGCGGCAAGCGCCTGGACCAGAGCTTTCTGGCCGATCTGCCCGTTGCGCCGGGGATGCAGATTTGCCTTTACAGCGAAGACGGCGCAAATCAAAATCCGGACGCGAGCCAGGCCGCGGCTTCGTCGGTCTCCACGCCCATCCCATTCGATCCCAAGCGCATGATGGGCGCCGGCGGCGAGGTCGCCGGAGCGGCCCGCTATCAATCTCTGATCGACTCCGCGCGCAAGAGCGGCCAGCAGGCCAGTGGAATCCTCTATCCGACCGACCGCCGCGAAGACAGCGTGAGCGCGACCGCAATTCCGCTCAAGAACGAAGCAGGGGGCGTATTGGCAGTGCTCACCGTAACCATCTCGCGTGCCGGCATGGTCCAGGCGCAGCAGCACATCCGCGCCATTGCATATGGCGTGGCGGCGGGAGGGATTCTGTTCACCATCTTCTTCAGCCTGTGGATCGCGGCGCGCGTTTCGCGGCCCATCGAGCGGTTGGCGTATGCGGCGGAAGAGGTGGCGAGCGGCAACTGGGAGACGCGCGTGCCCGAGCGCGGCCGCGACGAGGTGGGCGTGCTGGCGCGCAGCTTCAATCACATGACGGGCCAACTGGTCAGCCAGCGCGAGCGTCTGGTGCAAACCGAGCGCGTCGCCGCCTGGCGCGAACTGGCGCGCCGCCTCGCGCACGAACTCAAGAATCCCCTCTTTCCGTTGCAACTGACCGTCGAGAACCTGGTGCGCGCGCGCGAACTGCCCGAGCCCGAGTTCGACGAGGTCTTCCGCGAGAGCACCGCGACCCTGGGCATGGAGATCGCCAATCTCAAGACGATCATTGCCCGCTTCAGCGACTTCAGCAAGATGCCCAAGCCCGAGTTGGAGCGAATCGACGCCAGGGATGCGGTCGAGCGCGTGCGGTCTCTCTACGAAGCAACCGGCGCCGCGGCTCTTCAGCAAGACGCAAAGATTCGCTTCAACGTCGAACTCTCCGCCGAGCCGATGCTGCTCGATGCCGACCCCGAACTGCTTCACCGCGCACTGAGCAATCTCGTTCTGAACGCGATGGATGCGATGCCCGAGGGCGGCACGTTGTCGCTCTCTGCCAGGCCGCGCGCAGACAAGGTGGAAATCCGCGTGGCCGATACGGGGCAGGGAATGACGCCCGAAGAGTGCGAGCGGCTGTTCACTCCGTACTACACAACCAAGGAGCACGGCACCGGGCTGGGTCTGGCGATCGTTCAGTCGGTGATCGCCGATCACGGCGGCTCCATCGCGGTCGAAAGCCGCGCAGGCGGCGGTGCTACGTTTGTCATCATGCTACCCAAAGCGAGTGAGACAACATCATGAGCGCCAAGGCTAAGATTCTCATCGTTGACGACGAGGCCAATACGCTGGCCTCGCTCTCCCGCGCCTTCCGGCTCGCCGGGCACGAGGCCGTGGTCTGCGACAACGCGGCGCGTGCGTTGGAACTGGCCCGAACGCAGCCCTTCGATCTGATTTTGAGCGACGTGGTGATGCCCCGTCGCGACGGACTGGCGCTGCTTGAGGATCTGAAAACTGCCGGAGTCGCCGCGCCGGTGGTGATGATGAGCGGCCAGGCGCATATCGAGATGGCCGTCAAGGCAACACGGCTGGGCGCGCTGGATTTTCTCGAAAAGCCGCTCTCGACCGAGAAGCTGCTCGTCACGGTCGAAAACGCGCTCAAGCTCACCCGCCTCGAAACCGAGAACCAGGACCTGCGCACCCGCATCGGCAAGCATACGCTGGTCTTCGAGGGCGAAACCATGCGCCGCGTCATGGCGCAGATTGAGCGCGTCGCCGCCAGCGAAGTGCGCGTCTGCATCTACGGCGAAACCGGCACCGGCAAGGAACTGGTGGCGCGCACCTTGCACGAGAAGAGCAACCGCGCCGCCGGCCTGTTTGTCACCCTCAACTGCGCGGCCGTTCCAGCGGAGTTGATCGAGAGCGAACTCTTCGGCCACGAAAAAGGCTCGTTCACCGGCGCCGCGCAGCGCCACACCGGCAAGTTCGAGCAGGCGCATCGCGGCACATTATTTCTCGACGAAATCGGCGACATGCCGCCCGCCATGCAGGCCAAGCTGCTGCGCGTGCTCGAAGAGGGCGAAGTGGAACGGATCGGCGCGGACAAGCCCACCCTCGTCGATGTGCGCGTGGTCGTGGCCACCCACCGCAACCTGGAGCAACTGGTTGAGTCCGGCGGTTTCCGGCGCGATCTCTACCATCGCGTCGTCGTCTTTCCCGTCCAGCTTCCTCCTCTGCGTCAGCGGCCTGAAGACCTGCCCGCGCTGGTGGAGCACTTTGCCCGCCAGGTAAGCGCGCAGAACGGCTGGAAGCCGGTCCCCTTTACGAATCAGGCGATTGACGCGCTCAAGAACTACGCCTGGCCGGGCAACATTCGCGAACTGCGCAACGTGGTGGAGCGGCTGCTGCTGCTGGCCACAGGTCAAGTGGATGCCGCGGCCGTTGAGCTCGCTCTGCCTGCCGCGCACTCTCGCAAGGCGGCAGCATTCGATGCTTCCGCACCGGACGCCGCTGGCCCGTTGGCTGAGCGGGTCTTGCACTTCGAGCGGGCAGAGGTGCTCAAGGAACTGGAGCGGCACAACCGGCACATTACGCAAACCGCCAAAGAATTGGGACTTGAAAGAAGTCATCTCTACAAGAAATGCCAGCAGTTGGGAATTGACCTCAAGAGCCTTGAAGAGCGAAAGTGATCTTTTGTTCCCGTCCGGAGCGCGCCACGTCTCTTTTTTCATGGGGCGCCGAGGGGAGACGCCAGGCGCACGCGCGGTTCTCGATCGGAACAAAAGAAGATCTCAACTCGTATATCGCCCTATGAATGCCGTGAATGAAGTACCCAGCCCGGCCGCCGACTTCCTGTCGAGTCGTCTCTTCGGTCTCACCAGCCAGATTGAGGAGATCGACCCGCAGTTGTCGCGGGTCCTGGTTCCGTGGGTCGTGCGGCATCCGCGCTATCTGCCTGGATTCCTTCGTCTTGCGCGAACCATTGGGCAGTCCAGGCGCGTGCGCGCCCGTTCACTGGCCGGCGGGGTCAAAGTGCCGCCTTTTCTTGTTCTCAGCGTCACGTCCAAATGCAATCTGCGTTGCGCCGGCTGCTATGCCGGGGCTGTAGGAACGGTGACAAACGCGCCGGCGCATCCGGGGCTCGCTCTCGGCGACTGGTACGGAATCGTCGACGAAGCGGTGCGACTGGGCGTGATGGCGTTCATGATCGCCGGCGGCGAACCCTTCCTCCTGCCGGGCATCGTCAATCTCTTCCGGGACCATCCCGACCGGCTCTTCCTGGTCTTCACCAACGGCACCGCCCTCAAACCCAGCGATTACCAGATCTTGAAGAACTGTTCTAACACGGTGATCGTGGTCAGTCTGGAGGGCGACCGCGACCTGACCGATCTCCGCCGGGGCCGCGGCGTCTACGAAAAGGCCCTTGGCTCTCTCGACCGGCTGCGGGAGGCGGGTGTTTTGACGGGCATCGCCGTAACAGTGGGATCGGCAAACATCGAGTACTGGACCGATCCACGAAACATCGACGCCCTCATTGCCCACACCGGGCCGCTCGCCATGTTCATTGAGCAGATTCCCACCAGCGGCTGCGAAAACGGCTCGCTGCTGACCGACGAGCAGCGGCTACGCTTCCGCAAAACCGTCGTCGAATACCGCGATCGCGCAACCAATGGCGCCTTCATCATCCATTCGCCGGGTGACGAAGAGACGCTTGGCGGGTGCGTCTCCGCCGGACGCGGATTCGCTCACGTGAATCCCAGCGGCGACGTCACCGCCTGTCCCGTTTCCGCGCTGGCCACGCACAACGTGAAAACCTCCAACCTACGCGACGCGCTGGCCAGTCCGCTCTTCGCCATGATCCGGGAGAATGCGCATCTGCTTGAGACCGAGGGACATCCGTGCGGCCTTTCCGCCCACGCAGCCGAGTTGGAAACCATGGCGAAAGACTTGGGCGCTTACCGCACCGGCGAGCCTGAACCCGCGGCGCAGGCCAAGGAGTGGCCGGTCGCAATCCGTTGACGATGCCGCCGAAGCGGAAGGCGTCTTTCAGCCCTCCGCGGCCAAATACAAGTGCCGGCGCATATCCTGAAGGCGTGTCTCTCGACTGGCATAGCGGAGCGCTCGCGGAGGGCCTTGCCTGTTACCGGCGAGCGGAATTCTTTCTGGCCCACGAGCATTGGGAGAGCGTCTGGCTTACTTTGCAAGAGCCGGAGAAGAGCTTTCTGCAATCGTTGATTCAAATTGCGGCGGCATTCCACCACCTCCAGGCCGGCAACTCCGTGGGCGCGGTGTCTCTTTTGCGCAGAGCATTGCGCCGGATCGAACTTGCTCCCGCTCCTTTCGCTGGGATCGCAGCCGCGCCGCTTTGTGTGGAACTGCGCAGTTGGCTGCAAGCGCAGGAGAGCGGAGCCCCGTCCATTCCGCCGATTTCCCTCCAATAATCTTCCGTGGGAATCGTCTCCGATTCTCTCTTTCTTTGCTCTTTCGCGGAACGCCCGGCGCTTTCTCACCGTAATTGTCCTCAACCGGATTAAGAATTGTCCGGTTGAAGCGTCATCTCGATGAACAGTCAAAAAGGTGAGCCAATGGCCGCTGCAAGCCCAGCCATGCCGTTAACGGATAGCCGCGAAATGCTTTCGCAATTGTTCGCGGAGCATCACCGGCGCATTCTCGCCGCGGCCTGCCGCATCACCGGCAGCATGGCCGATGCCGAGGATGTTGCCCAGGCGGTCTTTCTGCGCCTGGCAAGCACTCAGGGCTCGCCCATCGCGAATGCCGGAAGCTATCTTTACCGGGCTGCGATCAACGGCGCGCTCGACCTGCTGCGGCGGCAAAAATCCGCTGCAACAGAGCCGCTGGAGAGCGCCGCGGGCGAAGTCTTTGCCGGCCGGGACAGTTCGCCTGAGGCCGAGGCCTCCAGCAGCGAACTCGGCGCCTGGCTCCGGCTCGCGATCAGCGAACTGGCTCCGCGCGCGGCGGAAATGTTCACCTTGCGCTACCTGGAGGATTTGGGAAATCGGGAGATCGCGGCCTTGATGGGAACTTCGCAGGCCGTGGTCGCCGTTACCCTCCACAACGCGCGATCCAGGCTGAAGAAACGGCTCAAAGAATTGGAACGGAGATAGCCATGAAAAGGGATGACGAGATGCTTCTGAAAGCTGTACACGCGGTGAAAGCCGATGATCCCGATGCCGAACAGCTTGCTGCGTCGGCCAAGCGAGTGGCCGCCCGCCTCGAACTCGACTTCGTTGACCACGCCATTGAAAGCTGCCACGATGTCGCGGATTTGCTGCCTTCTTACCGCGCAGGAAATCTCTCCAGCGCGCGTGCGCTGCTGATCGAGGCGCATCTGCGCGAGTGCGGCGCCTGCCGCAGCCTCTTCCGCAACGGATCGCGATCGGCCATCGTCGATTGGTCCGCGCCCGCGACGGCCCGCGCATGGGTCTGGCGGCCGCGCCGGTTCGGCTGGACGTTGGCCGCGGCCTTTACGCTCCTGGTCTGCACCGTCTTCATCTACAAGGCCTATTGGCAAATTCCGCCGGGAGTTCGCGCCGAGGTGCAATCCATCGACGGCTCGGCCTATCTTGTCTCCGACGCAGGCGATCGCCGGCTCTCGCCCGGCGACAGATTGACCGAGGGCGAGCTTCTGCGCACCAGCGGTGGCGCTCATGCCGTTCTGCGGCTCGCGGATGGATCCACCGTTGAAGTGAACGAAAGAAGCGTCCTCGGCGTCGGCGCCAGAGGCCACAACATGACCCTCACGCTCGACGATGGAGCCGTGATTGTGCAGGCCGCCAAACGTAACTCCGGTTCCTTGTATGTGAAGACGCCGGATTTCCGC
The DNA here is from genome assembly GCA_049515995.1 of Occallatibacter sp. Lineage (GTDB taxonomy): Bacteria > Acidobacteriota > Terriglobia > Terriglobales > Acidobacteriaceae > Telmatobacter. The sequence goes on along the minus strand of JBEKTO010000001.1, from coordinate 316,649 downwards.
GTCGCGGTTACGGGCACGGTTTTCTCTGTCAATGCGGGAATCAAAGGCTCGCGCGTGGCTGTATTGCAAGGGTCGGTTCACGTTGTCCATGCGGGAACAGACACACTGATTCATGCCGGCGATCAGATGGCGACCAGCGATAACATGCCTCCCGCGCCGGTCGAGCAGCAAATCTCCTGGAGCCATGACCGGGAGAAGTACCTGCCTTTGCTGGTGCAGTTCTCCGCGCTTCAGCACCGCATCGAGCAGATTGCTTTCCCTCAGCTCAGATACACCAGCGATCTGTTGCAGCGGGTTCCCTCCGGTACGCTGTTATACATCAGTATTCCCAACCTCGGCGAATTCCTGAACGAGGCAAACAACGTATTCCACGAGCAATTGAAGGCGAGTCCCGCGCTTCAGCAATGGTGGGCCGGCGGATCTGGCAACAAGACCGCTGACTTGGATGCGATGGTCGACAAGATTCATCGCATGAGCCTGTATCTCGGTGATGAAATTGTTATCGTCGGCGTCAAGCAGACCGGCAATCCCGGTTTCGCGGTGATTGCCGATCTCAAACAGGGCGGCCTCGACGACTTCCTCAGCAAGCAGTTCACCTCCTCCAACTCAACTCCGGGCCTGACTCTTCTCGATGAGAATTCGCTCGGCGCCGCGCGCGCCTCATCCAAAGAAAAAGCTGGCGGTTACGCTCTCATCCGGCAGCACGAGGCGGTCTTCTCCAACAGCCTCGCGACATTGAAGCAGGTGAATGCGCAATTGAATGCGGGCGCGAGCGGTTTTGCCGCCGCGGATTTCGGACAGCAGATTGCGGCGGCTTACGGCCGCGGCGCCGGCATCATCCTGGCTGCGGATTTGCATCAGATGTTGGGAAGCAAATCTACTGCATCCGCTTCCGATCGTCATGGCGACAAGGCCCTTGAAAGCAGCGGGCTCGAAGACGTCCGCTATCTCATCGCGGAGCATCGCGAGGTCAACGGTCAGCCGGAGAATCACTTGAATCTGCAATTCGCTGGAACACGCCAGCGCGTCGCGTCCTGGCTGGCTGCCCCCGCTCCCATCGGTTCGCTCGATTTCATCACGCCGAATGCGGCGATTGCCGTGGCCGTGCTTTCGAAAGATCCGAAGGAGATCGCCGACGACATCATGACCATGACCGGGACCGGCAAGGATGCGCAAAAGAAGCAATGGAGCGAAGCCGAGTCCAAGCTCCAGATCAACTTCCGCGAAGATTTGGCCGCCAACCTCGGTGGCGAGTTTCTTCTCTCGCTCGATGGGCCGGTTCTGCCCACCCCTTCCTGGAAAGCAGTCATTGAAGTGCACGACTCGGCGCGCCTCGAACAAACCATCGAACGGTTGACGGAGTCGATCCGCAATATGACCCAGGACAAGAGCGCTCACTCGATTGCAATCGAAGCCAGCGAGGCTGGCGGCCAACGTTTTTATTCGCTCCACGACCTCACCACCGGCAACTTTCTGGCGCAATACACCTTTTCCGATGGCTACATGATTCTGGCGCCCAGCCGCGCTCTTCTCATGGAGGCGCTGCACAGCCACGCGAGTGGCGATTCTCTTCTCCGCGCCGCGGCCTTCAAGGCGCTGCTACCCAAGGATGACAACGACAATTACTCCGCCGTCGCCTACCAGAACCTGAGCCCGGTCCTGGCTCCGCTGCTCTCCAAGCTCGGCGGCGAGCAGGCCGACGCGCTCCGCCAGTTGGCGGCGGATGCCAAACCGACCGCGATCTGCGCATGGGGAAAAGACAACCGCATCGAAGTGGCCAGCGATAGCCGCCTCTTCGGATTCGACCTGCTAACTCTTGGAGCCTTGATCGATTCTGGGAACAAGAACGCCAACGCGAACGTAAAAGAGTGACATGGGCATCATCGATCTCAATGGATTGGAAGTCCGGCTCGGGAATCGCATCGTGCTCGATGGGCTCACGGGATCGCTGCAAGGGCAGGCCATCGGCCTGCTCGGCCCCAACGGCGCCGGAAAATCCACGCTGATCAACACGCTCTTGGGCTTTCATCCGCCTTCGCGCGGCACGGCCCGCGTCTTTGGCCTCGACAGTCAACGGGACCGGGCGCAAGTCCGCGGCGCAATCGGCTACATGCCGGAGAACGATTCCTTCATCGGGAATCTCAGCGGCGTGCGATTTGTCCGCTTTATGGCCGAACTCGCGGGCTTGCCTGCCGCTGAAGCGCTGGAGCGCGCCCATGAAGCGCTCTTCTACGTCGGCTTGGGCGAGGTTCGCTACCGCAAGGTGAACACCTATTCGCTGGGGATGAAGCAACTCATCAAGCTCGCCCAGGCGCTCGCGCACGGTCCGCGCTTGCTCATTCTCGATGAGCCCACCAACGGCCTTGATCCCATGGCCCGTCAGCGCATGATTCAACTCATCAAGGAAATTCGCAAGGAAGGCAGCGTCCGGCTGCTCATTTCTTCGCATCTGCTGCGCGATATCGATGAAACCTGCGACGAGGTGCTCATTCTCAAGAACGGCCGCATCGCCGCTCTCTGCAACATCGAAGTGGAGCGCCGCTCCAACCGCAGCTTCATGGAACTCGAAACGGTGGGCGCCACGGAGAAATTCTCTGTCAGCATCCGGGGACTCGGCTGCGAGTGCGCCTGTTTTCCCGGCGGGCGAATCAAGCTCGTGATTCCCGACCACATCGAAGCGCGCGATCTCTACGTCATTGCATCCGAACAGGGAGTCCAGATTCGGCGCATGAACCGCCGGCGCGACTCGCTGGAAGATATCTTTCTCAGGGCGATGGAGAGCGAAATGGGGAGGACCGCGCATGTCGGTTTATAAGCACATCTATCGCGCCTATTCCGGCAAGGTAACTCCCGTGTGGACGCGTGTCCTGGTGCTTGCGCGCTATGGATTCGCCGAAGCCTGGTCGTCGAAGATCACGATCGGCCTTTTCACGCTGTGCCTCTTGCCTCCCATTGTTTCTCTCATCGGCATCTATCTCGCCAACAATCCTCTCGCAAGAGCTTTGATGGGCGTCCAGGGCCCGCGGAGCGTGACCATCGACGCCAGATTCTTTCTTGTCGCCCTGCAGGTTCAATCCTGGTTCGCGCTGGCTCTTGCCTCCTGGATCGCGCCCCGCTTGATTACCTTCGATCTTGCTGACAACGCGCTGCCCATCCTGCTCAGTCATCCCATCTCGCGCTTCGGGTATGTGCTGGGCAAGTTTCTCGCGCTCTTCGCCTCGCTCTCGGTGGTCACCTGGGCTCCGTGCCTGCTGCTCTTTGCCTATCAGGGTTATTCCTCGCCGCTGCCATGGGCCGCCGCAAATCTTCGCATCGCCGCCGGCCTTCTGGCGGGCGCCTTGATCTGGATCGCCTTTCTCTCCATGCTCGGCCTCGCCCTCTCTTCGTGGGTCAAGTGGCGGGTCGTGGCCACCGGCGCCATCTTTGCGGCTGTCTTCGTCCCGGCGGGCGTCGGCGCCATCGTTACCGGAGTGCTGCGGACAAAATGGGGATTCCTGCTCAACATTCCCTTCATGATGTCCACTCTCTGGCAGCGATTGCTCGGCGCTCCTGAATCCGCCAGGGCAAGGTTCTCCCTGCCGACGGAGGCCATCGCGGCCATGCTGATTTTGGCGTGCTGCCTCTGCGTGGCCATGCTGCATGCGCGCATTCGCGCTCGCGAGGTGGTCCGCGGATGAACGACCAGATCGTCTTCGAAGATGTTTCCAAGTTCTACGGCGAGGTGCTCGGCGTCAATCGCATCTCGCTCGCGATTCCTCCCGGAATTACCACGCTGGTCGGCCCCAACGGATCGGGGAAAACAACGCTTATGAACCTCATGACCGGCCTGGTGCAGCCGTCCAGCGGACGCATCTCGGTCCTGGGTTTTTCTCCCGTCAACTCGCCGGAATTGTTTCGCATCCTCGGCTATTGCACCCAGTTCGATTCCTTCCCCCGCGGCATCACCGGATGGCAGTTCATCTTTGACGGGCTGCTGCTCCACGGAATGAGCGAGACAGAAGCCCTGGAGTTGACCTTCGAGTCTCTCCAGCGCGTGCAACTCGGCGATGCGGCGGGACGCAAGATCGCCGGCTATAGCAAAGGCATGAGGCAAAAGGTCCGGCTCGCCCAGGCCATTGCCCATCACCCCAGGGTCCTGGTCCTCGACGAGCCGCTGAACGGTCTGGACCCCATGGCCCGCGCCGAGTCCATGGCGCTTTTTCAGGAGCTCGGCCGGCAGGGAATGCATCTGTTGATCTCCAGCCACATTCTCGACGAGGTCGATCGCATCTCCGATCGCGTCGTCCTCATTACCGGCGGATACCTGGTCGCGGAAGGGAGCATTCAGCAGGTCCGGCGCGAAGTGCGCGAAAAACCCATGCAGGTTCTCATCCGCTGCAACCAGCCGGCGCTGCTGGCGGCCAAGATGTTCTCCGTCAATCATTGCGTCGAGGCCCGGTTGCACGCCGACGGAAAAGGCGTCTTCCTGCGCACCGGAGATATCGACCAGTTCTATTCCATGCTCAATGGCATTGCGGCGGAGGGACTGGTCGACATCGAGTCGGTCGCCCCGGCCGACGACGACGCCAGCGCCATCTATCAATATCTGATCGGTTCGGATGGGAGTGCGTCGTGATGCGCGAGAAAATCGGCAACTTCTGGAAGCATCTGCTGCAACAGCCCTGGGGTCTGTGGGGCATTCAGGCGCGGCGCCTCGTCCGCATGGAAGTGAGAAGGAATCTCTTCTCGTGGCGGGCGGGCTGGATTTACTTTCTCGCTTTCGTCCCCACCTTCATCGTCTTCATTCACCTGATGGTCGATCACCACCAGGCGCTCTTTTTGAGCGACGATACCAATGTTCTGGCCGGCATCGTCCAGCTTTATTACATCCGGCTGGGAATCTTCTTCGGCTGCCTGGGCATCTTCTCCCGCCTCATCCGCGGAGAGATGATCGAGCGCAGTTTGCACTTCTATCTCCTCTCTCCCGTCCGCCGCGAGGTGCTTCTGCTGTGCAAGTTCGTCGCGGGCTCCATCAGCGCCGTGCTCTTGTTTGGCGCCGCGCTGCTTGCCGACTTCGCGCTGATGTACGCCGGCTTCGGCGCCGCCGGCAGCGACTATGTCTTCAACGGTCCCGGCCTCGGCCAGTTGGAGGCCTACATGGCGATCGTCGTTCTCGCCTGCCTCGGCTATGGCGCAATCTTTCTTCTCTTGAGCATGATCTTCCGGAATCCCATGCCGGCCGCAATGCTTCTCCTTGGCTGGGAGGCGATCAATCCCGTTCTGCCTTCTCTGCTTCAGAAGCTCAGCGTCGCGTCGTACCTGCGCCACTTGATGCCGGTCAGCGTCTCCGCCGAAGGCATCTTCGCCCTGCTCACGGTGCAGACCGAGCCGGTATCCGGCTGGGCCGCGGCTCTCGGCTTGCTGCTGCTGATCGCGGTGGTGCTCTGCTACTCCTGCTATCGCATGCGCACGCTCGAAATCCGCTATACAACCGAGTAGTCGCGGCCTGACCGGTGCCCCGGCCATCTCAGCCGCGCTGCAGCCGGAGGAGCGCCGCAAGCTGCCCGCCCTTGACAGGCCTAGCTGTCTATGGATAAAGTTCTCCACACCGAGCCATCTAGGGGTAACGCGCATGGCCAAAAACGATCTTCCAAAAAACGAGCTCCAGGGCACGCTCGACCTGCTCGTCTTCAAGACCCTCGCCCACGCCGGTTCGCTGCACGGCTACGGCATCGTGCAGCACATCCAGCGCGCCTCCAGCGAGCTGCTGCGCGTCGAAGAGGGCTCGCTCTATCCGGCTCTGCACCGCATGGAGCAGAACGGCTGGATTGCCTCGGAGTGGGCGCTCACCGAAACCAACCGCAAGGCGAAATACTACAAGCTCACCGCCGCCGGCCGCCGCCAGTTGCAGCAGGCCGAAGAGAGCTTCGATCAACTGGTGAAGGGTGTCCGCGCCGTGTTGCGCTACGCCTGAGAGAGGAGTGCCGTGGCCGTCTTCCGCCGTATCGCCAATCTCTTCCGCCGCACCCGCGTGGATCGCGAGATCGACGCCGAGCTACAGGCGCACATTGCCCTGCGCACCGACGATAACCTGGCCGCCGGCATGTCGCCCGCCGAAGCCCGCCGCGACGCGCTGCTGCGCTTCGGCAATCCCACGGCGACCAGGGAACGCGTAGCCGCCGCTGACACCAGCCTTGCCTTCGCCGGTTTCTGGCGCGACGTTCGCTTTGCGCTGCGCCAGTTGCGCCGCTCGCCCGGTTTCGCAATCACCGCCATCCTGGCGCTGGCCCTAGGCATTGGCCCCAACGTGGCCATCTTCAGCATCATATGGGCCACCTTTCTCGCTCCCTTGCCATATCCGCACTCGGACCAGTTGGTCGTCATATGGACGCACTACAAAGGCGAGCGCGAAGGCACCCGCGCCGACGATTACGCCCAGTACGCGGCCCAGAGCCGCTCCTTTCAGCGTCTCGACATCGAGTCCTGGCGCGTCCTGCATCTCACCAATCCCGACCACTCCGAGGACGATGCGGGCGGCGTGCAGGTGACGCCCGGCTTCATGACCAAGACCATGGGCGTGCCGATGGCCCTGGGACGCGACTTCCTGCCCGATGAAGGCACGCCCGGCAAGGACCACGAGGCGATCGTCACCCACCGGATCTGGCAGGAGCGCTTTCACTCCGACCCGGAGATTGTGGGCAAGTCCATCCTGATTCACGACGAGCCGTACATGGTCGTCGGCGTCATTCAGGCCGGCGCTTCCGATCGCACCGGCGTTCCCTTCATGACGCCGCTGATCTTGCCGCCCGGCGTGCACACTGACCATTTCGGCAACGTGATCGGCCGCCTCAAACCGGGAGTTACCCTTGCGCAGGCCCAGGCGGAGATCTCGGTCATCGATCGCCGGCTCGCCTCTCAGCGCAATGCGGGCAACGATGCGAGTTCCTGGTCGGTGAGCGTCGAGCAGCTCAAGAACGACTGGCTCGATCACAAACTGGAGCGGAACCTCTGGCTTTTGTTGACGGCTGTCGGACTCGTTCTGCTGATTGCGTGCGCCAACGTCGCCAATCTGTTGTTGGCGCGCGGCGCTTCGCGCAAGCAGGAGCTTGCCGTCCGCTCGGCGCTGGGCGCAACCCGCGGGCAGATCTTTGTCCAGCTTCTTACCGAAAGCATCACACTCGCATTGCTGGGCGGAGTCATCGGCATCGCCATGGGATGGGGGATCATGAAGCTCAGCATGGCCCTGCTGCCCCTGGCGAAATCCACGGCGGAAGCCGAAGTCGGATTGAACATACCCGTTCTCTGCTTCGCCCTCGGCATCACGTTGCTGGCCGGCATCCTCTTCGGATGCGCTCCCGGCTGGCAGGCTTCGCGGCTCAACCTGAGCGACACATTGAAGCAGGGATCGCGCGCGGTGGGCGGCCGCCATCGCACCTCCGGCCAATCCATTCTGGTCACCGTCGAGGTCGCGCTCGCCATGGTCCTTCTGGCCGGCGCGGGCATGGCGCTGCACAGCTTTTGGAACCTCAGTCACATCGATCTTGGTTTCACCGCCGATCGCGTGCTCACCGCGAGTTTGCGGCCGCGCCCCACCGGACCGCAGGGCGGCAAACCCACCTTCCCTCCGCCCGAACAGATCGTCGTGCAGCATCATCAGCTTCTTGACCGCCTGCGCGCGGTGCCGGGCGTGTCGGATGCCGCCCTCGCCACGGGCATCCCTCTCCACGGCTACGACACGTTCCCCTTTGCCGTTGCCGGCCAGCCCATCAATACGGCTCATCCTCCAGTGGCCGACTTTGAAGCGGTCACGCCCAGCTACTTCGGAACCTTCGGCATTCATCTCGCCCGCGGCCGCTTCTTCAGCGAGAGTGACACAATTGGAACTCTGCCGGTCATCATGGTCAACGAGACCTTTGTTCGGCGTTACCTGGCAAACACCGATCCGCTGACCCAGCGCCTGTTGCTGCCGCAAATCAGCTCCGGCAACATCGACGCGGCGCATACCGCCGAATTTCAGATTGTCGGCGTCTTTCACGATGTCCTCGACAACGAGCACCTCACCGGCGACGTGCAGCCCGAGATGTATATCTCGTTGTGGCAGGCAGGCTGGCCTTATGTCTCCTTCGCCGTCCGCACGGGCGTGGATCCCGTTGCCGTGACCGGCGGCGTGCGCGGCGCCATCGCTGTCGCGGCTCCCGGCATGGTCATCAACCATCTCGAAATGATGCAGGAGGTCGTCGACGAACAGAGAACCGGCGATCGGTTTGGCATGGTCCTCTTTGGCGGCTTCGCCGCCGTCGCGCTGTTGCTGGCCGCCGTGGGAATCTACGGCGTGATGGCATTCGCAGTAGCCCAGCGCACCCATGAAATCGGTTTGCGCATGGCGCTGGGCGCGCGGCGCCGCGAGGTGGTTGCCCTCATGGTGCGCGGCGGCATGAGGCTGGCACTGCTCGGCATCGGCGTCGGGCTCGCCGGCGCCTACGGGTTGGGCCGGCTTATGCACACCACTCTGTATGGCGTCCAATCCGCCGACGTGGGCAGCCTGGCCGCCGTTGCCACGGTGCTGTTTCTGGTTGCGGTGCTTGCCTGCTGGCTGCCGGCCCGCCGCTCCGCCGCAATCGACCCGATGCAGGCCTTGCGCAACGAATAGAAGGAGAAATCCATGGCCAAGTCGGCGGCCAGAGAGCGCATCTGTTTGGCGCGGTCCTCTCAGATTGTCTCGAAGAGTACCGCCCTGAGTCTTTCGATGTGCGAGATTTCACCTTGGCGGGCGTTGGTTATCCCATTTCGGCGGACATCTTATACCATGCACGATCGCGATGGACGAACACTTGCCGACTCCCAAGGAACAAATACTGTTCCTATTCATCCTGCCTGGCCAAGTGCGGCCAGTTGCACGCTTTTCGGGACCGATTCGCGACAGAGTCCATAACTCATTGCTGGTAATCGTGTGTTCGCATGCATGCGCTTTTTCACGGGCACCGAAGATACTACGCGAGGGGCGTCACCGGGCGCCCCAAAAGCATCCCGTGTGGTCGGAGTTACTCTATATACGGCCATCCGTCGGAAGTGAAGGCAATACGGTTGATGCCCAGCGTGGGCGTTCCATTGGCGTTGCCGTCGTAGTAGTGGTAGACGAGCGTGGGCAGAGATTTGCTGCCGTCGGCGCCAACATCGGTAAAGACGCTCTGTCCGCCCGGACCGACAATATGGCCGTGGGCGCTGAGCAGGATGGTGCCACCACCGCCGCCCTCGCTGTTGTACAGAGTCACGCCGCCGCGATCTACATATGGTCCCGTCGGGCTGGTCGAGCGCCCGTAAAGGATGCGGTAGGGGCTGGTTGCGCTGCAGCAGGCGTTGACGGGCGCAAAGTAATAGTAATAACCGTTCCAGTAGTAGATGAACGGGCCTTCCTCACCCCACCAGCGGTAGGCGATGTTATAGACGGTCGTGTCGGTGGTGGAGGGAAGCCCGGTGCTGGTATCCAGCTGGATGATATGTGTGCCGTCAAACCACGATCCGAAGACCAGCCACCAGTTACCCTGGGCATCGACGAACGGCGCGGGATCGATGGCGTTGTCGGTAGTTCCCGCGGTAAATCCAAACCCGCTCAGCGGGGTTGTGGAGGTATTGCTCCAGGAGCGGACAATCCATCCCTTATCCGTCCACGGTCCGTAGGCGCTGGTGCTGGTGGCCAGTCCGATGATCGCTTCTCCGCCGGCCGCATCGGGTTCTACGGGGATGGCATAGTACTGGTAGTAAGTCCCGTTGACAAACATTAGACTCGGCGCCCAGATATCGGTGTTGCCCCCGTTGTTATCGGACGGCGGGGTCTGCAATCCCGTCCAGGAGGCGAAGTCGGGGCCGATGTCGGCACAGTGGCCTGCCTGGGTGAGCCAGTCATCGGTTGCCTGCGTACTCTCGCACGGTCCGTAAGGACTGGCGCCGGTAGTGTAGGTAAACGTAGACAGATCGGTCGAGTAGGCAATGGTCTGGTGGGTTCCGTAGAGCCAGTAAACGTGGTTCTGGTCCTGCAGCATATAGGGATCGTGGACGTAGATTCCGGTTCCCTGCACCGTAAGTGGCGCGGTGTAGGGTGAGTTGTTTGTGTTCGCCAGGGTCCACTCCTGGCAGGTGCAGCCAGCGCCGGTAGAGGCGCGCGCGCCTTGGTCGATGATAGCCGACGAAGTCATGTTCGAGTTATCGTCCTGGAGATACAACCCGCTGGCGTGGTTCTTGATGAGATAGTTTCCGTTTGTCAATCTATACAGCACCCAGTTCTGATCGTCGTTGCCGGTGTTACTGTACTCAAGCGCCTGCGCGCCTGAAGCCAGCGCCGCGGCTGGCACCACTCCGTTGGCCGGCGGGACAGCAGAAAGGCCGATCACCTGGTGCGTCAGCATGTTCTCGATGTTGGCTCGATAGTCGCCGCTCACGTCCACCTGCTGCATGAAGTGCCACATCGAGTCAATCGAACTGGTGTTGCTCTCTTGCACCACGCTCGTTCCTGCAGTCTGGCTCTGCCCTTCGATGCCCAGCACCAAGCCGCTGGCGGCATTCTGGATCTGGAATTGGTAGCTATCGAGCGTGCTGGAAGCCGGGTATTGGACATTGATGATCGTTCCCATGTCGGGCGTGAACGCAAAACTCGATGTGGCCACAGAGCTGTTGGTGTCGCCGCTGGCCGCGGCGATCGCGTTGATGGTCTCGGCCGCAGTGGTGGAGAGCGTGATCGCCCCGGTGTATTTGGTGGACGAGGTCGAAGGCGTGCTGCCGTCGGTGGTGTAGTAGATCGTCGCGCCGGCGGTCGAGTCGGTAATCGTCACGGATCCTACGGCAAAGACTGAGCCAGAACTGGGCGAGATCACCGGTGTCGCCGCTTGGGCCGGCGGGGGCGTTGATGTTCCGCCGCCGCCGCCGCCGCATCCTGTCAGTGCCGCCGCGAATGCCAAAACCAGCCCGGCGCGGCGATTCCTGCCAATTGTTCGACACCGTTCCTGTTTCGCCGTCATCTCTTCTCCCTCCGAGGCAAAGACCATGTTGGGCTTTTCTTTCTATCTTATTGCGGGGTCGCAATTCTTCAGGTTGCCGGGGGTGCTGGGGCATTGCCCCGCCTATTTGGATTCGCCAGTCGTTCCCAGCATCGCGTGCGGCCAGTCGTCTTTCCAGGTCAGTGTCGAGATCTGGAGAGCGGGCTTGCCGGTCACGGCGTCGTAGGCATGGAAGACGATCAAATCGCCCTCTGGCCGCAGCAGGACCGACTCTCCGCCCGGACCGAGCCACCGGCTGTTGGGCCAGAGAAGCTGCGTTCCGCCCCCTTGCAGCATCGGCTTGCCCTCCGCATCCACATAAGGTCCGGTTACGCTAGGCGAACGGCCGACCATGGTGCGATAGCTGCTTTTCGTGCCGCGGCAGCACAAATCGAACGAAACAAACAGATAGTAGAAGTGGCCGTGGTGCACGATGAATGGCGCCTCGATCGCCTGCCAGTCCGCCGGCAAACCCGGTTTCGGCGGTTCCGGCAGGGCGGGCATGGCGCGGGCTGCCAGCGAGTATAGCTTGGGATCCGCGGGTGAAGTTTTCCCGGTTGCAGAATCGATGCGGCGCATTTTGATGCCGCTCCAGAAGCTGCCGAAGCTTAACCATGGCTCGCCCTTCTCGTCGAAGACGATATTCGGATCGATGGCGTTAAAGTCGTCCGTTGCGGTCGACTTCAGAACCAGTCCTTCATCCTGCCAGTGGTATTTCGGGCTTTGCGGGTCGAGCGTTTCATTGGTGGCCAGGGCGATGCCGGAGGTGTTGACTCCGAATGCCGAATAGGCATAGTAAAGGTGGTACTTGCCTTGAAAGAAGGAGATGTCGGGAGCCCAGAGTTCCCTGGTAGTCGGGCTCGCCTGGTGAATCCAATCGGGGATCTTGTCAAAGATGTGGCCGCACAGCTTCCAGGCCAGCAGATCGTGCGAGCAGCGGACAGGGAACTGCCCTTCCTCGGCTTTCGAGGTTGTGGCGAAGACGTAGTAGGTGTTTCCCTCCCGGGCAATCGAGGGATCGTGAGTGACGGGATAGTCGCCACTCAACGGCAGCGCCTGAGGCTCCTGGCAGCAGGACGGCTGCGTCAAAATCGGCATGAATGCGGTGAATAGCAGGAAGATGAAACGCACGAGGACTCTCTTTCTCGAGTGAACGGGGCTTGCGTCCGCGGAATAATCGATCGGGAACGATATCCCGGAAAGGCGCGGCGCCTGCCAACTGGACGCCGCGCTTGGCATGTCTTCCGGGCAATTGAAGCAGGTTCTGAGATTGTTGTTCAGTACGTGATTCTCATCGTGAACTGGACATTTCTGGGGCCAAGCAATGTACTGCCAACCTGCCCGAAATTGGTGTCTTGAACGCCCGAGTCGGGTTTGTTGAACGAGTGACGGTTGAATGCGTTGAACAACTCACCGCGGAAATCCATCTTGATCTTTTCCGTGATGGGGATGCCCTTGTTGATGCCGAAGTCCTCGTCGTAGAAGGCGAAACCGCGGATGTCGGCCGAGTTGCGCGGCATGTTACCGAAGACATAGGGAACGTAGAGGCCTGGAGCGGGGTTGGGGTCTGCAAAAGCGCTGCAATTCCAATAGCCGGTGGTGCAGGCGCCCGACGCATGGTCGTAGCCGGTGGTACCGGTATTGCTGAAAGAAAAGGGGTTGAATGAGCTCGAGCGCCGCACAGCTTGGCCGGCCACGCGGTTGGGACGAATGCCATTATCGAAGCCCGGGATGCCATTGGCTCCGAAGAAGCTGATGGGCTGCCCGCCCAGGTAGCGCTGCACGCCGCTGATGCGCCAGTTGGAAATCACGGCGCTGACCGGTTTGGGCGTATCGGCCAGAAACGCCTTACCCTTGCCAACGGGCAACTCGTAAAGGTAGCTGACCACGAAGTTGTTGGGGATGTCCTCGTTGCTGACCGCCTTTTCTGCCTTGTGGTCGTAGGGATTCTGGGTTCCACCCTGGTTTTGCAGGGTGCTGTAGTAGGGCTGGATGGCGTCGGCATCGGTCAGCGTCTTGGAGAACGTGTACGAGGCCAAGACGTTGAGGCCGTTGTGGAAGCGGCGCTCCAGCTTGGCTGTCAACGCATCGTAGCTGGCCTGCCCCACATTTTGCAGATAGCTGTCTTCGTTGATATAGCCGTACTGCGGGAAGGGACGCAGAGCCTGCTCCACTTCCTCCGATTCCCCCCACGTGCAGCCGGATGCGCAGCTGAAGCCCTGATAGGGCTGCAAAGGCGGCGAGTTCCAGCCGTTGGGCGGGGGTGCAACAGCCCACCATTCGAGGCCGCTGCCCAGGCTGAGATCCTTCAGCGGGATGTCGTTGGGATAGTCGATCAGGCCATGCAGGCGTACCGAGTGCATGCCCAGGTAGCCGAGCGAGACGAACAGGTCGGGCTTGATCTGGAACTGGTCTTCCAGCGTCCAGGTGCCGACCATCGCCGGACGCCCAAAGCCTTTCTCAACCAGGTCGATTCCTTGCCCATTCAGCTGGGTCGGATCGAGGTCGGGCGTGGTGGGCAACACGGGTAGCCCGGCATCCGTCTGCGGACCGGACAAGGGATCCCCCGTGAAAAGGGTTTGATTGGCGGTGAATCCCTGAACCGTCCCCTGGCCAAAGTCGGCATAGACCAGTGGGCCGTAGTAGAAGCCCGCGCTGGCGCGCAGAACGTCCCTTTGGTTAATCCCCCAGGCAAAGCCTACGCGCGGCTCGTAGTCCTTGCGATAGACATCGGCCCAGGTTTCGTTCTTGCTCCCGTTGCGGCCCGTGCCCTTGCCGCCAAAGACCAGCGCGCCAGGATAACCCGCGGCCCCCGTGTTGGGAAGATTGGGATCCAGGACCGCTGTATCGCCATCGGCTTCATGACGAGGAGTGTCCATGCTCCAGCGCAGTCCAAGATTGATGGTGAGGTTGGGCCGCGCCTTCCAGTCGTCCTGTACAAACAGGGCATCGTAATGCGCGATCCAGCGCGGCGCATGAAGTTGCCGGAGGGCGTTTGCAGTACCCGCCTCGCCGATGAGGAACGCGGCGAAGGAGTTCCCGTCCGATCCCCAATAGGTTTGGTCCGAAGCAGTCTGATTGTCCCAGAAGCTGAAGCAACCGGAGGTGCCGCTGCAGGTGCCGCCGATTTTGCTGACGAACGAGAACTGGTGATATTGCAACTCGCCGCCGAACTTGAAGCTGTGCGCGCCATGCTGCCAGTGCAATATGTCGTTGAGCGCGATGGTATTGTCCACGTCCTGCGCGTCGTCGTTCTCGCCAAAGCCGGGGTAGGGACTGCCATTGAACACGAAGCCCGGGAAGACGGGACCGGAGCCGTTGGCGATGCCCAGCGTGCTGTCCCAATCCGGGTTCATGCTCACAGCGCGCGACTGATTGTAGTTGTTGGAGCGGTTCGTGCCGAAGGTCAGCGAATTCACCAGAGTTGGGCTCGCAATCCATTCCCAGCCTGCACGGAACAGCTTGCCGAGCTGATTGACCTTCCCGCCGCCGCCGCTGGTAATTGGCTCAGGCAAATTCAAATTATTGCCTTGATCGGTGTTTTCCCTGGAACTGAAGAAGCCCCATATCTTGTGGTTGGCGCCGAGGTTTTGGTCGATACGGAAGCTATAGACGGTCTGGCTGAGCTGGTCCTGACTGTCGTAGACATAATTGTTGGTGCCCCCTCCGCTCAGATTCGGCGCCGGCATATACTTCAGGACGGCTGCGGCCACCTTGCTCTCTCTGCCAATGGGGATCTTGTTGTTTGGAAACGCGGTACCGCGGCAACCATTGCTTTCTGGGACCGCGGGGTCGAAGATCTCGCCGTAATAGAGCGGTACGCTGGGGCCAGTGGTGTTACAGGAGTAGGCCTGGCTGGAGTTCGTGTTGCTAACCGGGATGGGCCCGCCCAAGGTAGACGAGAAGTCGAAGTATGGATCGCCGCTCGCCTGCCCGAGCTCGGCCGGGGTTGGAATGAGGCTGGTGATCGCTGAGCCGGTGGAATAGCGCAACTGCTCCCAACCAAAGAAGAAGAACGTCTTGTCTTTGCCGTTGTAGAGGTGAGGGATGCGAATGGGACCGCCCAGGCTGCCGCCGAAATCGTTCTTGGTATCCGCTGGACGTTGCAGAGCATTGCGGGCCGCGGCGTCGGATTCGGGGGTTTCGGCAAGGTACCCGTTGTTGAACCAGTTGTTGGCGTCCAACGCAGCATTCTTGTAGATGTCGAAGACGGTGCCGTGGTAGCTGTTGCCACCGCTCTTGGTGTTGAAGTTGGCCAGACCGCCGGTGGTTCTGCCCAGGTCCGCGGGCAGGCCGGAGAGGCTGATGTGGAATTCATTGACCGCCTCGACGGAAGGCGCGACGATATCGAAGGAGCCGGAGCCGTTCTCCATCCGGTTGGTGGTAATACCATCCACCAGGTAGTCGGTTCCTTCTTCCTGTCCGCCGTTGATCTTGGTCATTTGGAAACCGGAACCACCCGAAGACGTGCCAGGACCCACGGTTCCTGGAACGAGAAACTCCAACGTGGAAAGCGAGCGCAGGTTGCCGGAGACCTGAAGCGGGAGATCCGCGACCTGCTCGGGGGCTATGGTGGCGTCGATATCTGAGGTTTCCTTCTCCAGCGTCACGGTTCCACCGGTTACGCTAACGGTCTCAGTGGTCGACCCGACAGCAAGAGAAATATCCTGCGCGGAACTGGAGCCGACAGCCACGGCGATATCGCTATAGACCGCGTTCTTGAAGCCGGAGACGCTGACCTTCACTTGGTATATCCCGGGATGTACCGAAGGGAAGATATAGTAGCCGGTGGTGGAACTGACGGTGGAATAGGTTGTGCCAGTCGCAGCCTCGCTGGCCGTGACGGCAGCCCCTGTCACCACTTTCCCGGCCGGATCGGTGACCACGCCGCTGATGGAGCCGGTGTCGAGCTGAGCCTTGGCGAGTGGTGCGAATCCTAAGAGCATGACCAGCAGCGCCAGCCATACACCAAGAGGCCGCTGTCCGGCTCTGAGCACTTTGAAGCACGTGGCCTTGACGTGCATTGGTGTTGAGTTGGAAATCATATGTCTGCCTCCTGAGCAAACGTTTTTCTCGTAAGTTTTTACAATTCCCATTTCCTGTTTCTCTGCCGCTCGCTGCTTTTTCCCACTCGCCTTTCGAGCGGTTCAGACCCGCTGCGGGCGGCTGCCGCATCAGGTCAAAGCTCGTTCTGCTTCATTGATCCGCTGACATCGCAGTCCTCTCCGGATCTTCAACGGGAAGCTCTGTCCGTTTGCGTGCGAGTTGCGCGGTCTTGCGGTCCTGCCGCTCTTTGGCATCCGCCCTCATTCGTTGAAAGTTCTGTAGAGCGGCTTGCGCCTCTTGTGTCTTGTGCAGCTTGCGATAGACCTGCGCCAACTTGTAGTAGGCGCTCATGGCGCGATCGTTCGATGGATCGGCTGCGATTGCCAACTCGAACTCGTGAATTGCATCCTGATCCCGATCGATGCCCATCAGCCCGCTGGCCAGGTAATAGTGCGCATCGCTCAGCGAAGGGTCGGCGCGCAGCGCATCGCGCAGCAGTTGTACCCCCTCGGTGGGATTCTGATTTTGCACCAGCAGACTTCCCAGCTTGTACATGGCAGTGACGCCATGCGGGTCGATTCGCAGTTCTTCCCGATATGCCTCTGCGGCTTGGTCGAACTTGCCAACGATCCAATCCTGATCGCCGAGTTCTTCATGGAGACCGGGTTGTCGCGGCGCCATCTTCACTGCCAGCTCAAACTCGCCGATTGCCTCCTGGTTGCGATACGCCTGCGCATACGCCTCGGCCAGTACCTGATGTATGCGCAACGAATCGTGATCGAGCTTATACATCGCGCGGTAAGAGGCGTTGGCCACCAGCAGATAGGCGCGTCCGCGATGATAGAGGATGTCCACATCGGAAGGATCGAGCGCATAGGCCTTGTCGAGCGGAGCGATTGCCGCTTGCGGATCGTCCTGCGCCAGACGGCATACCCCCAGCCACATGAAGGCTTTTGCGCCGCGCGGATCCAAACGCGTTTCAGCCAGCAGTCGGGATTCGGCGTCCTTAAAGCGATTTTCGCGGTAGGCGATGATGCCGAGAAAGAGATTGGCGCCGCGCAAGCCGGGCTTCAGCCGCAACGCCTTTTCCAGCGCAGCCCGCGCGGCGTCCAGTTGGTCCGCCTGTTGAAGGGCCAGACCGAGATTGAAATACCCCTCGGCAAACTCCGGCGATCTCTGCGTTACATGGGTGTACGCCGCGACTGCGGCACCGAAGTTGCCCGCAGTCATGGCCTCGGCGCCTTGCCGCATCGCCTGGCGGACTGCCTCATTGGCCGGCGTCTGCGCCAGCGCCGAAATCAGGCATAGCCACCCAAGGGCAGCTGACGGAAATCCCCAATGGATGAGCCTGCCTGGGAACCGCTTTTGCTCCGAGCTTCCCTTCATGCCCACCCTTGCGATCCTCCGAACCTGAATACTGAGAGTGTGAATGGCCTTTCTCCTGGGTAAACGCTTACCCAACTTGTGAATCCTCGACTTGCGGATCTTTGAATCAAAATGAGTTCATCGTCGAAACTTCTGCCGCTCTGCAGTTCCTGCCGGAACTCTTTCGTTGTTTTCCCTGCCAACTCCAGCTCGTCGGTCATCGGGAAACTCGAGAACGGGGTTCGGGGCACGTTCAGTGCACACATTGTGGCTCGACTGTTCTCCTTTTCTTTGCGAATCGCCGTTTCCCAGGGCACACCCTGAAGGATGGAGCGAAATCGCTTCAGAAGGCAGCAGTCGCGTCCTCGAACTGGGCCGAGAATCCGGCCCGATTCAAAAGCGTGTCGATTCGAACACCAAAAGCGCCTGCCGTGAAATGCTATTAACGGTTAATTGGGACGTTTAGTGCAGATAAAACATTATTTTGCATAGCCTTAGCTACACATAAGATTGGCCGCATCTCTCCAGCAAAAGCCCCGTTTATCGCCAGGAGAATGATAAGATGGGGTTCCAAAGAGAATCCGAGTGCGAAATGTCCACAGCCGATCCATCCTGGGAACCGCAAGTACTCAGTTCAATGCAGGCAAGGCTGGTGCGCGACCACCTCAAGGAGGTCATAGCGAGCCACGCATTCGCCGGCAGCAAACGGACCCAGGACTTCCTTCAGTTGATCGTCGGACATGCTCTGGATGGGGATATTGATGGTTTGAGAGAGCGGATGATCGGAGCCGAGATGTTCGGACGCCCGGTCGGATATGACACCGGAAGCGATTCCGTGGTCCGCGTCAGAGCCACCCAGATGCGCAAGTTGCTTGCGCAGTACTACCTGGAATCGAACCAGAATTCTGCCGTCCGCTTCGAACTCCCAAGCGGATCCTATGTGCCGAAGTTCATCTTCCCTCCACAGCCAAGCCCGGCGCATCCGCAAAACGGGGTTGTTCCCATGGCGCCTGCGGCGCATACCGCCGCTGAGGGTCAGGGACAGCCGATCAAAGCTCCTGGTCAGAAGAAGGATGAGGCTCCCCGCCCTCCCGGCCAGCGGTCCGGCCGGCTACCGTGGCTGGCGGCTGGTTTCGTGGCCGTCTTGTCCCTCATAGCCATGCTCGGTTACCTGGGCTACAAGAAATGGTATGGCGATTCAACCCCGCGTGGCGAGATACGTTCCATCGCGATCCTGCCGCTCAAGAACCTCTCTGGCGACCCTGCCCAGGAGTACTTCGCCGACGGAATGACCGAAGAGTTGATCAACGATCTGGATCAAGTCTCGAACCTGCGCGTCATTTCACTCACCTCGGCCATGAGCTACAAGGGAACCAAAAAGAAACTCCCCGACATCGCCCGGGAGCTGGGCGTCGGAGGAGTGGTGGAGGGGGGGGTGCAGCGCGAAGGCAACCAGGTGCGTATCAGCGCCCAGTTGATCGATGCCAGGACCGATCGGCCCATCTGGGCCCATACGTATGTTCGCGACATGACGAGCGTGCTTGCTTTGCAGGCAGAAGTGGCGCAGACCATCGCGGAGGAGATCCGCACCAATGTGACGCCCCAGGAGCAGGCGCGCCTGACTCGGGAGCCCCCCATCGACCCGGTGGCGCAGGATATGTACCTGCACGGAATCCTGCTGCGCGAGGCGGACGACTGCAAGAGCGCCGTCGACTACTTCAATCGTGCAATCAAACAGAATCCCAACTATGCGCAGGCGCATTCCGCACTGGCCAGTTGCTACGGCCGGATGGGCGAGTCGGGACGGATGCCTTACAAAGAAGCATTTACCCGGCAGAAGGCAGAAGCGATCAGGGCCATCGAGCTGGACGACTCCTTATCGGAGGCCCACGCAGAACTCGCCAATACTGCGATGACTTTGAACTGGGACTGGCCGACGGCAGCGACGGAGTTCCGCCGGGCCCTGGAACTCAATCCGAATTCGGCAACCAGCCACGAGAAGTACGCATTTTATCTCGTCCGAACCGGCCACCTGCCGGAGGCCCTCGCCGAAGTACAGCGCAGCGTCGATCTGGATCCTGTTTCTGAAAGCACGTTTCACGCCGAGGGGTTCATCTACTACTTCTCACACCAGTACGACCAAGCGCTTGGGGTGACGCAGACAGTACGAGGACTCAAGATCAACCTGCCAGACTGGAACTTTCTTACTGGCGATATCTACGCAGAGAAGGGCGCGTATGCGGAGTCGATCCGAGAATTCATCAAATCCGGCGACGGCCCATATTCTTTAGGCCATTTGGGCAATGCCTATGCGCGCGCAGGCCAAGTGGACGCGGCCATGAAGACAATCGCGCTGCTCGAAGATCATGTGCGAAAAGATGGAGTGGGACGGTACGAAATTGCGCTCGTTTATGCCGGACTGGGCAGGAAGAAAGAAGCGTTCAAATGGCTGGAGGAGTCGTACAGTGCGCGCGATGTGGGTCTTCTTTATCTCAAGGTCGATCCCCCGCTCGACCCCTTGCGCTCGGACCCGCGCTTCGACGACCTGGTCCGGCGCGTCGGGCTCGCCAAATAGATGCGCCGGCTTGTCATGCGCCCGATACGTCGGACTGCGGTTGACTCAGGCTTTCAGCCAGCGCGTTATCGAAGCTGCACTGAGTTGAATACGAAATCTCTAAATTTGCGGAATGCAGGTCGGACAGATTCTGATAAGCGCCCTTGTACCCAGCTGTCCCTCGATAAAATCCCGATCTACTTTTAACTCAAACAGATGGGTAGCATATCCCGCCCTGTTCTCTGGATGTAAGGCTGAATCATCGTTTCCTACTGTAGATATGCTCGTAGATGGTGTTACATCCAGGGCTCGTCGGGAAACCCAATATTACGCTCGGCGCGGTCCTCGTAATGAGTAGCCGTCACCGAGCACCTTCTCGCGCAGTTCAAAATCAGCCAAAAACAACTGCCGAATTCAGAATCCGGTTCTCGTAGCCCCCGAAGGAAGTCTTGGCGAGGCACAGGTACAACAACAAACGGTCAGAGAGCTAGGAACGCAATGAGCCGGCGGTTGCCCGTCCGACGCGCCCGTGAGTTCTCAGGCGATCTTGTTCTTCCGGGGCAGTTGCGCTTCGATCGAAACGCCCTTCCCAGGGGCAGTCTCCAGACGGAATCTGCCTCCCGATCGCTCGATTCTTTCCCTCATGCCTCTTACTCCAAAGTGGTGATGACGCGTGTGTTCCTTTGGATCGGCATCGAAACCGCAGCCATCGTCGAGCACACGCAGCGTTAATTGGTTCTGGCCATAGGCGAGCCTCACTTCCACGTGCGCGGGTTTGCCGTGAAGCAGGGCATTGAAGACCGCTTCACGCGCCACCATCAGGAGATCGTGAGCAATCGGGTAACTTAAGGCAAATGGAGTTCCAGCGACGCTGTAATTCACGGGAGTCTTGAACTCCCTGCTGAGGTGTGCAGTCATGCTTTCGATCTTCTCGTCGATGTCGCCGACCTCGGTGTTGGACTGACGGAGATTCGAGATTGCCTCGCGGGCTTCATTGATGGTGGCGCGCAACTGTGTGCCGGCAAACTCCAGGAGTCCGACACTCTTGACTGAGCCGTCCATGGAAATGGCCTCGATGATAGCGGAAACGCCCGTGCACCCCTGGATGACGGTGTCGTGCATTTCCCGTGCAAGCCGGCTGCGCTCTTCCAGTACGGCTTCAAACTTGGAACGCACCTGCCGGATGCGGTACCGATAGGAAGCGAAGACCACTAGACCAATGAGCAGTATGCTGACCGCGATAAACCACCAGGTGCGGTAAAAGTGCGGCTTCTGTACCACTTCAATTGAAGCTTCGCTGACGGCATCGGGATTGCCGGCCTCGAACACCTGTACGCGGAAGCGGTAGTTGCCGGGAGGAAGGTTGGTGTAGTCTGCGGTGCGCGCGGAGGTTGCCGGGCTCCAATTGATGTCAAAACCGTCGAGCTTGTAGTGGAAGCGCAAACCATCCTGAGAACTAAGCCGGATGGGCGCGAATCGAAACCCGAGACGGCTGTTCCCAGGCGCCAGCACGATAGGTCCGGCGCTTTGGGAAGGCTGTCCGTCGGCGAGAGTCGGCTGCAGTTGGAGGGGAGGCGGCGCAAGCAGGGAGCGCTGAGCGGGAAGGATATGAATTGGGCCGCGGCTGCTGGGAAACCAGACGTCTCCTTCGGCGGTGATGCAGCCTGAGGACTGGGTTCCCCCATAGATCTCGGCATTGCCTTCCATTTCGAAGATCGAGTGGAAAGTCAGTGCAAGATGGCGAACCGGGGAGTCGGCCTGGGCATCCAGGTCGTGGCGGTTCAGGAGCGAGATTCCATTCGGGCCGCTCATCCAGAAATGGTCGTTGCGATCTTCAAGAATCTGATAAACGGCGTTGCTGGCCAGTCCGTCGTCGACAGTGAAGTGCGCCAGTTTTCTGTCCCGCAGGCGGTACAATCCGTTGTCGCGAGTGCCAAACCACAGGCCTCCATCCCCGTCCTCGTGAATTGCCCAAACCTTCATTTGTGCGAGTGGCGCGATCGCCGGGTCCGCCAGAAACACATCTCCGCGCACGTGACTTACGCCGCGATCGGTGCCAACCCACAGATCGCCCTGGCGATCGATCAGCAAGGCTCGGGTGCTTTGGTATGCAAGGCCGTCTGCGACTGTATAGGGGTGTACGGCCTCTCGGGTTCCCTCCAGAACGATGTGATTGAGACCTCCGTCGGTAGCGATCCACATGCTGCCGTCGCGGGCCTGCGCAATGGCTCGAATGTAGTTGTTTGAGAGTGAAGAAAACTGCGTGGTTTGCCCACCCGCAATCCGAAACAACCAGTTCCCATCTGTTCCGACCCACAGTGCGCCGGACCGGTCGCGAAACACGTTGCGCACATGAATGCCGCGCGTGCCTGGAAGAGTCCGAGGGATGAAAACACCGTTCTTCAGTTGGAAGAGCTGCGCGGACCCGATCCAGAAGCTGCCGTCGCGATCCTGATAGATGGTTCCGAAATCGGAGTCGTTCTGCGTCGGGAAAGGAAGAATATTGACCGGGGAACGGGTGAGACGAAGCATCCCCGTTTGTGTACCAACCCAGAGGTTCTTCTCTCCATCTTCGAAGAAATCCAGGACCGTGTTGCTGGGCAAGTAGGCAGGAGCGGTTATGTGGCTGAACCTGCCGGCGCTGTACTGGAAGACGCCCTGGCCAATCGTTCCGATCCACAGGACGCCATCGCCGGATTGCCGCAGGATGCGCACGGTGCTCGTAATGCCCGCGACTGCATGGAAATGGTCCTGGCCCGGGGTCATCGAATTCAGGCCGGATACCGTGCCGACCCATAATGATCCATCCTGTGTCTGGGTGATGGATTTCACCATGTTCTGGCTCAATTCCGGGCCGAGAGGATATATCTTGGCGACCATGTCCTTGATGCAAGCGAGCCGGAATCCCCCCACCCACAGCCGGCCGTCGCGGTCCTGGTAGATGGAATCTACGGAGAGCGTGGGAATAGCCGAGGTGCCATCGACGCGCACAAAGCGATCTCCCGTGAACTGCATCAGGCCGTTGTCCGTGCCGGCCCATACGATTCCTGTCGAATCCTGAAAAAGCGCGCGGACAAAGTCGTTGCTGAGCCCCTCATGGGTTGTCCAGGAGCGAAATTGGCCGTGCTCGTAGCGGACGACTCCTCCGCCTTCGGTCCCAATCCAGAGCGCTCCGTCGCGGGAGACCATCAGGCAGTAGACGCTGTTCTCGTGCAACAGCGGCGTGTTCTGCCGATCGAAGAGGGTGAAATGTGCTCCATCGAAGCGAACCAATCCTCCGGTGGTTCCGATCCATAGGTAGCCGTCGGAAGTTTGAGCAAAAGCCTGGACTGTCTGCTCCGGCAATCCATCGATGGCCTGCCAGACGTGGCGTGTGTACCCGGTAAAGCCTTGCGCCCACAGGGTGCTGGAGCCGGCAGTGCACAGAATAAGCCAAACGGCGATCGTGCGGAGTCTTCCCATCGCGGCGCCCAGTATATCGTGAAAGCGACCATCCTTCCGAATCCCAACCCCCTGCCAGTCCCGCTCAGTCCGACTTTGGTCGGATTTGCCGGCAGTGTGGCGAGGATTAGAGTTGTGTTTTCCGCTGGCTATGCAACAAGCCGTGCGAGGAGAAGAGGAACGGTCTTCCCGGAGCTGATATCGATGGCTTTCCAAATACGATTTATGGGGAACGGCGCACACTCCCGGCGCTTTCTGACGAGCGCGCCGATGGGCGCCGCATTGTGTCTTTTGTTGTTTCAGGTCGTGCCGTCTCGTGCGCAAACCGTCACTCCAATCCGCATTGACGCCAGTCAGCCGTATAGCGAGCCTGAGCCGGCTCGTTATGACGGAGGCTCCGCGAAGTCGCCTTCCGGCGGCACGCTTGCTGTCAACAGCCGGTATCTTATCCGCGACGGAAGACCATGGCTGCCGGTCATGGGCGAATTTCACTTCACGCGTTATCCGGAATCGCGCTGGGAAGAAGAACTCCTCAAAATGAAGGCTGCCGGCGTTGAGATTGTGGCCACCTACGTGATTTGGATTCATCACGAGGAGATCGAGGGGCAATTCGACTGGAAAAGCCAGCGGGACTTGCGTGCCTTTGCGCAGCTCTGCTCCAAACACGGGATGTACCTGGAGCCGCGCATCGGGCCCTGGGATCACGCCGAAGTGCGCAATGGGGGATTCCCGGACTGGCTGCTCAAAAAGGGACCAACCCGTGTCAACGACCCAGTCTACCTCTCCTATGTCCGCGCCTGGTATGGGCAGGTCGCGCAGCAGCTCAAGGGGCTGTTGTGGAAGGATGGAGGCCCGGTCATCGGCATTCAACTAGAGAACGAGTACTCCAGCCGCGGCCCCGGTGCAGGCGATGAGCACATCCTCGAGCTGAAGAGGCTCGCGCTGGAGAGCGGTCTCGATGTGCCGCTGTATCTCGTCACCGGGTGGGATAACGCGGTCGTGCCGGAGCGTGCGGTGCTCCCGGTCTACGGCGGTTATCCCGACGCACCGTGGGACGCCTCGCTGACCAAGTTGCCTCCTGCCGACGTGTACGCATTCCGGTTCCGGAGCCGGGCCGCGGCGAACATGGGCGCCTTGGGCAGCACCGGGGCTGGCAGCGAGCAGGCTTCGGCGCAAGCGCCACTGCCTTACCTGACCGCGGAAATAGGAGGCGGCATCGAGGACACCTATCACCGCCGTCCGGTCATCCATCCGGATGACGTCGGGGCGATGTTCCCTGTGATGCTTGGCTCCGGTGTGAATCTGTACGGCTCCTACATGTTTCAGGGAGGAGAGAATCCGTATGGAAAGCTGTCAACACTGCAGGAGTCGCAAGCGACCGGATATCCGAACGATGTACCCGTGAAATCCTACGACTTTCAAGCGCCGCTGGGAGAATTCGGCGAGGAGCGTGCTTCCTTTCGCAAGATGAAGGTCTTCCAGTATTTTCTGAACGATTTCGGAGAATACCTGGCTCCGATGATGGTTCACGCACCCGACCAGTTGCCGGCGAACCCGGAGGACTTCTCAGTTGTTCGAACTGCGGTCCGGTCGCGGGGGGATTCAGGCTTCATTTTCCTGAACAACTATGCCCGCAACTACTCCATGCCGGTACGGACTGCGGCCCAGTTTGAGATCCGTCTGCCCGATGGCACACTTAGGGTTCCACGGCACCCGGTCGACCTTCCTTCCGGCGCCTATTTCATCTGGCCGTTCAACCTGCGATCTGGTGGTGTGACCATCCGCTACAGCACCGCGCAATTGTTTACGCGAATCGAGAGCGGCGCAGCCACCACGCTCTACTTTGTTGCCGTCCCCGGCATTCCCGTGGAATTCGCACTGGACTCCGGCACCATTCGATTTGTCGAGTCGTCGAGCGGGGAAACTGTCCGCGATTCCCGCGTCACGATTGTCAGTGGATTTAAGCCGGGTGTCGATTCGTTCATTGACCTTGCGGCGTCCGACGGCAAGAAGACTCGTCTCGTGGTACTCACAGAGCAGGAAGCCGAGAATGCCTGGAAGGTGAGCCTGGGCGGTGGCGATCCTACCGGCAATCACGGCAACGATCATCTGCTCATTACCACGCAGGACTTTGTTGCCGATCCCGATGGAAGACTGAGCCGGATCTGGCTGCGTTCGCGCGGAACTCCGCAGTTCGCATTCAGCATCACACCCCCGCCGGCAGTTCTGCCTCGGGCAAGTCTGCCTTTGATCCAGACAGAGGCAAATGCACGGACAGTCGGCTTTGTCGCGGAGGCCAGGGAACGCAAACTGGACCTAAGATACAGGCAGGTTCAGGCTGCCGGAAATGCGCCACCCGTAACGATTGGACCTGCTCCGTCCTGGCGTCCGAAGGGGGTGGCGCAAGCACCCGCCGAGGACGAGCTTCGACAGGCAGCCCGATGGCTGATTACGATTCCATCCGAACCGCTCGACGGGCTCAATGAGTTGTATCTGCAGGTTGGGTATCGGGGAGATGTTGCCCGCCTCTACGCGGGGAACGGGATGCTTACCGACAATTTCTATAACGGTCAGGCGTGGTCCATCGGCCTGCGGAGATTCATGGATTCAAGGAACAACTCCTTCGAGCTCAGTGTTCTGCCGCTGCGCAAGGATGCTCCGGTGTATTTGGAGCTTCCCGAGCATCTGGAGTTTGCGCCCAATGGCCAGATCGAACGGCTCGACGATCTGCATCTTGAGCCGGAATACCAGCTCGTGCTCACGGACATCGACCGTCAAGGAAACGGGCGAGAGTCCGCGCCTGGAGGCGTTTCGGCTGCTTCGGACAGCACCGGCGTCAAGGAGCCATGAACAAGGCGCAGAACGGCACGGGACCCCGCCATGTGAAGATGTAAACCCCGCCTAGTCGAGACGAATTATTTGCTTGAATC
>JBEKTO010000001.1:0-290297 GCA_049515995.1 Occallatibacter sp. | reverse complement strand
ATCCGACTTTGGTCGGATTCAAGCCGTATAAAGGGCGGAATAGTATGCGGTGCGACGGTCCGGAGAGATCTGAAGGCGTGCAAAGACGCGGTCTTGACAGAGGCGAAGTCTTCCGATCCGAAAGATTGTCATAGAAGGCTGGAGATTTTGGAGTGCCAGAGGAAGGTGTATGTATGAAAAACATTGTCCGCGTAATCGCAATCGGCATCACGATCACTATGCTGCTGGTGTGTGGAATCACCGCAGCAAAAGCCCAGAGCAATGCCGCCACCCTGACGGGTACCGTCGTCGACAAGACTGGCGCCGTGATTCCCCAGGCGAGCATTGTGCTTACCGATGAAGCTTCAGGTGTGACGCGCTCCACCAGCAGCGACGAGCGCGGTGTCTTCTCGCTGGTTGGCGTGCCGGTGGCCACGTATGACGTCAAGGTCTCGGCGCCGAGCTTCAATAGCCTGGTGCGCAAGGGCATTGCCGTCCACATCAACGACCAGATCGATCTCAAGGGAATTGCCCTGACCGTCGCCGGCGCCAGCACCTCCGTGGTGGTTACGGCCACGGCCGAAGAGATGACGCCCACCACCTCGGGCGAGGTCAGCTATACCGTCAGCGATACGCAA
This sequence comes from Occallatibacter sp., assembly GCA_049515995.1. Lineage (GTDB taxonomy): Bacteria > Acidobacteriota > Terriglobia > Terriglobales > Acidobacteriaceae > Telmatobacter. The sequence goes on along the minus strand of JBEKTO010000001.1, from coordinate 289,680 downwards.
CTCCACAATATGGACATCGAGGGCCGCAGCGCCATCGAGTTGCTGGGGCTGATCCCCGGCTCGGGCAATACCGGCAACTTCAACGGCACGTATAACGGAGCTTCGGCGGGATTCACGCAGAACTCCAGCGCCTTCACCGTCAACGGCAATCGCTTCGATCAGGTCGCGCTGGTCAGCGACGGCGCTTCGGTCTCCGACCTGAACACCGCCGGTTCGGCTGCGGTCACGCCCAATGTGGACATGATTGCCGAACTGAAGGTCGAGTCGGCGGCCTACTCCGCCGCCGAGCCCAATGGCCCCATCGTGGTCTCGACCCAGACCAAATCCGGCGGCCGCGAGTTTCACGGCCTGGCCGAACTGACTGCCCGCAATCATGCCTTGAACGCCAGCGACTGGCAGCAGAAGTCTGTCGGCCTGGCTGCGCCGCAGACATCGCTCTTCTATCCCGCCTTCCAGTTGGGCGGTCCGGCCGCGATTCCCGGCGCCGGCAAGCTGAAGGACAAGCTCTTCTTCTTTGCCGCCACTGAGCTCGCCCAGCAGAAGGTTGACCTTTTGCCGCGCAAGACCGAAGTTCCCACCGCCGCCATGCGTACCGGCGACTTCAGCGACTCGGCCTATCTGAGCGCTCTCTCGAACGCCGGCAACAATTGGATCGGGTGGCCGGTGGCCAGCAATCCCTGCAGCAAGATTTGGACCGAATGCGGCAACGGCGCCTCGGGCTGGGGCCAGATCGACAGCGGCGTCATCGATCCGGGCGGCAAGATTCTGTTGAATGCGCTGCCCCTGCCCAACGTCGATCCCCTGACCCACGGCGGCTACAACCTCATCACCGACTACACCGTTTCCGAGCCCCGCAACCAGGAAATCCTCAAGCTGGATTATGCCATTACCGACAATGCGCATCTCTCCGGCCGCTACAACCACGAGAACGAGAGTGTGCCCTCGCCTTACGGTCCCTGGAACACTTGGAACAAGACCCCCTATCCCGCGGCGCAGACGCAGAAGAATGCTTCCAACTCCTTCAACGGCACGCTGACCAATGTGTTGAGCTCGCGTTTGACCAACGAGGCTTCGCTGGGCTACACGCGCTTCACGCTCAAAACCGACCTCACCGGCCTCAGCGCAGTTTCCGCTACGGCGCTCAGCTATCCGCACGCCAACCTTTTCACTTCCTCCAGCGGGCTTCTGCCCAACGTGAGCTTTGAGCAGCAAGTGGGCGGACTCTACATCGCCGGCGGCGAGGCGCCTCCCTATCTGGGCGCGCAGAACAACTACACCTTTAACGACGGCCTTACGTACCTGTATCGGACCCACCTCTTCCGCGCCGGTTTCTATGCGCAGTATGCGCGTTACAACCTGCTCACCACCGGCAACGACAACGGCTCCGTCGACACCGAGAACTACTCGACCGTCACCGGAAACGACTGGGCCGACCTGCTCTTGGGCTACACCTCCTACTACAGCCAGTCCAGCGGCAACATCAAGGCCGACATGGCTCAGAAGCGCTTCGACTTCTACCTACAGGACACCTGGAAGCTGAACTCGCGGCTGACCCTCAATTACGGCCTGCGCGTGGATCACCTCGGCTGGTGGTACGATCGCGGCGGCCGCATTGCGATCTTCAATCCTTCCGCATGGATCGCGGCGGCGCCGATCACCGCGTATTCCGGTATCCAGTCGAACTCCAGCAATTCGCGGGTCCCGATCTCCGGCTCCAAGCCGCTGAACTTTCAGTGGGCGCCCGCGCTGGGCTTCGCCTACGATATGACGGGCAACGGCAAGACCGTCCTGCGCGGCGGCTTCGGCGCCAACTACTACAGCGACCCCGGCATCAACGCCTTCTCGGCGATCATGGCGCCGCCCAACTTCAAGGTCATGAGTTCGTGGACCTCGGGAGCGGACTACACACTGAATGGCGTCTCCTCGATCGACATTTCGAGCACTGTTCCCACGGTTTGGGGAACCGCCAACCCGAGCGATCATCTCGCTCCGGTCACTTATTCCTGGAACCTGGCCGTCTCCCATCTCTTCTGGGGCGCCAACAAGGTCGAAGCCAACTACGTGGGCAACTCCAGCCACAATCTGGTCGGTTACGGTATTCGCAATGCCGTGCCGGATGGCGCCGAGAACGGCACCTATTATGGCACCTGGTATGACAACTACGACGGCCTGCGCCCCTACTGGCAGTACGGCGACATCAGCACCCACTTCCACAACTTGAACTCCAACTACAACGCCTTGCAGTTGACCGTCACCCGCCAGAAGGGATGGCTCAACTACTGGGGCAGCTACAGCTACGGCAAAACCCTGGCCTACAACGCCGAAGACGCCTTCGACATGAGGCGCTGGTACGGCCCGGCGCCCTTCGACCGCTCGCAGATCGTCAGCTTCTCCTACTACCTGAATCTGCCAGACTTCGGCAAGAAGTACCTGGGCGACCGCAAGGCGGTCAACGCCGCGGTAGATGGCTGGCACGTCTCCGGCCTCTTCCAGGCCATGAGCGGCGGCCCCATCAGCAACAACTTCGGTTCCGAGTACGCCGTCAATTCGAACACCATCGGCATCTACGGACCCGGCAACTACTCCGACTTTGCCGACGGCACTCCCGACGAAGTCGCCGTCCCCAAGATGACCTGCGATCCGCGCAAGGGACTGGCCAAGAACCAGTACTTCACCCCCTCCTGCTTCACCGGACCGACGCGCCTCTCCAACGGAACCTATCGCCTGCCCTACATCCACGGCCCGGCCTACATCAACGATTCGATCGGCCTCTTCAAGACCTTTGCGATCAAGGACCAGAAGAAGCTGGAAATCCGCGGCGAGGCCTTCAACCTCTTCAACCACGCCTGGAACGAGTTCATCCCCTACGATCCGAACATGTATATGGGCTTTGACACCACCGGCGCAATGACCAGCACCAACGCCGCCGGCACCGCGGACAACAAAACCGGCCACAGGGAAGTGTCCATGGCGGCGAAATTCTACTTCTAGGGCGGTTCAGGAACTGGATTCCGCATCGAGCTGCTCTAACGTGGCATTTTCCTGATAAAGATGCCATCCAGCAGACTGCCTCCGGCTACAGCGGTTCCTGAACCGCTGTGGCCTGGCAGAACGCATGTCCGATTCGAAGGGGCACCCATCCTGGCAGCGAGTGGGCCCCAGTGCTTCTCGTTGCCGGAGTCTTATACGTCGGGAATCTCAATGCGCACTCTTTACAAGCTTATTCTCGCGTGTTGCTTGGCCGTGGGAGCCCTGCAGCAATTGCCGGCGCAAAATTACGCGATTGGCGCGGACGTCTCCTTTCTGGCCAAGTGCGAGCAAGACGGGCTGGTATTCAAGCAGGCTGGTCAGCCCAGGGATGTACTGGCCATGCTGCGCGAGCACCAGTACAACTGGGTTCGGCTGCGGGTCTTTCACGATCCGTCGATGAGCGCGGACAGACTGCCTAACGATCTTGCCTACACCCTCGCGCTCGCCAGGCGAGCCAAGGCGTTGGGCTTTCACGTACTGCTTGATCTGCACTACTCCGATACCTGGGCCGATCCGGGACATCAACCCACCCCGGCGGCGTGGAGCCAACTCAAGCACAAACAGCTTGTGCAGCAGGTCTCCGACTATACGCGGGATGTAATCGCGGCCTTTGCGCAGGCGGGAGTCATGCCCGAGATGGTTCAGCTCGGCAACGAAATCACCCAGGGCATGCTCTGGCCAGACGGGAAGCTGCCCGACAACTGGGAGAATCTTGCCGATCTGCTCAAGGCGGGAATTCGCGGGGTCGAGGCAGGGCGCGGTTCCCTTCCCAAACCGCGGATCATGATTCACATCGAGCGCAGCGGCGACTATGACGCCGCGGTGTGGTTCTTCGACAGTCTCATTGCCCACCATGTGCCGTTCGATGTCATGGGACTCTCCTATTACCCGTTCTGGCACGGAAACCTGGCGAAGTTTCGCAACAACCTGCATGACCTTGCGCTGCGATACGGGCATCCGATCATGGTGGTAGAAACTGCATATAATTGGACTCCAGGCAGATTTGCGGGCAAGAAATCCGATTTTCCAGAGAGCCCTGAAGGCCAGAAAGCCTTCCTGATGGCGGTGGATTCGGCAGTCCGTGCCATTCCCAATGGTCTGGGCGAGGGCGTCTTCTGGTGGGAGCCGGCGGCGGAAGGCGATTTGCGAGCGCGCAGCTTCTTTGATGAGAGCGGTAATGTTCTGCCGGTGCTTTCGGCCTTCGATCGGACCGCGGCTCCATAGCGTTGGCAGGCCGGGCGACTGGACCGGGCGCGCGACGTGACGGCGAACCAGAGGATTGCGATGGATAAGCAGGCAGCAATGAAGGAAGCATGCAGGATCAGGGTTCTCGTGGTGGACGACCATCCGATCATGCGCTTTGGCATCGCCACGATTATCGATGCAACGCCGGACATGATCACAGTGGCCCAGGCGGGAAGCGGCGAAGAGGCTGTCGAACTTTACGAGCAGCATCTTCCGGACATCACCCTGATGGATTTGAGACTGCCGGGAATGAGCGGCGTGGATGCCATACGCACAATCATGGTGCGCCATCACAATGCCAAGTTCGTCGTGCTGACTACTTACGAAGGAGACGAGGATATTCACCAGGCTCTTGAGGCGGGAGCGCGCAGTTACATTATCAAGGGAATGCCGCACGAAGCCCTCGTCAGTGCACTTCGTCGGGTTCACGCTGGGGGAAGGTTCCTTCCTCCACCGGTATCGCGCGCCATTTCCTCGCGCACGCCGAATTCGGACCTGAGTTCACGCGAACGCGAAGTTTTGAAACTAATCGTCAAAGGCAGGAGCAACCGGGAGATCGCCCATGACCTGGGCATCACGGAATCAACCGTGAAATGCCATGTCGGCGTCATTCTGTTGCGGCTCAACGTTTCTGACCGAACGCAGGCAGCAGTAGCTGCCTTGCAGCGCGGGCTAGTCCATTTGTAGCAAGACAGTCGCGGAAGGTCTGAAACGAAACCGTCAAGCAGATGCGTGTAAATCAAGACCATGCATATGAAGGCTCCCAAAATACCGACAATGAATTCAATGGATCCGACCCATCCAGCCTTCATAGACCTTATCAAATGGCCACTACCCAAGAGGAATATCGATCGAGATCGCGTGTGACCATTTGGAAGTCGTGGCACTCTCTGCAATTCTGGCAATCGCAGAATCAGTAAGTTGAGTGGTTTCAACGCTGATGTCAGGTTCGACTTCCGCCGCCTCGGCCACCACCACGGATTTCTTCTCTATTTCATTTCAAAGAGAGCTTTGGCAGATCGCGACCATTCTCTTCCATATGCAGAAATGCCCGGAGGCGGCTGCCACCGGGCATTTCTGTCTGCGGAACTCGATTACCGCGATTCAATGCGGTGAATGATGCGGTCTACGGTGTGGTTCGCTTCCTCGATGTGGTCGAGGGCGCGGCGCTTGAGTCCGCGCGCGTAGTCGTTGTCCTCTTCATGGTTGATGTCCGCCCAGGCTGCATTGCCCGCCTCGCGCGCCTTGCGGAAGCGATTGGCCGGGGAAATGCGGGCATCGATGGGCTCATGCGCGCGAAGATCCTTGCCATCGTCGATGGAAGCCATCTTGATTTCGCGGATGGCGGCGTCGATTTCGTCGATCGCATGTTGCGACTCGGCGTCGATCCGTTCGCTGGGAGTGAGGCGGTCCAGGTAGGCGCGCATCAGGCGAAGGTCGCTCAAAGCATGCAGATAAGCTGGGTGCCTGCCCGGCTCCTGGGCATGGGAAGGCAGAGTTCCAATCAGGCAGGTTGCAGCGCAAACAACGGCAAGGATCAACGGCTTGCTGAACTTCATCTTACATTTCCTCCAATTAAGTGCTCTTTCTGTTCGGCGCGGATAACTCTTCCGCGTCCGGCCAAGTATTTCATGGCCGGTATCTGCTGGAACACCATCCTGGATGAAAAAGTCGCTGTACGGGGAGAGACTTACCGCAACGGGCTCAGAAATCGGTCTTTGCCTTCGCCATTGCGTTCAGCAGAGCCGGCTTATCGCGGCTGCCAGATCGAAATCCTTCGCGGTGAGGCCGCCGGCATCGTGCGTGACCAGGCCCAGGCGGACCCGGTTGTAGCGGATGTCGATATCCGGATGGTGACCGGATTCTTTCGCCAGGTCGCCCACCCGGTTGACGAAATGCAGCGCGGCACGGAAATCCTCGAACTGGAAGGTGCGCACGAGTTCGCCGTTCTCAATCTGCCAGGCTGGCAGAGCGCTGAGGCGAGTGGCAACTTCATTTGCTGAAAGTGCGGGCATGCCTCTTCTCCTTGGATGGATTGAACGCGAATGGAACGCCGGGCAATGGGTTCTAAAGCACCTTCGGGGTGGGGGAGTTGGCGATGTCGAAGGTTGAGAAACGCTTATTCTGGCCGGTGATCTCCGAACGCAGCTCATGCCACAGCTCATTGGGAATCTTGAGAAACACCTCGACAACGCCGGGATCAAATTGGGTTCCCGAGCAGCGCAAAATCTCTTCTCGCGCGGCGTCGAAGCCGCGCGCCTTGCGATAAGGCCGGTCGCTGGTGATGGCGTCGAGGGCGTCTGCGACGGCAAAGATGCGTGCGCCGATGGGAATCTGGCTTCCGGATAGCCCGCTCGGATAGCCGCTTCCGTCATAGTGTTCCTGATGGGAAAAGACGATCTCCGCCGCTCCGGAGAGAAAAGGGATCTTGCGCAGCATATGGTAGCCGCGTGTGCAATGCTCGCGCATGATCTCCTGCTCTTCCGGCGACAGCTTGCCGGGCTTGCGCAGGATTTCGTCGGGAATCGCCATCTTGCCGATGTCGTGCAGAAAAGCGCCGCGTGCGATGACTTTGATCTCGGCCGGGCTGATGCCCATGGCTCTGGCCAGCGCGATGGTGTAAGCGGTCACCCGCTTGGAGTGGCCCTCGGTTTCCGAATCTTTCAGATCGAGCGCGTCGCCCAGCGCTTCCAGCGTGACGTCGTAGGAGTGCTCCAGATCTTCCATCGCCTGGCGGAGCATCTCGGTTCTGGCGCGCACCACCTGCTCGAGATTCTGCTGGTAGTTGTGACTATCCTGCAAGGCCTGGCGGTGTTCCAGGGCGCGCTGAACGGTGGTCACCAGATGCTCGCGCTCGAAGGGCTTGAGCAGATAGTCGTAGGCGCCGCGGCGCATGGAATCGATGGCCACGCTGATGTCGTGAATGGCCGTCACCATGACCACGGGAAGGTTCGGCTGCTGCGCATGCATGCGTTCGAGCAGGGCAATGCCGTTACCATCCTGCATCACGATGTCCGTCAGAACCAGGTCGAAGGCGTTCTGTTCCAGCATATCCAGCGCCTCGCGGCCGCTGGCAGCCAACAGCACCTCATATCCCTGCCGTTCGAGTGTGGCGCCGATCATGGAGCGAACGTGCGCCTCGTCATCTACAACCAGAATCCGCGCCGCCTTGCGCAATCTTGCTGCGGTACGCGCATCTGTCTCCGCGCGTAGCTGCGCCGCGGGTTTCGGCGTTCCCAATCCTGCCAGGTTCAATGCCAAGCCGAATCCTCCTGCTGTTTTCACCCGCCAAGGCACCGACCGCAAGGCGTGTACTTCCGAGGCAAGCGCTGCCCCGCATTGAGTCTGCCAGAACCACACTGGAGAGCGGAATGCCACTAAAGTCGAATATCGGCGATGGCCGATTTCCCTTTACCGGTCTCTGCACCGATTACGGATACGCAACGAGACGGCCTGGCAGTTCCCGGTGAGGCTGGTTCAGCGCCTTGTAGTCCGGTCTTTAAGCCGCGTCCGTTCTTGTTCTCTTTTCATCAGTAGACCAAGAACGCGTTTCATGGGGGCAATCCAAATCGGAATTGGATGTCATTTCTTCGGCCCAAGAATCAAAAGCGGAAACGGCTCTTCATCTCGGTCCATGCCGAGCCTACCATTTTGTCCAAAATTCTGGGTGATTGTAATGAAACGCACCTTCCTCAGGGAGCCAGCCGGAGTCGTTTATCTGGCGCCTGTCTCCTTTTTGATGCGGAAAATCGCATTTTGGACGACGCAGAGACAATTTTTTGTTCGCGGATTCCAAACCGAAGAAGAGCGCAATCAGATGGGGCGAAGCAATCCATGGTTAAACCGCAGATTCCATAGGTGATAACTAGATCTGGACAGATGCCGCAGATTTTCGGCTGGCAGACAGACGTTCCGGCATTGCCCCGCCCAGCGAGAGACTTGTGGTCGCAGCCGGGTTCGCCCGTTGCGGCCGCTCACCTTATTCCTGTGCCTTTCCGCGGTCGCGCCTAGCGTCGGCCCAGCCTTCCATGGTGACCTGGCGAGCCCGGCCCACGGCCAGAGCGCCGGCCGGCACGTTTTTGGTGATGCAGGAGCCGGCGCCGATGTAGGCCCCATCCTCCACGGTGACCGGCGCCACCAGCGTGGAATCGCTGCCCACAAAAGCGCGCTTGCCAATCTTTGTGGTGTGCTTGTGGACGCCATCGTAGTTGCAGGTGATGACTCCGGCGCCGATGTTGGTTCCGTCGCCGACCTCGGCGTCGCCCAGGTAGGTGAGGTGGTTGGCTTTGGCGCCCTTGCCAAGTTTGGTCTTCTTGGTTTCAACAAAGTTGCCCACATGGGCGTCTTCGCCGATCTGGCAGCCTGGCCGCAGGTGCGCGAAGGGGCCGATCTTGGCTCCATCGGCGACCGAACTGTCAGTGAGGATGCAGCTCTGGCGGAGCAGCACACGATCGCCCAGCGTGCAATTCTCGATCACCGTATACGACCGGATCAGGCAATCGGAGCCGATGCGGGTTGCGCCGAGCAACTGGACAAAGGGCTCGATGACCGTATCGGGAGCAACTTCGACCGCTGCGTCGATCACGCAGGTCTCGGGGCGGAAGATGGTGACGCCGGCGGCCATCAAACGATTCGTCGTCGCGGCGCGCAGCGTGGCGTCCAGGGCGACCAGCTCGGCGATGGTGTTGGCGCCCAGCACTTCAACCGCGTCGGCGGCCTGAAGTGCAACCACGCGTTCTCCAGCGACGCGCAGCAGGCCGGCCATGTCGGTCAAAATCACCTCTTTGTTGGCATTTTCGGCGGTCAGCTTGTAGAGATGGGCGAGCAGTGGCGCGGTTTTGAAGGCGTAGATGCCGGAGTTGATCTCGCCGAGGGATTGCTGCGCCGGCGTAAGCGCCTTCTGCTCGACGATCGCCTCAACCTCGGGCGATTCTGGCGACGAATGCACGATGCGCCCGTAGCCGGTAGGGTCTTCGGGAGCCGCGGTCAGAATGGTCATGGCCGCCCGTTCGTCCTGATGAAATTGCCACAGCCGCTGGATGGTCTCCGGCCGGATGAGCGGCACGTCGCCCGAGAGCACCAGGATGTTCTCGTAGCTGGCGATGACTTCGCGCGCGCATTGGATGGCATGGCCGGTGCCGCGCTGCTCGGACTGCTCGACGAATTGGACGCCGGAGGCCGCAACCGCTGCTTTCACTCGATCCGCCTGGTGGCCGATCACAACGTAGATGCCATCTGGCGCCACAACCTGGCTGGCGGCGGCGATGACGTGGCTCAGCAAGGTTTTGCCGCCGATCTCATGCAGCACCTTGGGCCGGCCGGATTTGAGCCGGGTTCCTTTGCCCGCCGCCATGATGACCACGGCCAGCTTCGTATTCGATTCCACTTCAATCCCGTTCATGAACGGACTCCCATCGAGAATTTTTTCTCCCACCCTGGCCACAAGAACAAGCACGTGGCGAGGGTGGGGCACCCATCTATTGGGGGTGGTTTTATTGCTTATGATCTGGTGCGCCCGGTTTGCCAGGTTGCTGGCCCGGCTGCGGAATGGCGATGTCGATGGACTGCACCGGTCCCAGTTTCAGTTCGTCCAGCGCAGGCTTGATCTCAGGTCCGTTGCCCACCACCAGCACGGCCAGCTTGTCGGGGTGAATGTACTTCTTTGCCGCCGCGTTCAGGTCGGCCAGCGTCACTTTTTCCAGGCCCGCTTTGTAGGTTTCAAGATAATCCGCCGGATAGCCATAGAACTCCAGCAGCTCCCTCTCGCTGAGAACCTTGTCCCTGGTGTCGTAGCGGAAAAGGAACGAGTTCAGTATCGAGTCCTTGGCCCGTTCCAGCTCTTCCTCGGTAAAGGGCTTGGCGGTGAGTCCCGCGATCTCGGCCATCGCGGCTTTGGTCGCATCCACCGTCGTGGCGCTCTTGGTGAGCACAACCACGCGGAAGGCAGCCGGGTGGTCATAGGCGAAGCCGTAACCGCCGCCCACCGCATAGGCCAGTCCCAGTTCGGTGCGAACCTTCTGGATGAGCCGGCTGGCAAAGCCGCCACCCAGAATGTCGTTCATCACCGCCAGCGTGGGAACGTCGGGATTATGCCGGTCCGTGCCCAGGCCCACAATCTCCACGTTGGACTGGTTCACGTCTTCCTTGTCGATAAAGAAGATGCCCGGCTTGGGTCCGGCAAAAACGTCGTTGCGGGCCAGCGCTGCTTTCACCGGCGGCAGCCCTTCGAAGGCCGCGCGCAGTTTGGCCTCCATCGCTACGGGATCGAAGTCGCCACTGACGCCCACAATCAGCTTGCCGCCGCCCTCTTTGCTGCCGACGGTGCGGTCGTGCCAGGCTTGCAGGTCGTCCAGAGTGACCGCGCCGATGGTGGCCAGCTCGGGCTGCCGCGTGTAGGGGCTATTGGCGCCATAGACCAGCTTGGCCGACTCGCGCTCGGCGATCTCCCCTTCGTCGTCGTTGCGCCGGACAATCCCCGTGGCCACTTGCTGCTGGGCAAGTTCGAGCTTTTCCGCGCTGAATTTAGGGTGAAAGAGCAGGTCCAAAGCCAGAGAAAGAACCTGGTCGGCATCTCCCTTGAGCGAGTCCCAGCCGAGCGTGGTGGAGTCCTCGCCGCCCTCGGTCTCGATGTGCGCCGCCTTGGCCTCGAGCAGATCGTCCAGGGCGTCGCCGTCCAGCTTGGCAGTGCCGCTGGTTCGCCATGCCTGGCCATAAAGACCCACCAGACCCGCCTTGGCCGGATCTTCGTCGCGCGAGCCGCCGGGAATCAGAACCGATCCGGAGACAAACGGTAGCTCGTGATCCTCCTGCAAGAAGAGGACGATGCCGTTCTTCAGCTCAATGCGCCTGGGCTGCTGCGGCTTGAACTCGTGCAGCTTGGGGATGGGAATCTTCTCCCAGGGCTTGGCCTGCTGGGCGCTGAGCAAGACGGGCGCAAATGCAATTGCAAAGAAGGCGATTGCAATAGATAGGATTGGAAGTTTCTTCAGGGTCAGGCTCTTCATTTCGCGCCTCCATCTTTCTGCGGCGCCGCCGCGGGAGCCTCGGTCTCAATCCACGCTTCGGTCCGGTTGCTGGCTTGAAAGACCTGGTTGGCCACGCGCCGGATGTCGGCCTTGGTCACCTTGTCCACCCGGTCCAGTTGCCGGAAGAGCTCGCGCCAGTCGCCATAGCGGGTCTGGTACTCGGCCAGCGTGTTGGCCAGCCCCTGGTTGTCGGCCAGGCCACGCAGCAGGTCGGCGCGGGTGCGGGTCTTGAACATGGCCAGTTCGTCGTCGCTGACATCCGCGGCCTTCAGCTTGTCGATCTCCTTATGGATGGCGTCGCGCATCTCGGCCGGCGTATGCCCCGGCAAGGGCGCCGCAAAAAAGACGAAGAGGCTGGGGTACTTGTCGCCGGGATAGGGGCTCACACCCTCGGCCACGGCGGCAATCTGCTGGTCGCGCACCAGGCTGCGATAGAGCCGCGAAACCCGGCCGTTCGACAGGATGTCGCTGATGGCGTCGTAGACCGCATCGTCCGGATCGCGGTAATCGGGCCGGTGGTAACCCTCCATATAGATAGGTTGCGTGGCTTCGCGAATCGCCACTGTCTTTTCGGCAAACTGTTTGGGCTCGACTGTGGTCATCTCTTCCGGCTTGGGCCCGGCGGGAACCCGGCTGAAGTAGCGCTCCAGCACCGGCATCGCCTCCGACGCCTTCACGTCGCCCACTACGGCCACCACGATGTTCGAGCCCACGTAGTACTTCTTGTGGAACTCCATCGCCTCGGTGGCGTTGATCTGGCTCACCTCGCTCGGCCAGCCGATGCTGCTGCGCCCGTAGTTGTGCGCCACATAGGCGGTGGCCAGAAACTGCTCAAAGAGACGGCCTTCGGGATTCGAGTCGGTGCGCATCCGCCGCTCTTCCATCACCACGTCGCGCTCCTTGTAGAACTCACGCGGCACCACGTCCATCAGCCGGCTGCTCTCAAGCCACGCCCACAGCTCCAGCCGGTTCTCGGGCATTGACCAAAAGTACATGGTGTTGTCCAGCCCGGTCTCGGCGTTCAGGCCGGTGGCTCCGTTGCGCTCGGCCACTTCGCTGAACTGGTTCTGGATCACGAATTTGTGCGCCTCGGTCTCGGCATCTTTGAATGCCTTCTTCAGCTCGGCCAGCTTCTGCGGATCGCGCCCTACGGCCTTCAGGTACTCGGCTTCGTAGGCATCGTTCGCCGCTTCCACCTTGGCCAGCGCCACTTTTTCTGCTGCGTAGTCCGTGGTGCCGATCTGGCTGGTTCCCTTGAAGGCCAGATGCTCGAACATGTGCGCCAGGCCGCTCTCACCCGAGGGATCGTTCACGTCGCCGGCGTCAATAAAGGTGGAATAACTGAAGACCGGCGCCTCGGGCCGCTCGCAGACGATGATCGTGAGCCCGTTGGGCAGCACCTTGGTGGTTGTCTTCTGCTCGAAGCTCTTCAGATCCTGAGCCTGCGCGCCAGCCAGGCTCATCGCCGCGGTCAGCGCCAAAGCGCCCTTCCAAAGCCAGGAAGAAACTCTGCTTTGCATCCACTCTCCTTGTGCGGGAGCCGCAAACGGGCCTTTCCGCACTCTTCCAAGCTAGTGCCCTCAGCCGGAGGGGGTCAAACCGGCCGGCCGGTGCGCGGCCTCGCGAATTGCCTCTTGACGGCGTTACGTGTCTAGTGTATTAGCGTACTAGACACTTTGATGAACCTCCGTATCAACTTCTCGTCCGGCGTCCCGATCTACCAGCAACTGATGGAGCAGATCAAGCACGCCGTGGACACGGGAGCCATCAAAGGAGGCGAGCAGTTGCCCACCATCCGGAAGATCGCCGAGGATCTTGCCATGAATCCCAATACGGTGGCCAGGGCCTACCGGGAGCTGGAGCGGGAAGGTTTTATCGAGGTCCGGCACGGATCGGGAGCCTATGTGGGGATGCCGAGCACATCGTCCGCGAAGGTTGCCGGGATTCGCAAAGCTGCCGAGGTGCTGCGCCCGGCGATGGAGCGGGGCTTGGCGATCGGGCTGTCGGAGTCGGAACTTCGCCGGGTTTTTGAAGACGAACTGGCGCGGTTGCAGGAGAATGCAGCCGCGGCGCGGAGGCGCACTTGAACGAGATCATCGCCACGAACGGTCTTTCAAAGAGCTACGACGGCAAGCCGGCCCTAATCGGCCTCGATCTGGCCGTGCCGCGCGGCTCCATCTGCGGTTTTCTGGGCCGCAATGGAGCGGGCAAAACCACCACGCTGAAGCTGTTGCTGGGAATGTTGCGGCGGGACGCGGGAACGATCCGGTTGTTCGGCGAGCCGGTGGATTCTGAAGCGTCTTCGATTGCGGTGCGCCAGCGGACCGCCTTTGTCAGCGAAGACAAGGAACTCTACCCCTTCATGACCGTGAACCAGACAATCCGGTTCACGCGTCCGTTCTTTCCCGCATGGCGGCGGGACCTGGAGGAGAAATATCTCGATCTCTTCCAGTTGCCCAAGAAAAAGCTCGTGCCCCAGTTGTCGAAGGGAATGCGCACCCAGCTCATGCTGCTGCTGGCCATGGCGCGCGGGGCGGAGTTGCTGATGATGGACGAGCCAACCAGCGGGCTCGACCCTTCGCTGACGGAAGAAGTCTTGCAGGCGCTTGCGGACCTGGCCGCCAGCGACGGAACCACGATCTTCTTCTCGTCGCATCAGTTGGCCGAGGTGGAGCAGCTTTGCGACCGCGTCTGCCTGATCGACCGCGGACAGGCGGTCATCGCTGGCGTGCTGGACGACCTGAAAGCGGAGTACCGGCGCATCCTTCTGGTTTTCGACGCGGAGCCGCCGCGGGAGCTGGCCGGCCTGCCGGGCGTCGATCATCTGCGCCGGCGCGGCCGGACCGCATCGCTGCTGGCGCACGTGGATGTGGATGCGGTTGTCGAGAGGGCGCGCGAATTCGGCCCGTGTTCGGTCGAGGTCCGCCCCGTCACGCTGAAAGAACTGTTCTTGGATCATGTGAGGGGGGAATGATGCTCTGGTACAAGGCCTGGCTTGAAACGCGTTGGCGCTTCGCTTTCCTGGTTGGATCGATTCTGCTGGTCTGGATCGCCCCTTTGTGGCTGCCCTCAACGGGGGTCACGCCGGGAATGATCGCATCGAGAATGTGGGTGGCGCTGCAACTGGAGTCGGTCCTCCTTTCCATCCTTGCGGCGATTTATCTGGCCGGCGCCGGCATCAATACTCAAACCATGTACTCCGCGACATCGGGATTTCATGGCTCCATGTTGTTTACCCTGTCTCTTCCGGTTTCACGCGCGCGGCTGCTCGTGGCGCGCGCGGGATTGGGCGCTCTTGAAACGTGCGGCCTGGTCGTTCTCATGGCCGGGTACATGCTATTCCTGAAGCCCGGAGCGGTAAGCGCCCTACAGGCCTTCGACTACATGGTGCGCGCCGTCGTCTGCGCCATGGCCGTCTATGCCCTGTCCGTGCTGCTGGCGTGCGTGCTCGATGAAATGTGGCAATTCACGGGCGCCTGCATCCTCTGGGTCGGGTTTTTCCTGCTCCAGTCCAAAGTGAACATGGTCTCCCAAATCAGCCCGCTTCGAGGCATGAGCCTGAATTGCTATCCGCTCACAGCGCCGATGCCGTGGGCTCCGGTTGTGGCGTCGGCCGTGCTTGCCGGTGTTTTGCTGTACGCGTCGGTGCTTGTGCTGCAGCGAAAGGAATACTGAGCGCATTCCGCTGGCGGCCTGCGCCGGGACGATGGGATCTCCGCGCCGCCGCACCTCTCGCAGCGCAGTGGGGGCAGTGAAGCGATTCTTGATACCATGGAGTCTCCATGCAAAGAGACCAGAAAAATCGCCGGCGCCTTGCCCCGCTCTGGCAGGCCGTGATTGAGATCGCGTTCATCGTCTTTCTGTTTTATTCCAATCTATTGATGGGCGAATTCACGGTCGCCAATGGGCACGGGAAGACTCTTGCACTCGCATTACTCGATATCTTTACCGGCACGAATTTCGCCATTGCCCTGATCTCCGCGCTCATCGGGTATGTCGTGTTTGAACATCTGCGCAAGAAGTTCTAGCTCGACGCCGTTCCGCACCGTTGCGCGGGCTTCCTCAGACTGCCCGGAATCCAGCGCAGCATTCTTCGCGCGCGCAGCGCTACCACGCAGCCGCCCATGACGCCTCCAATTCAATAGCGCGCGGGAAAAGGATGTTGTTTTCGAGATGGATGTGCTGGTGTAGATCCTGCTCGAACTCTCTCAGGCCGTCATAGAAGGCGTGAAAGGTGGGGCACGCGTCCTCGGGCGTGGTGAAGTTGCCGCTCAGATTGCGCATCCGCGCCATCAGCGTTCCGGCCGCATCGTGCTCCTGCGTCATCATGGCGATGGGATTGGCGACCGTGCCAAAGCATCCTGAGGGCTTCGCGGTTCCCGCCACGCCGGCGCGGTCCAATGCGACGATGTACGGGAACAGGATCGCTTCTTCCTTGGCCAGGTGCGCGCTGAGCTCTCCGTCCAGGTTTGAGAGCGCCGATTGAATCTCTTTCAACTCGGCCATCGTCGCGCCGTGGCGATTCACCACCTTTTGCGCCAGCACGGCCAGACGCGGCAATTCGCTTTTCACATACGCGTGATGCGTGGCGACGATGTGGTCGACGAGCCTCTCCATGGATCTCTGCCGCCAGTCCTCGGCGATGGGAGCAGGAGCGGCGGCTGCCGACTCCAGCGCGGCAATCACTGCGCCCACTTCCACTTGGCTGGCAGCGCACGCCTCATCGAGAGGCTTGCGGCCTCCGCAGCAATAGTCGATTCCGAAGTGTTCGAAGACCCGGATTGAGGAAGGCCGATCCAGGGCAATTTGGCGAACCGTTTGTGTCGTTGCGGTCATGATGAACTCCCTCTCTTCCAGCATTCAGGAGTGGCCGCCCCATCGGCAGCGACTTTGGTCACTTTCTCAAGAGCGAAATCCCATTCGCGCAATTTTGCCTCGCCGGTGACTTAAGTCGCTGTGGCCGTCTTGCGCGCCTCCTATGCTCAATCTGCGAGTCAAGAAAACCACACAGGAAGGTTCATCATGTTTTGTTATCAATGCGAGCAGACCTCCAAGGGCGAAGGCTGCCAGACCCTCGGAGTTTGTGGAAAAGACGAAACCACGGCCGCGCTGCAGGATTTGCTGATTCACGCCGTCAAGGGTATCTCGATGTACGCGCACCGGGCGCGGCAGTTGGGCGTGGCCGATCCCGAGATCGACGCATTCACGATTCACGCCGTCTTTGCCACGCTGACCAACATCAACTTCGATCCGGAGCGTCTTGCCGAACTCATTCATCAAGCTGTCGGGATCCGGAATGCGGCGCGCGAGATCTTTGAGCAGGCCAGCGTTGCGGCCGGCCTGGTTCCCGTCGAACCTGGTGGTCCTGCGGCGTGGATGCCCGCCTCCAGGCTCGATGGTTTGCTCGCCCAAGGCAAGCAAACGTTCTTGCCCGCGCGGTTCCTCACCGAAGGCAAGGAGATCGCCAACCTGCAGGAACTGGTGCTCTACGGCATCAAGGGCGTGGCTGCCTACGCTGCCCACGCGCTTGCGCTCGGAGCGGGCGATCCCGCATCCTTCGCAAAGATTCACGAGACGCTGGACTTTCTCACCCATCCTGCGCCGACCGCGGAAGAGCTTCTCGCCGCGGCGCTGGCCGTGGGCGAGCTGAACTATCGCGTCATGGAGATTCTTGACAAGGCGCACACCGAAACTTTCGGCCATCCCCATCCCGCGAAGGTCCGTCTCGGCGCGCGCAAGGGCAAGGCGATCCTGGTCTCCGGCCACGATCTTCACGATCTCTATGCGCTGCTGGAGCAGACCAAAGGTCGCGGCATCCGGGTTTACACGCATGGCGAAATGCTGCCCGCGCATGGCTATCCCAAGCTCAAGGCCTATGAGCACCTGGCAGGAAACTACGGCGGCGCGTGGACGGATCAGGCCGAGGAATTCAACGCTTTTCCCGGCGCGATTCTCATGACCTCGAATTGCATTCAGGAGCCGAAGCTGGCCTACAAGCAGCGCATCTTTACCTCGGGTATGGTGGCATGGCCGGGCGTGCGCCACATCGCCGACCAGGACTTCAGCCCGGTGATCGCGGCCGCGCTCGGCGCTCCCGGATACGCCGAGGACGGCGGCGACGAGGAGATTACCGTCGGCTTTGGGCACAACGCCGTGCTTGGCGTAGCGGACAAGGTGATCGAGGCGGTCAAGGCCGGCGCCATTCGCCACTTCTTCCTCATCGGCGGCTGCGACGGCGCGCGCTCCGGCCGCAGTTATTACACCGAACTCGCCGAATCCATCCCCAGCGACTGTCTCATCCTCACGCTGGCCTGCGGCAAGTTCCGCTTCAACAAACTCGATTTTGGCGAAATCGGCGGCCTGCCGCGCCTGCTCGATATCGGCCAGTGCAACGACACCTATTCCGCGCTGCAGATTGCGCTGGCTTTGGCCAAGGCCTTCGACTGCGGAGTGAACGATCTGCCGCTCTCGCTTGTGCTGTCGTGGTATGAGCAGAAGGCGGTCGCGGTGCTGCTGACACTGCTTCACCTGGGCGTCCGAAATATGCGCATCGGGCCCACGCTCCCCGCGTTCCTTTCCCCTGGGGTGCTGGCTCTGCTCCAGGAGAAATTCAACCTCATGGCCATCAAGACCGCCCAGGAAGACCTGGCCGCGATGCTTGTCTGATGCAACAAGTCCGGAGAAGCGATCCTTCTCCGGGCTCTCATCCCGATATTGAAAGAACTTGCAGGCTGTTAGAATCCATCCGTGAGCATCCAGCGTTTCGATCTTGTTGCCGTTTTGCAGAGCACCGCATTGCTCTCCAGCCTCTCCGCGGAGGAACTGCGCACGCTGGCGGCCAGGACTGTGCGCAAGCAATTCAAGAGCGGCGAACTGCTCTTCACTGAGGGCGAGCCCTGCCATGGATTGCACATCATCGCCCGTGGCAAGGTGCGCATCTTCAAGACCTCGGCCAACGGCCGGGAGCAGGTGCTGGCCGTCAACCAGCCAGGCGAATCCGTCGCCGAACTCCCCATGTTCGATGGCGGACCGTATCCGGCCTCGGCGGCCGCCGTTGAAGATACGCAGATCGCTTTCATCTCGCAGCACGATTTTCATGACTATTGCCTCGAACATCCCCAGGTTGCGCTCAAAATGCTTGCCATCGTCGGCGCGCGGCTGCGGCGGCTGGTGGGCATCATCGAGGAGTTATCCTTCACCACCATTCGCCAGCGCCTGGTCTCCACATTGATCAGGCTTGCGCAGACTGAGGGCGCAGAGACCGCGCGCGGCATCGAGTTTCAATTGCCCGCGACCCACCAGGAACTGGCCAACCAGCTTGGAACCGTACGCGAACTGATTTCGCGCAATCTCACGCGCCTTCAGGCCGAAGGGCTAATCGAGGTGGAAGCGCGCCAGATCGCAGTGAAAGACATGAAGGGCTTGAGCGCGATTCTGGATCTTGCGCCTTGAAGAGAAAGTCGGCCTGATCCAAAAAATCTCTACCCATCCTTGACCCCGTGCCGCGCCTTTCCGTATGCTGCGATGGTTTCCGCGTGGCGTGTGGATCGTCTCCTCAACCCACGCAGGGAGAGCCCGCATGAGCACGACTTCCCCGTCTGTAACTCCTGCCGCAACGCACGCCCCAGGCTTTGCCGCGCAGCCCTTTCTGGTCCGCCGCGCCGCGGTGCTGGGCGCCGGCACCATGGGCTCCCGCATCGCCGCTCACCTGGCCAACGCCGGCATTCCCGTTTTTCTGCTGGATATGGTTCCGGCTGGAGAAGGCGATCGCAGCCGGTTGGCAAAGGCCGCTCTCGATGCCTTGGCCAAGGCCAAGCCCGCCGCCTTCTATGAGCCCTCGCTGGCCGCGCTCCTCACGTCCGGCAACTTTGAGGACGATCTGGGCAAACTGTCGCAGTGCGACTGGGTGATCGAGGCGGTGGCCGAGAACCTGGCCATCAAGACCGCCCTGCTGGCCCGCGTCGTGCCTCATCTCGCGCCCCAGGCCGTGCTTACCACCAATACCTCCGGTTTGCCGATCGCGCAGATCGCCGCGGGGCTGGCATCGCACCGGGAGCGTTTCTTTGGGACGCACTTCTTCAATCCGCCGCGCTACATGCGGTTGCTTGAGGTGATCCCTACCGCCGAGAGCGATCCCAGCGTGGTGGCCGCCTTTGCCGCCTTCGCCGACCGCATCCTGGGCAAGCAGGTGGTGAAGGCCCACGACACGCCCAACTTCATCGCCAACCGCATCGGCATCGCCGTGATGTTCAACGCCGCCAGCCTCATGCTGGAGCAGGGACTGACCATTGAAGAAGTGGACGCGCTGACCGGCCAAGCCATCGGCTGGCCCCACACCGGCACCTTCCGGCTGGCGGACCTGGTGGGCATCGATATTCTGGCCCACGTGGCCGCCAACTTTCCCCAAGGCGTGACGCAGAGTGGCTTTTCTTCGGTTCTGGAGGAGATCGTCAAGCGGGGTTGGCTGGGCGACAAGGCCGGCCAGGGTTTCTATAAGAAGAGCCGCGGCGAAGATGGAAAGGATCTGCGCCTGGTGCTCGACCTGGCGACCTTCGAGTACCGCCCTTCGAGCAAGCCCGCGCTGCCCACGCTTGAAATGGCCAAAAACGCCGCGACTCTCCAGGAACGCTTGCGGCTGCTGCTGGCCAACGACCCGGCCAAAGACAAGGCTGCGGCTTTTCTGTGGCCTTTTCTGGCTGCGCTGTGGAACTTTGCCGCCGAGCGCATCGGCGAAGTGGCCGACGACGCAGCCTCCATCGACCGCGCCATGAGGGCCGGCTTCAATTGGGAGTTGGGGCCTTTCGAAATGATGGATGCAGCCGGGGTTGCCCCGACCGTCGCCCGCATGAAGTCGCTCGGTCTGCCGGTGAACCCGCGGATCGAAGCTCTGCTGGCGGCCGGCCAACCCTCCTGGTATGTGCAGGATGGCCGGGAGTGCTTCCAGCCGGAAAAGGGCAAACTGGAGCCGGTTGCCGCTGTTCCCGGTCACGCGCGGGTTGCCGATTTTCGGCGCTCGCACGGGGTGGTCCGGTCGAACGCGGGCGCTTCGCTGGTCGATTTGGGCGACGGCATCGGCTGCATCGAACTGCACTCGCTGAAGAACGCCATCGGCGGCGACGTGCTGGCCCTGATTTCCGCGGTGCTGAATCCCTCCTCCGATGCGGTGCGCGACTTTGCCGGCTTCGTCATCACCGGCGACCGCGAGCACTTCAGCGTGGGTGCCAACCTGATGCAACTGCTGCTAACCGCGCAGGAGGGCGAATGGGAAGAGCTGGCTGCGGTCATTCACGGCTTCCAGCAGATGACGGCGGCCATCAAGTTCTGTCCGCGGCCGGTGGTGGCGGCGCCGTTTGGCATGACCTTCGGCGGCGGCGCTGAGATTTGCCTGCACGCGGCGCGCCGGCAGCCCCACGCGGAGACCTATATTGGCTTGGTCGAGGCCGGGGTCGGCCTGATTCCCGCCGGAGGCGGCACCAAGGAGATGCTGCTGCGGGCCATGGACCAAGCTTCTGCTCTGGCTCCGCCCGATCCCCGCGATCCGCCCTCGCGCTTTGCCCAATCGGCCGAGTTGGCCACGGCCCTCAAGCGGACGCTGGAGACCGTCGCCATGGCCAAGGTCTCCACTTCGGCAGCCGAGGCCCGGCCGCTAGGCATGTTTTCTACAGTAGACCGCATCACGATGAACCGCGAGCGCCTGCTGCTAGATGCCAAGGCGCTGGCAACGGTGCTGGCCGGAGCAGGCTACACGGCGCCCCAGCCACGCACGCAAATTCCCGCTCCCGGCATCGCGGCACTGGCTACGCTGGAGACAGGCATCTTTTTGATGGGTGAGGCCGGCTTTGCCTCGGAACACGACCAGAAAGTCGCCCGCTGGGCGGCGTACGTCCTGGCTGGCGGCCGAGTGACGGCGGGGTCGCCGGTAAGCGAGCAGTATCTGCTGGACCTGGAGCGGGAGGCGTTCCTCTCGCTTTGCGGCGAGCGCAAGACGCAGGAGCGCATCGCCTTCACGCTGAAAACCGGCAAGCCGCTGCGAAATTAGGGGCTGGCTGATTTTTCCAAGAGTATGTCAGGGCTTAAGCCCTGACATACTCTTGGAATTGGTCTTCAAAAAGGGTTCCGATTAATCGCCATGTTTCGTATTGGATTGGGAAAGACCGGGTGGATGCTGAGCGGGCTGTTCTGCGCCTGTGCGCTCGTTCCGGCCCAGGCGCAGCAGCCGCCACCGGCCCAACTCACCGAGTCCGGCCAGATCGTCGTCGACGGCCGTTCGGCGCCTTACCTCATTCGCCATCTGCCGGTCAGTTCGTTTCCCGACTTGCCCGCGGCCGTTGCAGAGCTGCTCAACCGGCGCGGCTGTCTGATTCCGCAAACCTATGAGGCGCATCACCCGGAAAATGTCGTTCACGCCAGCCTGGAACGTGCAGGCTCCTCGGATTGGGCCGTTCTGTGCTCGGCCGAGGGAACGGTCTCGCTGCTGGTCTTCTTCACCAGCACGCCGGAGCAGTTCAAGGTGTTGGCCTCGGCGCCGGAGACCCAGCGCCTGCAGACCCACGATCCGAGCGGTGTTCTGGGCTTCAACTGGGGCATTGATCCCGCCTCGCCCGAGCGCATCCGCGAGGCCCAGAGCGGCCTGGAACGCCGCGCGCCGCGGCTGGACCATGACGCCCTGGCCGATTCGGTCGTTGACCGCCGCACGGTCTTCCACTTTTATTCCCGCAGCGCCTGGGCGCTGCTGGAGATGCCGGACTAATACTCGCTGTGCAAAAATGCTGGGCGCCCCACCCTCGCCGCGTCCTCTTTTTCGACCAGAGTGGGATTCCTGAAACCCCGCACCACGATCTTCAAGGAGCATTTCCCCATGCCGGAAGCCGTTCTCGTCAGCGCCGTTCGCACGCCCGTTGGCCGCGCCCCTAAAGGCGCTCTTTCCACCACCCGCCCCGACGACCTCGCCGCAACTGCGTTGGGCGGAGCTTTGGATAAGATTCCTGCCTTGAATCGAGCCGAAATCGACGACGTAATCCTGGGCTGCGCCCAGCCGGAGGGCGAGCAGGGATGGAATATTGCCCGCTGGGCCGCCCTGCGCGCGGGTCTGCCGGTGGATGTTCCCGGCGTCACCGTCAACCGGCTCTGCTCCTCCGGCCTCGAGGCCATCGCGCTGGCCGATCTGCGCATCCGATCCGGCGGAGACCGGGTTGTAGTGGCGGGAGGCGCTGAATCCATGAGCATGATCCCCCTCGGCGGCATGAAGCCCAGCCCGAATCCGTGGATGGCCGAGCACTACCCGGCTTCGGTCATGACCATGGGCCTGACCGCAGAGCGCGTTGCACGCCACTACGCCGTCTCCAGGGAAGACCAGGACGCCTTCGCGCTGGCCAGCCACCAGAAAGCTCTCGCCGCGCAGGCTGCCGGACGTTTTGCCGAAGAACTGATCCCGGTGACGGTGATGTCGGCCATTCCAGGGGTAAAGATAGGCAAACCAGAGGTAAAGAAGGCGATCTTTACCGCCGACGAAGGTCCCCGCGCCGGAACCACCGCCGAAGCCCTCGCCAGACTCAAACCGGCCTTCAGCGCCCAGGGAACGGTCACCGCCGGCAACTCTTCGCAAACCTCTGACGGCGCGGCCGCAGTGGTTTTGATGGAGGCGGAACGGGCAAGGGAACTGGGGATTCGCCCGCTGGGCCGGCTCGTCGCCTACGCCGCCACCGGCTGCCTGCCGGAAGAGATGGGCATCGGCCCCATCGCCGCCATTCCCAAGGCCCTCCGCCTGGCCGGCCTCACGCTCGACGAGATCGGCTTGATCGAATTCAACGAAGCCTTTGCCGCGCAGGCGCTGGCCGTGATCCGCGTGCTGGGCCTCGATACGGAGCGCATCAACGTGAACGGAGGCGCCATCGCCCTGGGCCATCCGCTGGGCTGTACGGGCGCCAAGCTGACGGCGACGCTTTTGTACGAGATGCGCCGTCGCCAGGTGCGCTACGGCATGGTGACCATGTGCGTCGGAGGCGGCATGGGCGCCGCGGGCATCTTCGAGAATCTAGACGGAGGCCAAGCATGAATCTGACTGGAAGGCCCATCTCGGTCGCCTATGCCGTTCTGCTCGCCGGCTGCGCCACCTTTGCCTTGCGCCAAACGCAGGGAATCATGTTTGGCATGGGTGAATCAGGAGGGGCGTTGGGGCTTGTGGCGGGAGCCTTCTTGAGCGTTACCGTGATCAGCACCGCCGCGCTTGCCGTCGCGGCCCTTGGTTCCTGGACCCGATGGCCCGTCTTCAGCCTGATTGGGATAGTAAGCGCGGTCGGAGTCCTTCCCGCGGCCTCGCTCTATTGCAGGCAGACCATGGATGCCAGCTACTGGCAATACAATAGTCCGTGGGTCGCGGCAGGCGACATCCTTGCTTTCGTCCTGGACATCGCTGCAGTCTGGCTGTCCTGGCTGCGCTTCCGTCAGCTCATCCGGCGCGTGAACTGAAACGCAGACGCTGAGCCCTCTTGACCAACTAAAACAGCCGGGGATCAACCCCGGCTGCTCTCGTTCTTTTCAGTCTTCGTGCAGCCTCAACGGGCTGCGCCCTGCTACGCCTTGGCGGTGGCCAAAGCCTTCAGCCGCGCGTTCAGGCGGCTCTTGTAGCGGGAGGCGGTGTTGTCGTGGAGAATGCCTTTCTGCACGCTCTTGTCGAGGGCAGAAACGGTCTCGCGGTATTGCGCCTGGGCGGCCGGCACGTCGCCCTTGGTGAGAGCCTCGCGCAGAGCCCGCAGGCTGGTGCGCACGCGGCTGCGGTTGGCGCGGTTCACTTCGGTACGGGTTACTGTCTGGCGGGCGCGCTTCAGCGACGATACGTGGTTTGCCATTGATCTTCCTTATCTCAGGTGGAATGCGGGCCAGAATGCAAAACACACGCATCCCTCGCAATTTCCTAGTCTACGGGAAACCGGGCGGCGGGTCAATGTGCGCCAGGTCGGATCCGGCGGATGCTCTCCGCGCCGGTCGCACGGGCGATGCGGAGATAGCCGGGCCAGGGCGTGGCAGGTATCTGCCAAGGCATCCCAGGATTCACCAAAATTCTTGGGTCTCCGATTGACGCGCCGGGCCGCTCGCGCTACTCTCAGCGCAGATACCGGATTTGGTCGCCTACGCCAACCCGCGGTCCCGCCAGACAACCCAGAGCTTCGGCTCCGCCGTATTCTGCGCCCCTCAGTTCCTCTCCAAGCCAACCACCATCTCGCATCCCGCCGGCCACAGTGCGCTTCGTCGCGGCGTCGCGCTTCTGGTCCAGTTCCATGCGCCGGCTCTTGTATCTCCCGCGCCGTCTGCCGATATTCTTTTTGTAGCCATGCCGGACACGGCTTTGGGCCGCGGCCGGTTCACCTCAACCCCACAACGCCGTTCTGGAGGCCGTCGAATCCTTTGAGAATCGCCCTGGAGATCACGCCCAACCTTGAGCCCCTGTTCGGGACTCGCGATGAAAACCTCAGGCTCATGGAAGACTCGCTCGGCGTCCGCATCGATCTCCGTTCCGATGCCGTGCATGTGGAAGGACCGGAAGCTGGCGTTGTTCGAGTCCAGCGCATCTTCCAGGACTTCGAGGCGCTGCGTAAGCAGGGCGTGAATCCGCACAACGGGGAACTGAACGGGATGCTGCGCCTGGTGGTAGCCGACCCGGCAACCACGCTGCGTTCGCTCTCCGACAGCGGCAAGCAGCGCTCGGCGGGCGTCAAGCGCACCGTCCAGCCGCGCTCCATTAACCAGCGCAAGTACGTCGAGGCCATCGAGCAGAACGATATGACCTTTGGCGTGGGGCCTGCGGGAACCGGCAAGACCTATCTGGCCGTGGCCATGGCCGTGGCCGCCATGAACGCCAAGAAGGTGGGCCGCATCGTGCTGGTCCGGCCCGCGGTCGAGGCCGGCGAACGGCTCGGCTTTTTGCCCGGCACGCTCCAGGACAAGGTCGATCCCTATCTTCGTCCGCTCTACGACGCCCTCTACGACCTGCTCGAGCCCGAAAAGGTGGACAAGATGCTGGAGAAGAACGTCATCGAAGTCGCGCCGCTGGCCTTCATGCGCGGACGCACTCTGAACGACGCCTTCATCATCATGGACGAGGCGCAGAACACCACCATCGAGCAGATGAAGATGTTCCTCACCCGCATGGGCGCCAATTCCAAGGCGGTCATTACCGGCGACATCACCCAGATCGACCTGCCCAATCCGCGCAAGTCGGGACTGCTGGACGCAATCAATATTCTCGATGGGGTCGAAGGCATCCAGTTCTGCCATTTCGAAGACTCCGACGTGGTGCGCCACGCGCTGGTGCAGCGCATTGTCCGCGCCTACGAGTCGGTCAAACCGCAACAGCAAGAATTGCCGCTGGCGCTGGGCGAGGCCATCCAGGTTGGACCGCAGAGTCATGAGGACCGGCCACAGGCGCAGCCGCTTCACCCGGCAAAACCGCAGTGACGCGGCAACTCGCGTAGAATTGAAGATGAATCGGGGTCGCGTGCGTTGCGGCCCCGAGCACGATGATCCTCCTCGACCCAGATTTGGACCCCGAATCTCCCCACGGACGAAGACCTGCCCATGGGGACCCCGGCCCCGCGCCCAAGGCAACTTCGGCGAAAGGGGCTGCTGTGTCCGCCCCCCCAACAAAATCTCGCAATTCTCGTCTGCCTTCCGCGCGCACGCTGGCCCGTTTTCTTGCGCTGGCGCAGAAAACCGTGCGGCTGAAGGGCGAGGTCAGTGTGCTGCTGACCACCGACACGGCCATTCGAAGGCTCAATCGCCAGTTTCGCGGCAAGAATAAGGCCACCGATGTGCTGTCGTTTCCCGCCGAAGGCCCGATTCCCGGTTCCTCCGCGGAGGAGATTGCCGGCGACCTGGCCATCAGCATTCCGACGGCGCTCCGCCAGGCTGCGGGGCAGGGCCATTCGCTTTCGACGGAAATCAAGGTGCTCATCCTGCATGGCCTTCTGCACCTGGCGGGCTACGATCACGAGAACGACAGCGGCCGGATGGCCCGCCGCGAGCGGCTGCTGCGCGCCCGTCTGGGGTTGCCGCAGGGCCTGATCGAGCGCGCGGAAAAGCCCAAACCTGCGGCAAGGGTCAAACGGCCATGAGCACTCTGGCCATCGTCATGGTTCTCCTGCTGGCCGCGGTGGAGACGCTGGCCTCCTACATGAGCCGCGTCTACTCCGAATTCGGCAAGATCCTGTCGCACGAAGTGCAGGAGAATCTGGACGCCTGGGAAGAACAGGTCGAGCCGCAACTGGGCTTGAGCCGCGAACATGCGGCCATCTCCGCGGCGGTGCTGCAGCAACTGGCTCTGGGCATCATCGCGCTCGAATTCGGCGCGGTTCTCTTCGATCGGGGCCCTCATTTCGCGCGGCCTACTTTCGCCGAGATCGCCCAGGCGGTTCTTGGCGTGGTGCTGGTGGTGGTCTTCTGCAACCAACTTCTGCCTACCATGCTCTTCAACCGCACGCGCGGCAGTTGGGCAGCACGGCTGGTGTGGCCCATCCGTCTGCTGCTCTGGCTGATAACGCCCATTACCGTCTTCGTACGCTTCTTCTTCTCCGTTGCCTCACTGGCCGAGGAGCCGGCCAGCGCCGAAGAAGAGACCGCCGTCGATGTCGAGGCGCTGCTGGAGGCTGGTGAAGAGGAAGGCATTCTCGAGGAGAGCGATATCGATCTGGTTCGCTCTGCCGTTGAGTTCGGCGACAAGCTGGTCCGCGAGGTGATGACTCCGCGCCCTGAGGTCTTTGCCGTGCCCGATTCGATCACTCTGGAAGACTTCCTCAATCAACTGCGCGAGCATAACTTCTCCCGCGTGCCGGTCTTTTCCGAGTCGTTGGACAACGTGACCGGCATCGTCTTTGCCCACGACCTGCTGCAAATCTCCGACGAGGAGGCCCGCACCCGCACCGTGGCCAGCATCCAGCACCCGGCGGTCTTCGTCCCCGAAACCAAACGCGGCTATGAGCTGCTGCGCGAGATGCAGCGCGAAAAGCAGCACATGCGCATCGTCATCGACGAATATGGCGGCGTTGCCGGTCTGGTCACCATCGAAGATTTGCTCGAACAGATCGTGGGCAACATCCGCGACGAGCACGAGGAAGACGCGCCCCCCGGTTCGGTCAACGCCGAGCCGCAGCGCGAGCCAAACGGCGTCTGGGTGGTTCCCGGCAGCTTTCCCGTGGACCAGTTGCCCGACCTGTTCGGTGAACTGGACCACCTAGGCGATGTGGGCAACGCCTACGAAGCTACGACGCTGGGCGGCCTGGTGAGCGAGATCGAAGGCCGCATCCCGCTAGCCGGCGAGGTGGTGCTGTTGGAACCGATTGCCATGCGCATCGAGGTCGTCGCCTCCACCGACCGCAGAGTCGAGCGGCTGCGGGTGTTTCCGCCGGTAGAAGCCGAGCCCGAGGTGTCCTAACCTTTTGAGCCCTCGCCTGGGTTGGCTCTACCCTTCCCAACACAGCTCCGTGCCCCATCTTTTCACCCATTACTGGCGAGAGAGTGGAAAGCGAGAACTCTCAACTTGAACCCATCTAACTTTTAATCTTTTCCCGCGCCTTCCACGCCCGCCACTCCTCCGCCGTAATCTCCCAGACCTCCGACGGCAAGCGGCCGCAGACATAATCCTTCTCGGTCAGGCCCACCATCCTCATGCCTTGCCTCTCCGAGATGCGGCGCGATGCCCGGTTGGCGGCCGCCTTCGCAACCCGCAAAACCGGGAATCCGAGCTTCTCAAACCAGAAATCGTTGGCCCAGGCGCAGGCCTCGCTCATCAGTCCCTGCCCCTGCCACTGTGCGCCCAGCCAGAAGCCGCGATTGTCCTCATCCCCCTTGACCAGGCTGATGAAGCCAGCCATCTGGCTCGGCTCGGCGCCCAGACGGAGGGTCCAGTGCCAGGCTTCGCCGCGCTCCATCTGCGGCAGCGCAATCTCCCGGCAATACTGGCGCGCGCCATCGGGTGGATAGGGCCAGGGCACGCGATTGAGCAGGTAGCGGACGATCTCCCAGTGCGGAAAAAGCTCCTGAATCAGCTCCGCGTCGTCAAGTTCCAGCGGGCGCAGCACAAGGCGTTTCGTTCGGCCTTCGCGCATCATGCGCAGATCATACCAATCTTCGACCCGCGAATCCGCGATAATAGATGCTTAGGAGCAACCTTCCCTTTGAAATCTGGATTTGTCGCCATTCTCGGCCGGCCCAACGCCGGCAAAAGCACGCTGCTGAACGCCCTCACCGGCGAAAAGGTAGCCATCGTCTCCGCCAAACCGCAAACCACGCGCAACCGCATCGCCGGGGTGGTGGAAGTGGAGGCGCGCAAGGGCGTGCATCCGGCGGCGCAGATCGTCTTTGTGGATACGCCCGGCGTGCACAAGCCCGGCTCGCACCTTGACCGCCGCATGTTGCAGGAGGTCTACGAGGCGCTGGAGACCCGCGACCTGGTGCTGGTGCTGATGGACGCGACGCGGCGAGTGCAACTGGAAGAAGCCGCCAAGCCCGCCATTGAATCAGCCGAAGAAGGCCGCGTGCCCCAGGTCCCGGTTTTGGGACCTGGGATAGAAGCGACTCCGACTCCCGAATCCGAGTCCCCGGGCGCCCCATGCCCCGATTCTGGGACCGGGGACTCCAATGCCGCTCAGGCCGTCGCCTTACCTGCACCGAAGCGCGAGCGCACCAATTGGGCCAGCGAGGACGAGTTCCTCTTCGGCCTGATTCGCAAGCTCGACTGCCCGGTCTTTCTGGTGCTCACCAAGATCGATCTCGTGCCCAAGGACCATCTGTTGCCGTTGATCGATACGCTCACCCGGCAGTTCAACTTCGCCCAGATCATTCCGGTGAGCGCCCGCAAGCGCGACGGGCTCGATCTGCTGATGCGCAAGATTGTCGATGTGCTGCCCACCGGCGAGCGCTACTATCCCAAGGATCAGTACACCGACCAGCCTCAGCGCTTCATGGTGGCCGAACTGATTCGCGAGAGCATCCTGGTGGAGACGGGCGAAGAGGTTCCCTACGCTTCGGCGGTGGTCATCGAGCGCTTCGAGGAGCCGGCGCCGTTTGTTCCGCGCAAAAAAGGTGCGGTTCCGGCCCGCCTGCCGCTCACCCGCATCGCCGCAGCCATCTACTGCGAGCGCGACGGGCAGAAAGCGATTCTGATCGGCAAGGGCGGCTCCAAGCTGAAAGAGATCGGCACCAAAGCCCGCCGCCAGATCGAGTCGCTGCTGGGTACGCGGGTTTATCTGGAACTGCACGTCATCGTCGAGCCCAACTGGCGCGAATCCAAGAGCTTTGTCGAGTCGCTGGACTGGCGCAACCAGTTGGAGCGGCTGGCCGGAGACCAGGTTACGAAAAAGCATTCAGACGAAGAGGAATAGAGCGTTTACACTCTTTTGACGGTCTCTCCAATCGCTTGTCCCCGTTACTGAGCCAGCACAACCTCATCCCGATCGTCCACCGCGACAGGCTTCTGCCCCTTGTAGTCCGAGAAGTGGACCACGTTGTCGTAAGCGTCCTTGATCAGATCCTGGAGCGGGATGACGCTGCCGTTCACGCGCTGTTCGTCCAGCAGATCGAGATCGACATCGGCGACGACCAACTGCTCCTGGTTGATGGTGCCCTCGGCGGCGATGCCGTCCCGCGCAAAGAAGTAGTCCGAGGGCGTCATGATGGCGGCCTGGCCGTAGTTGGTATTCATGTAGGGAACCAGGGGCAGATTGCCGACCGTGCCGGTCATGGCTACGTAGACCTGGTTCTCAATGGCGCGGGCCTGGGAGCAGTAGCGCACCCGGCAAAAGCCCTCGCGGCCGTCGGTGCAGGAGGGAACGAACAAAATCTCGGCGCCGGCCTCGGCCATCACGCGGGCTACCTCGGGAAACTCCACGTCGTAGCAGATGAGGATGGCGATATTGCCGAAGTCGGTGTGATAGAGGTAGAGGCCGTGGCCACGACTGAGCTGGTAAGGGCCGCTCTCGGTGGGAGTGAGATGGACCTTCTTTTGGCGGAAGACCTGCCCGTTCGGTGTAAACAGGTGTGCGGCATTGAAGACCTTGCCCCGCTGGAAGACGGGATGGGTGCCACCGATGATGTAGATCCCCGTTTCCTTGGCCAGCCGGATAAAGAGTTCCTCGTATTGAGGGGCCATCCGGGCCAGGCGGCGCACGGCCAGCGCCGGAGCGGGCTCGTTGATGTAGCTGAGAAGCTGCATGGTAAAGAACTCGGGGAAGAGAACGAAGTGCGCCTTGTAGTCCTTGGCGCTGTGCACGAAAAACTCAACCTGTTTGGCGAAGTCCTCGAAGCAGGCGATGGGCCTTAGCAGGTATTGCACGGCCGCGATGCGGACGCGGCGCGGTCGCGGAGTGCCGCGCATGGCCTCGGCCGCGGCCTGTTCCAGCGCCGCGTGTTGCAGGCTCGCCTGCAGGCTCACTGAGGAGGTGTACTCCGGATTCAGCCATTCCAGCACCGTGGCAAAACCGTGCGATTCGGTGTCCTGCATGTAACCGGGAACAACATCCAGGACCACCAGCCCGTTCTCAAGCTGGAAGGTGAGCGCGGGGTCTCTGCGCTTGCCATCCACCACTGCGGCCACATATTCCTTTGCCGTCATCTGGTCGGCCACCGCGGCGTAGCCGGCGATGCGCCCGCCGGTGAGCAGACGCTTGAGCCCCTGATCCCGGATCAAGTCCTTGCGCGCTTCGTAGAGAAGCGTGCCAAGCCCCTGTTGGCGCGCCTCGGGCGCTACGCCCATGTCGGCGCCATACAGCGTCTTGCCCAGCGGATTGTGCGTATTGAACGTGCCCTCCCCGGTGATCGACGACCAGTTGGCGCTCTCGGCGTAGTCGTCCCAGTCGATGAGCAGCGAACTGGCTGAGCCCAGAACGCGGCCGGTCGAGTCGCAGACAACAAGCTGGCCCTCGGGGAAAACCTCCAGATGGCGCACCAACTGGTCGGCCCTCCAGGGCGACTGGCCCGGAAAAGCTCGCACCTGCAGATCAATCACCGCGGAGATGTCGTCGGAGGTCATTTGCCGGACGTAAAACTGATTCAGTGCGCCGTCTGAAGTTCCCATGGGGTCGCGCTCCTGCACTTCGTGGATTGCCGCGACTGCCAGTCTACCGGCTCAGATTGGCAGGGAATGTAACAATCTGCACAATTTTGGGTATTTTGATGTGCCTGGCCCCGAATGTGCAAGGGGACCAAGAAAGTCTATGCGTGCGCGGCGAAGCTCTCATACTGACATGAATCGTTGTTGCGGCACGACTTCAGTCGTGCCGCAAACGCAAGAGAAACAACGCGGGCTTTAGCTCCTGAGATATGCGTTTCAGAAGTGATGCTGGAAAACAGGCATTTTTCCGCAGCCTGTAACCGCGCCCTTCTAAGCCCCAGTCGCGCTACGGCGTCTCAGTCAGCGCATCGGTAGCTTTGCTCATCTTGGCGGTGCGCTCAATCTTGTCCCAGTTGAAGGGCTTGCCGTCGATGGCACGCTTGAGGGTCTTGAACAGCACGATCGAGAAGACCTGGCGGTAGGCGAAGCGCTGCAGCCAGATGTGGAAGAGCAGCCACCCGTCGCCTTTGTTGGCGGGATGCCGGCGCTCCAGGCTGAAGGCTACCGACGAGGTGACGAAGTCGATCAGCATGAACGTGAGGAAGTAGGCCAGCAGTTTTTCGAAGCTGGCCGCGGAGGCAGCCTCGGGGTGGTAGTAGCGGTCGATGAAGTAGTTGACGATGCCGGCCGCAAACATGATGTCGATGAAGGGCGACACCAGCGGCAGGAACATCTGGAAGATGAGGATATTGGGCAGCGCGAAAAGGCCCATGGCCTTGTTGCGGACGAAGGCGGCGCGGTGTTTCCAGATGGCTTGCAGCGTGCCAAATGACCAGCGGAAGCGCTGCCGCATCAGCCCCTTGGCGTCGATGGGCGCTTCCGTATAAGCCAGCGAACGGTCCTCGTAGTCCACCCGCATCCCTTGCTCCAACAGGTTCATCGTCAGGTCAGCGTCTTCGGCCACAGTGTTCAGCGGATAGCCGCCGGCGGCCTTCACGGGCGCAGTGCGCCAGGCGCCGATCGCTCCGGGAACGACGGTGACTACGTGGAAGAGGTCGAGGGCGCGGCGCTCGAAGTTCTGGCTGGTGATGTATTCCAGAGCCTGCCAGCGCGTCCAGAGGTTCACGCGGTTGCCCACTTTGGCGTTGCCGGCCATGGCGCCGATGCGCGGGTCCTCGAAGTGGGGAATGAGCTTCGAGATTGCGTCGGCGGCGATGACGGTGTCGGCGTCGATGCCGACGTAAATCTCCTCGTCCATGCGTTCGAGGGCGTAGTTGAGCGCGGCGGCCTTGCCGCCGTTGGGCTTGGTGAGCACCTGAACGCGACCGGCGGCGATCTCGGCGGCATAGGCTTCGCGGGCCACGTCGAAGGTGCGGTCCAGCGAGCCGTCGTCGATCACGATGACGTGCAGGTTGGTGTAGTCGGAGTTGAGAACGGAACGGATGGTGCGCACGATCACCGTCTCTTCGTTGTAGGCGGGGATGAGGACGGCGACGCGCGGGTTGTAGCCGGGCGAAGCCGGGCGGTGGGGCTTGCGCAGGCGATCGATGACGGCCAGAACGCCCACGAAAATCAGGCGTGCGCCCATCAGGATGTTGCCCAGGAAGAAGACCATCACGATGAACTTGACGATCAAGGCCGCGCCGGAGAAGGCGATGGAGTCGGGGAGCGCGCGGAGATATTGCCAAAATGTGAGCCTGGGCATCACCTGGGCGGTCGTCTTGCCCATCAGCGAGGAGACGGGCACGATGGTGTAGCCACGGGCGCGCAGCGCGTCGATGAGGAAGGGCAGTGCGGCCACGGTCGCCGAGCGGTCGCCGCCGCCGTCGTGCAGCAGGATGATCGAGCCGCGGAACTGCGGCTTGGCCTTCATCAGGTCGAGCCAGTAGAAAACGGTCTGCGCAATCTCCTGCGGGCTCTTCCGCGGATGCTCGTCCCAGTCGCTGGTGTCGATCTTATTGCCGATGATGGTGAAGCCGTCCTGTTGGATGCGCACCACCGGCGCGGCCTCGTCGTCGGTGTCCGGCTCCTCGTCGATGTCGTAGGGCGGGCGGAAGTAGAGCGGTTGTATGCCGAGTTTGCTGGCGAACAGGCGCTCCGTCAGCTTCACCTCGAGATCCAGCCGGCGCGGCGGAATTTCGCTGATGTCGGGATGGGTGTAGGTGTGGTTTCCGATCTCGTGGCCCTCGCGCACGATCCGCTTCATCAGGCCGACATTTTCCGCGGCCTCGGCGCCGATCAGCATGAAGGTTCCCTTCACGCCTTTCTCCTTGAGAATGTCGAGGATCTTTGGCGTCCACTTGGGGTCGGGGCCGTCGTCGAACGAGAGCGCGACTTCATTCGGATGGTAGCCGTACTGCTCGATCGTGTAGGTGCGCGGATACACGTCCATGTGCTCATCCACGATGAGTTTCTTGCGCGGGTCGGGCTCGTCCGTATCCACTGAGACGGTGCGCTTGCCGGGGTGGGGCAGGCCGATCACGCGCAGAATGTCGCCGTCACCCTCCGTATCCACGTCGTGGCCCGGCTGCACGCTGGCCAGCGCTTGCAGCGACTCCGGGCTGCTCGGCTTGTCCCAGACGCTCCACAGCGAGCTGTCCTCTGAGCCCAGCCGCCACAGTGCAAAGGTCTGCAGACCCAGCCCGCGCGCCGCGCGCAGCTCGTTCAGCAGCGTTACTCCGTCCAGGAACCAGACCACGTGGCGCTGGTTCAGGTCCTCGTCGATGTACTCGTAGTGGGGATTGAGGGTGTCGTAATCGAGATCCAGGTCGGCGTCGGCGTCCGAGGCGTTCTGCCATGCCTCCGATACCGACAGCACTTCGGTGTCGAGCACGCGTGGCTTGGGATGCTTGCGATCCTTCGGATTGGGAATCGTTAGCGTCCAGTCATAGCCGTAGTTGCCCAGTGCGCAGATCAGCTTTTCCTTGGGCACCACCTTCATGGCCCGGCGCAGGTTGTTGACGAACCACTCCTGGCTGGCGATGGGACCCGGCATGCTGTCCACCTCGTGCTCGTCGTAGTTCATTAGCAGGATGCCGTCGGAGTTGGCCGCGATCAGCTTCAGATCGTTGTCCTCGGTCGAGGCCGGCGTGTTCACATAGAGCTTCAGGTTCAGCGGATGCATATCCGCGTAGAGTTCCTGGATGAAGCTCATGTAGGCCGGTTGCGCATCGTCGGGCAGGTTTTCAATGTCCAGCGACAGGCCGGGGTACATCCAATCGCCTTTGGGGCCTTTGAACGCCGTCAGAAAGCGGACGATCTCGTGCCGCAATACGGTGCGCTTGTTTACGTCCGTAATCACGCTGCCGATGCTCGCATCGAAGCTCTGCGTGTGCGGGTTGTAACTGGTCAGATGGGGAAAGACTTCCGTATCTTCCTTGGCCCCCTGGATGACGCGCTTGATCCGGTTCAGCTCGTCGGGATCGTGAACGGTTGCGCCATCCACGACCGGATACTCGCGGTTGTCGCCGGTCATAGCCATCAGACGTCCCAGAGGCGCATTCACGTGCAGCCACTCGGGAAACAGCATGTCGATCTGGTGAACGTGCTCCTTGAACGAGGAATAGCTGGCCGCATCGTCCTGGACGTAGTAGGCCGCCCGCAAACCTTCGCCAGTGTTGAAGGGAATCTCGGAGGGCTTGCGGCCGGTCTTGCGCCGCGCCGGCCGCGGCTCCTTGGCGCCGCGCGACACGGGAGCCCGTTCGGGCAAAGCCTTGTAGTTGTGCTTCGGCGTGGGCAGCAGCAACTCTGGTAACTGCTGATTGCGCAGCACATTGAAGATGAATCCGGCCAAAACCAGCGTGGAGGCTACGGCCGCTACATCGAAGACACGGCGCAAACGCTTCCAGCGCTTTCTTTGCGGATCGAAAAATATCTGTTTATCTGGCATGGCCGGTCTTTTTAATCCTAAATGCGGAGACCGCGAAAACCGTCTACGCTATACAGTACGAATCGTATGGAAGCTGCCTCCGAGAGTCAATTGACGGCGCGGGGCCGGAGTTTTGCCGGCCTGCGCCGTGCGCTGCCTGTTCTGCCGGCCCTCGCCGCGGGCCTGGTGTTGCGTCTATGGATGCTCAAGGAGTTCTTTCAGGTCAACGGCGACACGCTGATTTATGGAGGGTTGGCCAAAAACCTGCTTCTGCACGGCCGTTATGCGCTCACCGTGGCCAGCGGTGAAATTTATCCAACGTTGATCCGCCTGCCCGGCTATCCGCTTTTTCTCGCCCTCTGTTTCCGCATCTTCGGCATGGAAAACTATGCCGCGGCAGCCGGGCTACAAATTGCGCTCGATCTCTGCGGCTGCTTGCTCCTGGCTGGCTTCGCGCGCCGCATCGCGCCTCCGCCGTTCAGTTCCGGCGCGGCGCTGTGCACGCTCTGGCTGGCCGCGCTCTGCCCCTTCACGGCGATCTATGCGGCTGCCCCGCTCACTGAGACGCCGACGCTCTTTGCCATAGCCCTGGCGCTCTGGTCTGTGGCCCGCTTTCATGCGCGGCCTGCATGGCCGAGTGCGCTCCTGTTCACCTTCGCGGTCTGCTTCGCAGCCCTGCTGCGGCCCGACGGCGCGCTGGTGGCCGTCGCGCTGGTCCCGGCGCTCGTTTTTCCCGCTCTCGCGGCGCGGAAAAAGTCGCGCCCTCTCAAAGCCGCTGGGCAATCCGCGGTTCGCAAGACTCCCAACCTCGCCCGCATGGCCCTGGTCTGCGGGCTATTGGCGCTGGCGCCCTTTGCCGCGTGGACCGGTCGCAACTGGCAGGTCTTTCACGTCTTTGAGCCGTTGGCGCCGCGCTACGCCACCGATCCCGGCGAGGACACTCACGCCGGATGGATCAGTTGGGTCAAAACCTGGTGTCTGGATTTTGTCTCCACCTACGACATCTACTGGAATGTGCCGGGTGCGCCGCTGGACCTGACGAAGCTGCCCAGCCGGGCCTTCGACTCGCCCGCGCAGTTCGCTGAGACCGCCGCACTGGCTGCCGATTACAACCAGAATGGTCAGGATTTGACGCCGGACCTCGATGCACGCTTTGCCCGTCTGGCTCAGGAGCGCATCGCCGCCCATCCGCTGCGTTCTTACCTCTGTCTGCCGCTGGGCCGGATGGCCGACATGTGGTTGCGGCCCCGCGTGGAGAACCTGCCCATCGACCTCGACTGGTGGGTCTATGCCCATCACCGCGCCGAGACCCGTTTCAGTTGGGCCTACGCGGGGTTGAACGCCTTGTTCCTGCTGTTGGGATTTGCCGGCCTTTGCCTGCGCCCGCGCCTCTGGCCCTGTATGCTGGCTTATATCCTGCTGCGCAGCGCCCTCCTGATGACCGTGGAGGCTCCTGAAGCGCGCTACACGCTGGAGTGCTTCCCCATCCTCTTTGTGCTGGGCGGGCTCGCGCTCTACCGGTTGATGAACTGCGTCTGGCGATCGGTCGCGAAGGTAAAGACTTCGGCGGGCAGGGGCTGATTGATCTTCACGTTGAAGTACACGTTCACCCGGTAGGTGCTCGGGCCCTGGTCGAAGACCTGCTTCAGCGTCACGCCCTTGTCCAGATCCACCCAGATGGTCACCTTGCGCACGTTCTTTCGCACTGCCGGGTCCTTGGCCACGAGTTCCAACTTCTCGGTCTTCACGTCGTCCAGCGTCTCCTGGCCCAGGTACTTGATATCCCACTTGGCGGCCAGATCCTTGCCGCTGGCGCCGAATCCAAGCATGAACCAGCTTCCGTACTGGCTCAGCTTGCTGAGCGTGGTCACCTGGTTGGGCAGCTTCTCATAGAGCTTGATAACTCCGCCGGAGTAGGTGAGCACCTTGGGAACCTGCTTGCCGTTGACTTCATTGATGTGCGCCGCCATCTGGAAGGCAGAGCCGTTCCGCTCGTAGTAGACCGTGCCCTTCTGCACGTCCTTGTCGAAGACCGGGTCGGTCTCAACGGAGTCGAACTCGAAGTCGGCCGAGGTGGTGTGGAAGCTGTTGGCCGCCACGTCCAGACGGTGCAGCACGCGTTCCAGTTCCTTTTCGTCGGCGGGTGAGGCAAAGGCGGCGCGGCCCGGCAGCAGGGCGAGCGCGATGGACGCGGCAAAGAGCAGCTTGATTCCCAGTCGCATAGATTTCCTTACTCTATTGGATGCGCGAGTGTGCCGGATGGAAGCGAATAAATCGACTTAGCGGTGCGCCCAGACTCTCCAGGCGATATTTCCCTGGGAATCCGCGAATGTCTCCCACCGCTCCACAAAGACGGCGTCCCCGGTGACGGGTTCAATGGCCTTGCGCAGCGCCCTCTTCACCACCTGGTTCGTGGCGCCCGCGGGTACGTTCACATCCGAGGCCTGCACAGTGATGATCAGCCCGTGGCCGTCGTTGCCCGCCACCTGGATGGGGTGCGCGGGTCCGGCGATCGCGGATGGCTTGTCGCCGAAATCCCATACGTGCGGCGTGATGAAGATGAACAGCAGAATCATCGTCACCATGATGTCGTAGTGGACGCAGCCGCG
Source organism: Occallatibacter sp. (assembly GCA_049515995.1). GTDB lineage: Bacteria > Acidobacteriota > Terriglobia > Terriglobales > Acidobacteriaceae > Telmatobacter. Next base: position 251,862 of record JBEKTO010000001.1, on the reverse strand, counting down.
GGGATAGGTCCAGTAGAAATAGCTCTTCAGAATCTGTCTTACGCCGCGCTCGGGTTGCGCAACCGCGCCGTCTGGGCTCAATGATTCGCTCACGATCAAGACTCCCTTACAATTCGTTCCAGCCCGCCCATGTAGGGCCGGAGGGCCTGTGGAATCAGCACTGTGCCGTCGGCCTGCTGATAGTTTTCGAGGATCGCCAGCCATGTGCGGCCCACGGCCAGGCCGCTGCCGTTGATGGTGTGCACAAACTCCGGCTTGCCTTTGCCTCCCGGCCGGTAGCGGATATTGGCCCGTCGCGCCTGAAAGGCGTCGAAATTCGAGCAGGAGGAGATTTCGCGGTAAAGCTGCTGCCCCGGCAGCCAAACTTCCAGATCGTACGTCTTGGCCGAGGAGAAGCCGGTATCGCCGGTGCAGAGCAGCATACGGCGGTAAGGCAGGTCGAGCGTCTCCAAAATCTCTTCCGCGTCGCGGGTCAGCCGCTCGTGCTCGGCTTCGGAGTCCTCGGGCCGCGTGAACTTCACCAGCTCCACCTTTTGAAACTGGTGCTGGCGAATGATGCCGCGTGTGTCCTTGCCAGCCGCTCCAGCTTCCGCGCGGAAGCAGGGCGTGTAGGCCGTCAGCCGGATCGGCAGCCGCGCCTCGTCCAGAATCTCGTCGCGGTAAAGGTTGGTGACCGGAACCTCGGCGGTGGGAATCAACCAGTGGTCCGCGTCCTTGAACTCGCCGCGTGCAGCGGCCTCGGCGTCGGCATCCGAGCAGCGGAAGAGGTCCTCGGCAAACTTGGGCAACTGTCCGGTGCCGAAAAGGCTCTTCGAATTGACCATGAAGGGCGGCAGCACCTCGGTATAGCCGTGCTTCGTCGTGTGCAGGTCGAGCATGAAGCCGATCAGCGCCCGCTCCAACCGCGCGCCCGCGCCCATGTACACCGCGAACCGCGCGCCGCTCAGCTTGGCCGCGCGCTCCAGGTCGAGAATGCCCAGCGCCTCACCCAGCTCCCAGTGCGGCTTAGGCTCGAAATTGAAAACGGGCTTCTCGCCCCAGGTCTTCACGGTGAGATTATCGGTTTCGGATTTTCCGGTCGGAACCTCGTCTCGCGTGAGGTTGGGAATTCGCGCCAGCACCCGGCGCAACTCTTCGTCGAGAGATGCGGCGGTTCGGTCCAACTCGTCCAGCTTGTCTTTCAGGGCGCGGGTCTCGTCCATCACCGCCGTGGCGTCCTGGCCGGCCTTCTTCAGCGCGCCCACCTGCTGGCTCAGATCGTTGCGGCGAGCCTTCAGTCGTTCGGCCGTGGTAATGGCCTCGCGCCGGCGTTGGTCGAGGGCCCGAAAATCGCCCAGCAGCGCAGCCGGGTCTGCCGCGCGCGCGCGTAGTTTCTCTTCCACCAGTTCCAGGTTGCCCCGGACAAATCCCAAGTCGAGCATCGCACTACCAGTTTACTCGAATGGCTGGGAGTTCGTGGTTTCCCACCCATGCGACAGAAGAAACTCGCATGGATGGGGCACGGGGTTTTCTTGCCGCGACGTTTCGCTCCCGGTTCCTGGCTAGAAGCTGGAAGCTGCCTCATGGATGCCGCTCGATCGCGATGTTCACCGTGGCGGTGTTGCCGCTGGCGGCCAGCGCAACCAGATTGGTGGCCACGCCGGGCAGCGATGCCGGCGTAAAGGTGACGGTCCCGTCCAGCGCCGAGGTCGCCGTGGCGCTCTGCGTGGCCAGCAGCGCGCCCGGCGCGCACAACCCATGCGGTGCGCAGGGCGGCGCCCACGCGTAAAGCGCCTGGTAAAGCGATACCGTGCCGCCGGCCATGGGGTTGCCGTCCATGTCAAGCAGCCGCAGCACGATCTGGCTGGGCGTGGACTGGAGCGACAGGCTCTGCGTTGTGCCGGAGACGGCTTTCAGAAGCGCGTATTCCGGCCGTGCGCCGAAGGCGGTGAAGGCGACGCGCTGGCTGGTGCCGTTCAGGCAGGCATTGATGGTGCCCTTCTGGCCCTCAGTCAAGGGGCCGGCGGTCAGCGTCTGGGTGGCGATGCCGCTCGAATTGGTGATCGCGGCCGTGCTGCCAAGTGAAGCGATGCCGCTTCCTGTCGTCTGCCAAGCCACTGTCTGCCCGCCCATGGGGACGCCGTTGTTCAGCACCAGCGCCTGCACCGTCCAGGTCGCGGTGGCGCCCGCGGCCAGCGAAAGCTGCGGTGTCAGCGCTGCCAGCACCGGCGGAGCGCCGCCGCTGAACTCGGTCCGAATCGTCGAACCGTTGGTCAGCGACGCCGTAACGATCGACCAGGTTCCGTCGGCAGCGGTCACGTTCATCGTGGCGCGGCCGTCGCCGCTTGCGGTCACCGAACAGGTCGGCTGGCCGCAGGAGAGCGTGGCCGTCCCGCTGACGAGCGTATACATCACGGTGACTCCGCCCGCCGGACTCAGATCCGGCCCCAGCGCGGTCACCGAAAACGGGATGGGCACGCCGATCGGCACCGTGCTCGTGGGGGCCGTGAGCAGCGTCAGCGCGTCGCCCGTGCCAGAGTCGTAGCTGACGCCGCCTGACACGATGCCCGCCGCGTAAAATGCGGGCAGATCGTCCACCTCCACGTCCACTGAGCCGGTCACCCCGCTGGCGGCTGGCGGCGCAATGGCCGCGATCTCGTTGGGCGAGATGCTGACCACCACCGCCGTCTGCCCACCCACCAGCACCGTGTCGGCCAGGCGAAAGCCCATGCCGTGAATGACGATCGGGCCTCCTGAGGCCGGCAGTCGCTGCGGTTGCACCGTGTCCGCGTAGAGAACCCATCCGTTGTAGCCGTAATCCGGTCGGCCGTCGCCGCGTTGGTCGGCGATCCCGATGCGCACTTGGTCGGCGCCCGAAGAACTCACCCGCAGCCAGCTTTCACCCGTCGCCAGGCCATTCATCCCCGGGCCCGCGCCCACCGGCGAGGCCCCCACCGGATCGAAGGCGTCCCACACGCCCAGCGCTGGCATAACCTTCGATTCCGTTGGCGCGCCGCTCTCGTCCACCGCCTGCGTCACTACGGTAAAGGTGCGTCCGCCACGCACCGGAAAGCTGAACCAGTCGCCCTGGCCCACCTGGCTCAGCTTCCCGCACCACATGCCGCTGGCGGGCAGCGCGCGCGGCTCAGCCTGCGTGCCGATGGCGTCCTGGTAATCGCCCGCCGCCGAGTCGGCCACGTTCACCGTGAGCGTCTGCGCGCTGCCCGCCGCCATGCCCGGCACTTGAATGCTCTGCAAGGTTCCCGACGGGCTCACCTGGCCGTCGAGATAGGGGCCGACCGAGTTGGTCAGGATGTAGCGGGGATCGACCGCCTCGAAGCTGACCTGGTAGTCGGCCGTCGCCGCGCCCGGCGGCAGCGGTATTCCGCTCAAGTCGAAGAAGCCCTGCTGCGCCGCGTCGTTCGAACCCCACATCGTCAGCAGGTTCCCGTTCGCGTCGGTCCAGCCTGTCACCGGATTGCCGTGGTTGCCGTTGAAATACCCGCCGGAGACGAAGGTCGCCGTGTACTGGTAGAGCGGGTTGCCCTCCGCGTCCAGCGGCCGGGCCACTACATTCACGCCCTGCATCCCCACGCCGGTCCTGAAGGCGATGGTTCCCTGGATCGAAACCGTATTGGCCGCGGTGATCTGCTTGCCGGGAAAGCCGGCCAGGTTTTGCGCGGTGATGGGATAGATGCGGTTGAGGGCCGCGATATCGTCGTAGCGCAGCGTCGTGGGGTTGGGAATGCAGGCACCGCCGCTGGGGCCACAGACGCCGCTGAGGGGCTGCATCACCGGCCAGCCCAGCGTGCCGCCGCTTTCGCCGTTCAGCAGGGCGCCGGGATTCACCTGCGCAGAATCCAGGCCCAGAATGCGCCCGAAGGCCCGCTCCAGCTCAAAGCTCATCATCTCCAGCAGGTTGGCGTCGGTGGCGCACAGTCCGTTGAGCAGAAGGATGCCGTGCGCGATGGTGGCGTCCGTGTGGATGTTGTCCAGCCAGACGAAGACGCCGTTGTTCTGTCAGCTTGTGGGCTGGCTCGCGCCCGTGCCGAAGAGCGCGTCGATCACCGAGCCGTCCGCGTCGAAGATCACGCCCAGCGGGTAGCTCGTCGCCGCCGGCGTCACATCCGCGGGCTGGGTAATCTGGCCCACCTGAGTCGTCTGCTCGTTGGCGACCGTGAAGTTTGTGCCGCTGACCACGAGGTTGGCGCCGCTCACGTCTTCGTTCAACGGTCCCTTATCCACCAGCGTTACCCCGGCCGTCGGAACCGCGCTCCACAACGCCGCCGCGGCGTCCACCATCGCCGTGGCTTGCTGGTTGCTCACCGAGCCGTTCAGCGGACCCTGATCCACGTAGTAGTCCACCTGCCCGCCGGCCCAGTGGACGGGCTGGCCGAGCGCCGCGGGATCGAAGTAGCTGGCTCCGGCCACGTACTTTGGTCCGCCGGCCCTGGCGGCGAGAGCCAGCATCAGAAATGCGCATGCAATGCAGGGAACTCGCGCGGCGCGCTGCCAGGCAAAGACAGGAATGGGCACAGGAAACCCTCCAGACAGGGATTCCTCCGGCAGCTGACGGACCGTTTGGATTTGAATCGTCTTGGAAAATTCTAAGGATTGCTTGGAATCGGCTCATGAGCCGGCCCCCGGCGCTTGGCAAAGACTGGGTGCCCCATCCTGGCCGCGTCTCAGTTTTTGCAGCAAGGGTGGGATTCGCGGCCGTCCCGGTTTCCCGCTCTTAGATCTCCGGGTAGAAGTCGAAGAACGCGTCGAGGCTGCGTTTGAGCTGCTTTTCGATCTCCTCGCGCGAACCCTCGATGAGGTGCATGGTCACGTGCGCCTGGTGGCCGTTGGCCAGTTTCAGCGTCGCGTCCTGGATCTCGGTGACTTCGCCTTCGGGGAGCAGCCGCAGTCCGTAGATTAGAGTCAGATTCGCCATGAGGCTCATCATAATGAAAACGGCCTCATGTTGGAGGCCCGGCCCGGCGCGCAACCGCGCCCGCCCGCACCGTCTAAAATCAACCAGGGAAGACCCATGACAGAGATTCGCGACACCGTAATTCTCGGCTCCGGCTGCGCCGGACTGACCGCGGCCATCTACACCGGCCGCGCCGGACTCAAACCCCTCGTTCTGGAAGGCCACGAGCCCGGCGGCCAGCTCTCCATCACCACGCTGGTCGAAAACTTTCCCGGTTGGCCCGAAGGCATCCAGGGCCCGGAACTGATCGACAACATGAAGAAGCAGGCCGCGCGCTTTGGGGCCGAATTTCAGCTTGCTCATCTGAATAAGGTCGAGCTGGGCGTCCATCCCTTTCGGCTGCACACCTCGGCCGGGGAAATCTGCACGCACACGCTGATTGTCGCCTCCGGCGCCAGCGCCCGTTGGCTGGGCTTGCCCAGCGAGCAGGCGCTGATCGGCCACGGCGTCTCCAGTTGCGCCACCTGCGACGGCTTCTTCTTCCGCGGCAAGGAGATCGCCGTGGTCGGCGGCGGCGACTCTGCCATGGAAGAGGCGCTCTTCCTCACCCGCTTCGCCAGCAAGGTCACGCTGCTGCATCGCCGCGAGGCCTTCCGCGCCTCCAAGATCATGCTGGAGCGCGCCATCGCCCATCCCAACATCGAACTGCGCACCAACACCGTGGTCGAAGAGGTTCTGGGCGGGGACGAGCACGAGGTCAAGGGCCTGCGCCTGCGCGACGTCACCAACGGCGCGGAGAGCGTTTTGCCCGTCAGCGGGCTCTTTCTCGGCATCGGTCACGAGCCGAACGCAAGGATGTTTGCTGGCCAGATCGATCTCGACGCGGACGGTTACATCCGCACCACGGGCAACGTGCTGACCACACTCAATGGGGTGGTGGTGCGGGGCGTGTTTGCATGCGGCGATGTGCAGGACAGGCGATACCGGCAGGCGATTACGGCGGCAGGGTCGGGTTGCATGGCGGCGCTGGAGGCGGAGAAGTTCCTCGAAGCGCACGGCCACTGAAATCGGCCGATTGCCGACTGCGCGACAAAAGCCCCGTGGCCCATCCTTGCGATTTGTTTTTGTCGCAAGGGTGGGGAACCGGCCTCGGCCGGCTTCCGTTCGTTGGGTGAAGCTACCATTGGTGGAAGACGAAAAACGCCGCCGCAACCAGGCACACTCCCGCGGCTGCGTGGTTCCAGCGCAGATGCTCGCCGAAGTAGAAGGTGACAAAGACGCCGAAGACCACCAGAGTGATGATCTCCTGAATCACCTTGAGCTGAACCGGGCTAAAGCGGTCGGCGCCGATGCGGTTGGCTGGCACCTGGAAGCAGTACTCGAAAAATGCAATACTCCAACTCACGAGAATCACCTTCCACAGCGCCTCGTGGCGGAACCTGAGGTGCCCGTACCAGGCAAAGGTCATGAAGATGTTGGAGAAGATGAGCAGGATTACGGTCCACATGATCTGGTTGGATGCCCGCGGGCAGGGCCGGGTTTATCTAGGAGCACCATGACGGCGCTGGCCGAAAATCTCGAGCGACTGGAAGCTGCTATCGCGCAGGCCTGCCGCCAGGCCGGCCGCGGGCGTGAGGCGGTCGAGTTGATGGCGGTTTCGAAAACCTATCCGGCCTCCACGCTGGCCGAGGCCGCGGCGCTGGGTCTTGCGCTCTTCGGCGAGAATCGCGTGCAGGAGTTTGCCGCCAAGGCGCCGGAGCTCGATGGGCTGCGGCAGAACGCGGCAAGCCCCCTCCGCGTGCATCTCATCGGCCACCTGCAATCGAACAAAGCGGCTCGCGCCGTGGAGCTTTTTGACGGGATCGATTCGGTCGATTCGTTGCGCCTGGCCGAACGGCTGAACGATGCCGCGGGCAAGTGCGCCAAACGCCTGCCGATCTTGATCGAGGTCAAGCTCAGCGCCGAGGAGACCAAGGCGGGCCTTGACCCGCACTCCAACGATGCCGCCCAACTGCTGGAGCGGCTGCCGGACCTGGCTCATCTGGAACTGCGCGGCCTCATGACCATCGCTCCCTTCGGTGTGCCGGAGGACGAGACGCGCGCCTGTTTCCGCGGCCTGCGGGCCTGGCGCGACCGCTGGGCCGCCGCGTATCCCCGGCTCTCGCTCGAGGTGCTTTCGATGGGCATGAGCGGCGATTTTCCGCTGGCCATTGAGCAGGGTGCAACCCGCATTCGCATTGGCGCCGCGCTCTTCGGCAAGCGCGCCAACCCGCTCCTTTGAAAGCGCGGAAGACCGAAGAGCACATCCCTGTCGGCCATGGCTTTCGGGCAAATCCTGCGGCTTTCACCGCGTCAAAGCCCGCCTCTCCATGCGGTTCTGCATCCCTTTTGGTGCGTTTACACTAAAAGAGTGGAAGATGGCACCCCAAATTCCAACATTCGCCGCGCCGGGCCGGCTCTCCGGCTCGTCGCGGCCGCGCTCATCGTGCGTGGGCGCGAGGTCCTGATCGGCCAGCGCCGTCCGGACCAGCCGATGGCGATGCAGTGGGAGTTTCCGGGAGGCAAGATCGAGGCCGGCGAAAGCGCGGAGCAGGCGCTGGCGCGCGAGCTGGAAGAGGAACTGGGCATTCACGCCACCATCGGTCCGCGCGTCACCCGCGTCCGTCACAACTATCGCCATGGCGGCGCCGTCGATCTGCAGTTCTTCGCCGTGCACGAATTTTCCGGCGAGATCGTCAACCACATCTACCATCAATTTCGCTGGGTCAAACTCGAAGACCTGCCCGGCTACGATTTCCTCGCCGCCGACCGCAACCTCATCCGCGACCTGGCCGCTGGCAAGCTGCTGTAGGCCCCCGCGGTGGGGCCGGCCTTGCCATGCGCCGGGCCGAAGCCCGCCTCACGCATCCGTCCGCAGAGAAGCGAAGAATGGGACGCCCGGCCCAGGATGGCCGGCTTTGGTGGAATGCATGAAGGAATCCAGACACAAAAATCGGGGCCTATGCATCCATTAAGTGATTGATTATAAACCACTTACCGGATGATAATCGCGACCATAAATTGCTGCATCCAACTGATTATATTGAGGTTATGCTGATTTTTTGCGATTTTCGCGGGGGGGGAGGGGGGTACCCGGTGGTACGGACCGATCACATCCCTGACAGAGGCCGGGATCGATCTGCATATTTTCATTCTGCGCACTGGGGAAATAATCTGCAAACCCCTGCGGTGAGCCTGTCCCTTCGGCAGAGCGGCAAGGATCGGCATCAAGCATCCGACCAATAGCCCACTTGGCCCCCGTTATGTTACGCATTACGCTTGCTCACGATTCGATCTTTCCGCCACAAGGGGCTGAAACGCCTCTATGAGGACGACGACCCACGCGGCGTTGCCATCACAGAAGCAGCGCGCGCCCTGGGCGTCACACGCACCACGCTTTCCGAATTGGTGAACGGCAAGCGGGGCATCTCGACTGAGATGGCCATACGGCTCTCCCAGGTCCCAAAATGGAGACCTGGGGCACCCAGCCTATCGATCCGGCCCGATTGGGTTGCGACAGAGAACTCAAAAAAACCGCAGGTCCTTCGACTTCGCTACGCTTCGCTCAGGATGACAGATCGTTGGTATGCAATTGTAATGCGCGAAAGCGATTGTGAGCCAACCTAGTGCCCCGGAATCATGCCCCAGAGCATCACCAAGGTCATGCCGATGACGATGATGCTGGTGCCCCAGGCGATGACGTTCCACAGGCGGGAGTTCTTGTGCTCGCCCATCAGGTCGGTGCGGTTGATGAGCATGAGCATGAGGATGATGACCACCGGGAGCAGGACGCCGTTCAGCACCTGGGAGAGGATGGCTACGTTGATCAGCTGCGCGTCGGGCAGCAGGAGCACGGTTGCCGCGCCGCCCACGATCAGCAGCGAATAGAGCCAGTAGAAGAAGGGCGCTTCCTTGAAGCTCTTGTCCACGCCCGACTCGAAGCCCAGGCCCTCGCAGACCGTGTACGCGGTGGAGATGGGCAGAATGGAGGCCGCGAAGAGCGAGGCGTTGAAGAGTCCGAAGGCGAAGAGGATGAAGGCGTAATCGCCGGCCAGCGGACGCATCGCTTCGGCCGCGTCGGAGGCCACTTGGATGGCGCCCATGCCATGCACGAAAAGAGTGGCCGCGCAGGCCACGATGATGAACCAGGCCACAATGTCGGTGAAGAGGCTGCCCACGATTACGTCGAGCCGCGAGGCCGCGTAGTCCTTGACGCGAATGCCTTTTTCCACGATCGACGATTGCAGGTAGAACTGCATCCACGGGGCGATGGTGGTGCCCACCACGCCGATGGCCATGTACATATAGGCCTTGTCGCTCCACACCGACTTGGCCGGGAGCTGAACCGTGGCCAGCAGCGCATCGTGCCAACTGGGCTGCGAGAGCACCCCGGCGAAGATGTAGCAGATATAGACGAGGGAGGCGACGATGAAGATTTTTTCCGTGCTCTTGTAGCTGCCCCGCACCACCATGTACCAGACCAGCGCGGCGCAAAAGGGCACGCTGAAGAACTTGGAGATGTGGAAGAGGTGCATCGATCCGGCGATGCCGATGAACTCGGTGACCACGTTGGTGTAGTTGACCACCACCAGCAGCACCATCAGCACAAAGGTGAGCCGCAGCCCGAACTCCTCGCGGATCAGGTCGCTCAGCCCCTTGCCCGTGACCACGCCCATGCGGGCGCACATCTCCTGCACCACGATCAGCGCAATGGTGATGGGAATGATGGTCCACAGCAGGGTGTAGCCGTATTGCGCGCCGGCCTGGGAGTAGGTGAGGATGCCGCCGGAGTCGTTATCGACATTGGCGGTGATGAATCCAGGACCGAGAACGGCCAGAAACAGAAGTATCCGGATTCGCCAACGCTTACCCATGCCCGCGACTTCCTAAGGAGGATTCATCTTGATTTCCTCACTGACCATAACAGGCCGGGCGGGGGTGCGAGAACCCCGCCCGCCGCAAAGGCGCAACGATCCCAGAAAAGAGAGTTGACAAGGTTTAATTACCTAGGTACATTGGTACTTATGTAACAGGAGGAAGCCATGGCCCAGGAACAGCAGAATCGTGAATCCGTTGAAGTCGAGCGCGTCCAGACCGGCGTGCGGATGGAAAAACGCCTCTTGAAGGTGCTCAAGGCCGTCGCCGAGCTGAAAGAAATGACCCTCGGCGATCTGTTGGAGGGAATCGTCCTGCACGCCTTTGAAGGCAAGGCGCCCTTCTCTGAGAAGACGCTGAAGGAGATCGAGCAGTTCAGGTCCCTCTATGGCATGACGCTGAAGGCCGCCGACAGCCATCACCTCAAGGAGCGCAAACGGTAAGAGCGCTTCCCCCTCCACAAGGCAAATGAAGCCTGCCGCCGCGCGGGATTACACTACGTTGTCACAGCTTTTCAGCCTTGGAGGAAAAACAAATGCAACCATCCGGCAACCCTGAAAGTTTTCGTGCGCGGCGCAAGCTGTTGGGAACCATCGGCTCCGCCGCCGCGCTGTTGAGCCTGAGCGCCGCAGGAGCCGCAGCTGGCGAAACCAGGAAAACCGCATCCGCCGCGCCGCCTACCGCACCGGAGCCGGCCGCGCCCGAGGAACTCTTCGCGCTGTCGCGCCTGCGCAACTACAAAACCCGCCGCTCCTCCAGTTGGGACCGGACGGGCGGCAACGGCGACGCGGTGGCCGTCGAAGCGGGCCAGACGGCCACGCTGCTTGAGGCCACCGGCGCCGGGGTGGTCACTCACCTCTGGTTCACCATCAACTCCCGCGACCCGATGCACCTGAAGAACCTCGTTCTGCGCGCCTGGTGGGACGGCGAGAGCACGCCCTCGGTCGAAGTGCCCATCGGCGATTTTTTCGGCCTGGGCCTGGGCGAATACTACACGTACCAGTCCGCCCTGCTGGCCGTGGCGCCCATGAAGGCGCTCAACGCCTACTTTGAAATGCCGTTTTCCACCTCGGCTCGGCTGACCCTGACCAACGAAGGCAAGGTCCGCACCGACAATCTCTACTTTGCCGTCGACTACGTCACGCTGCCCAGCCTGCCGGCCGACGTGGCCCGCTTCCACGCGCAGTATCGCCAGGCCGCGCCCTGCAAGGGCTGGACCGACAACTGGATGAACAACTGGGACAATCCGGTGGGCGACCGCAAGAACCTGAGCGGCGCGGACAACTATGTTTTTCTGGAGGCCGAGGGCCGCGGGCATTTTGTGGGCGTCACCCACGCCGTGGAGCAGAACCAGGACGAATGGTTCGGCGAAGGCGACGACATGATCTTCATCGACGGCGATCCGATGCCGACCATCAACGGCACCGGAACCGAGGACTACTACAACGGCGCCTGGGATTTTGGCGGCCAGCCGTTTGGCTACCAGCACAATGGCGCACCGTATATTGTCGATCCGGAGCGCATCGGCGGCCGCTATTGCCTCTACCGCTGGCACCTGGAGAGCCCCATCACTTTTGAGAAGTCGATCCGCGTGACCATGGAGCACGGCCACGCCAACCACCGCTCGGACGATTTCTACACCACGGCTTTCTGGTACCAGACCGAGCCGCATGCGGCCTTTCCGGCGCTGCCGGCGCCGGCCGAGCGGGTTCCCAAGGTCTTCCGCGTGGGCGGACCAGGAGCCGCGCCCGTGCCGGGGAGCAAAACCGAATAAATCATTCGCAGATGCAAAAAGGGTGGATCTTTCCGCGAGGAACGATCCACCCTTTTTGTTCTAGAGCGTTTTCAGCTCAAGTGTTTACAACTGAACCCGTACGTTGTGCTTTCCCACCCATTCCGCAAAACACGCGGAATGGATGGGGCACCCAAAGTTTTGTATGCACCAGAGCTGAAAACGCTCTAATTAACCGGCTCGACCCGGTCTCCGCGCTTACGCGGTGACCAGAATCGGTTCGGCGGCAAAAACCGGCTCGGCGGCCGAATCCGGCTCGGCAACCCGGCTTTCGCTCAGGCTCAGCAGCGACGCAACCACGTCCGCGGCGCTGTAGGACGATTGCCCCGGCGCCAGGAATTGCGCCACCGTATTCAGGTCGTCGCCCACGGTCACTAGGGCCGGCTCGGCCGGCTCCGCCTTGCGAATCTGCGCATAGCCGACGTTGGACATCAGCGCATTGCACAGGCACTTTCTTCCCACCGTTTCCTCGACCTTGCCGCCCTTGGAGAGGTAGTTGGCCACCGGCTCGGCCGCGCAGCGATAGCCGATTTTGCCGTCGGGCGCGGCGTACGGCTCCCTGAGATAGCCCAGATCGCAAACCCGCGTCCGCTTCGCAGCCACCTCCGGATCGGAATACGAGCCTTGCAACTGCGCTACTTTGAACGGGAAACCCGTCGGCGAGGCCAGCGGATCGGTAAACACGTCGCCCGTTCCGGCCACCGCCTGGGCCAACAGCGTGTTTTTCAGATCGGCGCGCAGGCCAGACTCCTGAGTGAACGCGAAGGCCGTGCCAACCTGCACACCCGCCGCGCCCTGGTCGAGCGCCTCGCGCACCTTTTCCGCGTTTCCATAGCCTCCGGCCAGCCAGAAGGGAACGCCCATCGCCCGCATATCCGGGATGTTCACCCGGTCCCGCTCGCCATAGATGGGTTCTCCGGCTTCGTTGAGCTGGAGCTTGCCGCGCGGCGGCGCGTTGTGCCCGCCGGCGATCGGAGTCTCGATCACGAATCCGTCCACGCGTCCGCTGGCCCGTCGCAGCATGGTCGTGGCCAGCGTGTTGGAAGAAACAATGGCCAGGAACCTCGGACGCTGCAGCAGCGGAAGCGGACCCTCCGCATAATCGGCCGGATCGAATTGCATGGCCGTATCCTGCCCCTGCGCCGCGCCGGTCACGCTCAGCTTGTACTCCGCCGGGCGCTGCATGGCCAAAGCGTCGAGCACGCCGGGAATGTGCAGTGGAATGCCCGCGCCCATCAGCACATAGCCCACGCCGGCCAGCATCGCGCCGTAGATCGACGAGAGGTGAGGCATCTGCACCTTCTCAAGAAAGTTGATGCCCACCGGGTTCTTGTGGCCTTCCCTGGCCAGAAAAACCTCGACAAAGTTGCTCACCATGCACAGCTCGACGAGCTTGCGCGGCTCCAGCCGCTGGTGCATGGGGATCGTCGGGTACGCCGTCTCGGGACCCTTGCCGCCGGGGACGAAGTACTCCTGCCAGATGCGCCGGGCCATCTCGGGAAAGGGAAACGCCTCGAGTCCGCGGCGCAGATTTCCGCCCTCGTCGCCGTCGGCGAGACGGCGCACAAAAAGAGAGTCGAGCGCCGTGCCGGAAACCACGCCGAGCTGGCCGAGTTTTGAGACAGCATTGGCCAGGCGCCAGTTCGAGACGCCCACACCCATGCCGCCCTGAATGATCTTGGGAAACTGCATCATACCTGATTCTTTCACAAATCCGGATATTTCCGGCCATTTTCTTCCAGATTAACCACATCGCCGGAATTTAGTTGAGTCCTTCTGCACACAAGAGGCCTGTTGGGCGCTTTTCCAAAGGTCTTACCGCTCCGCCAGGTCAGAGCTTTTCGCGCAGGAAGGCGATCACATGGTCGGCCTGCACCTCGCCCACCATGCGGCCCTGGGCGTCCACCACCGGCAGCGCGTGCAGATTGTATTTATCGAACAATTCGGCCAAATCGTTCTGGTGCAGGTCGGCCGGGCAGGAGAGCACGCGCGGTTCGGCCAGCACCGCCAGCCGCGTCTCCGGCTGCGCCATCACCAGCCGCGCCAGCGAAATAGCGCCGCGCAGCACCTGCTTTTCGTCCAACAGATAGATCGCGGTCACGCTCTCCGGGTCGCCGTCGAAGCCGCACAGCGCCTGCACCGCCTGGGCCACGGTCGCCTCCGTTCCCAGCGAGACGAAGTCGGTGGTCATGCAGCCGGCGGCCGAATCCTCGTCGAACTCGAGGAGTTCTTCCACTTCCTGCCGCTCTTCCGGCTCCATCTCCTCGAGAATGGCGCCCGACTGCTCCTCCGGCAGCTCGGCCAGCAGGTCGGCGGCCGCGCCGGGGTCCATCTCCTCGACGATATCGGCGATCTTCTCTTCGTCCAGCTTTTCCAGCAGGGCCTTTTGCAGCTTGGGCTCGACTTCTTCCAGCGTTTCGGCGGCCACCTCTTCGTCCAGCGAGGTAAACACGGCTTCGCGCTCGGCCGGGGCCAGGTCCTCGAGAATGTCGGCCAGGTCGGAGGGGTGCATCTCGGCCAGCCGTTCGTACTCGATGCGCAGCTTAACGCGCCGCGCCGGATCGACCTCGATCACGTCGACAAACTGCCAGGGAATTCCGTGCGCGCCGAGCTTGCGCGACAGCCTCTCCAGCGAAGCGCGCGGCAGCAGCCCCTTGAAGACCCTGCGGAAGGCTCCGCGCAGTCCCACCTCGACCTCGGCCACGCGCAGCAGGTGCGCCGCGCCCTTGCCCATCCACTCCAAGTCCACATCGTTCACACGGACCACCTTGCGGCCGTGGATATCGATGATCTGCCGGTCCACCAGGTCTTGCGCGAGATAGAGGTAGTTGCCCTCGTCCTTGAGCGGAACCAGCGCCCCGGAGGAGCGCAGTTCCAGCGTACCGGCCGGCGTCTCCATCACGTCTTGCGAGGGCACGATGCACAGTCCGGCACGCGTCTTCAACACCAGCCCAACCACCTTGCCCGCATCGGGGCCGGTAGCTACGGCAATGTCCTTCAGCCGTCCGCGCAGATGGCCCTGCGCATCGGTCACCGGGGTGCCGAGCAGCGCGGTCAGGCTTACGCGGGCTGTGGTGCGAGGGTGCATGAGGTGAGTGTATCCCGTTGCCCGCAGTTTACGCCCTTGCGGGAATCCGGTTGGATAACTGAACGACTCGCGGTAACTGGCCGGCGGAGGGAAGGGCGGGGATCTCTCGTTGGCTGGCGCAAAACAGAATCCGGGAACTGCTAGAGCCGGCCGTGCTTGACACACTTCCGCGCCAGCCATGAAACTGCCAGCAAGGTTGCTGAGGCGCGGAGGGGAGAAACTGCCCCGCTCCGCTCCGGAAGAGGCGGATACGAACCAGGTGAGCGCACCGGGGACAGGACGGCTGAGTTTCAAGCTGAATTCCACCATGGAAAGCGTGGGCCAGGTGGAGGCCGCCGCGGAAAAGCTGGCCTGCGAGGCGGGCCTGGATGAAGACGAGCGCTTCCGCATCGCCATGGCGGTGCGCGAGGCCGCCGTCAACGCCGTGCTGCACGGCAACGAGTACGACCCCGCCAAGCAGGTCGCCGTCAGTTTTGAAAACAACGGCCGGGATCTGGTCATCACCATCGCCGATCAGGGCAGGGGACTCGATCCGGAGACGCTGCCCGATCCCCTGGCCCCGGAGAATCTCCTGCGCGGAACCGGCCGCGGCATCTTCCTCATTCGCTCGTTCATGGATGAGGTACACTTTCGACAACTGCATCCCGGAACCGAGTTGACCCTGGTCAAACATCTGGCGCCGGTAGACGACAAACTCTAGGGCGCTCGCGCGGAAAACGCCGGCAGCGAAGGATGATCGATCCTTCTCTGCCGGAGATAAAGGCAGGTGGGAGATTCCCGCCATCGCCAACTGCGAAAGTGCTATAACGGTAGTACCAACAAGGAGGGATTCCCGTGGCACTTACTATTGCTTCCCGTGAAGTGGACGGCGTCACCGTTCTGGACCTAAGCGGGCGCATCACTTTGGGCGAGGGCAGCGTGCAGATACGCGATGCCATTCGCGACCTGATCGGCAAGGGACAGAAGAACATCCTGCTCAACCTGGGAGATGTGAACTACATCGATAGCTCCGGTCTGGGCGAGCTCGTGAGTGCCTATACCACGGCCAAGAACCAGAGCGCCGCACTCAAGCTGCTCAAGCTCACCAAGAAGGTTCACGACCTGCTGCAGCTCACCAAGCTCTACACCGTCTTCGACATCTACGACGACGAGGCCAGCGCCATCGCCTCCTTCAAGTAGCCCTCTCCGGTTTGCCCGGACCCCAACCCAAAAGGAAAAGGCCATCCCATGCCGCGGGATGGCCTTTTTGCGTCTCCTGTTCCGTCTTTTAGAACTTCACATTGGGCACGGTCCGCGCCTGCGGGCTGGCCGTGAAGAATGCGTCGTTCTGCTTGAATCCGGCGATGCCCGCCCAGATGTTGTTGGGGAACTGGAGCACGTAGGTGTTGTACTCCTGCAATGCGTCGTTGTAGCGCTTGCGCGCCACGCCGATGCGGTTCTCGGTTCCTGAGAGCTCATCCTGCAAGCGCAGGAACTGGTCGCTCGAACGCAGTTGCGGATAGTTCTCGGTGAGCAGCAGCAGCCGGCCGATGGCCCCGTCCAGTTGCCCGTTGGCCGCGATTTTGGCCTGCGGTCCCTGCGCATTCAACATGCCGGCCCGCGCATTGGCGATATCGCCGAAAACGGTGCTTTCTTCCTTGGTAAAGCCCTTCACCGTCTCCACCAGGTTGGGAATCAGGTCGGCGCGCCGCTCCATCTGCACGTCCACCTCCGACCACGCGGCCTTCACCGCCTGGTCCTTGGCCACCATCTGGTTCCTGGCGCCCACGTAGCTGCCAAAGACCATCAAAACCGCCAGAACCAGCGCGCCCACAACGCCCAGCGCAATCCAAAGTCCACGACTCATAAAAGCTGTTCTCCTCCGGCCTCCACTCAAGGAAGCCCCGTTTGCAGATTTGAGAAACTACCAGTCGCCGCCGGCGCCGCCGCCGCCAAAACCGCCTCCGCCGAATCCGCCAAAGCCGCCCCCGCCGGAGTCTCCTCCGCCGAATCCGCCGCCTCCGCCGAATCCGCCTCTGCCGCCAAAGCCTCCGCCAAAAAAGCTGGAGAAGAGGCCAAAACCGAGCAGAAACCGGAAGAGATGAAAACCGCCGAAGAACAGCAGCAGAACGATCAGCAGAATCAGCTTGCCCATCGCCGGGCCGTGGCGCGCGGGCCGGCTTGCCGCAACGGGCGCGTCGTCGGTCAGCGTCACCTTGGCGTCGGCGGCGATCGTCTGCGCGATTTCGCCCACGGCCAGGTTCACCGCGCCGTCGAAGTCGTTGGCCCGCAACTGCGGAACCATCTCGCGGCCGATGTCGCCCAATTTGCCGTCGGGGAGAATGCCTTCCAGGCCATAGCCCACGTCGATCCGGCGCTTGTGGTCGTCCACGGCCAGCAGCACCAGAACGCCGCGGTCCGAGCCCTTGCGGCCCATCTTCCACTTGTCTTCGAGCTGGTTGGCATAGTCGGCCGCGTCCGCCCCATCCAGGGTGTGAACGGTCACCACGGCGATCTGCGCATTGGCCTGGGAGTGGTCGAGCTGGCCGCAGATGCTGTCGAGCCGCGCAATGGCCTCGGGCGACAGCACATGCGCGTTGTCGCTCACATAATCGGTGGGTTTGGGCAGGTCGTCTACCCGCTCGGCCAGCGCGGCCGTGGCAAAAGCGCCCACGAGCCCTGCCAGCAGCAGCCGGGAAACGGTCAAATGTGCGCGGCGCATGCCTTCCATCGCTCTTCATTGTACGCGGACGCCGCTCGGGAAGTTCCCCTGGCGTGAGACGATGCGGCCCTGTTGCTTCTTTGGACTCAGCCGGCCAGTTGCCCGCCGCGCCTCCTGCGAAGTCGCTTCGCCAACTTCCCGCCCCTGCCCATCCATACGGCCAAGACCCGCGATACACTTGAGGTTGACCTATGTTTGAAAACCTGACTGAAAAACTCCAGCGCGCCTTCAAGACCCTCCGCGGCCAGGGCACGCTCAGCGAAGAAAACATCGCCGAAGCCCTGCGCGAAATCCGCGTGGCCCTGCTCGAAGCCGACGTGAACCTCAACGTGGCCCGCGACCTGATCGAGCAGATCCGCGTCAAAGCCGTGGGCACCGAGGTGCTCACCGCGCTTTCGCCCTCCGAGCAGGTCATCAAGATCGTTCGCGACGAACTGGTTGCCCTGCTGGGCAAGGACACGGCGCGCTTCAAGTTTGCCTCGCAGCCGCCCACGGTGATTCTGATGGCCGGCCTGCAGGGCTCCGGCAAGACCACCACCGCCGGCAAGCTGGCGGCCTGGCTCAAGAAGGGCGGCCACCGGCCCATGCTGGTCTCGGTGGACGTCTACCGGCCGGCGGCCCGCGAGCAGCTCAAGGTGGTGGCCAAGCAGATCGAGGCCAAGCTCTACGAAGGCGACCAGAAGGGCGAACCCGCCGGTTCGGCGCTGGTCGAGCGGTTGGCCAAGGAAGCCCGCCGCGAGGCCGTCATCATGGGCTGCGACACGCTCATCGTCGATACCGCCGGCCGCCTGCACATCGACGAAGAACTGATGGGCGAGATGGAGCGGCTGAAGAAGCTGCTCAACCCGTCGGAGATTCTCTTCATCGCCGACGCCATGACCGGCCAGGACGCCGTCAACTCGGCCCGCGACTTCCACCTGCGCCTCGGCCTCACCGGCGTCGTGCTCACCAAGATGGACGGCGACGCGCGCGGCGGCGCTGCGCTCTCGATTCGCCACGTCACCGGCCAGCCCATCAAGTTCATCGGCGTGGGCGAAAAGCCGGAGGCCTTCGAGCCCTTCCATCCCGACCGCATCGTCGGCCGCATCCTGGGCATGGGCGACATGATGTCGCTGCTGGAAAAAGCCGAATCGACCATGGACCGCAAGAAGAGCGAGGAACTGGCCAAAAAGGCTCTGCTCGGCGACGGCTTCTCGCTCGAGGACTTCCGCGACCAGTTGCGCCAGATCAAGAAGATGGGCTCGATGGAGAGCATCTTGAAGATGCTGCCCTCGGTGGGCCCCTTCGCCGGCCTCCAGCAGGCATCCAAGCAGGTGGACGAAAAGCAGTTTGTGCGCCTGGAGGCCATCATCAACTCGATGACGCCCATCGAGCGCCGCAACCACGAAATCATCTCCGGCTCGCGCCGCAAGCGCATCGCGGCCGGCAGCGGGACGACGGTGCAGGACGTGAACCAGCTTCTCCGCCAATACGCCCAGATGGCCAAGATGTTCAAGCAGATGGGCAGCGGCGGCCTGGCCAAGAACATGATGCGCGGCGGCCTGGGGGCCATGGGCCTGGGCGGCAAACAGCGGTTTGGGCGGTAAGATTACGCAACACGACAAAATGTCCAACCGGCAACCGGGTGCCAGCATGACCCCCCTCCAGGACCAACTCGACGAGATCACCGCCAACACCCGCAACCTGGTGCAGGCGGAGCGGCTGGCGGTGGGCGAACGGGCGGCCGAGGAGTTATTCGCGACTGGCATCGAGGACGGCATCCTGCCCGTTGGCGCGCTGGCGCCGGAGTTCGCCCTGAACGACGCGACCGGCCGCCTGGTGCGCTCGGCTGACCTGCTGGCCCTCGGTCCCCTGGTCGTCAAATTCTTTCGCGGCCGCTGGTGCCCCTATTGCACCACCGAGCTGGAAGCCTGGCGCGACCTCTACGGGCAGATTCGCGAGCATGAAAGCCTGATGGTCGCCATCAGCCCGCAGACCGAGCGGCAAAGCGACTTCATGGCCGGCCAGCACGGCCTGCCGTTTCCCGTTCTCTCCGACCCCGGCTGCGCGCTGGCGGAGCAATTCGGGCTGGTGTACACCGTGCCCGAGTACCACCGCGCCTACTATCTCTCGGTCCTGGTCAACATTCCCTTCGTGAACGGCGAACCAAGCTGGCGCCTGCCTTTGCCGGCTACGTATGTGATCGGCCGCGACCGACGCGTCCTCTTTGCCGAGGCCCACGCCGACTTCCGCGTCCGCCCCGAGCCGCAGGAAGCTCTCGCCGCCGTGCTCGCCTCGCACAGCCGCTGAAGCGAAAAACCAACCGCAGGTCCTTCGACTGCGCCTCTGGCGATGAAGCTGCGAGAGGCTCCGCTCAGGATGACAGGTGTGGGTGTCAGGCAGGTCCCGAGGTCCACTCATCCAGCAGAGCCCGCACGCGCGCCAGGGTCACTCCGCGGAGGAGGAAGACTTTACTTCTGGATGACTCGCCAGAGAGGAGCTCGACGGCGTTTTTCGGCACGGCAAAGCTCTCGGCCAGGAAGGCGACGAGGGCCAGATTGGCGCGGCCCTCCAGCGGCGGAGCATGCACGGCGATCTTGAGTTGAGCCGACCTTCCCTCGCCATAGACGCCGCCGATGGTCGTCTTCTTCGCTCCCGGCTGGGCGCGCACGGCCAGGCTCACGCCCGCAGCCGTGGCGCGCACGATGGAAGCGAATGCGGAATGGTCCGTGTTGGCCAGGAATCTTTCCTCGGAGCAGAGAGGCGAGGCGCTATTCTCCCGCGACCGCCGCCTCGACGCCCTCGGCCGAAGCCGGACGGAAGTAGCCCCAGCCGTACTTGGCCGCCGCCTCGAGCAGCGCCGGAGAGGGATTCACCGGGAAGGCATGGCGCGCGATCTTCAGCATCGCCAGGTCGTGGATGGAGTTGCCAAAGGCCGCATCGGGAGCGGGCAAACCCGCCTTGGCCAGTGCTTCGGCCTTGCCCTCGTCGGTGGGCACGCCCAGCAGATCGTGCGAGATCAGCCCGTCGGCCACGCGCACCTCGGCGGCCAGCACGCGCTCTTCGGGAATGGCGAAGGCGCGCACTCCCTCGGCGACCACCCACTTGTTGGTCGAGCTGACCGCCCAAATCTCCACGCCCGCCCGTTGCAGGCTGGCCACCAGTGAAGCCATCTCGGCGAAGATGCGTCCGCTGACAAACTCCGCCACATACTGGGCCGCGGCGGCGCGCATCTCCTGCTCGCGCAGGCCGGCGTAGATCTGCACCATCTCGCCGCAAATCACCAGCTCGCTCACCTTGCCCGCCCGGTAAGCGCGGTGGCGATTGTCGATCCAGTCGCAGGTGGAGCGCGAAACCAACCCCTGTTCGAGCGACCAGACCATGAAGCCATAGCCCGAGTCACCGCCCCACAGCGTTCCATCGCAATCGAAGACCGCGACCTTCGGTTGGCTATCCAAGACCAGCCGTTCCAGCTCCTGGGCGGTCCACTTGGGAATCTCTATTTGCGTCGGCGTCAAACGTCCCTCGATCCTGATCGAAAAATCTCTCCAACTCTATTCTCTTTCAAAGGACCCGCTTTTGCACGTAAACGTTTGAAGAAGCGCATCAAACGGGTCATCGGTGGGGCATCGGGCAGGCCGGGGCCCGGCGTGGGGGTGATGATGTTGATTCCTTGATGAACGAGGTTCGGCAAGCTGCCTGCCGCCGTTGGGGAGGGCTCCAACGCGCGGATAATCGGAAATGTGGACCCGGCGCGCAATCTCACGCTCTTGAACGACTACCAGGCGTACCTGCGCGTGGAGAAGGGGCTGCGGCCGCTCACCTGCGAGGCATACGACAGCGACCTGAAGACCTTTGCCGAGTTCATCGAGGGCCGGCACGGCGTGCTGTTGACCGCGGCGCAGCAGGATGTGGCGGCTTTTCTCGAACATCTGCGCAACCACGGCATCGACTCGCGTTCCTCGGCGCGCAAGCTGAGCTGCCTGCGCGGCTTTTACAAGTGGCTGCTGCTCGACCGGCGCATCCACCACGATCCGACGGTCAATATCGAATCGCCCAAGGCCTGGAAGGTGCTGCCCAAGTCGCTGGCCGAGCCGGAGGTGGCGGAGATGCTGGAGCGGGCTGCGCTGGCCGCCTCGCATCCCCAGGCCAAGGCCACCGAGCTGCGCGATCGCGCGATCCTCGAACTGCTCTACGCGGGCGGTCTGCGGGTCTCCGAGGTGACGGCGCTCTCCACCGGCGATCTGACGCTGGACCTGGGCCGCGTGCAGGTCCGCGGCAAGGGCGACAAGGAGCGGATTGTGCCGCTGGGCCGCATCGCCATCGAGGCGCTGGAGACCTATCTGCGCGAGGGACGGCCGCATCTGGCGCGCATCAGCTCCGCGCACAAGAGCGTGAAGGCCAAGCCGGACGCGCCGGCGCAGGAGCGGAATCAGAAGGAGGCGCCACGCCAGGACATGACCCGGCTCTTTCTCTCCTTGCGCGGCATGCCGCTTACCCGCCAATGGGTCTGGCACCTGGTGAAGATGGCCAACGGCGCCGCCAGCCCGCACCGTTTGCGCCATAGCTGCGCCACCCATATGGTGGAGCACGGCGCCGACCTGCGCAGCGTGCAACTGCTGCTGGGCCACGCCGACATCTCCACCACGCAGGTCTACACCCATCTGGCGCTGGGCCGGCTCAAGGCCGTGCATCGCCTGCACCATCCGCGCGCCACGCGCCGGGAGATTGAAGCTGAGCCGCATCCCTCGCCGCGCGGCGGCCTGCATCTCGTCCCGTGTCCCCGTCCGAAAGAGGAGACGGCATGAGCGCAACGGCTGCGCCGGCGATCGCGCCATCGCTTCTTGCCCTGGCCGACGAATATCTGCGCGTGCTGGCCAACGAGCGCGCCGCCTCCGAGCACACCCTGCGCGCGTACCGCCGCGAGCTGCACGACTTTGCCGCGTACATCGCCGAAAAATACGGCCAGAATCAAACCCCCGAACAGATCGAGCACACCCACATTCGCGCCTATCTGGGCACACTCTACGACCGCGGGCTCTCCAAGGCTTCGGCGGCGCGGGCGCTGGCGGCTATTCGCAGTTGGTTCAAATGGCTGGCGCGCGCCGGCCACGTCGAGCAGAATGTGGCCTCGCTGGTGGCCACGCCGCGCCTGCCCAAGCATCTGCCGCGCGTGCCTTCGATCGAGCAGATGAACCGCGTGGTCGACTCGGTGGGCGAAGACGCCGCCAGTTGGCCGGCGCGTGACACCGCGATTCTGGAGCTGCTCTACGGCTGCGGCATCCGCAACGCGGAGTTGACGGGGCTGAACCTGGAAGACATTCACTGGGCCAACGAAGCCATTCTGGTGCGCGGCAAGGGACAAAAGCAACGCTACGTGCCGCTGGGCGACGCCGCGGCCGCGGCCATCCGGGCATATCTCGGAGAGCGGGCGGCGCGGCTGGCCGCGGCCGGCAAAACGCCGGCGCTCGAAACGCCGGCGCTCTTTCTCAATCTGCAATTGCGCGGCCTGGGCAAGCCCGGCGGCCAAGCGCGCCTCACCACCCGCAGCGTCGCCCGCATCGTCAAGCGCATCGCCATTCTGCGCGGTCTCTCCGCCGACGTGCACCCGCACACCCTGCGCCACGCCTTCGGCACACATTTGCTGGAGGAGGGCGCCGACTTGCGCGCCATCCAGGAACTCCTCGGTCACGAGCGCCTCTCCACCACGCAGCGCTACACCCAGCTCACCACCGCGCAGTTGACACAGGTCTACGACAAGACGCATCCGCGGGCAAAGTAAGCCGCGCCCGGAAGCCGGCAAAGGGCTGGCGCCTTCCCTTTGCATTTCTCGCGCAAAGCGTTAAGGCATCTCTCCTGTTGCTGTAGAGGGTGGCTTTTATCCCACCCTAGCCGCAAAAACAAGAACGCGGCGAGGGTGGGGCACCCAAAACTCTATACCTACGGGGGAGAAGCTCTAGGGCATTTTCAGCTCAAGTGTTTACAACTGAACCCGTACATTGTGCTTTCCCACCCATTCCGCAAAAATACGCGGAATGGATGGGGCACCCAAAGTTTTGTATGCACCAGAGCTGAAAAGGCTCTAGAAGCTGACCTTCCGCTCCGGGAACCAGGTGACCTGGATGGTTGTCGTGGTCACGGTCTGCTGGCCGGGAAGGTAGATCGGCGCCTTCCAGTGCTCGAAGGCGAAGCTGCCGTTGATCTCGAAGTCCTTGCCGACGCGCTTGACCGCCTGGAAGTTGATGTCGTTCAGCGTGGTGCCACCGGGGATAAAGTCTGTCGTGGCCTTCTGACTGCGCAGGCCCACCTGGAGCCACTCGTTGCCGCTCAGGTGATAGGTGATCCAGCCCTGGCCGCCCTTGTCCTCGCGTCCGATCCAGTCGCCGAAGAGCTGGCCGTTGTTGGTGTAACCCTGTTGCTGGACGCTTTCCCAGTACATGAAGTGGCCGGCTTGAGGAAAGCCGTCTGTCTTATGGCTGAAATCGCTGATGCGCACTGGGGGCGCGGTGGAGGCGGCTTCAACCCGCAGATCCAGCTTGGGGATGCCCGGCACATGGGAGAGATAGAGGCCGGGCCGCCAGGCGGCGCGCCGCGGCGCGTCAATCGGTGATACATCGTCGTGCACCTCCGAATCCGAATAAAGCGTGAGCCAGTTACGGACGAAGGGGAGCCGATAAGAGAAGTCGAATGCGCCAAAGCGCGCGCCGGGACTATTGCGAGTGGCTTCTGCCGATCCGGCAGCAGAAAAGCTGAAGAAGCTCTTCAGGAAAGTGTGCAGAGTAATGGGCTCAATCCCCTCGCCGCCCCAGATCACAGTGCGCTCGAAGCCGAACTCCAGGTCGGGCGTGGGCTTGAAGCTTACCTTCTCGACATGCGTCCAGGGATCGTTGGGATAGGTGTGGCCCTTGAGCGAGCCGACCAGAAACTCATAGCGGAAGGGGCCGGTGATCCGCGAAAGCAACGGAATCTGCAACGGCTCGATGCGGTTGATGCGGAAGGAATAGAAATTCTCCGCATTGTTCGAGTAGGCCATGGCGCCGCCCAACCCTGGTCCAAGCCAGTCGTCCTGTTTGCCGAAGGAGATTACATGGTTCAGATAGTCCGCGGAGACATAGGCCTCCATCACCCGCCCCTGCGTGGTCGTGCCGATAGGGCCCTGCGGAATGGTGGTCTGGACGTAGGGAAGGCCGGTGGCTGGATTGATGGCGATCGGGAAGAAGCCTACATCCATGCCGGCAAGCTCCTGGCTCAGCGCGGCCGAGTAGCCGGCGGCCGAGGGCGCGCCCTGAAACTCGCCGCGCAGGTAGAGCAGAAACCTGCCCACGCCCGCATACCCGCTGGCGCCGGAGTAGTTGTTGAAGCCGTTTTCATAGGGACGACCGTAGTCGTTGATGACGGTCGAGCCGAGATGAAAACTGTCGCGCAGCGGCGTGCCGCTGATCGCGCGCCCCACGGAGTAGACCGACTCTACGCGTGAGTTACCCTCATGCGCTAGGCAAGGTCCCTGGGTGTCCATGTGCAATTGGCGAGTGACCGCCTCGTAGATCTCCTGTGCCTCGTTCGCGCCGGCCTGTCCATCCTCGGCCGCGTCCTGGATCAGGTCGCCGGTATCTTCCAGCATGTGGCCCAGGCTGGCCCGCGTCCACGGGCGCATGCCCAGGTACGCGGTATCCACAAAGCCCAGCGCGTGAAGCCGCAGCATCGCCGGATAGATCCAACTGTCCACCGGAATATACGGCGAACCCAGGACGGAAGGCTCACAGACGGATGCCGGGCGGTCCGCATTCTGCCCGGCCCCCTCTGCTGCCTTTTCCAGCGGCGTTTTCGGTGTCTCGGCCGCCAGGGGGCAGACGGTCAAGACGAGAAGTCCCGCCCATACGATAGCGCGTTGGATTCCAAGAGTTATGGCCACACGTCTGCTCACGTTCATACCCCTCACTCTATCATTCGGTTCCCTGAGTTCGATGCAGGAAAAACCTGCGCCGGAATACAAAAAACAGTCCCAGGGCGGAGGCGGATCGGATTCATAATTCACCAGCTTGGCCGCCTGTTGAGCGATTTCGTCCATGGCCGCCGAGACAAGGATTCTTTCGGCGAGCGGCGTATCGATCACCCCTTCCGCATTGAGAACTCCGGCGACCATATCTTCGGGTGCAGGGCGCGCTCGCGGATGCTGAAGGAATACACGTGGTCCAGCGCCTCCAGGCCCTCCGGAAACGGCGATCTTTCCGCTGCTTCAATGGCCACGTCCAGTTCCTTGCCGAACTCCGCGGCGGTCTCGGCCTTGAACTCCTCGCGGTAGAGCCCTTTTCCGGCCAGGTACTTCTCCATGTTCAGGATCGGGTCGTTGGCCTTCCCTTGCTCCGGCTCGTCCGCGAGGCGGCAGTTGCCCGGGTCGATCTCGGAGTGGCCGGGCAAGCGGCAGGTCTTGCACTCGATGAGCGTGGGCCCGTTGCCTTTGCGTGCGTGCGCGATGGCCTCCGAAGCCACACGATAGATGGCCACCACATCGTTGCCGTCCACCGCGATGCCGGGAAAGCCGCAGGCCTGCGCCTTCTGGTCCATGTCCTCGACCTTGGCCTGCTGTTGGAGGCTCACGGACTCGGCCGACAGACTGTTCTGGCAGACGAAGACGATGGGCAGATTCTGGACCCCGGCAGAGTTCAGCGCCTCGCGCCCGAAGCCCAGCGAGGTGGAAGCGTCGCCGGAGAAGGCCACGGCGACCTTGCCGTTCTTCTGCATCTTGTTGGCCAGGGCCACGCCGGTAGCGATATTGAGCTGGGCGGCGACGGTCGAGGAGGGAGTCATCGCATTCAACGGCGCATCGCCCATGTGCGCCGGCGCGGAGCGGCCCTTGTCCGGGCTCGCCGCCCTGGCAAAGAGATGGCAGAACATCTTCTCCAGCGGCGCGCCCTTGATGAAGTTGACGAGGAAGTCGCGGTGCGAAGGGCCGACAGCATCCTCAGGCAGCAGATCGATGGCCACTCCCACCACCGCTGCCTCCTGGCCCACGGCGGCATCGCAGTTGCCGCTGAACTTGCACTGTTTGAAGAGAACGCGCAGACGCTCTTCCAACATGCGGCACTTGAGCATTGTTGTGTAAAGCTGAAGCAGCTTTTCGTTGGAGATGAGCGAGAAGCCGTTCTTCGCCTCCGGCGCCGCGGCCCCGGTCTTTTTCCGTTTGCTTTTGGTCGTCATCGACGCTTCGCCCTCACCGACTGTTGCGATTGCCTCATTTTAGCCGTCCCGCGGAGAAGCATAAAACCCCATTGATTGCTGAGGTTTTACGGCACGACTGAAGCCGTGCCCTTTCAAAGCACGAAAAGCAATCGCAGGTCCCCTCGGCTTGGCTCAGGGCAGGCTTTCGACTCACTGCGCTCGCTCAGGATGACAGAAAGGATGGGGCACGGGCATCGACATCCCCGCGCGCCAAAGCCAGCTTCTTTCGTCCAGATCGAATGGACAACCTGTTGAAACTTCACATCCAGCCTTGGAGGGTTGCATCCCGGCAATTTCAGCCGAGACTCCGGGCTTTTTCAGCGATTTCCTACGTGGAGTAGTCCGCGTTGATGTGGATGTACTCGTGGGTCAGGTCGGTGGTCCAGAAGACGCAGCTGCCCGCGCCCTGGTGCAACTGGATGGCGATGGAGAACTCGGGCTGCTCGATATAAGCGTGCGCGGCGGCTTCGTCGAACTCGGGTGCGCGGCCTCCGTCGCGGCAGATTTCGAGCTCGCCAAACTGGATGTCGATGCGCTCGGGATCGATCTGGGCTCCTGAGTAGCCGATGGCCGCCATCAGCCGTCCCCAGTTTGGGTCGCAGCCCGCCCAGGCGGTCTTCACCAAGGGCGAATGGGCAATGGCCTTGGCGATCTTCACGGCGTCCGCGTCGCTGGCCGCTCCCTCGATGTGCAACTCCACCACATGCGAAACGCCCTCGCCGTCGGCCACAATCTGCCGGGCCAGCGAGGTGCACACCTGTGTCAATGCGGCGCCGAATCCCGCATTTTCAGGGCCGACTGCCGCGCCGCTGGCGCCGGAGGCCAGCAGCAGCACGGTGTCGTTGGTTGAGGTGTCTCCGTCCACCGAGATGCGGTTGAAGCTGACCTCGATGGCCTGGCGCAGATAGCCGTCGAGCACCGCCGGCTCGACCTGGGCGTCGGTCAGCACGTACACCAGCATGGTGGCGTGGGGAACCAATTGCGGGTGAATCATGCCCGAGCCCTTGCACAGCGCGGCGATGCGCACTTCCTGGCTTTCGCCATCCGGGCCGGCGATTTCCAGCCGCGCAAAGGCGGTCTTCTCTACCGTGTCGGTGGTCAGAATGGCCTGGGCCACCTGCTCGAAGTGGTCGAGCTCCGGGCTGATGGACGCAGCCAGGCCGGGCAGAACCGCAATCAGCTTTTCGGCCGGCAGCGGGACGCCGATGATTCCGGTGGAGGAGGGAAAAACTTCTTCCGGTTGGCAGCCGAAAATCTTGGCCGCTGCGGCGCAGGTGGCGCGCGCGGCATCCAGGCCGGCCTGGCCCGCGGCGCAGTTCGCATTGCCGGC
This sequence comes from Occallatibacter sp., assembly GCA_049515995.1. Lineage (GTDB taxonomy): Bacteria > Acidobacteriota > Terriglobia > Terriglobales > Acidobacteriaceae > Telmatobacter. The sequence continues at coordinate 223,945 of JBEKTO010000001.1, read as the reverse complement.
GTTGATGGCGGCCAGGCGCACTTTCCCGCCGCTTGCGCGCAGATGCTCCTTGTCCACCGTGAGCGGCGCGGCTTGCACGCGGTTGGCGGTGAAAACGGCGGCGGCGCTGGCCGGCGCATCGGCCACAATGAGGGCAAAGTCGGTGCGGCCGCTGGCTTTGAGCCCCGCTTTGGCGGCGCCGAAGCGAAATCCGCGAGGAAGAAGGAATTGGGAGGCGTCGCTCATGGTGTCAATCCTTTAATTTAGCAGGTGGAAGGGAATGCGCCGCGGGGAAGGAAGAACCGCCTTTGAGGAGCGGTTTTCTTGGCAGTGGACCGAATTAGGCATCGAAAATCCCGGCGAAACGCCGATAACTTCTTCGCGCCGTGGACCTTGAGTGCGGAAAAGCGGCACGGAATGGGATAATTGAAGTACACCCTTGGAGAGCCAACATCAAGCCTGAAGACTTGCCCAATACGTTTGCGCCGACCGCCCCGGATTTCTACAAGGAGCTTCTGGACCACATCAGCGACGGTGTGTACTTCGTGGATCGGGAGCGGCGCGTTCTCTACTGGAACGAAGGCGCGCATCGCCTGACCGGCTACAAGGCAGAAGAACTCCTCGGCAGAAGCTGCCAGGAAGAGATTCTGTGCCACGTCGATCATTCGGGGAAGAAGCTCTGCAACGACGGTTGTCCCCTGGTGGCCAGCATCGCCGACGGCGGCTTGCACCAGGCGAGTGTTTTCCTGCGCCACAAGCAGGGAAAGCGCGTTCCCGTGGCCGTGCGTACCCGGCCCATGCGCGACGCCGGCGGGGCCGTGATCGGGGCCATCGAAATCTTCAGCGACGACTCGGCCCAGATCGAGGCACAGCGCCGGAGCGAGGCGATGATTCGCCTGGCCTTTCTCGACCATCTCACCCAACTGCCGAACCGCCGCTTCATGGAGATGACTCTGCTGACCGCACTGGGCGAATACAACGTGCACAAGGAACCCCTCGGCGTGCTGGTCATCGATCTCGACGGCTTCAAGAAAATCAACGACGTTTTCGGCCACAGTTGCGGCGACCGCGCCCTGCAGCACGTGGCGCAGACTCTGACCGGTTCGCTGCGCCCCACCGACTTTGTCGGACGCTGGGGCGGCGACGAGTTCCTGGCCATCGTTCGCGGCGTGAACAAGGACGTTCTGAAAAGCCTGGCGGAGCGCTGTGTCGTCCTGCTGCGGGAGAGCTCGATTCCCAGCAATGACGAGAGTCCCATCTCTCTCTCGATCTCGGTGGGCGCCGCGCTCTCGCGCCTCGGTGAGAACGCCGAAGGGCTCATCCATCGGGCCGATGAGCTGATGTACCAGAGCAAGACAAACGGCCGCGGCCGGGCGACGTCGGAATAAGCTCAACCCGGCCGGCCCCGGTCAAGTCGAGTGGCCACCGCCGCGCTTCCCTCGCGGCGCGGGTTTCCTCGTGCTGTTTCCGTTTCGATAAGCTGGAACCTACAGGCGGTGCAATGGAAAGCAACCTCTCCAATTGGGCAGAGTCGATCGGCGACGATGCAACACAGTTTCTCGACCTACGCCAAGTGAACGTGGCGCGCGGCGACCGGGTGGTGCTGCACGACGTCAACCTGACCATCCGCGCCGGCGAGCACGTGGCGATTCTGGGGCCCAATGGCTGCGGAAAGTCCACGCTCATCATGGCGATGACCTGCCAGATTTATCCCATCTTCCAGCCCGGTATGCAGGTGCGCATCTTCGGCCGCGAGCGCTGGGACCTGACCCAGTTGCGCCGTCACTTCGGCGTGGTCGGCGCCGGAACCATGGGCGCGGAGTTGCCCGGTGAACGCACCGCCGTCACCACCGGCATGGATGCGGTGATCGCCGGATTCTTTTCGGCTTCCACGCTCTGGCCCAATCTGCATGTCACGCCCGAGATGCGCGATCGCGCACGCGAGGCGCTGGAGCGCATGGAGGCCATGCACCTGGCCGGGCAACTGGTGGGCGAAATGTCGGCCGGAGAAAAGCGCCGCATCCTGATCGCGCGCGCACTGGTGCACCGCCCGCGGCAACTGCTGCTCGACGAGCCCTCCAACGCGCTCGATCTGGCCGCGCAGCGGGAGCTGCGTGAGACCCTTCGCCGCCTGGCGGCCGAAGGCACGGGGCTGCTCCTGGTCACCCATCATCTGGGCGATATCCTGCCGGAGATCGAACGCGTGATTCTGATGCGCGATGGCCGGATCGCCGGCGACGGGCCGCGCGAGGAGCTCCTGACCGAGGCCAGGCTGAGCGAGCTCTTCAGCGTACCCATCCGCATCGGCCGGGATGAAGAGTGGCTGCATAGCTGGTGAAAACTTGAGACCACGGATCGGGGAACAGGGGCGCGGAAGTGGGAACGGCGTCCGGCGAATGTTGCGATTTGGTGAAAATATTCTCTTGACGCGGCCCGGCCGGCGGATTAGATTGACAGCACACCGGCGGGAGGTAGGTCAAAAAGATGCAGACTGATTCTTTGAGATCTTTCGTATACAAGGTGACTGAGGCCTAGGGCATCGTGCCCCCAGACCCCGGATGTGCTCCGGTGGAGAGATTCTCACTGCACTGGATGCAACTGCAACTTTCACCGTACGATGCGCCCTAACCGGGAGACGCGGGTTGGCGATTTTTCCAAGTCAGCGATGCAGCTTTGTCGCTCCGGAAGCCCGGCTTTGCGGGTAGCGCCACAAAACGCTCAAGGTTTTGCAAGGACGCAGAAGTGAGGATGCCGGGCGATCGCTGAAGCGCGATGGCCTTAGTCCAAGACCCACAGTTCACCGCCGGCGGCCTGGGCTATCTGCCTAGGCCGCCGTTCTGTTGGGGCGCAAGGACGGGTAGAAATGGAACAGCGGTCTGTCCCAGGAGGAACGATGAACCGGGAATGGCACGAGCAGCACAAGATGCCGGAGAACGCAACGGCCAAAGAGCGGATCGACTGGCATCTCGAGCACACAAGGAACTGCGCCTGCAGGCCCTTTCCCAGCAAACTGCTGGAGAAGCTCAACGCGGACCAAAGATCGGCAATCGGAGAGCGGAAATAGGCAGCCGGGAATAGAAACCCGCCGTTGCGGTAAACTTGCAGCCGATGCGGGTCTTTGGAATCGACTGCGGGACCGAGATTACCGGCTTTGGCGTCGTGGAGTCCGACGAGGCCAGCCGACAGCCGCGGCTGGTCTGCAAGGCGATGGGCGCGATCCGGCTCAGAAAGGCGCTTTCGACGGCCGAGCGGCTGGAGCAGGTCTTTCGCGAGTTGTCGGTAGAGTTGGAGCGCTGGCAGCCTGAGGTCGTGGCGATCGAGGAGGTCTTCTACTCCGTGAACGCAAAGTCGGCGCTCAAATTGGGGCAGGTGCGAGGTGTGGCGCTGCTGGCCGCGGCCACGCAAAAGCTGCCGGTGGCCGAATACGCGCCGCTCAAGATCAAGTCCAGCGTGGTCGGCTACGGTTTGGCGAAAAAGGAACAGGTGCAGTTCATGGTGGCGCGGCTCCTGGAGCTTTCCGAAGTGCCCCAGCCTGCGGATGCGGCCGATGCGCTGGCCATCGCCATCTGCCACATTCATACCGCGCAGACGCTCAGGTTGCAGGGAGTGGCGCGATGAGAGCCCTCTGGCTGGCTTTGGCCCTGGGCGCGCTGCCGGTCACACTCTGCGCGCAGTCCGATCCTGTCTTCCAGGTGGATTACTCCAACCCTGGGCTCACGCCATCGCACTGGGTTCTCACCCTTCACCCGGACGGGAGCGGCCATTTCCGCTCCGAGCGGGGCAACGCGCCCGTCGAGAGCCCACAGACGCTCGACGCGCCCAATGTGGATCGCGATATTCGGTTGAGCGCGGGCTTTGCCGAGCAGGTCTTTCAGACCGCGCGCCGCCACAGGCTCTTCGCTGTCGAGTGCGACAGCCATATGAAGGTGGCCTTTCAGGGAAGGAAGAAGCTGAGCTATGCCGGGCCGGAGGGCCAGGGCTCCTGCGAGTTCAATTACTCGAAGGACAAGGAGATTCAGGCGCTGGGCGACTCGCTGATTGCCGTGGCCGGAACCATTCTTGAGGGCGCGCGGCTTGAGATGCTGCTCCAGCACGACCGGCTGGGCCTGGACAAGGAGATGGAATTCCTGGTGGAAGCCGCGGGCGACGGCCGCGTGCGGCAGATTTGCGCCATTCGGAGCATTCTGGAGCGGCTAGCGGAAGACCCCGGCGTGATGGAGCGGGTAAGGAAGCGCGCCAGGGCGCTGTTGGCGCGGACCGACGGATAAATCGGCGCCCGCGAATTTTCCCATAACTACGCCGGGGAAAGCGTGTCCAATGGATTATTGAGCTGCCGATAAAGGCGAGAGCACGCTGGGCAGGGCGGTGGAAAGGCGGAGTTCCATGAATCGCGTGGGGAATCGAGAGCTGATCGGACGCCGGCCGATCATGATGCTGGCTGCATTTGCGGTGGGGGCGGTCTTGCTGGCGCCGGCGATGCGGGCCGAGGATGCCGCCGGCCAGCCGGCGCGCGCCGTGCGCCTGAGCAGCGTGGATGGCCAGGTCACGCTCTCCCAGGGCAACCAGGTGCTTGCCGATCCGGCGCTGGCGAATACGCCTCTCTTTGAGGGAACCCAGGTGATGACCGGTGAGGATGGGCGCGCGGAGATCCAGTTTGAAGACGGAAGCGTGGCCCGGCTTTCGCCGCTCAGTTCGCTTACGCTCAAAGTCCTGCGCGGCCAGGGCGGCAGCGGCGACGCGGAGATCGTGCTGGATATCGGCCTGGGCTACTTCGAGTTGCAAGGCGGCAGCCAGAGCGGGACCACTCGAGTTTTATTTGGCGACAGTGTGGTCACCGCCGGCGGTTTCAGCGTTTTCAGGCTCAACCTCGACAACGCTCCGGGAGAGCTGGCCGTTTTCTCCGGCAATGCGCATCTGGAGCGCGGCAGCGCCCTCGCTCTCGATCTGCATGGCGGCGAGAGCGTGGCGCTCAACGGCGTCCATCCCGGCCAATACGTGCTGGCCGAAGCCATCGAGCCGGACTCCTGGGACTCGTGGAATGCCGACCGCGACCAGGTGCTGACCTCCGAAGCCGCCTCCAAGACCAAGGCGACCAGCAGCTTTGCCGACAGCGGCAACCCGGCGTGGGGCGACCTGGACGCAAACGGCAACTGGTACAACGTGCCCGGCCAAGGATCTATCTGGTCGCCCTATGAAGCTTCCGACGGGGGATTCAGCCCCTATGGAAGCGGCTATTGGATGTGGACGCCGCGCTTCGGCTATATCTGGGTCTCGAATTATTCCTGGGGCTACATGCCCTTCCAGTGCGGCCAGTGGAACTTCTACGACGACTTCGGCTGGGGCTGGGCTCCGGGGATGAATAATTGCCTCACCTGGTGGGGACGCGGCAACTATAGAACCAACATCGGCTATGCTCCCCGCTATCAGGCGCCGCTGGTTCCCAAGCCGCCGAAGGCGCACAGGCCCGAAGGCGGCAGGCCGATCGAAGGCCGAATTGCGCCGTATCCGGTGATTGCGGTCAACCGGCGTCCCTCCGGCGGGAAGATCGTTTTGCCGGCGCGCGACCGCGCGACGCAGGTCACGATTGCCGGGCATCCGGTCCAGCCGCTTCATCCGCTGGCGCCGCGGCCCCTGTATGCGGGCACCGGGTCGGGGTATGTGAATCACACCGCGCCTGCCTATTCGGGAGCGAATCTGGGCGCGAGGTCGGCCATCGGGCCGGGACGCACTGCCGGTCCCAGCTTTGGCGGCAGCCGCCAAGGCAGTTCCTATAGCGGCTCCAGATCTTCCAGCAGCAGCGGCAGCAGCCACTCTGGATCGTCCTCCGGCCATGCTTCCTCCAGCGGCGGCTCGTCCGGCGGCCACTCCTCCGGTGGTGGAGGGGGTTATAGCGGCGGCGGAGGCGGGGGCGGGTCACACGGTGGCGGTGGAGGCGGCGGAGGCGGTGGTGGCGGCAGCAGCGCCGGCTCAGGTTCTCACCGCTAAACTCCAGGTCGTTCGCAAGAAAGGGCCACTTCGCCGGGCGGAGTGGCCCGTTCCGTTTCCGGGCGATTGATCCGGCCCAAAAAGAAATGCAGTGGTTTCCCGCCTTTGTGCCAGGAAAAAGGCGCAAAGACGGGCCACGGTGTGTCAATTTTTTTGGGCCGGATCAGTAAGTGGCCTGCAAGCCGCGCCACAGAGCCGCCAGAGCCTCGACAGGCAGCGCCTCGGCGCGAGCGTGGCTGTCGATTGCGGCGCGGGCCAGGGCACCGGCCACGGCGGCGGGCGCAACCGAGGCGGCGCGCAGGTTGTTGGCCAGGGTCTTGCGCTTTTGCGCAAAGCACTGCCGCACAAAGCGCAGAAAGCTCTCCTCTTCCACGCCCAGTTCCGCGAAGCGCGGCGCAAACCGCCAGCGGAAGACCGTCGAGTGCACGTCGGGGGGCGGCGTGAATGACTCCGGCGGCAGCGTGAACAGTTTCTGGACCGGGCCATACATCTGCACCGTCACCGAGAGCAGTCCGTAGTCGCGCGAGCCCGGCCCGGCCGCGATGCGGTCGGCCACCTCCCGCTGCACCATCAGCACCGCGCGGTCCAGCGCCGCCTGGCTGGCGGCCAGCTTGAGCAGGATTTGCGAAGTGATGCCGTAGGGCAAATTGCCCGCCACGGCCAGCCGTTCGCCGGCCGCGGCCGAGGCCGCCGCAAAGTCGAAGCGCAGCACGTCCTGCTCGACGACCGTCACCCGCTCCGATTCGAACCGCACCTTCAGGTGCAGCGCCAGTTCGTGATCCAGCTCGACGGCGATCAAATGGCCGGCCCGCGCGGCCAAGGTCCCGGTGATAGCGCCCTGGCCGGGGCCGATCTCGACCACGGTGTGGCCGGAGAGATCGCCCAGCGAGTCCGCGATCCGTTGAATCGCTTGCGCATCGTTAAGGAAGTTTTGTCCGAGCTTGGGTTTGGCGGGCATGGGCTTCTTCGATGATAGGGCCTGTCCGCGCCTGGCGCATCCCTCCGCAACAGCGTAGTAGACTTGCCCTTTGGCGGAGCGTCCCGGCCGATTTGGCCATGCAGGATGCCCCGGCCAGGGAGATTGTTTCATGCACATCGTCTTTGCCGCATCCGAGTGCGTTCCGTTCGCCAAGACCGGAGGGCTGGCCGACGTGGTGGGCGCGCTGCCCCCGGAACTGGTCAAGCTGGGCCATCGGGTCACGGTCTATCTGCCACTCTATGCGGGCGTGCGCAAGCACATCGAGGGCGAGTGGAAGTACGCGGTCCGCTCCATCACCATCCCCTTCGAGAGCTACAACCGCTTTGTGGGCATCGTGGACGGTGGCCTGCGCGAGGGCGTGCAGTATTACTTTGTCGATTGCCCCGAACTCTTCGACCGCAAGGAGCTTTACGGGACCCAGGCGGGCGAGTTCCCCAACAACTGGGAGCGCTTCGGCCTCTATTGCCGCGCGGTGCTCGAGGCCACCAAGCTGCTGGGCGTGCCGCAGGTCTTTCATGTCCACGACTGGCAGGCGGCGCTGATTCCCGTCTACCTGCGCACCGTCTACTACTTCGATCCGATGCTGCGCGGCGCGGGCGTGGTGCTGACCATTCACAATGCCGCCTACCAGGGCTGGTATCCGCCGGCGACCACCGAGCGCCTGCTCCTTCCCTGGGAGATCTTCACCATGGACAAGGTGGAGCAGTTCGACACCTTCAACTTTCTCAAGGGCGGGCTGGTCTACAGCGACATGCTGACCACGGTCAGCCGGAAATATGCCGAGGAGATTCAGACGCCGGAGTTCGGCGAAAAGCTGGACGCGACGCTGCGCGGGCGCGCGGCGGACCTGCGCGGAATTTTGAACGGCGTGGACTATGCGCAGTGGGACCCGGCCACGGACGGCTACCTGGCTGCCCACTATACGCCGGAGGATTTGGCCGGAAAGCGGGAGTGCCGCGCCGACCTGCTCCATGCGTTCGGACTGGAAAAAGTGGCGGACTCGACGCCCGTCATCGGCATCGTCTCGCGCTTTGCCGTCCAGAAGGGATTCGACCTGGTGGCTAAAATTGCCGACCGGCTCACCGACCGCAATGCGGTCGTGGTGGCGCTAGGCACCGGCGAGCCGGTGTACGAGCGCTTCTTCCGCGAATGGGCCTTCCGCAACCCGGCGCAGGTGGCCGTGCAGATTCGCTACGACAACGCGCTGGCCCACAAGATCGAAGCCGGCTCCGATCTCTTCCTCATGCCCTCGCGCTACGAGCCCTGCGGGCTCAACCAGATTTATTCGCTCAAGTACGGCACGGCGCCGGTGGTGCGCGCCACCGGCGGCCTCGACGACACCATCGAGGAGTGGAACGCAGAGCTGGGAACCGGAACGGGCTTCAAGTTCGAGGGGCTCGGCGCCGATGCGCTGCTGGCCGAGATCGATCGTGCGCTGGCCGCCTTCCAGGACAAGGAAGCCTGGCAGAAGCTCATGCGCAACGGCATGGAGCGCAACTATAGCTGGGAGCAGCCGGCCCGCGAGTACGCCGAGGTCTATGAGGAAGTGGCGCGGCGTAGAGCTTGAATACGGCGAATTCGAATCTTTCGAAATCATGCAGTCGTGCTCTTGACCGAAGGAACGAAGTGTCGGCGGGAGGATCGGCATGGCTACAATCTCTGCGGCCGCACTTGGGATTACCTGCGGGGCAGAGGTTTTCATTGCCACGGCGCTTCTGCATCGGGAACATATCGAGAGAAAGGACTTTACGATTCAGGAGATTGTGAATCGAGCAGTTCGCGAGAATCTGGCGGGTGAGGTACGTTCTGGCGGGAGTGTCCTTTTCAGTTGGAGTGGCTTTCTTCGGTGGGAACGGAGCCTCCATAACGGCGGCGCACAATCCACAGCACCGGCAGCCCAAGCAGAATGAGCGCAGTGCCAAGCAGCGAGCCTTTCAGATTGCCGGCGTAACTCGAAACGAGGACGGCCGCGGCGCAAACCACAAAGATGGCTGGCAGCAGCGGATAGCCCCAGACCCGGTAAGGCCGGGCCGCATCAGGTCGCCGACGCCGGTAGACGAAAACTGTGGTGGCCGTGAGCAGGTAAAAAAGCCACTCGGCAAAGACCGCCAACTCGAAGAACTGTTGAAAGCGGCTGAGAAACAGCAGCAGCACCGTCGAGAGCAGTCCCTGGATCACGAGCGATGTGGAAGGTGACTGAAAGCGCGGGTGGATGTGCGCGAACTGGCGGAAGAAGAGCCGGTCGCGTGCGGCGGCAAAGGGCACACGCGCGCCCGACATGACGGTTCCGTTAAGAGTCACGAAGATCGAGAGCGCCATCGCCGCGGCCACAAAGCCCGCTCCGGCCGGTCCGGCCACCACCGTCAGCGCCGCGACGGCCGGCCGTTCGCTGGCTGCGATCTGCGCGGCGGGCAGAATGTATTGGATGGCGGCGTTGGTGGTCATGAAGAGAATGCCCACGACGAACAGGCCGCCAATCAGCGCGATGGGCAGGCTGCGCTCGGGCCGCCGCACCTCGCCAGCCACCATGGTGAGGTCGTTCCATCCGTCGTAGGCCCAGAGCGTGGCGATGAGCGCGGCCATGAAGCCGCCGAAGCCGCCCACGGCGTGCGGCAGCGAAGTGGTGAAGTTGGCCCAGCGTCCAGTGGCCGAGGCGAAGCACAAACCGGCGACGATGAGGATGAGAACCACTTTGAGGACGGTGAAGACGAGTTGGAAATCGGCGGCCTTCTTGATGCCCAGGTAGTTGAGGCCGGTGATGAACCAGGTGACGGCGATGGCGAACAGTTGCGACCACACCAGAGGCATCGCTCCGCCGATGGCCTGCGCGCCGAGCCAGTGGAACTCCGGAAAGAACCCCAGAGTGCGCGCCAGTCCGATGGTGACAGCGGCGATGGAGGCGGGCTTGGCCACCGCGAACCAAGTCCACATGTAGAGAAACGCGAGCGTATCGCCATAAGCGCCGCGCAGGTAGACATACTCGCCGCCGGCATAGGGCAGCATGGCGCCCAACTCGGCATACGTCATGGCGCCGAAGAGCGACAAAAGGCCGCCCACGATCCAGGCCAGATAGACCAGCGCGGAGGAGCCGACATCCTGCATCATTTCGCGCGGAACCAGGAAGATGCCGCTGCCGATGATGGTGCCCACAACGATGGCCGTGGCCTGGCTGGCGCCCAAAACGCGAGGCAGGTCGGCGGGTGCTTTTCCCGGTTGCGCGGAGAGATGCTGGCTCATGCGGTGATGAGAGATTAGCACGCGCCTTGGCTAATACCAGTACTTGAACTCCGGCCAGTCGGCGGCGTAGCTGCGCTTGCGGTGGCGCAGCCAGAAGTAGTGGTGGTGCTCGTGGTCCATGATCCATGGCGCGTCGAAGGGACCCAGATCGATCACTTCCGCGTAGTTGTCGGTGTAGTCCTCGCGCTTGTCGCCCAGGGTCAGCACGGAGTCGGCGGTGTAGCCGTTCCATCCCCAGTAGTAGTAATTCTGATGCCCGCTGATGGCTGTCGGCAGGCCGTACTTCGCCCCCAGAACGTTCACTGCGCTGGCCTCGCCATAGTTGCCGCAGAAGATGGCCGTGTGGGCGCGCACGTCGGGCGGCAGAGCGTTGTAGCGCGCGGCAAAGCCCTCCACCATCTGCGGCCAGCCGAATCGGTCTGAAAGATATTGCGGCAGGGGACTGGTGAACTTCTCGCTCTGCACCTTGTTGGCGCCGAAGCGGGCCGTGTAGGCGGTGTACTTCTCTGGCGGCAGAATCGTCAGCACGATGGGACCGGTGACGCGGCAAAGCAGGTAACCCAGGATCACCGTATAGACGATGGGCGGCCAACTGCGCCGGGTGAGCTGGCCGAAGGCCACCGCTCCGGCGGCAAACAGCACCGGATAGATGGGCGCGACGTAGTAGTCCTTCGCGTGCATGGCCATCATCATGGCCAGGAACGGCAGATAGGTGAGAGCCACAAAGCGCCACGCCCGCGCCTTGCGGGCAAAACCAAGCCACGCCAGGCCGCCGATCCACAGCGGAGCGGCAACAATCAGCAGCATATTGACTTGCTCGCGCAGGAAGGCCAGCGGCGGGAACTTGGTGTTCTTGTCGGAGTGGGCGACGCCGTTCAACAGCTCATAGGTTGGAAAGTGGTTTACCCACTGCCACAGCAGATTGGGCAGAGCCAGCAGAAGCAGCAGAGCCACTCCCGCCGCGCAGCCTTTTGTCCAGAGGATTCGCCGCTGCGGGCTCAGGAGCAACCCCACCAGAAGCGCCACGAGGAAGAAGACTGTCGAGTGCTTGTTTTCGATGCCCAGCCCGGCCAGCAGGCCAAAGAGCAACCACGCGCGCGGGCCGACCGAGCCTTCGGCCAGCCGCAGCACGGCGAGCAGTGCGCCCATCCAGAAGCACGGCTCGAAGGAGTTCATCGAAAGGTAGTTGGCCGTGCCCAGAAAGACCGGGGCGGCGAGGACCGCCATCATGGCCAGCACCTGCGCCGTGCGCCGGCCGCCAAGCTGCCGCGCCAGCAATCCCGTCAGGCCAACCGTCCCGCCGGCGGCCAGAAAGCTGAAGATGCGAATTCCAGTGGGCGAGAGGCCGAAGAGCGTTTCCGCCAACCGGGCCTGCAAAGCCACCAGCGGAGGCTGATCCACGTAGCCCCAGGCCAGATGATGTCCGCAGACCAGAAAGTAGAGCTCGTCGCGGAAAAAGCCATAGCCGAGATGGCTGCCCCAGAGCGAACTGGCGAAATGAACCAGGAAAGTGAGCGAGCCAAAGACGGCGGCGAGCACGAGAGCGGTGCGCAGCGGTGTTCGCGCGGGGAGGAGCGAAGGAGCTTGCGTCAAGGTTGTCGGCCTCCAAGGGGGCATTTCAAGCAATGGTACGCAGGATGCGTGGGGCGGGTTCCGGAGATTGATTCCGGCTTCGATGTCCACTTGTTCATCACAACGAAGGCGGTCTTGCTCGGCCCGCGTGTGCTTATCTCAATCCACTTTGCTCTTTTCGAGCTAGCCGCTCCTTCAGTTGTTCCGCGTAGAGGCTGGCGGGAAGGTCGAACTGGCCGGGAGAGACAAAATAGGCGCCGTTCGCGCCGAACTGCGGGCTCAGGTGTCTTCCCTGGCTGGCGATCACCCAGTTGTAGGCTCCCGGAGGACTTTCCACCTGCAACTCTTCCATGGTCGAGTTGTAGAGAACGTTGTAGGCGCCCGCCCAGCCGTGGCCTGTGCCCAGGTTCCACTGGTTGTAGTCGTCGAATTTGCCCTTGAGCGTCAACTGCTCATACAGGGTTCCCGTCGCCCACCGCTGGTGCGGTCCCGCATCCAGATCGCTGCCCTTGGCCCATGAGTTGCGAAAGACGTTCGGCCCCGCCACCCGCGCCTGTGTCGTCCACACGTGATTCAAACGTCCCTGCAGATTGCAGCGGTCCATCAGAACCTGCTGTCCATCTACCTCGAAGCCGAAGGGCGCAGCCCTTCCTTTCTTCAACGGCGTGTCGATGTGTTCTCCTTCCACATCCTCGACCGTAATCGCCCGTCCATGCTGATGCACATCGACCAGGTTGTTATAGTTTCGCAGGCGCACATTCCGCATCCATGCATTCTCCACGGCTTCAAACTCCGAAAAGATCGAGTCGAAGAAGCTGCCGTCGGTACGGTGCGGAATGGAGGGTTGGTCATAGTTGGGCGCTTTCTTGAAAGCCGCTCCGTCGCTGCGCAGATTCTCGATTCCAACCTGGGAGACGCGCCCCGGAAACTCGTACTTCCACACCACGGGACTCTCCGCCTTCCGCATGGGCTGGGTCAGCGGCGCATTCAGCTTCAGCAGGAAGCCCTGCCCGGTTTTCTCCATGGCCACGATGCGCCGGTCGAAGCGCAGCGCCATGTTCGTGGGCCACTGCTTCACCTCTCTTCGGTCGCGGCGTCCGGGAATCTCGTCCATCCCAATGCTGTGAATGAACTCATCCGTCATGTTCCACTGCACAATCACGCGGTCGCCCACGCTGAAGAATTTGTCGGGCGCGTCCACGGTGAGGCTTTGCGCTCCCAGCGGCACATATTCGTCCAGGATCGGCCTCCGGCTGCGAACCTCTTTCCATTCGCCCGTGCCGCCCACACTCACCACCGTATGAGGCAGCCCCTCGGCCTCGAGATTCGTTCCATCCTCGCCGGACCCGCTCCCATGCAACACCACCCCGCTCACATCCAGGTGAATGGTGCCCGCGATGCGAAATGTCCCCGGCCCCAGCAGCACCGCTCCGCGAATGCCATTCGCATCCGGCGGCAGGCTGCTCATGGCTTCGATCGCGCTTTGGATGCGCCCGGTCGCATCCTCGCCGGGCTGCGCTTCCACGCGCATCTTCACCGGCGCATCCGGAATCGCAGCCTCGCCTTCCTCATGCCCCGCGGTCGAGAAATCGGGAATTCGATTGTGCTCCCGGTCCTCGCCATACACCAAGTGCCCATCTTTCATTTGCAGCCATGCAAGGTCCTGGTTCTTGGGGCCGGCCACAGCCGTGCCGATGCTCCCGGCAACCACCGAGCAGAAGAGAATGCGCCGCAGCGTCCTTTTCATACCACCCAGTCTACTTTGGTCCGTCAAGACTCCATCGGCCGCGAAAAAGGTTTTTTGGAGCGGTCGGAAGTGTCAGGGCACAACGCTACACACTGCGGAAAAACTCATCGTTTTTGAAAGGGCACGGCTTTGGCCGGCGAGGGAATGCACATGGTCGAAGATGCTCTACGATCTCGATCCGCCGACGATCCGGGACTGGACAAGGCCGGACGATCCGACAGAATCCCAGCCACTCTTCTCGGCGGCGACAGGCTTTCGCGGCGGGTAAGGTTGAATCTCGCCAGCGTTCTTCAGAAACCGCGTCGCGGTGCGCCGGCAGCGAACGAGAGCTCTTTGCAGAGCCTTTTCCGCCAGCGCCTCCAGAATCGCCATCAGGCCATCCTGGTTGCTTTGAGCGGGCAGGATTTGGCCGGCTTCGAGGGCGAGCGCCTGCCAATCGTGCCACTCCCCGGCGGCATCGTGAATTCTCCGGAATGCGGTAGCCAATCGCCCTGCAAGGGGGTCGGCGGTGGCGGAAATCTCGGCCAGGTAGAGCGCTTGCTTCAGGCGCTTGCGATACTCGTGCAGATTGCTGCTATCGAGGTTGGGAAGTTCGCTGGCCAGTCCCGTAAATATCTCCAATGCCTCATGGGCAGTGGAATGCACCCTTGAGGGCGTCTGACGAGCCAGCGCCTCTTCCATCTCTTTGCTCAGCCGGTTCAGCCGCTTGCTGCGAGCTTCGAGGACGGCCATCATCTCATCGGCTTCCGTTTGGCGTTCCCGCCGCAGCCGGTTTTCCAGCTTGGCGATTTCGCGCAGGCAGCGCGGACTCAACTGCGTTGCGCCGTCCGGCGTTTCTGCCAAGGCGCCGCGAAGGCTGTCGAGCCGGGCCAGGTACACGTCCGTATTGCGCACCGGTTCGAGCGCCTTGCGCAGCTTCCTTCCCGCTTTAGTCCAGCGTTTGAAGGCGCGCGCCGCAGTGGAATCCGCGGGCTCTCCCGGCATCTCATGCTCCAACGTGGCGCGCAGGCGCAGCGTCAGGCTGCGCAGGCCGTGGACGCGCTTCCGGCTGGGCTTGCGGGCGCATTGGGCCAGCAGACTGCGCCACGCCTCAAGCCGCCGCTGACCCTCCGGCTGGAGGCTTGCGTCAGGCTGTCCAGAGGGAGAAAAAGAATCGGAATTCACCGAATTTTAACCTCTCTGCTCACCATTCTGCACCATTCGGCCCGGTCGGCGTAAGCCATGCGCCTCAATGAACCGCCAAAACCGCGCTTGGCGTGGGGGCGGACCGATATGCGAACGCCCGGAGAAGTGATGGGAATCACCGGCAGGGGAGTCTATGCGGCCTACCATTTTGGTCTGCAGACGATCCAGGGCCGCACAAGGTCGGATGGTCCGCGAGAATCCCAGCTCCTCTTTTCGGCGCCGGACGAGGCGCGCCGGACGGGGCTCTGGGCGCCCACCCCGCATCCTTTCTGTCGCGTCCTGCGCCGGATGCCTTGACTGTCGAGGAGGGGCCATCCCATGCAAGCCAACTGTTCAAAATGTGGAGCGCAACTGGAGCCGGCGTGGACCTTCTGCCCTCATTGCGGAGCCGCGAGCAAAGTCGAAGTCCCGGCAGAAACGCAAGCCGAAACCCCGACGGAAACGCCGGTTGAAACCCAGGCAAAGATCGAACCCGAGGCGCACGAAAGCTCGCCCGTGCCCGGCGCACTCACCGGATTGCTCTTCGGAATGCTGGCGGTGCCCATCCTGGCCATTGTCGGGACCATGCTCTGCCTCACCGGTCTCGGCGCCATTCTCGGCATTCCCATGATTCTCGCGGCCTTTTTTGCGCCGCTGCTGGGTCCGATGATCGGCCTGGGCGCGCTCAAAGGGAAATGTCCATGGTGCGGCATCTCAGTCAGCAGCGTCGCCAACAAAAAGGACTTCGACTGCCACGCCTGCGGCCAGCGCATCGCCATCCAGCACCGTGCGTTTGTGCGGGCAGCCTGACCACCTGCGGGTAAAAGGGGTGACCCAGGTCCAGCTTCTGGGACCTGGGATTGATCGGCTGTCCTGCTGGATGTCGCGCAGGCTGCCGGAGTGGGTGAGCAGGCGCTGGCGGGCGTGCGGGCTTACGCCGGGGATATTTAATCACCCGGAGTCGCGGTCGTGCATGGCGCGGCGCTGACGGCGGTCGCCGACGGCGAAGCGAAGGTCCTCGTCCCTTTCGCCGGAAGAAAAGCGAGACGAGGGGCTCTGGCCAGTGGAACGATCCGATCCGAATCTCGACTCGCTACTTTTGTGCGGGCTTCTCGGCCAATTTCTCTTCGCGCTCTTTGTTCCACTCGGTGCGTTCCTTCAACTGCTCATTCTGCACAAAGTGAATAGCCTGGATAAACGTATGCATCACATCGTCCAGTGTCCGCCCTGGCGCCAAGGTGCAGCTGTCGAATAAATTGGTATCCGGGTCGGTAGCGAGCTGCGGCGCGTTGCATTTCAACAGCAATCCCTTCACGTCGTTTACCTCGAAAGTGTGGCCCCTTGAGGGAGAACCGGCGGCGGATTCGGGCGCCGGCGTAGCCTTGAAGAGTTTTGTCTGTGGTGCAGGTCCTGAACTCTCCTTTGCGCCCACCGACATGGGAGCCAAGGGAGAGGCGGCCGCTTGCGCGGCAGTGAAGGCGATAAGAACTACGATTGCCAGGAGTGCCGCATGTTGTCTCATAATCCCCTTCCACTTTCTTGAGCCAGGATGCCTACGTGTGTAGGCTATCGGGAAAGTGGTCAGTTTTATACACTTTTTTGATTCGTCAGGGACAGAGAGCCGGTGCCGTGAAGCACGCAGGAATCCCCCAGTTCTCGATTGCGGGAAGAGGGGTTTCTCGATCGATCGCTGCAATTGGCTGAAACGAAATGCACTTGGCCTGAAAATTCAAAAAATGTCCATGGAAAGCAATGGGCATCGGTCAGGTTGCCGGCTGGGCCTCGTGAAAATGCCGCCAAATCGTTTCCGCCGTTTTGCGCGAGACGACCGCGGCCAGCGACTCGGCGGTGGCTTGCTGCACGTCGCGCAGGCTGCCGAAGTGGGTGAGCAGGCGCTGGCGGGTTTGCGGTCCCACGCCGGGAATATTCAATAACTCGGAATCGCGGTCGCGCATCGCCCTGCGCTGGCGATGATAGCCGATGGCGAAGCGATGGCTCTCGTCGCGGATGAGCTGGACCAGATGCAGCACCGGCGAGCGGCGGTCGAGAACGATCGGTTCGTCTTCGTTGCCGTAGAGGTAGATGATCTCCTCTTTTTTGGCGATGGAGGCCAGCGGCTGCGTGGCGATGCCCAGCGATTCCAGAGCTTCGGCGGCGGCGTGGAGCTGGCCGAGGCCGCCATCGACGAGGATGAGGCTGGGGAGGGTTTTGGGTTCTTTTGTTTTGAGGCTTTGAGGCTTGGCGGTTGGTTGGGATTGGGGCTTCGCATGGGATTTGGATGGAGGTTCCGCAGGGGCTAAAGCCCCTTCGTCCAAGTGGGGGGCATTTGCGGCACGACTGAAGTCGTGCCCTTTCAAAACTCGTATTTCTTGGTGCGCGTTTGTGCTTTCCCAGGTCTCAGAATCGAGACCTGGGGCACCCGGCGTTTCTTCGATTCCCTGCGGCGCTTTGATTCCTTCGAGCAGGCGGCGGTAGCGGCGATGGACCACCTCGCGCATGGAGGCGAAGTCGTCCACGCCGGCCACGGTCATCACCTTGAATTTGCGATAGGCCTGCTTGTTCATTTTGCCGTCTTCCCACACCACCAGCGAGGCCACGGTCTCCGCGCCCTGGATGTGGGAGATGTCGAAGCACTCGATGCGCCGGGGCAACTCCGGCAGCATGAGGATATCGGCCAGCGCCTCCTGAATGGCCTTGCGCGAAGGCTCCAGCACACGGAAGCGCTGCGTGTACGACTGCTTGGCGTTTTGCCCGGCCAGATCGACCAGCGACCGCTTCTCTCCGCGCTGCGGCACGGCCAGTTCGATGCGATGGCCGGTGCGCTCGCTGAGCAGAGCCGCCAGCGATTCCCGGTCGTCGAAGTCCGTCGGCACCAGGATGGAGCGCGGCACATACTGCTGGTCGATGTAGAGCTGCTTGAGCAGCGCGCTGAAGACCGCGCCGGCGTGGAAGGGCTCTTCGGTCTGGGCCTGGTTGGGGTTGGTGGTCTCCCCGGTCTCGGAAGCGAGACCTGGGGCACCCGGCTCTCCCACCCTTTCCGCTGAAGAGCGCGGAAAGGATGGGGCACCCATTTCTTCTGCGGACTCCAGCAGGTCCGGCAAATCCTCCCAGAAAAACTCGCGCCGGTCGACGATCTTGCCCGCGCGGACATGGAAGAGGTTCACGGCGAGCGAGCCGGCCTCGAAGTGATAGCCGAAGACATCCGCCTCGTCGTCCTGCTCGACAGTGGCGATGCGCTGCTTCTCCTGCAACTGGTGGACCGTCGAGAGCTGGTCGCGCAGGCGTGCGGCGGCCTCGAACTGCTCGGACTCGGCCGCCTCCACCATGCGCGCCGTGAGCGTGCGCTCCAGCTCGGCGTGGCGGCCCTCGAGGAAGAGCTGCGCGTCGCGGACGGCGTCCTGGTAAATCTCCGGCGTGGTCAGGCCTTCCACGCACGGGCCCAGGCAGCGGTGAATGTAGTACTGCAAACAGGCGCGCGGATGATAGCGCGAAAGATCGACCTTGCAACTGGGAATGAGGAAGCTGCGATGGATGAGCTCGACGATGCGGTAGGCCAGGTTGCCGGGAAAGTAAGGGCCGTAGTAGGCCGCGCCGTCCTTGCGCAGTCGCCGGGTGACAAAGACCTTGGGAAAGCGGTCGGCCAGCGTCAGCTTCACGTAAGGGTAGGTCTTGTCGTCGCGCAGCAGGATGTTGAAGCGCGGATGCCGCTCCTTGATGAGGTTGTTTTCCAGAGCCAGCGCTTCGTGTTCGTTGGCCACCAGGATGTAGTCCAGGTCCACGGCCTCGCGCATCAGCGAGCCGGTCTTGGCGTTGGCCTGCGACGCCGCGAGCAGGTACGACCGCACCCGCGAGCGCAGGTTCTTGGCCTTGCCCACGTAGATGACCTCGCCCTCGGCGTTCTTGTAGAGGTAAACGCCGGGCTGGGTGGGCAGCGTGCGGATTTTCTCGTAGAGATCCATGGGGACGAGGCCAGCTCTTAGGATAGCGGGAGCGGCGAGGGAACAGGGAATAGGGAATGGGGAGTAGGGAACAGGGAACAGGGAATAGGGACTCGGGACTCGGGAATAGAGAATAGGGAGTAGGGAGTAGGGAGTAGGGAGTGGGGGTT
Source organism: Occallatibacter sp. (assembly GCA_049515995.1). Classification (GTDB taxonomy): domain Bacteria; phylum Acidobacteriota; class Terriglobia; order Terriglobales; family Acidobacteriaceae; genus Telmatobacter. Next base: position 205,174 of record JBEKTO010000001.1, on the reverse strand, counting down.
AGTGCAATCGATGGGCATTAGAAATCTGTCTGTGATTCCCCATGGTGAGGAAGACAGTCATTTTCGCCACTCGGCCCTCTGTCGCCAGCTCCCTGTTCCCTGCATTCCACGCAATCCTTACCCGGTCGAGTAAAAAATACATACCCGCGCGACATCGCCTCCAACGCCAATTCCTGGATAAGATGTTTGTTTTCATCAACGTGATAGTCTCCCTCCGTTTGGTCCCGCAGATGCAACCCACAGGTCGAGGAAAGGCCATCTCTGCCGCCGCTCAGGCTGCAGGCAGCAAGAGCGGCAGGGAAAGGATCGGAACCATGAGCACGTATCGGTATGGAGTAGTGGGGTTGGCGGCGGCTTTGGCGGTGATGGGCGCGACGGGGTGCGCAACCAAGAATTATGTGCACACCCAGACGGCGCCGCTGGTGGAGCACACCGATCAACTGGACGCCAAGACTTCGGCGAACAACAAGCAGATTCACGACGTGGACGACCGGGCGCAGGCGGGCATCAAGCAGGCGCAGGGCTCGGCCGACACGGCCAATCAGAATGCACAGAACGCGAGCAAGCTGGCCGGCGACGCTGAGAATTCGGCGAACCTGGCCGTGCATCGCGCCGATTCGCTGGAGAGCGTGGTCAAGGGCCTCGACGACTACAAGCCCGTCGCCAATGTGTCGGTGACCTTCGGCTTCGACAAGGCAGTGCTCACCAAGGAAGACCGCGACCAACTGGATGCCTTTGCCGCGCAGCTTGGTTCGGCCAAGGCGTACATTCTCGAAGTGACCGGCGGCACGGATTCGATCGGGCCGGCGCAGTACAACTATGAGCTGAGCCAGCGCCGCGCCGATGCGGTGGTGCAATATCTTGCGTCGAAGTACGGGATTGCCGCGCACCGCTTCTACCTGATCGGCATCGGCAAAGACAAGGCGGTCGCGCCGAACACCACGGCGGAAGGCCGCAAGCAGAACCGGCGGGTGGAAGTGCGGTTGCTCTCGAACGAAGGAATCGCCGCCGGGGCGGCAGCCGGGCAGTAGCGCTCGCGCACTCTTCCGCAAGTGAATCTTGAACGAATAAGCAGGGCCGTTCCGCTTGGCGGAGCGGCCCTGTCCGCGTGCAGGCAAGTTAGAGCGGTTCTCCCCTACACGTACCCTTGCCAGCTCTGTGCAAGGTGGCTTTTTCTTAGGGAAAAAGCCACTCGGCGGCATGGCTTCGGAGTATAGCAATGGGAGAACCACTATAGCGTCTCGATCGCCGCGCGAGACGGTGTCCGGCGCGGGAGATGCGGTTCAATGCGCGTTCTGTTGGCGAATGTGCTCGGCGCGGACTTGCGTGGCCGTAAACAGGCGCAGGAAAGGCGCGCCTTGCGCGGCGGCCTCGACGGCGGGGCGTCCGTTGGCCTCTTCGCGCTCCACGATGCAGACCACGGCGGCCACGGTCATGCCGGCTTCGCGGGCGGCTTCGAGAGCGTTCACGGTGGAGGCGCCGGTGGTGCAGACGTCGTCCACAATCACCACGCGCGCGCCCTCGCGGCAAAATCCCTCGATGCGCCGGGCTGTTCCATGTTGTTTTTCGGCCTTGCGGACCAGGAAGCCGTGCAGCAGCGGCGCGCCGGGATGGGACTGCGCGCGCCAGGCGCTGGCCGTAGCCACATTGGAGACGATGGGGTCGGCGCCCAGGGTGAGCCCGCCAACGGCCTCGGCGTCGATGCCGTGTTCTTCCAGCAGCTCGAGAATCGCGTGTCCGGTGAGCCGGCCGCCCTCGGCGTGGAGGGTGGTGGTACGGCAGTCGACGTAGTAGTCGCTCGTGCCGCCCGAGGAAAGTTTGAATTGGCCGAGGCGGAAGCTCAAACGAGCCAGGAGAGCGAGCAATTGCTGGGCGTGGGTGGGGGTGGTCATCGGTCTGATTGTAGCGGGTTGGACGGGCGGCCAAGGGCTACAAGCCGGGCCGCTGACGTGGAGACGAGTGTTTGCGGTTTCCCGAGTTTCTTTCAGAACACGCACGGAGGGCGGACGACGGGCCAATCTGTCAGGCATGTCCCCGGTCCGTACCGATACACTTCGACCCTCCCCCTCCCATATTCTGCAAGGAAGTGGTTTGTTTTCAATATGTTGCGGAGTGATCGTCGCTGTAAACTCTTGATTCTGCTGGGGTTAGACTGCAGAATCTTGATGACAAAGGGGTTACGGGCTTTTTCCTGGTCTTTTGGAGGCTCCGGGCAGGCGATCTTACCCCCCGGAGCAGAATCCCTGCCTGGGCGCATTCGGTTCACATGTGCCTGGTGAGAGCGATCTAGAACCATTGTGCGCCAAAAGGGGGAAATGATCTGCAATCCGCAGAGGGAAAATTTTTGGCTTCCCCGGTCTTCTGCCGCGGCGGGCAGGAACTGGGGCCAGGAGGTTGCCCGGAACGGGGTTCTGCCTGTTGCCGGTCGCATATCCGGAGTGCTGCGGGGTTCTTGAAAAGGCCTTGTCCTAAGGCGACTTGCAGTTACAAGTCCGTTCCTCGATGAGTGAATTGGCGATTTGGGGGCACCCCAGAAGCATTCCCGGCGACAAGAGCGTTTTCCGAAAGTGACCCGTGGCTAATAGGCTTTCGCGCTGTCCCAGGTCCCCAAAAGCGAGGGACCTGGGGCACCCAGATTTTTGCGTGGGGAGGTGGGCCACCTGCCCGCTGTGAATAATGGTTCTCGCCGCGCGACGGACTGTACTGTGCAAACCCAGCGAGCGGCTCTGGCCGGAAGCAACTCAGGATTGGTCCCCGACAAACGCCCCAAGGTCCGGGATGGGGTCGGCTCCTAAATTCCCGGCGTTGCGGTGATTCGCCGTGCGGGCCTGGGCGGGTGCGGGCAAGATCGCCTGTGCGGCAGCGGGCGGAGGGTCTCAAGAGCTTTTCTGCTGTCTACATCTTGTCGAGATGCTTGAATCCGCCGGTGCCCAGCAGCATGAACGAGAAGAGCAGGAAGTTATAGCTGGCGTGAACCAGCACGCTGGCGGCCAGGGAGCGGGTGCTGAGGCGCGCCCAGCAGAGCACCAGGCTGACGCAGAGCAGCAGAAGAAACGGGCCCAGCGCATAGCCGTTCTGCTCGCCGTGCATCAGCGCGAAGGGGATGCTGGTGAAGACGGAAGCAACGGCCATGGCGAAGAGGGACCATTGGGGATGGCCCTCCGCGTCGAGCGGCAGAGCGGGCTTGCCGGTGGAGCGCTCGATGGCCCAGTCCCAGGCGGTGCACAGGCCGGGCAGCAGAAAGCCGCGGAAGACGATCTCCTCAAAGAAGGGCGCGCAGGTGACGCCAAAGGCGAAGAGCAGCCACGCCGCGCCGGGCGCGCGGAAGATCTTGTCGATCGGCGTGTCGTTGTGCGCCTGAAACAGCAAGCCGTCGGCAATGGCGAGCACGACGCACAGCAAGGCCGCGCTGAAGAGCCGGCGGCGCAGGCGCAGCGCGGTGGCCCCGTTCCATTGCAGCCCGGCCATGAAGCTCTTTTGCCACACCAAAGGAAAGACCAGCAGGCAGGCGCAGAAGGCAATCAGGTAGTTGGCGACCTGGAATCCGAGCGCGTAATGAATGTCGTCCGCGGCCTGCTGCGGGGTGGAGATGCCGAAAAGATGGAAGTGGAGGGCCGATCGCGTGAGCAGAGCGGCGCCCAGCAGGCCAAAGAGCGCCAGCACAAGCAGCAGCAGGAGATGGCCGAGATGCGGAATCCGCGCCGGAGGAAAGAACTCGGGCCGGGACCAGGACTGAAAGAGCGGCGCTTCGGCCGCGGGCTGCTCCTGCAGCGTCTCCGCCTCCTCGAATGGACTCTGAAAGACCGCGGGCTGCGTCAGCAGCGGCCAGCTCTCCTCCGGCTGAGGATCGGCGGAAGGTGTCTCCGCGGGTGTGCCGGGGTCGTCAGGATGGAGCGGGTCGTGCTCTGCCATGCTGCTCATGGTAACCCTGTTTTCTTCTTGCGAGGCGTTGCGGTTTTCGCGGATGCTTTTTTGGCCGCGCGCTTCGGTTTTGCGGGTGAAGAGGCGGATTTGCCGCCCGCGGCGGCGCGTTTCGAGGGCCTTCCGCGCGCAGGAGAAGAGGCGTTGGGAAGAGCAACTGAATCCGAGGTCCCAGAAGCGCGAGCTGGGGCACCCGCTGCGTCCGCTTCCGGGGCCGAGTCGACGGCGTCGTCCTCGATCTCGGCCTCCGCCAGGCGTCCGTCGGCCGAGGTGTAATAGCGCTTGAGAAACTGGCCTGTAAAAGAGCCCGCGGTGGCGGCGATCTTCGCCGGACGTCCCTCGCCCACAATGCGGCCTCCGTCTTCGCCGCCCTCGGGGCCCAGATCGAGAATCCAGTCGGCGTTGCGGATCACGTCGAGGTTGTGCTCGATGATGATGACCGAGTTGCCCAGGTCGGCGAGCCGGTGAAGCACCTCGAGCAGCTTGCGCACATCGTCGAAGTGCAGGCCGGTGGTGGGCTCGTCGAGCAAATAAAGCGTTCGTCCCGTCTGCCGCTTGCTCAGCTCGCGGGCCAGCTTCATGCGCTGCGCTTCGCCGCCGGAGAGCGTGGTCGCGCTCTGGCCGAGGTGGACGTAGCCCAGCCCGACATCCACCAGGGTTTGCAGCTTCTGCCGCACCTGCGGCACGTCGGCCAGCACCGGCAGCGCGTCTTCGATGGTCAGGTCGAGGATATCGGCGATCGAGTGGCCGTGAAACTTTACCGCCAGCGTTTCCTGGTTGTAGCGGCGCCCGTTGCAGACTTCGCACTGCACGTAGACGTCGGGCATGAAATTCATTTCGATGCGCCGCTGCCCGTCGCCCTGGCAGGTCTCGCAGCGGCCTCCGCTCACGTTGAAGCTGAAGCGGCCGGGCTTGTAACCGCGCTCGCGGGCCTCGGGCAGCATGGCGAAGAGATCGCGGATGGGCGAGAAAACCTGGGTATACGTCGCCGGGTTGGAGCGCGGGGTGCGGCCGATGGGCGACTGGTCGATGCGCACCACCTTGTCGATCTGCTCGGCGCCGGTCAGCGACTCGTGCGCACCGGGGTCCTCGCGCGAGCCGTAGATGGTCTGGGCCAGCGAGCGGTAAAGAATGTCGTTGATCAGCGTGCTTTTGCCGCTGCCGCTGACGCCGGTGACCACGGTCATCACGCCCAGGGGAATCCTGATGGTGATGTCCTGCAGGTTGTGTTCGCGCGCGCCGCAGACGGTGAGCCACTTGCCGGTAAGTTTGCGCGGCCGCTCGCGCTGCAGCATGGTGGCCGCGCCGGAGAGATAGCGGCCAGTGAGCGACTCGGGGCAGGCCATGATCTCAGCGGGCGTGCCTTGCGCGACGACCTGGCCGCCCAGCCGGCCCGCGCCGGGACCCAGGTCGAGGACGTAGTCGGCGTGGCGGATGGTGTCTTCGTCGTGCTCCACCACCAGCACCGTGTTGCCCAGATCGCGCAGCTTTTCCAGCGCCTGGATGAGCCGGTTGTTGTCGCGCTGGTGCAGGCCGATGGAGGGCTCGTCGAGCACATAGAGCACGCCGCGCAGCCGCGAGCCGATCTGTGTGGCCAGGCGGATGCGCTGGCCCTCGCCGCCGGAGAGCGTGGCCGCGTTGCGGTCCAGGGCGAGGTAGTTGAGGCCGACGGCGCAGAGAAACTCGAGCCGCTCGACGATCTCGCGCCGAATGCGCTCGGCCACCAGCGATTCACGCGCCGTGAAGCTGAGGTTGATGGCCGCAGAAAGAGCGCGGTTGAGCGGCAGCGACGTGAAATCGGCAATGGAGAGGCCGCCGATTTTCACCGCCAGCGACTCCGGGCGCAGGCGCTTGCCGCGGCAGACCGGGCAGGGCGTCGCGGACATGTAGCTCATCATGTATTCGCGATAGCCGTCGCTGTGGGCCTCGTCGACCGAGTCGCGCAAAAAGGACAGAATGCCGTGGAATCCGGTCCGCGGAGCCTCGTTCTTGGGCGGGCCGTAGACCAGGATGTGCTGCTGGCGCGGAGGCAGGTCCTCGAATGGGAGCTTCAGGTCGATGTCGTAGCGGTCGGCGGCCAGGTGGATGAGCTTGAGCAGGTATTGCGAGGACGAGCTGGGTCCCAGGCCGCCGTCGAGCAGGGGCTTCGACCAGTCGGTAATGACCTTGGCCGGGTCGAAGTCGTAGAGCGAACCCAGCCCGTGGCACTCCGGGCAGGCGCCAAAGGCGGAGTTGAAGCTGAAACTGCGCGGCTCCAGTTTCGGCACGTCCAGACCGCAGTCGGGGCAGGCCATGGAGGAGGAAAACAACTGTTCGTCGTATCCAGTCACGGCGACCAGCACCAAGCCGTTGGCCAGTTGCAGGGCCTTGGCCACGGCCGTCTCGAGGCGCTTCTCCATGGAGGGTTTGCCTGAAGAGGTCGTGGGCGGTTGAGTTCCCTCCCAGGTTCCCAAATGCGTGGGAGCTGGGGCACCCGGAGTTGTGGCGGGCTTGAGCAGGATGCGGTCCACCACGGCTTCAACGGTGTGATTCTTGCGCCGGTCGAGCAGAACCGGCTCCGAGAGGTCCTGGAGTTCGCCGTCCACGCGGGCGCGGAAGCCCTGCTGGTCGAGCTGGTCGAGGAGGTCTTTGAACTCGCCCTTGCGGCCGCGCACAATCGGCGCCATCACGGTGACGCGCTCGCCCATGCCCAGCTCCAGAATGCGCTGGACAATCTGCTCCGATGTCTGCCGCGCGATCGGCCGGCCGCAATTGGGGCAGTGCGGCGTTCCGATGGAGGCATAGAGCAGGCGCAGGTAGTCGTAGATTTCGGTAATGGTTCCCACCGTGGAGCGGGGGCTGCGGCTGGTCGTCTTCTGCTCGATGGAGATGGCCGGGCTCAGCCCCTCGATCGAGTCCACGTCGGGCCGCTCGATCTGGTCGAGGAACTGGCGCGCGTAGGCCGAGAGGGTCTCCACGTACCGACGCTGGCCTTCGGCATAAATCGTATCGAAGGCAAGCGAACTCTTGCCCGAGCCGGAGAGGCCGGTGACCACCGTGAGGGTGTTGCGGGGGATGCGCACACTGATGTCGCGTAAATTGTGCTGGCGCGCCCCGCGCACCGAAATGTGAGTGATGGGCATGATAAGGCAGTCAGGGAACGAAGGGCGGTGGGTTGCCGCGGCCGTTCAACGCATTGCAACACCCCTTGGGGTATTCTATTGGTCAATAGAAACAAGGGTCAACGCGGCGGGTTCTTCTGCGACAATCGCAGCAACGAGCCTTGGGCTGTGCCGGGAAGCTTTCGGCGGCCAAGTGCCGGTGCACGATCTGCAAGACCCCAGAAAGACGAACCAAGGCGGAGACGATGGCGGATTTGTTGAATTTTGCGATGTTGATCCTGGCGTCGGTGGGCGCGATGGTGTTTGGCATCCTGGCGGCTTATGGAATTCTGCGCACCGGTTTTTGGCTGATGCGCCCGCAGCAGCTTCGGCCCGCGGTCAAGCCCCGGCCACAAGTGGCCCGCGTGCTGTGAGGCAGAGATGAGCGGTCAGCCGCCCGCTTTCAGCTCGTCCCCGAATTTTTTCTGAAGCGAACGAATCCGTTTTGGGATTACTTGCCGCTGGTTCCTTTTGACAGATTTGGCAAAAATAGATCGAGATTTCCCCAAAAAACTTAGTTCCCTCGCTGCCGACAACCGATCCTTAGTTCTGCGGCGGGTTCCCCTGTGGCGGCGGCTGTTGCGCGCGCTGCTGCTGCATCCGCTGCTCCATCTCGATCTGCTGCGGCGTGCGCGGAGGGCCGCCGGGCGCGAAGCCGGGCCGGACGGGCGCGGGCGGAGGCGTCTGGGGCTGGTCGTCGGTGTCGGCATCGTCGTCGCTGCTGCCGGGCTGGCTGTTGTTCGCGGCCGGCTGCGCGTCTCCGGCGTGGCGGGCGGTCAACAGGATCTGCCGCGGCGCTCCCTGTCCCTGGTCCCCGATCATCAGCACGTTGTAGCCGGAACCTTCAAGGAGCTGGGAGAGCACGTCGCGCGCCTGACCGGGACCGTAGGCACCGAAGATGCGCTCATCCGAGCTCAATCCCTCGACCTTGGCGCCGGTCGAGGCCGCCACATCGTTCAGAATCTGCTGCAGGCTGGAGTTGGAGGCGTCGATGCGCAGGCCCCTGCTGTCCCAGGTGACGGAGGCCGCGGCCGGCTTGTCGTTGACAGGCCAGTCGGGGAGCACCGGTTTGGGAGGCGTTGCCGGCGCAGCAGTCGCGGAAACCGCCTGAGCCGCCGCGGCGCCCGGATGGGCCGCGCCGGGGCGCTTGTGCGGGTGAGCCGGCTTGTGCGCCGGCGCGGATGTTTGGGGTGCGGACGGCGTCTGCGCTCCGGCCAGCGTTATCGCCAGCGCCGCGGCGAGCACCGCCAGCCAACTCCGCGCGCAGGCGCCAAGCCTTGCCCGCGCGGCTTGTCTTTTCAGCGGAATCGGTGGGTTCATGAGAATCGGCTCTCCCGGCCCGAAACTGCGCCCGGTGGGGGCAATTCATTGCCGCCCTGCTGTGTACTAGACTAACAGTGGCCCGCGGACGCTCAAAAAGAAGCGTCCCCTGGGCAGAGAGGATATCTCAGGCCATGCGCCTCTGCTGGAAGGTTTGGGCTGCCGCGGTATTGCTGGCCGTGCCGGTGGCCGGCCAGGCCGCCAATTGCACCACGCAGGCCGCGCTTCTTGCGCAGGATCGCGATGCGCTGGCGTCGGCCGGAGGACGGCTTTCTCAGGCCGTGCTACAACAGGATTACACCGCGCTCCAGGCCGCATTGTTGCCGGCCGAGGCGGCGGAGTGGGAAGGCATTCGCGGAGCCGTCGAACAGGCGGTGCCGCTGGTGCAGGGCGGACAGATCCAATTGCGCAGCGTCTATCTGCTCGACGCGAGCAGCCTGAGCGCGCCGGCCGATACCCAGTTCTTCTGCTCCAACTCAACCGGGTCGCTCACCGTGACCATCACCATGCATGCGCTGCCGCCCGGCCGCTACGCCGTGGTGCTGGCGGATGCCGCCGGGGCTCCGCAGGGCGGGCAGTTGGGGCTGATTCTGGCCTGGGACGGCGCCAGCAGCGGATGGAGACTGGCCGGTCTCTCCGTACGCCAGGGCATCTTCGAGGGCCACGACGGCGTCTGGTACTGGTCGCGCGCCCGCGAACTGGCCAAGGGCGATCAGCCGTGGAGCGCCTGGTTCTGCTACGAGGCCGCGCGCTCTCTGCTGCTGCCGGTGGATTTTCTCTCCTCGCCCAATTTCGACAAGCTCTCGACCGAGCAGACGCAGATCAAAGGCTCACCGCGGGACGCCTTTCCTTACACGCTTCCCGACGGCTCGCGCACCTGGAAGATCGACGCGATCAGCCTCGACGCCACGCTGCAACATGCCGACCTGGGCGTGACCTACGAGTCGCTCGGCGTGACCGATCCGGCCGCGCAGCGCACTGAGGCGGTCGCCGTGCTTAGCGCCCTGCTCAAGGCCCAGCCGGGACTGCGGGAGAATTTCCATGGCCTGTGGGCCTACGCGGTGAAGGATGGCAAGCGGACCCCGGTGATCGAGCTGCCCATGGCGCAGATACCGTAAAGGCAGGGAATAGGGAATAGGGAATAGGGACCAGCCGCCGGGCGGGAGCGAGGGACGATGTTCAAGAATATTGCCGTTGCCTACGACGAATCTCCAGAGGCATGCCGCGCCCTGACGGCCGCGATTCATCTTGCCAAGACGCTCGGCGCCGGGCTTGAGTCGGTGACGGTGATGGAGAAGCTTCCCGCTTACACGGCGTTCGCTACCAGCGCGGATCCGGCCATGCTCAGCACTCTCGAAGAGGATCGCGCGAGCTACTACGGGCAATTGCAGGAAAAAGCGCGAGCAGCGGCATTGCGCGAAGGCGTGCAGCTTTCAGCTTTTCTGGTGGATGGCGAAGCCATCGACGGCATTGTCAATTTCGTTTGCGCTCACAAGATCGATCTGCTCGTTATCGGGTTGCATCGCCGCCACGACCGTTTGTCGCGCCTCTGGAGCACGGTATACACCATCGCGCAGAATGTTCCCTGCAGCGTCTTCGGCGTGCATTGAGGAACGTCCTGAGCGGGAGATTGGGCGGGCTTGGCCCTGCTTGAAGCAATGGGAACGAGGATTCGTCTTTACTATCGAAAGCAATCCAAAGACCAAGGAAGGTAGAAAGCATTGGCAACGATGATCGATTTGCGTTCGGATACGGTGACCCGGCCCACGCCGGAGATGCGCGCGGCGATGGCCGCGGCCGAGGTGGGCGACGACGTCTACGGCGAGGACCCCACGGTAAACCTGCTGGAGCGGCGCGCGGCGGAGATCTTTGGCCGCGAGGCCGCGCTCTTTGTGCCCAGCGGCACCATGGGCAACCAGATTGCCATCCGGCTCCATACCCAGCCCGGCCAGGAGGTGATCGCCGAGTCGCGCGCGCACATCCTGGACTGGGAAATGGCCACCACGGCGGTCTTTTCCGGCTGCCTGGTGCGCGCCATCCCCGCCGAGGGCGGCATTCTCACCTGGAAGCACATCGAGCCGGCCATCCGCGAGCGCGGCTCCCTGCGCGCCGCCACCGGCCTCATCGAGCTTGAGAACACGCACAACATGGCCGGTGGGGTGGTTACGCCGCTGCCGGTGATGGAAGAAATCTGGGAAGGCGCGAAACGGCGCAACCTCCCGGTGCATCTGGACGGCGCCCGCATTTTCAATGCCTCGACGGCGCTGGGCGTAGACGTGAAAACCCTCACGCACGGTTTCGACACGGTGATGTTCTGCCTGTCGAAGGGGCTGGGTGCGCCGGTTGGATCGATGCTCACCGGATCGGCGGAGCTGATGGCGCGGGCGCGGATTTACAGGAAGGCGCTGGGCGGAGGAATGAGGCAGGTGGGGATTCTGGCCGCGGCCGGGCTGATCGCGCTGGAGCAGGGGCCGAAGCGGCTGCGCGAGGACCACGCCAACGCGCGCCTGCTGGCCGAGGCCCTCGCGCACATGGAAGGCGTGGCCATCGATCTCGATTCCGTCGAGACCAACATCGTGATCTTCCGGCTGACGGGCGGACGCAGCGCGGCGGATCTGGTGGCGCGGCTGAAGACGCGCGGAATCCTGGCCAGCGCTTTCGGCCCCGATGCCATACGCCTGGTCACCCACCTCGACGTGGACCGCGCCGCCTGCATCGCTGTTGCCGAGGCGCTCACCGAGGAGATCGAGGCGGCTGCATTGGACCCGGCAAAATAAACTGAGCAATTCGGTACACCCCGGGGAGAACCGGCGGTGGTACAAGGGGCGTGAGCGCGGCTTCCGATGGGACGCAACTATTCCCGCCGCACCGCGTTGATATCATCAACACGCCGGAAAACAGCAGCATTCCGGACACGCCAAATGCTGGAGGATTCGACTCACCATGAAGAAGATTGCACTGGCACTTTTGCTTGCTCTCACCCTTGCCCCTGCGGCTTCATTTGCGCAGGTTGTGATTCGCATCGGGCCGCCGCCTCCGGTGGTCGAACGCCGGGGTCCGCCCCCAGATCGCGGATTCGTCTGGATCGACGGCTACCATCGCTGGGAGGGCGACCACTATGTCTGGACGCCCGGCCGCTGGGAGCGTCCGCCCCATCCCGGCCAGCGTTGGGTCGCCCACAGGTGGGTCCGTCGGGGTGACCATTGGGAGTTGCAGGAAGGTCACTGGCGGTAAGCCGGAAGCGAAGATCGAAAACGGGAAAGCGGGGCGCAAGCCCCGCTTTTGTTTTTGTGGAAAGGGAGGGATCGAACCAAGCACGCAGCTGAGAAACAGCGCTATCTTGGCGGATTGCTATTGCGACGCCGGCGGCGTGGGCGCGATGCCTCCGGAACTGTTTCCGCCCGTCGTGGGGCCGAATCCGGGATTGTTACTGGCGCCCGGAGAGCCTCCAATGGGGGTGGTGGTGCTGCTGGCCGGCTGGCCGATGGTCCCCGTATTGCCGCCCTGCATCATCTGCTCGGCCAGCGGGTCGTAGGTGAACTCCCACTCGTTGTAGTGGTTCTTCTTCTTGTAGACCAGAATCGACTGCTTGGGACTGGTGGGCGAGAAGCCGATAATGCCGCCTCCGCCGAAGGTCTGCCCGGTCAATCCCGTTCCCGGTCCAGCCGCTGAACTGGCGCTCGAATCGGTGCCGCCCGAGGCGCTTGTTCCGCCGGAGGAATCCGTGGAACCGGCGGTTGGGGGCGCGGTTGGGGCGATCCCCGAGCCGGCCGCGCCGAAGAGCGAATTGCCTCCATTTGAGCCGAAGGCCGAAGTACCGCCAGCCGAAACGCCCGTCAGCCCGTTTCCGCCGCTCGGTCCCGTGCCGGCCACCGTCGAGCCTCCGATCGCCTGGCCGAAAAAGCCCATTGCCGTCGGAGCCTTGTTCTGGCCAAAGCGGATCGGCTTCCACTCGTCCTTGCCGGTGGTGGGGTCGATGTACTTCTTGCGCAGGAAGCGAATCTCATTGGTCTTCAGCAGTGCGTCCACGCTGGGCGGATAGGCCCCGAACTTCTTGTAGTAGAGCTTGATGGCGCGCGCGTACTGCTTGCCCCGGTGCATCGTCTCCAATTCGCGGTCGCGCTGCAGGTCCTTTCTGACAATGGGCTCGGCAATCGCCAGGGAAATGATGAGAATCGCCAGCATGAACATGACCGCAACCAGAATGTAGCCTTCTTCAGAGGGCTGGGCGCGGCGGCGAATTCGAATCGGCTTCATCATTCGGTTTCTCGTTGCCCACTGGGCGCCCCAACTCCCGCTTTTGGAAGATGGGAAAGATCGACGCCCAATCGGAAGACACAAAATCGCGCTGAGAGACCTAATTAGTCTGCAACGGCAAATTCTGCGTGTTGTTATAGCTCAGGTCGGTCACCTGGACGCTGCCCGGCTGAATCGCGCCAATTTTGTAGCGATGATCGACAATCTCGCCGGTCCGCGCCACAAAGATGTCGTCCCCATGCACGAAAAAAGCCTTCAGCGACTTGTCCTTGGCCTGCGTGTATCCGAAATACTTCAGATCGATAGCCGGCGGGCGCGGCGGCTCCGGCGCAGCCTGCGGCGCATTCACGTTCGGCTGGCCGATGCGCGCGCTCTTTACCGGGCGCTCGATCTCCACGGGCACTGACTCGGCGGAGAAGATGTTCCTCCCCGTGCCCAGGTATTCCACTTGCTCGCTTTGCGCCAGTTTGTCGAAGTGCAGCGAGGGGTCCAGCTCCGCTTCGTTCAGCTTTTGTGCACTTGGCCCGGCGGCCGCCGCGGGAGCTCCCGCCGCCGGACGCGCAGTGGCCGGGGCCGTTGGCGCCGGCACGAGCCGGCTCGGCGTCGAGGGCCCCGCGAACATTCCGTAGATTTGCCAGCCGCCGATCCCGAGGACCACGGCAAAGAGCACGATCACCAGCGCGACCTGGCGTTTGTTCTCCGCTCCCAAAGGCATCGCCATGGCTACTGGCCCTCCCTTCCGGAGGCGGACGGCGCGCTTTGAGCCGCGCCCGGTTCCGGCGTGGGCGGCAATCCGCTGGCCGCAGCATCGGCCGGCCGCAGCCAGGTGGAGACGCGCAGCCGCAGATTCACCAAGCCGCCTTGCTGCCCGGTCAGGCCCATCGCCCGGATCACAAAAAACGTCTGGTCGCGCTCCAGGCTGTTGACAAAGCGCATGATCTGCGGATATCCGCCGCTGATGCCTGCGTCCATGGAGATTTCAGTCAGATCGTTGCCGGCGGCGCCTTGCGTGTACTGCACCCGCGACAGCCGCACACCCGAGTTCACCTGCAGCTCGCCGATCCGCGCCGCGATCGAGGAGTAGTTGGGCGGGACGCGCTTGCCATAAAAGCTCTGCATTTGTGCGCGCGACTCTTCCACGCGCTTGTCCAGGCCGCGCATCGGGGCGGTCGCCAGTTCCAGCGCCTTCAGCTCCACCTGCTTGCCGGCCAGCGCATCGCTGGAGCGCCCGTTGGTGGCCGCCCAATCCATTCCCAGCCGCACAGCCAGTCCGATGACCAGCAGAAGCAGCACGGCGAAGCCGGCAAAGTGCCAGGTGAGCGGGGAAGCCAGGCGCTCGCGCCATGTGGAGGACGTTTGGCTGCTCATTGCGGGCCTCCGGGCGTGCGGTTGGGATACAGTGCGGGGTTGGGCTTCGGTTGCCGCGTCATGGGCTGGGGCGCGCCGGTATAGAGCGGCCGGCCGGGTTGCCCGACAAGGCCGGGGACTGGATGCGCCGCCGCCGGCCGGCTCTCGTACTCTCCCGCGGCAGTCGGCTTTTCCGTGCTTCGCGCCGGTCTGCGTTCTCCGGCCGGAGCCGGGTTGTACTCGGCCAGCAGATCGAAGTTGAACCGGTTCGAGGCGCTTACCGGCTCCAATCGCTGGTTGGGGCCCTCGCTCGCCTCGGCGTTCTCGCCCACGATGCGCGGCAGCAGAAAGCGTTTCGAGTGCTCCAGGTTGCGCACCAATTCCACAGCCTTGTCCCGCGGCCCCAGCACGCGCAAATGCAGGGTAGTCTTCCCGCTCTTGTCGTCCCGCACCGGCTCCAGCGTCGTCACCTGGACTCCGCCCGGCAGCACGGTCTCCAAATCCTCCATGGCCAGCGTCCAACTGAACGCCTTCACATCGAAGAGCTTGTTGAGCGCCGCTGCCTGGGTAAGTAATTGGGCGTTCGCCGGCTGGTGCATCAGCTCCTGGTATTGCTGCCGTTCCTGGCTGATTCGGGCAATTTGCCCGTCCAGCGAGTGGTCGCGCGCGCGGGCTTCTTCGGCCTTCTGGTGCAGGGCGCGCAAGCCCAGGCCCAGACCGATGGCGAGCAAGATCAGCACGCCGATGGCGATGCGCAGCCGCTTGATGGCCGGTCCCAGGTCGGCAAAAGGGCGGGTCGCGAGATTGAGTGCAATGCGCATTATCTAGCCCCCGCCAGTGCGCCGGTCACGCCGGCAATGCTCGCTTCACCCAGCGCGGTCATGGCTCCGGTCTCCGGACGCGGCGTCAGATCGGTCACGGTCAGCTCGGGATTGCCGATCCAGCGGGCGAATTCGCCGGCCTCGCCGATGCCGGCATAGCACAGCCGCGTCGGCGGCGCCTGCAGCTTGTCCTCAAAGTAGGCCGCGGCCACGGCGATCCCGCGCCGCACCTCTTCCCGGCGCACATCGGGCTCCTCGGGCAGGTCGAGCGTGCGATAGAGCAGCAGGTCCTGGCCATTGGCGATCGTGGTCGTCAGCGCCAACCCGCTCAGATTGGCGGTCAGCACGGCCTCCATGGAATCGATCGCCTCCAGCGCGGCCAGGCTGGCAGGCAACACCGCGCCCGGCTCGTAGCCGGCGGTCCGCACCGCTGCCTCATACTCTTGCAGGATGGGGCCAGGAATCACGGCTGCCAGCACCTTGCACTCGGTCTTGTTCTCCGCCAGCACCTGGTAGCTGAGCCCGGCGTGCTCCACCTCGAAGGGAACCATCTTGCGCAGCCTGAAGCGCAGCACGGAGTAGGCCTCGGCCGCCTTGGCGGGCAGGGAATCGAAGTCCAGCACGAAGACCCGCACCACCGTGTCCGGCAGCACCAGCGTCACGGCGTGCGAACGCGGCGAAACCTGGTCCAGCGCGGAGCGAATCGCCGCCGCCACGGCTTCCGGTGCGTGCAGGTTGGCTTCCGCGATGCCCGGCACCAGCGCTCCGGCCTTGAGCGGCTGGAAGGCATACACCGGCGCCTGTCCCGCTCCCGCGAGCGCGGCGGCCAGCACGCCTTCGGGCGCAACCTCGACCGCCGCCGGCGGACGCCCGCCCGGCTGGGAACCGCCCTTGTTCAGGATCGAATTCATTAGCGCGACGCCTCGATAAACGTGACCTTGTTGATCTCCTTGAGCGTCGTCAGCCCGCGGCGAACGCGATCCAGCGCCGACTCACGCAAAAAGCTCATGCCCTCTTTCCGGGCCAGCTTGCGCACTTCGGAGGTGGGTTTCTTTTCTAGAATCAGCTCGCGGATGGGGTCGGTCAAGTCCAGCAATTCGTGGATCGCGGTCCGGCCGCGGTAGCCCGTGCCGCCGCACTCCATGCAGCCGGCGCCCTCGCGGAATTCGAAGCCGCGCCATTCGTCCGGGTTCATGCCGGCGGCCAGCAGAGTGTGCTCGTCATAGGTAACCGTGCGCGCGCAATGTTCGCAGACGGTGCGCACCAGCCGCTGCGCGAGAATGCAGTTCAGCGCGGAGACGAAGTTGTACACTTCCACGCCCATATTCACAAAGCGGCCGAGCACATCCACCACGTTGTTCGCGTGCACGGTGGTAAACACCAGATGCCCGGTCAGCGCGGAGTTGATGGCGATCTGCGCGGTCTCGTTGTCGCGGATTTCGCCCACCAGAATCTTGTCCGGATCGTGGCGCAGGATCGACCGCAGGCCGCGGGCAAAGGTAAGCCCCTTCTTCTCGTTCACCGGAATCTGCGTGATGCCGCGAATCTGGTACTCGACCGGGTCCTCGATGGTGATGATCTTGTCCTCGTCGCTCTTGATCTCGTTCAGCGCGGCGTAGAGGGTGGTCGTCTTGCCCGAGCCGGTCGGCCCGGTCACCAGCACCATGCCGTAGGGCTCGCGGATGTAGCGGCGGAAGCGCTTCAGATCCTCTTCGGCAAAGCCCACCACGTCCAGCGTCAGATGGCGGAACTTCTCGCTCATCGACTCCTTGTCCAGCACGCGCAGCACGGCGTTTTCGCCGTGGATGGTCGGCATGATGGAAACGCGGAAGTCGATCAGCCTGCCCTTGTAGCGCACCCGGAATCGTCCGTCCTGCGGCACGCGCCGCTCGGCGATATCCAGCTCGCTCATGATCTTGATGCGGCTCAGAATCGTCGAGTGATGTTCGCGCGCGATGGGCGCCATCGCCGCCTGCAGCACGCCGTCGATGCGGTACTTGACCACTACGGAATCGTCGTTGGTCTCGATGTGAATATCCGAAGCCCGGCGCTCCAGCGCGGTGAAGATGGTCGTATCCACCAGCCGGATGATGGGGCTGATGTCTTCCTCGCTGGTCAGCTTCTCGATGGAGATGTTTTCGTCCGTCGAGTCCTCGCCGGTGAGCACGTCGAAGGTGAGTCCCTCGCTGGCTTCATCGAGCACGCGCTGCGACTGCTCGGTCTTTTTCAGCAGGTCGGTGATCTGCGAGAGCGTGGCCACGCGCGCAATGATGCGATGACCCAGCAGCCCAGCGATCTCGTCCAGCACCATCAGCCGCGAGGGGTCGCTGACCGCGATCACCAGCACGCCCTCCTGCTGCTCGATGGGCACAAAATTGTAGCGGAACATCAGTTCCACCGGGACCGTGCGCAGCAGGTCGTGCTGGATCTTGAAGTTCTTCAGGTCCACGAACTCGGCGCGATAGCGCTTGGCCAGGGCTTCGGCCTGCGCCCTTTCGTCCGGCCCCGTGGGCAGTGGCAGCGTAAGTAGATTTGTGTCGGCCATGGCGATTTACCCTTGCCCTCCGCCCGCCGAGCCCAGCGAGAAGATGGGCAGGTAGAGCGAGATGAGAATGAAGACCACGACCACGCCCATCACAATGAGAATGGCCGGCTCGATCAGCGCCAGTGCGGCGGTCAGCGCGGTGGCCACGTCTTCCTCGAAAAACTCGGCGACCGAATTGAGCATCTGCGGCAGCGCGCCGGTTTGCTCGCCCACGGTGATCATTTCCGTTGCCAGATCGGGAAAGACCCCGGTATGGCTCAGCGATTCGGCCAGGCTTTTGCCCTCGCGCACCGTGCCGATCGACGACATCACCGCCTTCGAAACCCGCCGCGACGAAATCGACCGCGCCGCCGTCTCGAGCGACGGCACCAGCGGCAATCCGCCGGTCAGCAGCGTCGAGAGCGTGCGCGCAAACAAGGCCACCTGGTATTTCAGCCAAATCCTGCCAAACACCGGCATCCCCACGCGGAAGCCGTCGATGAAGTCCTTGCCCCGCTCGGTGATGGCGAAGCGGTAAAAGCCCGCACCGATGCTCGCCGCAATCAGCAGCAGCCAGAAGAAGTTGTGGTTGAGCCATTTGCCGAAGGCCAGCAGGCCCATCGTCATCGACGGCAGCTTCGAGCCCATCTGGTCATAGAGCACGGCAAACTGCGGCACCACCACCGCCAGCAGGAAGATCATCAGACCGATCACCAGCGTCATCAGCAGCGCCGGATAGATCAGCGAGGCCGTCAGTTTCTTGCGGAAGGTGAGCGCCACCTTCTGGAAGCTCACGTACCGCTCCAGCACCTCTTGCAGGTTGCCCGAGCGTTCGCCGGCCAGCAGCGTGGTGGTGTACATCAGCGGAAACCCGCTCTGCGCCTCGAAGGCCGAGGAAAGCGCGTCCCCGGTCTTCACCCGGTTCGATACGTCGTCCAACTGACTGGCGAAGAGGGCGTTCCTCTGAATCTTGGCCAGCATCTGCAGCGAGCCCAGAATGGGCAGCCCGGCTTTGATGAGCGTCAGAAACTGCTGATTGAAGATGAGAAACGGCTCCAGCTTGACCTTGCCGCGCTTGAGCCCGCCAAAACCGCCTTTGGCGCGGATCGAGAAGATATGGTATCCGGCATGGGCAAATCGAGCCCGCAACTCCTCGGCGCTGGCCGCCGAGTGAACTTGCTCCTGCACGCGGCCGCGCTCATCGGCCAACTTGATTACGAACTCTGCCATGCCTCTGCCCGCCAAACGAGATCGTCCGGCTCTTTCCAGCGTTTCTTCTCAGAATTCAGGGTACCAGTTCCCGCCCGCTGTTCTCGTAACGGATAGACGCGAAAGGCAGTAGCAACGCTCGCACCCGGCGGACCCGGAGCATCGGCTGCCACCGCTCTGCGCAATCCTAGTAGAATCGGGGTTCGAGCAGCGAGAGGGTCCCCCAATGGCGAACAGATACGGAGAAGCGGCACTCATGGCGGCCCGGCAAGGGCCGGCAGCCAACACAGATCCAGCAGCTCGATGGGAAAGCGCAATGGAGAAGCTCTATCCCACCAGCCCGGCGGCGCGGAGGAAGGGCGGCCCGCGCGGAGTTTTTTTAGGTCTCTGCGAAGAGGGATTGGTGAAAGGCATTCCCGCCGGCCACTACAAAGCACCGAAGGACAACAAGGGCTACGCAGTCCGCGCCGCGGCGTTGCTCACTGAAGGTACGCAGAGCTGGTCCACAAGCGCATTGTGGCGGGCGGTAACGAACGATCCCGAGAAGACACACAATGGCCAGATGGATATCGTGCTGGCCCTGTGGAAGAACGACCTCATCGTCCGCAAGTCCTAAGCCAGTAAGGTGGTTGTCGATGTTGCCAGGCGCGGGGGCTTTCTTTTCCCAGCCAACTAGATCTGGGCGCCCCATCCTTGCGCTTTCTTTCTGGAGCAAGGGGAGGAATCCATGCAGCTCGAATCGTCATTCGATTCATTCGGTCCCCGCCGTCCCTGTATCCTGATTGCGTTCCATTTTGTCGTCGTCGATTGAGGGGTACAGATTGGCGCAAGCAATGGATTGGACAGTACAAGGCAGGCATCCTGGCGCGGGATTTGGCGCAAAGCTCGTTCCCGCCCTGCGCAAACACGGCCGCCAGGCCAGTCTCGCCGCTCTGCTGCTTGCCGCGGCAGCCGTCTCCGCGTTCCTCTTTGCAGGCTTCCACGGCCGCCGTCCGGCCGCCGCCGCAGTTCCCTATCCCCATGAGTTGACCCAGGTCAGCTTTGCTGTCGCCGGTGACGTCATCCCCCACGAGCCGGTCCGCGCCGCGGCGGCCGCCGCCGGGGACGGAGCTCAGGGCTGGGGCGCGCTCTTCTCGGATGTGAACGACGTCTTCCAAAAGGCCGACTTCGGCTTCGTCAATCTCGAAACCCCGGTTGCTCCGGCCCACTCCCACGGCTCCAAGCCGTTCCTGTTCGACGCGCCCATCGCCCTGCTCGACGGCCTCAAAGCCAACGGCATCAAGATTGTCTCCTTCGCCAACAATCACGTGATGGACCAGGGCTGGGCCGGATTCGCCGAGACCCGCGAGCACCTGCGCGAAGAGGGCCTGCTTTTTGCCGGCTCCGGCGACACGGCGCAGCAAAGCTGGCAGCCGGTCATCGTCGAGGCCAACGGCATCAAGGTCGGCTGGCTGGGCATGACCCGCTGGCTCAACGGCAACCGCAACCCCGACAAGGACGATCAGCCGCACGTCAACTTCTTCCCCTATCCGGGCGAGTCGGGCGGCGCGCCGGGAGCGGACGAAGCGCAGGTTCTCGAAGCCATCCGGCAGGCCCGCGCCCAATGCGATTTTCTGGTGGTTTCTATCCACTGGGGCGTCGAGTACGCGCCCGCGCCGCGGCCGGAAGACGTGGAGACGGCGCACAAGATGCTCGACGCCGGCGCCGCGGTCATCGTCGGCCACCATCCCCACGTGCTGCAGCCGGTGGAGACCTATCGCACGGCGGACGGCCGCAACGCGGTCATCTTCTACTCGCTGGGCAACTTCCTCTCCAACCAGTCGCGCAATTATGTGGATGGCCTGATGCCGGACAAGGAAGGCGATCCGCGCGACTCGATGATCGGCCTGTTCTCCGCCGTTCGGAAGGACTACGGCCCGGCCGGCATCCGCGTCGAACTGGGCCACGTCGGCATTTTGCCGGTCTGGGGTGAGAACAACCGCAACGAACTGGCCAGCGGCCACGCCAAAGCTGCCGTCATTCGCCCTGTCCTGATTGACCGCGAGATGCCGCGGCTGCAAGCCCGGCTGGACGAGCTGAACAAGATGAGCACGCCGGCCGCGCCACTCAGCGCCGACCAGAAGCAGGAGTTCATCGCAGTTACGACGCGATTGAAGCTGCTTAGCGACCGCCGCGCCCTGCTGCTCGCCCGCACCGGCGACGAATACATCACCGATCCGCCCAAGCTGCCGACGAAGCCTTAACTTTTGTAAGAATCGGCCTGGCATACGCCGATCCGTCAGGATGCGTCAGGCCAGAATCGGAATGTTGGCGGCCCGTGCGGCTGCTTCGAGATTCTTGTCAAGGGTTGCCAGCGGGACCCGGTTGTTCTGCGCCGCAGCCAGATAGGCTGCGTCGTAGACGGAGAGCTTGTATGTGCGGGATAGGTCCATCAGATGGGAGCCTCGAGAGGAATCCAGAACGATGGAAAACTGCTCAAGATCGCGGAGGAACTGCGCGGAGTCCGAGGGCGCGATTCGATTCCGCCGCTCGTTCAGCACCAGGATGTTCCAGACTTCGTACCAGAAGATTCCCGGAACGATCGCCGAACCGGACTGAAGCTGGACGAACGCGAGGTCGGCCAACGGGTGATCTTCGTCGCGCATGGCCCACGTGATGACAATTGAGGCATCCAGAACAAAGCGCATCGTTACATACGCCCTTCGTCCCTGGCGGAAAGTATCTCCTGCAGGGAGACCGGCTTCGTTCGCTTGCGGATCGCGAGGATGCTCTCGACGGCGCGCTGAATCCGTTCCCGATCGACCTCGGCTTGAGGGCTGATCCGCGCCACGGGCTTGCCGTGACGGGTAATGATCACGCTCTCGCCGCGCTCCACGTCGTCGAGGATGCGAAGAAAGTGGGTCTTGGCCTCGGATGCTTGGATCTTCTGCATAAATTGACCAGTCAAAACAACTGGTCGAAGTATAGCAAGATCTTCCCGATGCGAACAGCTTGTTCATGGCCGGAGAGCAAGCTGTTCGGAGTCAATACCCGCTCGCCACCAGCCACGCCTCGGTCAACTCCAGTTCCGGCTTCTTCTTGGACTGCATTTCGGCGTGGGCCAACTTCACCAGCACATCCGCCTCCACGTTCACCGGGGCGCCGGCCTTGAGCGTGTGCAAATTCGTGCGCCAATACGTCAGCGGCAAAATCGCAATGGAGATCGCCTCGCCGTCGAAGTCGGCAATGGTCAGGCTGATGCCTTCCACGGCCACCGAGCCCTTGTGCACCATCCACGGACGCACATTTTCCGGAACCTTCACCTTCAGCGTCCAGTCGGTGGTCTGGATGTCGAACTCCGGGCTGGCCGGCGAGATCACCGGCTCCAGCGAGGCGAGCTCTCCGCAGCCGTCCACGTGGCCCTGCACAATGTGCCCGCCCAGCGGACTGCCCGCCGCGGTAGGCAGTTCCAGGTTCACTTTCGATCCCGGCGCCAGCGCGCCCAGCGAGGTGCGGTCTAGCGTCTCCTGCGCCAGGTCGGCGTGAAATAGCGCGGGGTCCACGTCCAGCGCGGTCAGGCACACGCCGGAGACGCCCAGCGAATCGCCCTCGCGCAGCCGCCCGGCCAGCCCCGGAGCCTCGACCGTGATCCGGCATACGCCGCCCCTGCTTTCCAGCCCAACCAGCGTGCCTGTCTGTTCAATGATGCCTGTAAACATGGTTTTATTCTAAGGGAGTGAGGGAGTGAGGGAGTGAGGGACTAAGGGACTAAGGGAGTAGGGAGTGGGGAGTAGGGAGTGGGGAGTAGGGAGTAGGGAATAGGGAATAGGGAATCGACATTCCTTTTTTCCGGTACTGCATCCCTGTGCCGAGGGGCATCTTCAACTCCCTGTATTCTTGCCGGTAGAGAATTCCGCAGGTGTCTGTGATTCGAGTACGACCACTCCTCTTCACCCTCGCGATCACCTCCCTCGGCCGCATTCTTCTGCTGCGCGACCGGTTGCTGGGCAGGGTCGCATGGAGAAGCCGCGTTGGCGCCGCCCACGCCTGCATCTCCCGCCATGCCATTCCCAGCGGCAACAACGTTCTCGACGCAGTGCTGGTGAAGCCGGAGTCCGATGCCCCGCGAGTCAGTTTGCTCCTCTGCCATGGCATCGGGGAGACGGTCCAGCATTGGCTTCCCGTGCAGCAGCTTCTCGCGGCCAATGGCGTCGCCTCGCTGGTCTTCGATTACTCCGGTTACGGGCGCAGTTCGGGCGTCTTCGATTCAGGCCAGGCTGAGCAGGATGCGGTCGCGGCCTTTCATTGTCTCGAACGGCTGACCGCTCCCTTGCCCATCTCGATTCTTGGATTCTCCCTGGGCAGCGGTATTGCCGTGGCCATCCTATCCAGGGTTCCGGCCCATCGCCTGGTGCTCAGCGCCGCGTTCACTTCTCTCCGGAAGGCCGCCCTCAGCGTCGGAGTTCCCAAAGTCTTCGCGGTCGCGGTGCCGCCCATCTGGGAGGCGGAGGAGGCTTTGCGCGCCTGCCCAGTTCCCGTGCTGGTTGTGCATGGCGAAAAGGACCGGCTCTTTCCCGTGCGCATGGCCGAGGAACTGGTTTCCTTTTGCACCCAGGCTGAGCTGGTCGTCGTTCCCAAGCTCGCTCACAACCAGCCCTTCCGTCACCCGCAGCAGTCCTACTGGGGCCTGATCGCTTCGTGGCTGATCGACGATGCCGGTAAGGATGGTCTGCCTCCAATGTGAGACGGCATCCTGCTTCTTCCCGGACGTTCGCCGGCGGATGGCCGGCAGCTCTCAATAAAACCGCAATCGAAGAAGATACGGCATAACCTGGCCGTGGATTTGGTGCTCTACTCGTCAAGAGCATCTCGCACCGATCGGAACGGAGACCCATGATGAGCGGTTTCAGATCGCCCGCATCCCTGTGTAACTCACGCATTGCCGGTGCCACTCCCGGCATGATCCGAAGCAAGCAGCTTGCCAATATCCGCATTCCCCATTGGGCCGGGACAACCTCTGCGGCCAGCCTTGGCCTGGTCTTCTTGCTCGCGCTCAGCGGATGCGCGTCTTTACAGGTTCACCTGGGGATGAAGGTGGACCTTACCAAGACCCCTGTTGCCTCCATCGAGGTCATTCAACCCAAAGGTCCGGGCATCGTGCCTGGGCAAAAGTCCCCGCTGGTGGTTGAAGTCACTCAACCGGACGGCAAGGTCTTGCAGACCGAAGGGGCGGGTGGCGGAAAGGTCATGTGGAGGGATCTCACCGTTACGGCGACCGTCGTGTCGGTAAATCAGAAGGGTGTGATCTCCCTACCGCACGACCCCAGGGTCAGCGACGGAAAGCTGCCGCATGTCACTGTCACGGCGCCCAGCCATCCCGGCCTCCGCGCGGAACTCGACATTCCCTTGCGCTACGACTACAAATTCAGCGCCGATTTCTCCGCCAGCAATGGCGCCAATGGCATGGACGGCACCGCTGGATTGGACGGCACAAGCGGCAGCCTCGGCTCCATCGATCCGAACAATCCCTCCCCCGGTGGAGACGGATCGAATGGGGGAAATGGCTCCGACGGGCAAAATGGACAGCCGGGAGGCGACGCGCCTCCGGTCAATATCCAGATGACGCTCAGGGCGGGCGATCGTCCCCTCCTCCAAATTGCAGTATTTGCCGCGGCGCACAAGCGTTTTTACCTGGTCGATCCCCAGGGAGGCTCTCTCACGGTCAAGGCCGACGGAGGTTCCGGCGGCAGAGGCGGGACGGGCGGCCGCGCTGGCCGGGGCGGCTCCGGCGGCATCGGATCGCCCAACGGAAGGAACGGCAACGATGGTCTTAGTGGACAGGACGGCATGAACGGATCGAACGGAAGGGGCGGAGCCATCACCGTAACCTGCGATCCCCAAGCCCAGCCCTACCTGGCCACACTCCATCTCTCCAATCGTGGCGGTCCGCATCCGGTCTTCCAGGAAGCGCACGTGCCTCCGCTCTGGTAAGCAACTTAGGGCGATGGGCGTGAAGACCGCGCGTGCGCCCAGGTCTCGATCTTGAGCCCTGGGCACACACGATCACCAGCAGCCCCCAGGACGGCCTAACTGATCCCTGTTTCCCACGGGTCTTTGAGCAGCGAACAGAGCCCCAGATCGTTTCCATACCGCTCGACCTCGACCTCCGCCATGCGCATCGCATTCGCCATGCCGCGGAAGGCGGGGACGGCATCGGAGCCCATGATCTGCGGCGAGACGAAGAGATGCACGCGATCCACCAGTTCCCCGGCCAGCAACGCCGTATTCAGCCGCGTGCCGGTCTCGGTCAGCAATGTCAAAATGCCTTCCTCGCCCAGCTTGTCCAGCACCTTACCCAGCGGGACGCGGCCAGCCTGCCACCCCGGCGACGAAGACCTGTCGGCGGGGACCCCGGTTTCGGCCGGCAGCACCTCCACGCGCACGCCGCGCTGGGTCAACTCCCGCACGCGGCCCTCGTCGTTTGAGACCGTGAAGACCACCAGATCGTTTTGCGCGGTGGCTACCATCTTCGAGTTGAGCGGCATGCGCAGCGCCGAATCCAGCACCACGCGCTGGAGCGGCCTGCGCCGCCGCAGTCCGCTGCGATCGGTGAGCATGGGGTCGTCGGCCAGCACGGTATCCACGCCGGTCATCGCGGCGTCGGCCTGCCAGCGCAGCGGCTGGACAGCCGCCCGCGCCTCTTCGCACGTGATCCAATAGGGTTCGCGCGCCAGGTGCTGCCCGGCCGGAGGAGCGATGCGCCCATCCAGCGTCATGGCCACCTTCATCAGCACCAGCGGCCGCCGGTGCTGGCTCCAGCGGGCAAAGCCCTCGTTGAGCCGCCGCGCCTCGGCCTCGCAGACGCCCACGACGGTTTCCATCCCCGCCGCGCGCAAGGCCTCAAGACCATGGCCGGCAACGGCCGGGTTGGGATCGGTGGTCGCGGCCACCACGCGTTTCAGTCCCGCGGCAATCAGCGCCTCCGTGCACGGCCCGGTGCGCCCGGTATGGTTGCATGGCTCGAGCGTCACGTAGGCCGCGCCGCCCCGCAGCCGTTCGCCGGCGTGCTGGCCGGCTACCTTCAAAGCCGCCACTTCTGCGTGGTCCAGCAGATCGTATTCGTGCCAGCCCTCGCCCGCCACCTGCCCGGCGCGGTCCAGAATCACGCAGCCCACCGCCGGGTTGGGCGAACTGACGCCGATGCCGCGGCGCGCCAGTTCCAGCGCCCGCCGCATCCAATAGCTGTCTTGTTCCAGAACGTTCATGGCTTACCCCAGTAACGAATCCACAAACTCGGCGGGAGAAAACTCCAGCAGATCGCCCATTTGCTCGCCCACGCCGGCAAACCGCACGGGCAGATTCAATTCCCGGGCGATGGCCACGGCGATGCCGCCCTTGGCCGTGCCGTCCAGCTTGGTCAGCACAATGCCCGTCACTCCGGCGGCCTGGGTAAACAGCCGCGCCTGCTGCAACCCATTTTGTCCCGTCGTCGCGTCCATCACCAGCAGCACTTCGTGCGGCGCGCCGGGAATCAGCTTGGCCGCCGTCCGCCGCATCTTGTCCAGCTCGTCCATCAGTCCCGTCTTGGTGTGCAGCCGTCCCGCGGTGTCCACAATCAGCTCGGCAATGCCGCGCGCCTTGGCCGCCATGGCTGCGTCGTAGAGCACGGCCGCCGGATCGCCGCCGTGGCGCGTCTTGATCATCTCCACGCCCGAGCGCGAGGCCCACACTTCCAGTTGTTCAATCGCCGCCGCGCGGAAGGTATCGGCCGCGCACAGCAGAACGGTTTCATCTTTCGCGCGATGCCATGCGGCCAGTTTGCCTGCCGAGGTGGTTTTGCCCGTCCCGTTCACGCCCACCAGAAAGGTGACGAAGGGACCGTCCGCGGGGCGTGCGGAAACCGGCTTTGAAGCGATCGGAGCCTCCAGAATCGTCCGCAACTGCTCCTTGAGCAGCCCGCGCAGCTCCTTTCCGCCTTCGATGGCCTGGTGGCGCGCCCGGTCCCGCAGCGCCTCCAGAATCTCGCTCGTCGTCTGCACGCCCAGATCGCTGGTCAGCAGCGCGGTCTCCAGCCGCTCCAGCGCGTCCTCGTCCACCGCGCGCGTCAGCGCGACGATGTCTTCGATCTTCGAAGAGAGCGACTCACGGGTGCGCGAGACAGCCTGCTTCATGCGGCTGAAAAAGCCCTGTCTGGGCGCCTGCGCCTCGTCCGGCTGCTCGTGTGCCGCGGCCTCTGTGGCCTGCGCGTCTTTTTTGCCGCCAAAGAACTTCATCATCATGGGGTAATCCAGCTTTGAGTCTAGAGCATCGGTCGCCGCCAGCGCGAACCTCCGCCTGCCGCCCTCCAGGGGAAGAAAATGCTTGTCTTTTGTCTTCGACTTGGGGAAAAATCGCAAAGCGGGCCCTGTCCGTTGCGGCCTTGAAGGAACGCGGCAAAAGGAGGGGCTCGATGAGCACGGTGCGGGTACTTGTGGGAACGCGCAAAGGCGCGTTCATCCTCACTTCGGACGGCAAGCGGCAAAACTGGCAGGTCGATGGCCCGTTCTTCGCCGGCTGGGAGATCTACCACCTCAAAGGTTCGCCCGCCGACCCCAACCGCCTCTACGCCTCGCAGACCAGTGGCTGGTTCGGTCAGATGATCCAGCGATCAGAGGACGGCGGGGCCACCTGGGCGCCGGTCGGCAACCAGTTCACCTACGACGGCGTTCCCGGCACCCACCAGTGGTACGACGGCACGCCCCATCCCTGGGAGTTCAAGCGCGTCTGGCATCTGGAGCCCTCGCTCACGGACCCCGACACCGTCTACGCGGGCGTCGAAGATGCCGCGCTCTTCCGCTCCACGGACGGAGGCGCAACGTGGGCTGAGCTCTCCGGACTGCGTGGCCACTCGACCGGTCCCAACTGGCAGCCCGGCGCGGGCGGCATGTGTCTCCATACCATCCTTCTCGATCCCTCCAATCCCGGCCGCATCTACATCGCCATCTCCGCCGCCGGCGCTTTCCGCAGCGAAGATGGCGGCCAGAGCTGGAAGCCCATCAACAAGGGTCTGGTTTCCAACTTCATGCCCGACCCCACCGCAGAGGTGGGCCACTGCGTCCATCACGTCGCCCTGCATCCCGCGCGTCCCGATGTCCTCTTCATGCAGAAGCACTGGGACGTGATGCGCTCCGACGACGCCGGCGATAGCTGGCGGGAGGTCAGCGGCAACCTGCCCAGCGACTTCGGCTTCGTCATCGACGTCCACGCCCACCAGCCCGAGACTCTCTACGTGGTTCCCATCAAGAGCGACTCCGAGCATTTCCCGCCCGAGGGCAAGCTGCGCGTCTACCGCAGCCGCTCCGGTGGCAACGAGTGGGAGCCGCTGAGCAAAGGTCTGCCGCAGAAAGACTGCTATGTGAACGTGCTGCGCGACGCCATGGCCGTCGACCGCCTCGACGAGTGCGGCGTCTACTTTGGCACCACCGGCGGCCAAGTCTACGCGTCGGCAGATGCGGGGGATCGCTGGGCGCCGATTGTGCGGGATTTGCCAGCGGTTCTGTCGGTCGAGGTGCAAACGCTGGCATGAGTGGCGAGAGCGTGGCAACGCGAATTGTCCGGGTGGTTTTGCCGTACCATCTGCGGACGCTGGCGGGGGTGGGAACGGAACTCACGCTCGAAGTCCCCGCGCCCATCACCGTGCGCAGCGTTCTCGACGCCCTCGAGGCCCGTTGCCCCATGCTGCGCGGCGCCATCCGCGACCACGTCACCCAAGAGCGCCGCCCATTCCTCCGCTTCTTCGCCTGCGAGACAGACTTATCGCACGAGCCGCCCGACGCACAGCTCCCAGAGGCAGTCACTTCGGGCAAGGAGCCGCTTTTGATTGTTGGGGCGATTGCGGGAGGCTGAAGGCTAGTTTGCGTGTAGATCGAGTATTCTCTCGACCAACTTGTAAACGGTGGTTCCGGGCTTCCGGGGCCAATCGGCGCATGGCGGATTGTCGCGCTTCTTTGCCCTCGCGGCTGCCAGGTGAACTCGATCGACGGAGAAGTGTTGGGGCTCAATATGCTTATCGTAGCCTGGTAGGTGCTTGGTGAGCCTCCGGTCACAATCGTCGCCGGTTTTTACCCCGTTGGCATCCTCGAAATGCAGGAGCAGCCAATACTCGAACTTCGGATTACTGAGGGCGAACCCATAGTTCGAGCGACTTTGTGCCCAGGCGTGCAACTCAAAAAGATGGTCGTCGAGCCAAGAGTCCTTATCCACGACAACCCAAGCCTCATCGTGTTTTCTGAGGCTCTCTTTTCGGATATACTCTCGAACCCGCAGCAAAGCTTCTTTGGGAGGAAGATTGCTCCGGTTCCTCAGGCATTTTACGCGGACGATGAGTTCTTCATTCAGCAGGGAGAAGTACTCCTGTTTGGTAACCGTGCCCTCAGCGACGATGACAAACATCCGTTTGTAACGACGCTGGCCACCGTGGCGGCGGAAATGGGAGTTCATCGTACCGTCGCCTCGTCTTCGCAGGCGGTGATCGTGGGCCGAATGCGCGGGACTCCGCCCAGCCGGCCTTGCAAATAGCTCTTGCGGATATCCTTGTCCCTGCGCACATCCTTGAATTCACTGAATGCAACGAGCTTAGATGCGCCAGACTGATCCCGCTCCGTGATCCAGATTTCGTCTCTGCGGAAGATATCCTGAGTCATCAACTGGGTGTCGTGGGTGGTGAATATCAATTGGGATCGCGAAGAATCCGTCCGCTGCAACAAGTAGTGCTCAAGCAGGCTTCTCGTCAAATTGGAGTGCAGGCTTCGGTCCAGTTCGTCAATTACAAAAATGGGAGGGCTTGTCGGTTTTTCCTCAAGGGACAAGAATGCAGGTAAAACGTCGAGCAAGCGGCGAGTACCATCCGATTCATCGGCAAAGCTGAAAAGTATCTCCTCTCCATTCTCAGACTGGTGAACGGGAGCAAGCTGACGAATTGTCAGTTTGCCGTTTTTCTTGTGCAGGAAGACGCCGTCCTCATTGACCAGCGTAGTGAGCGGGAGCGCCTGGCCCTCCTTCAAGTTGATCGCTAACTCAGACAACATCTCCTTTGGGAAAATATTCTCAGAAGGGACATCTATCTGACGCATTGCCGCAATCCCCGTATCGAGGTCTCGCAACCTGGTTGCCATTTTCATAAACCTTGGATGGCGGTCATTTGTGATCTCCAACATCCCCATATATCGCGAGTCGGAACGGATAACAATAAGGCCTTTGCGAAACCATTCGAAGACC
Organism: Occallatibacter sp.; assembly: GCA_049515995.1. GTDB lineage: Bacteria > Acidobacteriota > Terriglobia > Terriglobales > Acidobacteriaceae > Telmatobacter. The sequence continues at coordinate 175,400 of JBEKTO010000001.1, read as the reverse complement.
GGGCGAAATTCCGTAAGCTTTTGGGAAACGGAGTTTGTCAAGAAAAGCTGGTTGTCATGTGTTCCGCGGGATGCAAATTGCTGCTCATCCCACTGTGGGACCTTTTCAGAAAGTTTGAAGTCATCAGTTTCGCTTCCACGCTGAAAGAGAATCTCCTTTGATCTCGCATTGATCTGCTTGAGCTCCTCTTTCGTGACTCTCTTCGCTGTTAAGGAGAACCTGTATTCGTAAACTGTTTCCCCGACCAAAAAATCGAAGCGGAAGGTCGTCGGACGCTCTGAAGAATGTTTGCTAAGGAGAAAGGGCTTGACCCCAATCGGAGCATCCGGCTTTGGCGGGTCCGTGATGAACTGTTGGGCAAAGCGCAAGGCCTTAATCAGGTTGCTCTTTCCGGAGGCATTGGCCCCATAGATCACAGCAACGGGCAGCAACTTCAGATCGTATTTCTCAACCAAAGCGAGATGGCCGGAGTGTTGTTCCTCTCTCGTAGCGACCAAATCGAGAGTTGCCTCGTCGCGGAAGGACATCCAATTTTCAACAGAAAAGCGCAGCAGCATTTCGGCACCTTGGGAGAAAATTTCTCTCAGTTCTGTAAATATAGACGCATTTTGTGAAGTATTGCGCAGGTTTGGGAGATTTTTTCTCTCAGGATGGAAAAATGCCGCCACCAATGGAAATAACGCCCAAATTGCCACGCGAAGACAGCGAGAACTGCAACCCTATCCGCCTTTCGGCAGAATTTGGCAGGGACGGCTAGTCGGGGTTAAAACCCCACTGTGCAATCGCTCGGCTAAAGTTCGTCCTTGCCGGGGCGCAGCATCAGGTCCTTGATGGCTTCGCGCGGGTCCTTGCCGGCGTCGAGGATCAGCTCCATCTGCTCGGTGATGGGCATCTCGATTCCGCGCTGGCGGGCCAGGCCGAGGGCCGCGCGGGTGGTCAACACGCCTTCCGCCACCTTCCCGCCCAGACTGGCCAGGATTTCAGGCAAGTGGCGGCCCTGGCCCAGCGCCTGTCCCACGGTCCGGTTGCGGCTGAGGGAGCCGGTGCAGGTGAGCACCAGGTCGCCGACGCCGCTGAGGCCGGCCAGCGTCTCCCTGCGCCCGCCGCAGGCCACGGCGAGGCGCGTGATCTCGGCGATGCCGCGGGTAATGAGGGCGGCGGCGGAGTTGTAGCCCAGGCCCACTCCGGCGGCCACTCCGGCGGCGATGGCAATCACGTTCTTCAACGCGCCGCCCAGTTCCACGCCAATCACATCCGTGGACGTGTACAGGCGCAGGCTCTCCGAAGAGAACTCATTCTGGATGCGCGCGGCGATCTCGGCGTCGTCAAAAGCCACGGTGACGGCGGTGGGCTGTCCCTGCGCCACTTCCAGCGCAAAGCTGGGCCCCGAGAAGGCGCCGATGGGCAGAACCAGGCCGGCGGGGGAACGGGGCGCAACCTCGATACCCGATGAGCTTACGTCGGGGGCCGAGTCCTCGCGAAAGACTTCAAGCTCTGTGTCGGGATTGGCATATGAGCTAAGGCCGGCGGTGCTTGCCCTTTGAAACTGTTCCGCGGTTTGGGCCACCGGGCCGGCGAGGCAGTCGGCGATCACCTCGGTCATGCGCAGGTAAGTCCGGTTCTCGACGCCCTTGGTGGCGCTCACCACGATCTGGCCCGCGTGCAGATGGGGTCCCAGCCGGGCCAGCGTCGAGCGCAGGAACTCCGAAGGAACGACCGAGACCACGATCTCGGCATCGGCGACGGCTGCGTTGTCGCCGGTAATCGCGATCTCTTTGGGGATGGGGAAGCCGGGCAGGAAGAGCGTGTTTTCTCCGGCGTCGATCATCTCTTGCGCGGCCTCGGGGCTGTGCGCCCACTGGCTGATCCGATGTCCGCCGCGGCGGTGAAGCGAAAGTGCGATGGCGGTTCCCCATGCTCCGGAACCTAAAACAATGATGCGGCTCATGCGGTTTTCCTGGCTCCGAGTCGGGATTCCGTGCCGGCGAGCAGGCGGCGGATGTTCTGGTGATGCTTGGCGATGATGAGAAAAGCGACGGCGAACTGCACGGCGATGAAGAACGGCGGCCGGTCGCCGTGGACCAGCAGCCAGGCAAAGACGGGAAAGCTCGCAGCGCCGAGGATCGAAGCCAGCGAAACATAGCGGCTGACGATCAGCACGACCGCGAAGACGCCGATGGCGGCCAGCGCGGCCCAGGGAGCGGCGACCACGAAGACGCCAAAGCTGGTGGCCACGCCCTTTCCGCCGCGAAACCGGAGCCAGACCGGAAAGACGTGCCCCAGCACGGCGAAGAGCGCGGCCAATGCCTCGAAGTTGCGCACCGGAAGATCCGGGGCGAGATGCGCGGCGAGCAGAGCGCCGAGCAAGACGGCGCCCGAGCCCTTGAGCATATCAATGAGAAAGGTGGCCGCGCCCAGGCCCTTGCCGCCGGAGCGCAGAACGTTGGTGGCGCCAATGTTGCCGCTGCCAAAGCTGCGAATGTCCTGGTGGCGAAAAAGGTGGATCAGCAGGAATCCGGAAGGAAGCGATCCGAGCAGATAAGCGACAACCGCGATCAGCACACTTGCAAGCACCATGACGAGTGAGAGTTTAGCAGGTGAGGGCACCGGTTGAGCGCTTTCGCGGGCCGGGTCCGGAGGGTCCGGTGCGCATCCTGAGACTCCCGCGGCGGATCGCCCGGCTCCTCTATAGATTGGAAATTGCGCGGCGGGCCGAGCGCACTTCCGCGGCCAACACTTGCAGAATCTTGAGCGACAACAAGGGCTCGGTTTGCATCAGGCTGGCGAAATCCTCGCGGTTGACGAAGCCCACTTCGGCGTCCTTGCAGGCGACGGCGGTCAGCGTATAGGGTTTGTTCCCGATGAGTCCGGGCAGGCCCAATAGGGAGCCGGCCGCTGCCTGGATCGACAGGACGGCATCGCCCTCCGGAGAGTCCATCGAAACCGTGGCTTCTCCCTTGTTGATGATGTACACCCCGGCGGGAGCGTCTCCCTGGCGGAACAAAACTCGATCTCCGCCACACTGTATGGTGGTGGATCGTTTTCCCAATGCCTGGATCAGTTCCGGATCGGCGACGAATGCGGATGGGTCGAGTTCCATGAAAGGCCTCCTTGGATGAATGCGGAGAAAATAAGTAGACCAAGTAGCTTGAATGGCCTTTGTCTCCATGATTCCATCGAAGGAAGCTGGCGTTTAGTGATGTGTGTCACATAGCTATGGTTAACGCAGTGCGCCTTGGGGAATTTCGACTTCAGCTTTGCCGCAGCGGCTGAGGGCAGAGAACACGTGTTCCCGCCGCTACGCGGGCGTTTGCTTGCCCATCTGCGGCCGTTCCGGCTTTAGTCTGAGACCATCACTTCGCCGGGCAGGATGGGCCGAGTGCGGTAGAGCTTGCCGTATTGCGCCAGCAGGCCCATGAACAACAGTGCGGCCACAAAGGCCACCAGCTTGACGAGGTCGCCGGCATGGGTGCGGGGCAAAGTCTTCCACAGGACGAGCAGCAGGGTTTGCGCGGCCGTCACGGCCCAGACCGAGCCGTAGAAGTAGCGCCGCTCGGTGCCCTCGGTTTTGGTGGACGGGCCGACGCGTGGCAGCCGGCCCAGCGCGCCGAGCAGCAGAATCAAGGCGCAGAGCGGCAGATAGGCGAAGTGGTAGATCTGTTTCATGTACCAGACGCCGGTCAGGGCGGCGATGAGCAGGCCGCTCAGATTGAGCAGCGCAAAGTTGAGCACGGCATTCCATGCGAAGGTGTAGCAAACGCGGCGGTAGAGAGGATTGGGCCTGTCCTCGTCGAAGCGCAGGATATAGGGGCGGGGCTCCGCTCCGGGCAGCCGCCCGCGCAGGCCGGCGATGCCTGTGCCAACCAGAACCGCGCCAAGCCAGGCCAGATTACCCCAGTGAAAGCCGCGGTCGAAGAGCGAGAAGGTCAAAGGGCCTGGGGTCAGAAAAAAGACCCAAATCCAGATGGGCCAGTGCGCCAGACGGTAGAGACGGGTGTTGCGCTCGCGGATCTTCCGCTCCTGAGCGTATTCAACCTTTCCTCGATATTGCATGGGCAAGAGTCTCGCAGGGCGAACGTGAAGGAGTCAATTGGAGGGAGTGGCGGCGGAGTTGGCAGGCGAGACGTCAGGGTTTGAGATCGCATGGCGCGCCGAGCGCAGCTCCGCCGCCAGCACCGGCAAAATCTTGAGCGGCAGCAGCGGGTCGGCTTGCATCAGGGCCATGAAATCGTCGCGCGTCACAAAGCTGAGTTCGGCGCCGCAGCGCGCAATGGCGGTCATCGTATACGGCTCGTTGCTGACCAGACCGGGAAGGCCAAGCACCGAACCGGGAGCTGTCTGGATCGACATCACCGATTCGCCGGCTGGGGAAGTCATGGTGAGAACCGCCTCGCCTTTGTTCAGAATGTACAGGCCGACAGGTGCTCCTCCCTGGCGGAACAGGAGGTGATCCTTGCCACACGAAATCTCGATGGCTCTCATCAAGAGCGCATGGATGAGTTCAGGGCCGGCGATGAATGCGGACGGATTGAGCTGCAATTGCGTCCTCCATGGACGGAAGCGGAAATGGGCCCATACAATGTGCCCGATTGCCCGTGGCGCCATGGTTGCATCGGAAGGAGAAAGCCTCTTGTGACGGATGTCACAAACCGATTGAATTCGATGTGAATCGGGGGTATTCAGTAAGGTTCATTCTCGATAAACAGCGCATTGCCGGCCGCGAAAACCGGCTGAGCGCGGCGATTGATTGGGCGGATAGAGGTAAACCCCAGGTCCCGATTCCGGGAGCTGGGATGCCGCGAAGGCCAGCGCATTCTGCGCGGACGTGCTGCATCTGGGGAGCCTTTCCAGGTAGCGCTACGGCTCTTCTCCCCTCATTGTGCCCGCCGTCACCCCTGGTCCTCATTCGTTTCCACTAAAATCGAATCGAGGAGTCACGAAAAAATGCCCCGTAAAGCACTGATTGCCGCCAATTGGAAGATGTTCAAGACGCCCGCCGAAGCCAAGGCTTTTGTCGATGCCTTTTTGCCCCTCGTTGCCGGCCACAGCCGCGATGAGATCGCCCTCTTTCCCTCGCCCGTGCTGCTGCCTACCGTGATCGAAGCCGCCAAGGGCTCCAATGTCGCCGTCGGCGCGCAGAACATCCACTTTGCCGAGGAAGGCGCCTTCACCGGTGAGACCTCGCTGAACCAGCTTCAGGCCGTGGGTGGAACGCACACCCTGATCGGGCACTCCGAGCGCCGCCAGTACTTTGCCGAGACCGACGAGATCGTCAACAAGAAGCTTCATGCCGCGCTCAAGCACGGCGTGGTCCCCGTCGTCTGCGTGGGCGAAGTTCTGGCCGAGCGCGAAGCCGGCAAGACCGCCGATGTGCTCAAGACTCAGATCGCCGGCGCCTTTGCCGGCATCACCGCCGAGGCCGCCAAGCCCATCGTCATCGCTTATGAGCCCGTCTGGGCTATCGGTACCGGCAAGACCGCCACGCCCGAGATCGCCGTCGACGCGCACAAGATCATCCGCGCCGAAGTGGCCAAGCTGCTGGGCGCCGAGGTCGCAGCCAATGTCCGCATCCTCTACGGCGGCAGCGTCAAGCCCGACAACGCCACCTCGCTGATCGGCCAGGAAGAGATCGACGGCGCCCTGGTGGGCGGCGCCAGCCTCAAGCCCGACTCCTTCGCCGCCATCGTCAAGTACTAAACTTCTTCGAGCAAGAATCCGGCCGTGAACCGTGCCCTCCATGGGCCCGGTTCGCGGCCGGCGTGTTTTCGCAGAAAGAAGGGCGAATGCACCTCGAGCAATCGCGTCGAAGGCGCACCTGCTCCGGTTTTGCCCTAACATAGGAGTCAGCCGCAGCCCCTTACGGCCGTCGGGAGACCACGCCGATGCCGCGCAGCAAAGCCAAACCCAAGCCCATTCCTCCGCTCTCCGCCTCTGTCTTCGAGCAAGCCTGGGGCAGCCAGCGCGCCCCGCAACCGTCCTCTTCCGAACCACCGCCTACCGTCTCTGTCCGCTGGCTGCTCACGGCCACCGCCCTGGCGCTTCTGGGCGCAGCGGTCTGCGCCTGGGCCGCGCTGTGCCTGCTCTTCTGGCAAGGGAGCTGGCAGTTGCTCTACCACCCGGCCGCCGCGGTCACGCGTACCCCGGCCAGTCTTGGACTGGCCTTCGATTCCGTCGGATTTGCAGCCACCGAGGCTGGCGTGCCCCGGCTTCGCGGCTGGTGGATTCCTGCCAGCCCGGACGCCCACTTCAGCCGCTACACTGTCCTCTATCTTCATGGCCAGGACGGCAATCTGGGCGACGCCGTGGATGCGCTGGCCGCGCTGCACTCCGCCGGAGCGAACGTGCTGGCCTTCGACTATCGCGGCTGCGGGCAGAGCCAGTTTGCCCGCCCCAGCGAGGCTCGCTGGCGCGAAGATGCCGAAAGCGCACTCCTATACCTCACCGGAACCCGCCACGTGGACGCCGGCACGATAGTTCTCGAGGGCAGGGAACTGGGCGCCAACCTGGCGCTGGAGGTTGCAGCGCAGCATCCGGAACTCGCCGGCGTAGTGCTGGAGTCGCCGCTCGAATCTCCGCTGAATGCGATCTTCGCCGACCCGCGCGCCCGCCTGGTTCCGGCTCACCTGCTGGTGCGCGACCGTTTCGATGGAACCGCGCCCGCAACCAGCCTGCGCATCCCGTCGCTATGGTTTGCTTCGACGGCCGCTCCGGGACAAGTAGGCCTGCCCGCAAAGCCCGGCGCTTTTCAGCTGGTCACGTCGCCCAAGATGCTGGTTTGGCTGGCGCCATCTTCCCACGCGAACAGCGACGCCGTGAATGCCCTCTCGCGCTGGCTCGACGGTCTGCATCGTTGAGGCGCCCATCCCAACTCAAAACGGCACATTCTTGCCGCCGCACAGCTCGACCGCGTGCTTCAGGTCCTTGGCGAGGCGAGCGGCCTTCTTTTCATCGGCAAGCAGGAAACCCTCCTCGTTGTCTCCGGCCGTTCTCATCACGACCATGAACAGGGGCGGGTCCCATTTTGTGAAAGAGGTTTGCTTTTCGTCCGGGCTCGTCTTTTCCTTCTCGAAGACCTGCTTCTCATGCTGCTCGTTCGTCAGCATCGAGAGGCCCAGCACATCGTGAAGGCTCAGCGAAACGTCTTCGTCGTTCACCACTTCGCCGTGCATCGATCTCCACCAGTGATAGCGGATCGTGCAACTGGCGGGATCGGCAACCACCCTGCCGATCTCTGCGATGTACGGGCTGGCGCCATTGCCTTCTTCTTTGTCGAAGACATGCACCACAAAGTGGAGCTTGCCAATCTCGCTCAGTTCTATTTGGACGATCTGCATCGTCGCCGCCAGGGACTGCGCGCCGCCGGCGGAGTGTGGCGGGGCGCTCTGCTGCCCCCAGGCTGAGAAAGCAATACCACATGCCAGAAGGGCTGCCAGCCGGCAATTTACTTTCATGATCCTGTCCTTTCCAACTTTCCGGAGTGCAAGGACGGCGGAAATCCGCAATGAAGCCGAGCAGCGGCTGCGAGACGTTTTCTCGAGATAGAAAGGCGCCTTTCCTTGCAAAGCCACCGGCTCAACAACTCGACGGTTATCGCGGCATATCCCGGTGCAACGCTTTCACCTGGTAACCGGCCTGCTGCAGTGCGCCAGCCATCTCCTCGGCCATCATCACGCTGCGGTGCTGGCCGCCGGTGCATCCGAAGGCCACGGTCAGGTAGCTTTTCCCTTCCTCCACATAGTGCGGAAGCAGGTAGAGCATCAGGTCCGTTACCCGGCACAGAAACTCCTTGGTCTGCGGGAACCCGCGCACATAGCTGGCCACTCCGGGGTCGAGTCCGGTCAGCTTGCGAAACTCCGGCACAAAGTGGGGATTGGGCAGGAAGCGGACATCGAAGACCATATCCGCGTCCAGCGGCACGCCGTTCTTGAAGCCGAAGCTCAGGCACGAGACCAGCAGTTGCTGGGTCTCGTCCTCGTGGCCATACCGGGCCTGAATGTGGGCGCGCAGCTCATGCACATTGAAGTTCGAGGTGTCGATCAGCGTATCCGCCACGTTGCGGATCGGGTCCAGCAACTGCCGCTCTTCCACGATGGAGCGCGATACCGTCTCCGATCGGCCCAGAGGGTGCGGACGCCGGGTTTCGGAGTAGCGCCTGACCAGCACCGCATCCTGCGCATCCAGAAAGACCACCCGCGTCGGCAAATGTTTTCTCACACTTTTCAAAATGTCCGGCAGGCGGTCGAGCGTTTGGCCCTCGCGGACATCCACGACGATGGCAGCCTTCTCGATTTCGCTGGATTTTCCCACCAGTCCGGCAAAATCGGGCAGCAGCTCAAGAGGCAGATTGTCTACGGAGTGGAATCCCAAGTCCTCAAAGGCTTTGAGCGCCGAGGCTTTGCCCGCGCCGGAAATTCCGGTGACGATGACCAATTCCTTGTCAGGCTTCTTCAACGGCTTGGCACGTTTGGCGGCCGCTCGCGGCGCCGGCTTTAAAGGCGTCATGGGCTCATGCTACACCGGATTGCCACCGTTGTGTGCCGCTGTTTCTTCAAACTCCCGACGCGATCGCCCAGCGGCCTGTTTCAGCCAGCTTTTGCGCCCGTTCGAGCTCCACCGCATCGGACAAAAGCTGGCCCTGGCCGAGTTCGCAACCCATGCGGCAAAGCGCTTCCAGTTGCTCGGGGGTTTCGATTCCTTGCGCCACCACCTGCACGCCCAGCGTACGGCCCAGGTGAAGCAGCGATTCGAGCACCGCCTGCTGACGGCCGGTGGAAGTGGCGGCCGCGGTCAGGCTGGGGTCCAGCTTCAGCACGTCGATGGGCAGCCGCACCAGGTGGTTGAGCGGGGCCAGGCCGGAGCCGAAGTTGTCTACGGCAATGCGCACATTGCAGTCCACCATGCGCTGCAAAATCGCCACGGCCGCATCCGGGTTTGCGTTCAGCGCCGTCTCTGGCACTTCAAACAACAGCCGCGACGGATCGGCTCCGGTCAGCGCCAGCGTCCGCTTCAACTGCGCGATCATATCGGGATGGTAGAACTGCCGGTGCGTCAGATTGACGGCCAGCGTCAAACTCGGTTGCCGCAAGGCGCCGGTCCAGATCTGCCACTGCTTGCACACGGCGTCCAGCGTCTCCCGGCCAATCCCGATCGAGAGCCCGGTTTCCTCGGCCACGGCAATCAGATCGCGGAAGCTGTCTACCGTGCCGTCTGCCCGGCGCCAGCGCAGCACCGACTCCAGACCTTCGAGCTTGCCGTTTTCCAGCCGGTAGATCGGCTCATACCAGATCTCGAACTTCCGTTCGTTCAACACGCGGCGCAACTCGCGCTCGCGTTCCTGCTGGCTGGTGGCGCGCACTTCCATGTGATTGTCGAAGAATTCGAGCCGTCCGCCGCCCTGTTCCTTGGCGCGATACATGGCCAGATCCGCGTCCCGGATCAGCAATTCGGGGACCGTATGGTCCGGCCCGGCCATCGCCACGCCGATGCTGGCGTAGGCCTTGACGGCTTGTCCAAAGATCTCGAACGGCCGTTCCATCTCGTGCAAAACGCGGTTGGCCACGGCGTCCAAGTCGGCCGGGGAAAGGATGTTCTCCACCAGGATGCCAAATTCGTCGCCGCCCAGCCGGGCCGCCGTGTCCTGCGGACGCAGCGCGCTGCACAGCCGCTCGGCTACCGCCGTCAGCAGCGCATCGCCCGCCGCGTGACCCAGGGAGTCGTTGATCTCCTTGAACCCGTCCAGATCGAGGAAAAGCATGCCGCAGCTCTGCTCCGGGCGCCGCACACGGCGGGTCAGCGCCAGGCTCAGCCGGTCGAGAAAAAGCGCGCGGTTGGGCAATCCCGTCAGCACATCGTGCAAGGCGTCGTGCTGCAGTTTGGCTTCAGTCTGCTTGCGCTCGCCGATGTCGCGGTAGGTCAGTACGTAGCCCACTTTGGATCCGTCCACCACCAGCGGTCCGGCCAGGATGGCTACATCCAGCAGTTCCCCATTCTTGTTTTTGCGCACCGTCTCGATCACCGCGCGGCCATGCTGATCCACTGCCTTTTCCAGCAGCGCGTGCTCATGCTGGCGCGTCTCCGGCACAATCAGATCCTGCAGCGTTCCGCCGCTCATCTCCTCGGCGGCGTAGCCGAAGATCCGCGTGAACGAAGGGTTGGTATAGAGCACATGGCTGCTGTGGACGATCGCCACTGCCTCGGGCATGCTGGCCAGCACGTCTTCCATCAGCCGCGACTTGGGCGCTCGCTCCCGTCCTCCGGGATGAGCCACAATCACCGCCTCGCGCAGTTCGGGGTCCAGGATGCTGTAGGTGCCTTCGACCGGCAGCAGGCGGCCATTCCGGGTGGGCAGCGTGGCATGAAACGGGCTGCCGTGCCGGGTGCCGGTGAGCAGCGTCTGCGGCTCGGCCGTGCCGGGAAACAGCCCCCACAGAACGTCCTCGACCGGACGCGGAAGCCACTCCGCTTCGGTCAGGCCCAGCATCTGCCGCGCTTCCACGTTGGCAAAGACGATTCTGCCCGCGCGCTCGAGAAAAACCAGCGCCGGCAGCGCGTCGAGAATCTCCTTCTGTAGGGCGGAGTCCGTGTTTTCCGGAAGATTCACGTTCATAGTCTCCCAAGGGATTGCCGCGATAGCCATCCTTGTTTCTTTCCCTTCCGGCCCTACTGCACTTCTTTAACAGCTACAGCCATATACAAAATCGTATGTCGTGCACAAACCGGTATCCATCCCCTAAATCGGGTATCGGGTGCAACCAAAGTTCGCGTTTGGGGCTATTTCGGAGAGAAACGCTCCTCCACGCCCCGGCAGGAGGGAGGGTGGTTGCCGCGGCGCTGCGTTCAGCCCGCTTTCTGGGGCGTGAAGCCGGGCAGACCCGAGAGCCGCTCAATCTGGATGTGCTCCGGGAGCAGGCCCGCCAAGTAGCGCTCGTACATGGCGTTGTAGGCAGCCTCCAGGTGGCGGGTAGAAGACGAAACATCGAACAGCGGCGCGGTAAGCCGGTTTTGCCGCAGCCGCTCCCCGATTTCCAGGCGCCGTTCCGGATTCAGGGCAAGTTCCACGGCCAGCGCCTCATAGGCTGCTTCCGTCGTAGTCGCCAGTTCGGGCAAATCGACGGCGTTGAGCAGGCTGGCCGCCACGCGGCTGGCAAAGACCTCACCCATGCGCGTCAAAACGGGCAGGCCGGCCCACAGCGCATCGCTGGCCGTGGTGTGGGCATTGCAGGGAAACGTGTCCAGAAACAGATCCGCCAGCCTGTGCCGGGCCAGATGCTCGGCCAAGGGCAGGCGCCGGGCAAAGATCAGCCGCTCCGGCGAGATGCCGCGCCGCGCCGCCTCTTGGCGCAAATTCTCCCCCGCCCTGGGATTGTCTTTGAGCAGCCACAGAACGCTGCCTTCCACCCGTCCGAGGATTCGCATCCACAGATCGAATGTCTCCGGTCCTATCTTGTAGTTGTTGTTGAAGCAGCAGTACACAAAGCCCCGCTCCGGCAATCCCTCCTCGGTGCGTGTGCACGGCTTTTCTGAGATCGCGCGCCGGGAGTCGTTCACCTGGTAGCTGCCCGGCAGATAGACGATCTTCTCCGAATAGAATTGCTGGCTTGCCTCCGGGATCAGCGTACGGTCGGCAATCAGATAATCCATGAACCCGGCGCCGGTGGTGCAGGGATAGCCGAGATAGCTGGCCTGGATGGGAGCGGCCCGCCCGGCAAAGATGCCGGCGCGGCTGTCTTTGGTAAATCCTTTCAGGTCCACCGCGATATCCACTTCGAGTTCCCGGCTGAGTTGCGCCACATCCTTATCCGGCAGCGAGCGCACATCCACAAACCGGTCCACCGCCGCGGACACTCTCTCTCGCATCTCGTCTTTTACGTCCGGGCCAAAGGAGAATGCCAGAATCTCAAACCTGTTTTTGTCGTGCCGCTCGAACAACTCCGCCATCAGGTAGCAGGTCGCGTGGTTGAAATAATCCGCTGAAAAATACCCGATGCGAATCCTGTCGTGCCTGGGATGCCGGGGAATTGCCGCGCTGGCCACACGCAGAGGATATTTATCGCGCGCGTAGATCTCCGCAGCCTTCTTTTGCAGCGCCGCGGAGTCGCTGACGGCCAGCAAGAGAAAGGGACTCGCGGCCTTTTCGCCTCGGTCGATCTCCGCCTTCAGGCGCCGGCACTGGCCTTCGATATCCTCCCAATCGCAAAGGTACTGCTTCATGTGCACTTGCATGCCGTGCACATATTCATACTTCGGCCGGAGCCGCAGGGCTTGGCTGAAGCTTTCCAGCGCTGCCTGGTAGTTCTGCAATCCCAGCAGTGCATTGCCGCGGTTATACCAGGCTTCAGCAAACTCCGGCCGGAGAGCAATGGCCTTGTCGCAACTCTCCGCGGCCGCCTGGTATTCCTGGAGCCGGTGGAGCGTGTTGCCGCGGTTGCTGTGAGCCTCGGCAAACTCCGGATGGAGCAGGATCGCTTTGTCGAAGCTCGCCAAGGCCGCTTGGTACTGCTGCAATTCATGCAGCGCGCTGCCGCGGTTGCAGCAGGCCACCGCATAGTCCGGCTTCAGCAGGAGGGCTTTGTCGAAGCTCTCCTGCGCCGCCCGGTACTGCTGCAATTCATGCAGCGCGCTGCCGCGGTTGTTATAGGCTTCCGCATACCGCGGATCGAGCAGGACGGCCTTGTCGAAACTCTCTACGGCCGCCTGGTATTGCCGCAGCCCATTGAGTGCATTGCCGCGGTTTCCGTAGGCTTTCGCAAACTCCGGCTTCAACAGGATCGCCTTGTCGCAACTCTCCAGCGCCTCCTGGTATCTTCGCAGCCCATTGAGCGCGTTGCTGCGGTTGCTGTGGGCCTCCGCCGACTCCGGCTTCAGACGGATGGCCCTGTCGCAACTCTCGACCTCCTCCGCGTAGCGTTCGAGGGCATGGAGCGCGTTCGCCCGGTTGCTGTGGTAGTCCGCCACGCGCGGATTGATCAGAATTGCCTGGTCGATCAGCTCCAGCGCCGTCTCATATCTTCCGACCTGGCAGGCCATCACGCCCAGCAGATGCAGCGCGTCCGGCTGGCCGGGAGAAATCTGAAGTATCTGGCGGTAGAGGGCCTCGGCCTGGCGCAATTGCCCGGCCTGGTGGTGGGCCACAGCCTTCTGGAGCAGGGGACCCACGGTGGCGGCGGCAGGGCTTGCCGGCTGCGCAGAGGATTGCCGGGCCGGGCGAGTGGGATCGTTCCGTCTGCTCTTCATGCGACCATAGCCCGTTTATCCCCTGAGAGCGGTCTTCCCGGCGTTCTCCCGCAGACCGCCCTTTTCCGCTTTATTTCACATCAAGCTGCTTGTAATCGAAGATATCTGTAATGTGCCCCATCTTTTCCTGCTTGGTGCGCAGGTAGCGCTCGAAGGTCTCCTGCGGCTCGACCTCCGCGGAGACCCGTTCGACCACCGCGATGCCAGCCGACTCCACCGCGCTTACCTTTTCCGGGTTGTTGGTGATGAGCCGAAGCGCGCGCACGCCGAGCAGTTTGAGCACCTCGGTGGGCAGCTCGTACTCGCGGCAGTCGGCGGCAAAGCCCAGCTCGACGTTGGCTTCCACCGTGTCCAGACCCTGGTCCTGCAGTTCGTAGGCTCTCAGCTTGGCCATCAGCCCGATGCCCCGGCCCTCCTGTTGCTCATAGAGCAGAATCCCCGCGCCGGCCTCGGAGATTTTACCCAGCGCCAGTTCCAATTGCAGACGGCAGTCGCAGCGCAGCGAGCCGAAAACGTCGCCGGTCAGGCATTGCGAGTGGATGCGCACCAGCGGAGGCGCGGAATGAATGTCCCCCATCACCAGAGCCACCAGGCCCTCCGGAGACGCGCTCCCTTGCGCGGCCGGATCGCAGTCGGCGCGCGGCGCGGTCAACACACCCTCGAAGCCCAGAATGCGGAAAAAGCCCCAGCGGGTAGGGAAATCCGCTTCGGCGATCTTCTTCACGCTTTCAATTCCCATACCCCCATTCTACAGGGATCGCCGATCGCCGATCCCCGATCTATGCCCTCTGACTTCTGTCGTGCGTTACATTGATGGGGTGACGGTCAATCTGATTCTGATTACGCTGCTGGTCAAGCTGGGGGTGGCCGCCTCGGTGGCCAGCGTACTGGCGCGGGTCACCACCTTCCGACGGCTGTTCTTTGCCGAGAAGCGCACTCCGCGGCAAACCCTGGCCCTGCTGGCGTTCATTGTCGTCCCGCTCACGCTGGGCGTGTGGATTCGGACCGCCGTCTCCAACTTTCTGGCGGCCGACATTTCCTTTGAAACGACGATTCTGATGGGCCTGCTGATGGGACCGGTCTGGGCCATGCTGGGCGGGGTTGTGTTATCCGCGCCCGCGGTCTACCACCACGAATTTCTGGCGCTGCCCTTCAATGCGGTCCTGGGACTGGCGGCGGGTCTGCTGGGGCGCTTTGTCGGCAAGGAGGAGATCTGGTCGTTCACGCCGTTCATTGACCTGAGCCTTTACCGCTGGGTGCGCCGCAACCTCCGCCAGCCGCGCATCGACCGCCAGTTCCTGATGCTGTTTCTCATTGTGGCCGCGGAGGCATGCCGCGATTGGATCGCCCACGCGTTTCCGCACCGGCTGTTTGCGCTGCTCACCAGCCATCTCTGGCTCCAGGTGCTGGTGTGGCTGAGCGCTCCCATCGTGGTGGGCATCGCGCTCAAGGTTTGGAATACGCTGCGCATCGAACTGAAACTCGAGGAGCAGAAGCGATTGCTCCTTGAGGCCCGGCTCGACGCCTTGCAGCGCCAGATCAATCCGCACTTCCTCTTCAATACGCTCAACTCGATCGCCTCGCTGGTGCGCATGAAGCCCGAGATGGCCCGCGAGATGACGGTGAAGCTGGCCAACATTCTGCGCGCGCTGCTCAAGGATCACGACACCTATGTCCCGCTCAGCGAGGAACTGGCATTTACCGACGATTATCTGGATATCGAAGTGGTGCGCTTCGGCGCCGACAAGCTGCGGGTGGAAAAGGAGATCGATCCCCAGACGCTGGGGGTGCTCGTGCCCAGCATCCTGCTGCAACCGCTGATCGAAAACAGCATCAAGCACGGGCTGGAGCCGCGCCTCAACGGCGGCACGGTCACGCTCCGGAGCCGCCTCAACGGAGATCGGGTGCTGATCGAGGTCGCCGACGACGGCGTCGGCATGGGCAACAAGCCGCCGTTGGCGCTGCGCCGCGCCGGCGCGGGCATCGGCATGAAAAACGTTCAGGAGCGCCTTGAGGTCCTCTACGGCGATCAAGCCCGCTTCAGCGTGGTCAGCAACCCTGGGCGCGGAACCCTGGTCTCCATCGAAATTCCCGCCAACCTGCCCGGCTCGGCTTAGGCTTGTGGGCCGATCGTGGGCGCGGCGGACCGGCTCTTGGCTCGCGTCACGAGCCATTCATGGTATTCGTCTTTGAGCGACGTGCCGGGTTTTCTGGCCATTGGGTTGCGCGTGGCGAGATGCTTCAGCCACTGCTCGTAGTCTTCGCCGGTGGCGTTGACAACGGCATCGGGAAGGGGAGCGTTCGCCACGGCCTCCATCTTCATCTTGGTATTCCCGCTGAAAAGCCAGCCGCGCTCAAAGAGCGCCAGGCCGGCGATGCCGTAGCGGATAAATCCGAAGAATGGGATATGCTGGCGACCCAATGCCAGGGCGATGACCAGCGTGAGGCAAGCCGCGTGGGTCAGGATCGTGGAAACAACGGGCAGCGAGAAGCCCGTTTGGTGATCCGCAGTCACCACCAGCCAGGCGAGGAAGAGGTGATAGGAGAGGAGTATGGAACCGTAGATCGCCCATGCGCCCGCCGGCAATAACAATCCCAACACAAATCCCAGTAGGCCACAGACCATGAATACAAACACGTCCATGGGGTCCAAATCCAGCCATGCCGCCAGGCCCATCACTTCCTCCGTGAGTCTGTTCTTACAGCGATTGCAGATTGTACCGATTGGGTTCCAGCGATGACTCCACTTTCGCTCCAGCCTGTCAATTGGCCGGAGCAGTTAGGCGCCGCGCTCCCCACCCTTGGCGCGTCTCTGTTTTTTGCGCCTGAGGTGGGGTAACCATATCTGCTGTTCTTTATAACAAGATTTACAGCGCTTTCTAACGATACCTGTTGTTCTCTATAGCAAATTCTATTGCTCATTCTTGTTCCGGCCCGCAAAAACCTGCGCCGCAACCATGCTGTCATCCTTGCCACAGAGCCGTCATCCTGCGCAGAGCCCGGTCGGGCGAGCTCGTACCGGCCCCCTCGCCCGCATAACTGAGAAAGTCCCGGCAATCCGCCGATATGCGATCTCTTCTTCGCCTTGAAATTCCCGGCGCCCGATTACAATCGAACCATGCCCAGCCACATTGGTATTGTTGCCTGCTCCGCCGAAGGCGCGGCTCTTTGCTATCGGACCATCTGCGTGGAAGGCGCCCAGTTCCTTGGGCCCCATGCCCATCCCGAGGTTTCGATGCATACGCATTCCTTCGCGGAGTATATGCAACGCATCGAGAGAGGCGACTGGCAAGGCGTGGGCGAACGGATGCTTTCTTCCGCCGGCAAGCTCGCCAGGATCGGCGCCGATTTCCTCATCTGCCCCGACAACACGATCCACCAGGCGCTGCCCTGGGTGGAACCGCATTCGCCGCTGCCCTGGCTGCACATTGCAGAAGTTGTAGCTGCCACCGCCGCCGAGCGGGGATTCCGGCGGCTCGGCCTCACCGGAACCCGCTGGCTGGTCGAGAGCGAAGTCTATCCGGAGAAGCTTGCGGCGCGCGGCTTGGAGTATTTGCGGCCCAGTGCCGCCGAGCGCGAGGAAATCAATCGCATCATTATGGAGGAGTTGGTTTGCGGCATCTTCAAGCCCGAGTCGATCGCTGTTTTTCAGAAGGCGATCGAGCGGATGAAGCATGAAGGTTGTGATGCCGTCGTGCTCGGCTGCACCGAGATTCCCCTGGTCGTGAACGACTCGAATTCGCCGCTGCCGACGCTCGACTCCACCCGTTTGCTGGCGCGGGCAGCGCTGCGCCGGGCCATCGCGGCAGAAGCCGTGTAAACGAACTCGCGCCGCTTCCAAAAGCAGTCAACGCCGGCCTGTGCGCGATCAACAGGCTTCCGCGCTATGCTCAGAAGTATGGTGCGCTTCACGGTGCTGGCTTCGGGGTCCAAGGGCAACTGCACGGTTGTCACCGGCGGACGGACGCGCATTCTTGTCGATTGCGGACTGAGCTGCCGCGAGCTTTTCCGGCGCATGAGGCTGGCCGGCGAAGAGCCGGAGACGCTGAGCGCCATCGTCGTCACCCACGAACACTCCGACCACGTCAACGGGATCGCCGTCACCGCGCGCAAGCTGGGCATTCCGGTCTACTTTACCGAGGGCACGCACCGCGCCTGGATGCGCTGGCTGACGCCGCGCCGGCAGATGACCTATGCGCAGTGGCTGGAGCAGTGCCGCAAGCAGGCCGCGGAGCGCCAGGCCGAAGCCCAGGCGCCCGAGGAGGACGAGCCGGACGAGACGGACCTTGTCGAGGCTGCCGATGCTTCCAGTGAACAGGGCGGTCGAGTTTCGGGGTTTCCCACCCTTGCGCCAGAAAAAAGGCGCAAGGATGGGGCACGGGCATTCGAGACAGCCGATACACAAAACGCCTCTGAACCGACAGAGAGACAAAATGAAGTTGCGCCCGCTGGGGCAAAGGATCCCACCTGGTTGCCCGCGGTCGAATACTTCCAGGCCGGGCAGCCCTTCGAAATCGGCGATATTGCCGTGAGCCCCTTCACCATTCCCCACGACGCTGCCGACCCGGTCGGCTTCGTCTTCCGGAGCGAAGGGGTCCGCATGGCCTTTGCCACCGATCTGGGGTACATTCCGCCCAACGTCAAGGCGCAGCTCCAGGCCTTGGACCTGCTGCTGCTCGAGTCCAACCACGATCTGGAGATGCTGCGCGACGGCCCTTACCCTTGGGCGGTCAAGCAAAGGGTACTTTCGCGCGTCGGTCACCTCTCCAACGAGGCTGCGTCGGAGTTCCTTGAGAACGGGTACGACGGCCAGGCCGCCTACGTGATCCTGGCGCATCTCTCTGAAAGCAATAATCTTCCTGAACTGGCGCGGGTCGCTGCCGAGCGCGCTTTGAACGGCCGGGCCAGCCTCCTGGCCAATCTTTTGCTGCTGGCCAGCCAACATGAGCCCCTTCCCTCTATCTATTTCTAAGTAAATTCGATTACAATGGTAAGACACGGGCATCACTCTGTAGCAGGCAGGATTGGCAAGGGATACGCGCCAGGAATTCGTCTTGGCGAGGCAGAGGAGATCGGGCCGCCGCTGAATCCGTCAGCGGCCAGGAAGCATCTCGAACTCTAGGGCCTTCCGTTGCCGCGTGAGCCGCGCCTCAACATAGCGGTTGAACACATCCTTTGCAAAGTGAGTCTTTAACCTTATGGCAAGAACCAGATGCACAGACAGAGTCGTAGGCGCCATCCTGGCAAGCTGGCGATATGACATCTCGGGGATTTATCCGGAGATGCGCAAGGACTACGAGCAACATTTTGCCGAATGCACCCACTGCCGCGGCCGGCAGAAGTTTCACCGCAGCCTCGATGTGACGCTGACCGTTCTCACCTCGCTGGCGGTCTTCTTCTTCCTTTTCGCGCTGGCGGTTCTCAAGCACATCGGACCGGTTGAGCACGTCGCCTTCAATGTCTTCGGCCTGGACATCTACGACACCTACCACATGCTGGTGTCGGCGGGCATAGCGGGGTTGTGTTTTTCCCTGATTGCCTTGGCGCTGGTGCTCACGACCACGCCCGTACCGTCCTATCTGGGCGGCATCGCGGCCGAGCGCGCCAAACTCATCGAGGAGCGGCTTCCGGCCGCCATTCGCTCGCTGCGCCCGCGGTAAAGACAATTTCGTCGCAGTAAACTTCAGGGCCTCCCCATGCGGGAGGCCCCTGTGTGTGGGCCGATCCTTCCACTCATCCTCGCCTCCGTCACGCGACCGGCCGGACGAACGTCCGTTTCCGCCCGGCGCTCAGAAGTGGAAGCGATAGCGCAACTCGCCCGAGATCAGCCGCGGGTCGTTGAAGTGGAAGCCGCCGATGGTGATCGAGTTGTCGAGCAGCACGCGGTGATTGGTGGCGTTGAGCACGGATGCCGAGATCTTCCATCGTTCGCCGAGCGACCGGCCAGCCGAGACGTCAAAAGTGGTATGCACGGGCAGGTACGCTCCGTTGTAAGGGCCTTCGTTGGCTCCGGCCAGGCCGTTCGAGAAGCCTGAACCGTAGTAGACGTTGCTGGCGAACCACGTGTGCCGCGGCAGATTCGCCGTAAAACCGGTGTTCAGAGTCTCGCGCTGGTCGTGGTCGAGCGAGATGTAATTGGGTCCGAGGTCGCATGCCGGATCGGTCGCAACCGTGCAGGTAAAACCTCCGACGATATTGCCTCTCTGCTGGGCGATCTGGTTCGAATAGGTCAGGTGAAACCGGCCCAGCCGCGCCAGCTCCGGCGAACGCAGGGTCATCTCCCAGGCGCGAATCAGCGCGCCATCCACGGCGATGGGGAAGTACATATTCGATTCGCCCAGGTTCGAGTGATCGAGGAAGTTGTTCACGCGGTTCTTCACGTTGGCGATGTCGAGCAGCCAGCCCCGCAACGGAATCTGAATGCCGAACTGGTGTTCTTCGTCGCGCTCCGAGGGCAGAGGCGTGAAGGTGTTTTCTCCCGATGGCAGACTGCCCGCGTAGTTCAGCACCGAGCTGGAGACGGTCTCCAGCGGCGCGGGCTGAAAGAAGTGGCCGTAAAATCCGCGCAGCACCCAGCGCAGGCGCGGAATCTCGACCGTCGCGCCGATGCGGGGATAGGTTGCGCTTTCGTCGAAGCCGCCGTGGTAGATCGAGAAGCGCTCGCCGCCCAGCAGCGCGATGTACCGGCCCACGCGCAGGTGGTCGGCGAGGTAGAACTCGGCCAGTCCGGCATTCGCGCTGGCCGCGGTGTTGGGCTGCGAGGTTGCCGAGCCGTCGTTCACCAGCACGCCAAAGAGATCGTTCTCCGCCTGATAGAAGGCATAGATTCCTGCGGAGAAGCTGTTCGGTCCCGCATCCGCGTGCATATCGGCCTGGCCGCCCGCATCGTTTGAGCGCTGGTGCCAGGTGGTGGCCACGGGCAGGTCGGTTGCGGGCGCATCGTAGTCGGCCTGGTTCAGGTGATAGAAGGGAGCCGCGGAAAACAAAGCCCTGGGTGAGAGCGTGTGGACCCAGTTGGCAATGACAAACGAGTCGCGCTCGGTCTGTCCGTCGCGGAGGCGGTAGGACTCGTAGTACTGGCTCGCCTGCTCCCAGTCGTTGGGGTTGGGGTCGTAGGGAACCTGAAAATAATCCTGGCGGTATTGCGCGTTCAGGCGCAATTGGTCCTTCGCAGTCTGGTTGCGGATGAGCGAGACGAAGCCGCTTTGGGAGTTGGTGGCATCGTGGTAGATCGCGGCGACCGGCGTCGCCAGTCCGTAGTTGGAGCGGGAGCCGGCAAGGCTTGCGTACCAGGCTGTCGCGCTCGAGTGATCGCCCAGCGAGAGCTGGGTCTCGCCGGTATACAGATTGCCGGCTGAGACCAGCAGTTCGCCTTCGCGGCTGCGCTCGAAGCCGTTGCGCGGCAGCACGTTGAAGACGCCGTAGGTTCGGTCGCCCACCTCCGCGGCATAGCTGCCGCGCTGCGTCTCCAGCGCATCGATGTCTTTGGGATCGATCTGCGGACCCACATTCGACGCGATCTTGGTGTTTGGAATCGCGATGCCGTCGATCAGCCAACTGGTCTGATGGCCTCCGCGCATGTGCAGCATGTCGTGGGTCATGTAGGCGCCGGGAACGTAGTCGGTAATCATCTCCATGCCGATGGTGCGGCTGGCGCCGGGCGTCTGGTCGATCTCGGCGCGGGTAACGAGGGTGGTCGGGGTTGCCGAATCGGATGCCGAGAGCGAGGTTCCCAATCCCTCCACTTTCACGCTCTGGATTGCCGTGGCAACCTGGAGCGCGATATGCGCCACGGGATTGGTGCCCGAGGCCACCGTCAGCGATTGCGTGACCACGGCGAAGCCAGGCGCGGAGACGGTGAGACGATAGACGCCGATGGGGGCCTGGGGCAGTGCGAACTCGCCATCGGAGCCGCTCCTGGCGCGCAGGGTGAAGGCGGAGTCGGTGGCTTCAAGGGTGACTTCCGCGCCGGCGACGGGCCGGTGCTGGGGGTCGTGAACCACGCCGCGCACGGTGGCGAAAACCGTGGCGAATGCGGGCAGGGAAGCGGCCAGCAACAGAGCCGCGGCAAGAGAAGAAAGACGACGCATCGAAGAACGATCCTCAGGGTGACCGGCTGAAGAGCAGACAATCCCGATCGCCCGGATTGCGGACGAAGAAGTCCTGGAATTGCTTGGATTTCTAGCTAAGGAGCGAGGCGGGAGGTCCGCGGCCGGCACGGGTGCGGATCTGGCCCAAGCGTGCAACCGCGCGTGCGGCGGCAGGCGAGTGAGCCTGCGCCAGCGGAACCGGCAAACGAAGCGAAGAAACAGCCAGGGCGTGAACCGGGACCGCGGGCGCGGCCGTGCCAGCGGGGAACAAGGGGCATTGCGAGGGTGCGGTGAGAACCGGTTTGCCCGATGCCGCCTGGGCCATCGCCGCGGCCATCCGCATGGCCATTGCGCAGTGGTGCGCTCCGTGACGGCGGCAGCAGGGCGGCAGGCGCGACTGATCGCTTCCCGGCAGCGTGGCCGCGAGCGGCCCCAGCCAGAAGAACAGAATCAGAAAGATGGATAGCCCGCGCCGCATCTGCGTTTCATGCTACACGAGAGCGGGATTCCTGGGCATTTGGCCGCCAGTTTATGCAGGACGGTCAGGTATCATCGGGTTATTGAGCCTTTCATCCCTTCAAAAAGAGGAAATGCCGGTGTCTGAAGCAAAGGTTTCCGTATCGCCGCAGCCCTTGTCCCCTCCTGCCGCGCACGAGCGCCGCGTCCGGCGTCCGTTGCGAATCGCCCTCTTCGGTTTCGGCACGGTGGGCAGTTCGGTGGCGCGGATTCTGGTCGAGTCCAAGCCTCAAGGGCTGGAGCTGACTCACATCTTCAACCGCGGCGTCGAGCGCAAGCGCGTGGACTGGGTTCCATCCAGCGTGGTGTGGACCGAAGACGCCGATGCGGTGCTGGCCTCCGATGTGGATGTGCTGGTGGAACTGGCCGGCGGGCTCGATCCGGCGGGCGGCTGGGTGCGCACGGCGCTCAATGCCGGCAAGAGCGTGGTCACGGCCAACAAGAAGCTGATTGCTTATCAGGGCGTGGAGTTGGAGCGGCTGGCCGCGGCCAAGGGCGGGCACCTGAAGTATGGCGCCGCCGTGGCGGGCGGAATTCCTGTGATCCCCGGCCTCGAACAAGGCATGGCCGGCGATCGCATCGAACGCATTGAAGGCATCCTGAACGGCACATGCAACTTCATCCTGAGCAAGATGGAGACCGGCGCGGAGTACGCGACCGTGCTGGCCGAGGCGCAGGCCAAGGGCTATGCCGAGGCCGATCCCACCGAAGACGTGGGCGGATTCGATGCGCGCGCCAAGCTGGCCATTCTCATGCGGCTGGCTCTGCGCGTGGCCGTCGATCCGGAGGAGATCGTTCCCCGGCCCATCACGGCGGTTACCGCCGTGGACTTCAGTTATGCGCGGGACCTGGGCTGCACCATCCGCCAGGTGGCGCGGGCCGAGCGGACTCAGGACCAGTTGGCGGCCACTGTCGGTCCCATGCTGGTCGACCTGCATTCGCCGCTGGCCTGGTCGCGCGGTACTGAGAACATGGTCATCCTCACCGGCCATTACGGCGGAGACGTGGTCTTTTCCGGCCGCGGCGCAGGTGGCCACCCCACGGCGGTGGCCGTGGTCAGCGACTTGCTGGCCCTGGCCCACGGGTCGCGGCGGGTGCAGCTTCCTTCCGCCCCGGCGCGGGTGGGCGCCGAGTTTGAGGTGCCTCACTACATTCGCTTCCTGGTCGTCGACCGGCCGGGCATTGTGGCGGCCATTACCGCTGCGCTGGCCAAGGAGAGCATCAACATCCGCGCCATCGTGCAAAAGGCCGGCTATCCGCAGCACGCGCTTCCTTTCGTAGTCACCGTCGAGCCGTGCAAGCACTCGGCGCTGCAGCGCGCCCTGGCCAGCATTCGCACCATGGACTGCATGTTGGAAGAACCGCTCGATTTGCAGATGCTGGAGTAGCGTAGCGGAGACCCCGACCAGGGCAGTAGACTGAATGCGCAGTGGGGGGCCGGGCGATGATCGACACGATTTACCGATGTGAGATTTGCGGTACCGAGAGCGAAAATCCGACGCGGTGGATTGCGATCCACTGCAGCGACGCGCAATTGACGATCTTCAAATGGACCAAGCAGGCCGCCGATGCGCCGCACGCACGCCACTACTGCGGCGAGGCGCACGCGCAGGTCTACATCAGCCGCTGGCTT
The DNA here is from genome assembly GCA_049515995.1 of Occallatibacter sp. Taxonomy (GTDB): domain Bacteria; phylum Acidobacteriota; class Terriglobia; order Terriglobales; family Acidobacteriaceae; genus Telmatobacter. Next base: position 151,928 of record JBEKTO010000001.1, on the reverse strand, counting down.
GAGTCCTTCTGCAGCTGAATCCTGCGGCTATGGAATCGTCACATCGATCAATGGGTTCACCACCTGAATTGCGCCGTAGTGTTGTCCCGCCGCCAAGTCTTCGGAGTAAAGGACCGATGCGCCCGCATCGCCGGCAGCCTGAAGAATCAGGGCATCCCAAAAGGAAGTCTTGTAGCGCGTCTCGATGTCCAGCGCCCTAAGAACCGACTCGGGAGTGTTCGTGATCACTTCCCAGGTTGAGTACTCGCGAATCAGAAGACGAACTTCCTCCACGGGCAGAGGATTGCCGGCCTTGCGGCGCAAGTTGATACACAACTCTTGCAGAACCTGCGTGCTCAATACGCCTTTGCCCGAATTCCACAGCTGTTCTACGAGCGATTGGGCGCGCCGATGTTTGACTCCGGCGGAACGGTCATGCGCGTAGACCAGGATATTGGTATCGACGAAGCACTTGGAGCGGTTCTCCAATTTACGTATCCTTTTCAACTCTGTGCTTGGTGGCTTTTTCTTAAGGAAAAAGCCACTGAGCGGTAGTGGTTTCTGAATCGAGCAATTGGAGAACCGCCCTATCGCTCATGCAGTTCATCCCGCGAGCGAGGGGGCGTCCAGTTCAGGTCGTAGCCCGATCGCAGCCGCGCCAAAGCACTTCGGCGCGCCTGCTCGTATCCCTTGCGCTCGCGTACGGCCTGCTCCAGCCGGGCCGCGAGCAAGGCGCTGATGGAAGAGCCTTGTTCTGCGGCGAGAATACGGGCTTCCCGCAGCAGATCGGCCTCAATCTTCAATGTGACATTGGTTCTCATGGCTGCACCTATATCCGTGTAGCACAAGTTTACGTGCTGCTTGCCGGGAACACAAATATTTGTTGAACCTAGGAGTATTCGGTAGTCGTTCAGGCTTTCAGTTTGCCCGGCGCCGGCCCGGTCGACTCGCGCACAACCAGTTCCGGAGCCATCACGATCTCGGAAGGGTACTCCTTCTCGCGGTTGGCGATGCGCTCCAACAGCACCTGCGCGCCACGCTTGCCCATCTCCAGCAGAGGCTGGCGCACGGTAGTCAGCGAAGGCGTCGCATAGGCCGCGGACTGGATGTCGTCGAAGCCGACCACGGAAACGTCTCTGGGCATGTCGAGTCCCGCATCCTTGAGGGCGCGGATGGCGCCGATGGCCGCGATGTCGTTGAAGCAGAAGACGGCGGTGAAGTCGCGCGTCTTCTCCAGCAGAGCCTTCATGGGTATGTAGCCGATTTCGGGCGCCATGGGGTGGTATCCCGCCTTCATCGACCATCCCGCGGAGTCGATGCGGATGATCAGCGCCGGGTCCAGCTTGAGATTGATCTCCCGCGCTACTTCCTGGATCGCTTCCCAGCGGAATTCCGAGTCGGGAATGGCGCGCGGGCCGCGCATGATGGCGATGCGCCGGTGGCCCATTTCGTAGAGGTGCGTCAGCGCCTGGCGCACGGCCAATGTGTGATCGAGGACGATATTGGTTACGTTCTGGACCGCGCTATGGGCCGAAATCGCGACCACTGGAACCGGCACGTCGATGTGGTCCGCGGGAGTATTCAGCAGCAGAAACCCATCGACGGCGCGCTCCACCAGCATGCGCGGATACTTATCGATCAGCTCGCGCTTCCAGTCGTGGCAGGCGGTGAAGTAGAAGTAGTGCGCCGCGGTCAGCTCCTGCACTACGCCGCTCATCACGCGGGTAAAGTAGCCCTCGCTCAGGTCCGGCGCCAGCACGCCCACGCTCATTGACCGGCTTTGCCGCAGCGACCGCGCAAAGTAGTTCGGCCGGTAGTTGAGCCGCTCGGCCGCCTCCATTACCCGGTTCCGGGTCTCCTGGGGGATGGATTTGGCCGAGGGAGAGTTGTTCAGGACCAGGGAAACGGTGGTCTGCGAGAGATCCAGATGCTCGGCGAGCATCCTCAGGTTGACGTGTCCTGGCGGCGTTGCAAGCTTTCCCTTTGCCATGTTGGAGTTGTAGCACGTTTTTTGGAAAGGGGGAACAGCATTTCCCTTTTAGTACATCGATTTTCCAACTATGGGACAAGGGAAGGCGGCGCGGGCGCGGGTTTTCGTCCAAGGCGCCGCGGCCAGCCGGCGCGGGCCATGGGCTGTGCTATCCGTTCTACCGCGCCTGAATCTGGTTCATTCCCGGCTTCAGCGGCCAGCTCTTGCCGTTGAAGACGAAGCTGCCTCCGAGCGTGCCCGGCAGGGTGACCGTTGCGTCGAGGTCCGCGCCCTGCCGACGATATTCCACCTTGATCGCGCCCTCGGGATGCGGATAACTGGCCGTGAGCGAGGGCAGCGCGCCCAGGTGCGGAGCAATGCGGACCGTGGCGAAGCCGGGGCTGGCCGGCTCGATTCCGGCCACCAGCGTGAGCAGATCGTAGATGGGGTGCGCGCTCCAGGCGTGCGAGTCGGAGCGGGTATTGCCCGGAACCTCGGGCCAGGTGCTGAAGTGGAGCGGCAGCAGCTTGCGCCACGGCTCGATCGAGCGCAGATACTCGTCCGCCATTCCGGCGTGATCCAGCGCGCGCGCAAGATAGAAGCGGAAGTAATAGGAAGCGCTCAGCACGCCGTCCGGAGTGGTTCCCGGCTCGATGGCCAGCACCTTGCGCAGCACCTCCTGCTGGCGGTCTTTGGGAATCACATCGTAAAGAACCGCCAGCACATTGGCCTGCTGGCTGAAGTTCTTCCGCTCCGGATTGTCGGCGATCAGGCCGCGCGAGGCGCTCCAACACTTTTCGTAGAGGCCGGACCGGAGATGCGCCGCCCGCGCCTGGTAGCGGCTGGCCAGCATCGGGTCGCCAAGCGCCTTTTCCAGATCGGCTGCATCGCCCAGTGCTCCCAGGTATTCGAGCGTTGTCACGCAGGACTCGCCGCTTGCGCTGTAGGTGGGAATCTCGCCCGAAGAAACCCAATCGATGAAGCTCCACCAGGGCAGCTTCTCGAGCAGGCCGTCAGGCTGCTGGTACTTCGAGAACCAGTCGAGGATGGTTCGGGCTCCGGGGAGTTTCCCGCTGACGAAGCCGCGATCGTCGGGGCGGTACATCCAGAAGTCGTGAAGCATCCCAATATAGAGCAGGGAAAAGGTGGGAATCGTCTGCGGCAGGGAACTGGGATAGCGGCTGCGCGTGATCCCGTCGGGCGTGCGCGACTGATCGAAGGCCGCGATCGCCTGCCGGGCCAGCCGGTCGTCGCCGGCTACCGCGTAAGATATGAGCGCCTGGATGCGTGTATCGCCCACATATTGGAGCTGCTCATAGTAGGGCGTGTCCATGTAGGTTTCATGGGCGTCGAGCCGGGCGGTGCGCCAACTGATCCGCCAGATTTTGTCCAGATCGGGGTCGGGAGACTGAAAGGCGGCGCGCTCCTCAAAGGGGTAAGCCGTGAATTGGGCGGTCAGAGACTCCAGTTCGAGCGGCTCGCCGGCGGTCTGGATATCCAGATCGAGATACCGCCAGGTGCGCCACCAGAGCGGCTGGAACGAGCGGTGCGCGCCGCCGTCGGGAAGAAAGCTGTCGGACATGCCGAGGGCCGCGCGATCGCCGATTTCGTCGCGGTCTCCCTTGTGCTGGTCCTTGTCGTACAGGGCCTCGGCATAGGTGAGAGTGATGCGCGCGCCCTTACCGCCGGAGACGGTGAGTAAGGGATAGGCGGTGGTGAGGGTCTTGCGGTCAAGGAGAAGGTGAATGTGCATTCCGGGCTCGATTGCCACTGGCTGGTGGGGGAAGGATGAAAACAAGGATGCATCAGTCTGCACAGTGATGTGAGCGCTTTCTTCGCCCATCAGAATGGAAACCGGATGCGACTCGGACAGGTCCGCGCGAACCACATTTCCGGGATCTGTCGGCGTGTACTCCATCGCCGGCAGCGCATCGGGCGCCAGACCCCACGGATTGTCTCCCGTGGTGTCGGAGGAGTGCGCCTTGCTTGTGCCCGCAAAGATGCTCTCGCGCATGGCCGGGGCGGCAGGCACCCAGGACGGTTCGGCGCCGGGCTCATTCCACGCCCAGTCGTAGCGCGCCGCGTCGATCTCCTCGCCTGTTCCGGAGGCCATGTACTCCCAGAATCCGTTGGCGACGCGCGGCACCGGCCGCTGTCCTGGTTCGATTTCGACCAGCCAACCCTCGGGCGTGCTGATCGAGATCTCTCCCGTCGCCTCGCTCTCCAGCAGAAAGGCGGTGCGGTCGGTCATCTGCGCCAGGGGCGCGTAGATGCCGAAGTTCCATACTGTCGCGGTAATCAGGTTCTGGCCCTGCTGGAGGAGCGGCGCCAGGTCGAACCGCTCATAGCGCCAATGAGCCAGATCGCCGCGGGCCGGTCCGTCGCCCACGCGATGCCCATTCACGAAAAGCTGAAAACGGTTGTCGGCGCTCACCCGGACCGGGTAGCTGGCGGGAACCGCGGCCAACGTGAGCGTGCGGCGGAAGTGGAGCACCACCGGCTCCCGCAGCGGAATCGCGGGATGGGTGATCCACGACGCCTTCCAGTCACGGTGCTCCGGCTCGGGCTGGGCCGGATTCAAGGTTTGGGCTTGAAGGGCGAGCGTGGACAGGGCGAGGGCAAAAAAGATCGAAACTGGGCGCATCGCAGCGGGCCTCCCGGATTTCAATTCACCAGCTTAGCGGAAATCGAAAACCAGGGGAGAAATGGTTTCAGTTTGCCCTTGGGCGGCGAATTCTCGCGTCCAACGTGCGCCGGCACAACCATTTCGGCTTTCCGGGGCCGCGGTAGAGACCCAGGCGCGCCTCACCGGACCACCGAAGCAGGCGACTGAACCCCTCGTTTTATGGTATTTTCTCCTCGTATGCGCTTGATTTCGCAGCGTTGTAACCTCCTGTTCATCTTGGCCCGGTAGCCTAATCTAGGTGAACGCCAACGTGCCTGAGATTCGTATCTCCCAAGCCCAACTTCAGCCTGAACCGGTCTCTCCCGGCGAACAACATCCGGCGGAGGCGGCCACGGTCGAGGTTTCGGCGATTCGCAGCTTCCTGCTGTCGCGGGGCAACTCGGCTTTAGCCGATCGCGGATTTCACTGGCTGATGGTTCTGTGCGCGCTCAGCATCTTCGGCATTGTGGTGCTCATTGCCTCGGAGCTGGTGGTGCGCTCGCAATTGGCGTGGAGCAAATTCGGCTTCGGTTTCTTCTTTTCCGCTTTCACTGACCCCTTTACCAAGCTGCCCATGTACTGGGACCCGGTCAACGGGCATTTCAGCGCACTTCCGTTCCTTTACGGCACGCTGGTCTCTTCGTTTCTTGCGCTCCTGCTGGCGGTTCCACTGGCCATCGGCGTGGCTGTCTTCCTCACGGAGATGTGCCCACGGGCGCTGCGCGGACCGCTGGCCTTCACCACCGAGCTGCTGGCGGCCATTCCCAGCGTGATCTACGGTCTCTGGGCGGTTTTTGTGCTGGTGCCGCTGCTCCGCGAGCACGTGAATCCCTGGCTGATTCAACTCCTCGGCTGGACGGGCTTCTTTGGCGACGACAACCCCACCGGTCTCGGCTTCATTTCGGCCGGTGTGATTTTGGCCATCATGATTCTGCCCATCGTCTCCTCGCTCACGCGCGAAGTCATGACCGCGGTGCCGCATTCGCAGCGCGAGGCGGTGCTGGCGCTGGGCGCCACGCGCTGGGAGATGATCCGCATGGGCGTGTTGCGCAACGCGCGCATCGGAATCGTCGGCGCGGTCATTCTGGGCCTGGGCCGCGCATTGGGAGAAACCATGGCGGTGACCATGGTGATCGGCAACAGCCCCGAGATTCACCGTTCGCTGCTGGCCAATGGCAGTTCCATGGCTTCGGTCATCGCCAATGAGTTTGCCGAAGCCTCGGGCGATCTGCATCTGAGCGCGCTGATGGAACTTGGTCTGGCGCTGTTTGTCGTCACGATCATCGTGAACGCATTTGCCCGGCTGCTGGTGTGGGCGGTAACGCGCGGGGCGCCGTCCTCGGCGCACTAGGAACAGGGACTAAGGGACTAGGGACTAGGGACTAAGGGAAGGGGACACACTGGCGACGGAATTCAAAATGCGCGCGCGGATACGGACGCTGATCGATGGTGCGGCGACCGGGCTGGCGATCCTTTCCACCTTTCTGGTGGTGGCGCCGCTGGTGGCCATCTTCATCTATCTCGTCTACAAAGGCGCCGTCTCGCTCAATCTTGATTTCTTCATCCGCAATCCCGTGCCGGTGGGCGAAGCGGGCGGCGGCATGGCCAACGCCATCGTCGGCTCCGCGATTCTTCTGGCCGTGGGCAGCTTGATCGGCGTGCCCATGGGCATCGGCGGCGGCATCTTTCTGGCCGAGTTCGGGCGCGGCACCAAGCTGGCCAACGCGGTCCGCTTCACCGCCGATGTGCTCAACGGCGTTCCCTCCATTGTCATGGGCATCGCGGTTTACTCGCTGGTCGTGGTTCCGCAAGGCCACTTCTCGGCCTTCTCCGGCGGAGTGGCGCTGGGCATCATGATGATTCCCACCGTCTGCCGCACCACCGAAGAGATGCTGCTGATGGTGCCCAATGCGGTGCGCGAGGCGGCTCTGGCCTTGGGCGTGCCCAACTGGCGGTCGGTGCTCGCGATTACCGTCAAAACCGCCTCGCCGGGCATCATCACCGGCTGTATGCTGGCCTTTGCGCGCGTGGCGGGCGAAACGGCTCCGCTCATCTTTACCGCCTTCGGCAATGTGGGCTGGAGCGAGAAGCTGAGCGAGCCCATTGCCGCCCTGCCGCTGCAGATTTATGTCTATGCCCTCTCGCCCTACGACGAGTGGCACCGGCTGGCCTGGGCGGGGGCGCTAGTCTTGATTGTGCTGATTGTGCTGGCGGTATCCCTGGTGCGCTACGTCACCAGCCGCGGCGTTTTGAAAGGGGCAAGCTAAGTGGGCGTCGGCATCGAGGTATCCAACCTGAATGCGTGGTACGGAACCAATCACACGCTGCAGGACATCAATCTGCACATCCCGGCCAACCATGCCACGGCGCTGATCGGCCCCTCGGGCTGCGGCAAAAGCACCTTTGTCCGCTGCCTGAACCGCATGCACGAGACCAATCCCATCGCGCGGGTTACGGGCACGGTGCTCATCGGCGGCATGGACATCTACAACGACGCCAAACCCGTTGAAATCCGCCGCCGGGTGGGCATGGTCTTCCAGCGGCCCAATCCCTTTCCCACCATGTCCATCTACGACAACGTAGCGGCCGGGCTCAAGCTCAACGGCTACACCCATCGCCGGGCGCTGGACGAGATCGTGGAAAAGTCGCTCAAGAACTCGGCCCTGTGGGACGAGGTAAAGGACGACCTGAAAAAGAAATCGGGCGCCAGCCTCAGCGGCGGCCAGCAGCAGCGCCTTTGCATCGCCCGCGCTCTGGCCGTGGACCCCGAGGTGCTGCTCATGGACGAGCCGGCCTCGGCGCTCGACCCGGTTTCCACCTCCAAGATCGAAGACCTGATCTTCCAGTTGAAATCGCAGTATACGATTGTGATCGTGACCCACAACATGCAGCAGGCGGCCCGCGTCGCGGAGAAGACGGGCTTCTTCCTCAATGGCCGCATGGTGGAGTTCGACTCCACCCACAAGATCTTTACCAACCCCAGCGACAAACGCACCGAGGATTACATTACAGGCAGGTTCGGATGACACGCATACGCTTTCAGCAAAGCCTCGAAGACTTGAAGGAGCAACTGCTGGTGATGGCCGGGCTGGCCGAACAGGCCATCCAGCGCGCCATCGAGGCCTATCGCGTGCGCGACCTCTCCATCTGCGACCTGGTCAGCCGCTCCGAGATCGCCATCAACCGCCTGGAGCGGGAGATCGATCAGGCCGCGCTCGACCTGCTGGCGATGGAGCAGCCCATGGCCAGCGATCTGCGCTTCATCCTCAGCGTCATCAAGATCAACGCCGATCTGGAGCGCGTGGGCGACTCCGCCAAGGCCATCAGCGACCGCGTCCGCGCCATGGAGCAGATGGCCGCAGCCGATCTGCCCGTCGATATTCCACGGATGGCCACGCTGGCCGCGGAGATGGTGCGCAAGTGCCTGCAATCCTTCATCGAGGCCGACGCCGACATGGCCCGCTCCGTGCTCGCCATGGACGACGCCGTGGACGCGATGAACAAAGCGGCCTATAAGGCGCTGACCAAGGTGATGGAAGAGCAGAGCCATCTGGCGCCGCAGGCCCTGAATGCGCTCATGATCAGCCGCGCCCTGGAGCGTGTGGCCGACCACGCCACCAACATTGCCGAAGACGTGGTCTTCTGGGTGCAGGGCGCCGACGTGCGCCACCACAAGAGCGTCACCGGCGGCCGCGACCCTCACGCCCTGGCGTAAGGAGAACTTTCCCTACAACTCCCACCAATCCAGCAGCACCATGCGCGGATAGTAGAGCCCCGCGCGGATGGGCGTCCCGTTGCCGCGCAGGTTGCGCAGGACTTGGGCGTACGCTGCAATCTGCGGCGCAAAGAGCGGGCGCAGCCTGGGCAACTCCGCGGCCGGGTCCACATTATCGGCGTGCGCGGTCTTGTAGTCGACGATCCACCAACAATCATCTCCCTCGCTGCCGGGCGTCGGTCCGGCCTGAAAGACGCGGTCCACGCGCACCGTGCGCACTCTGCCTCCGGCGACTCCAGCCCAACTCGCTTCGCTGGCCGCCTCCGCGTGGGGCGAAAGAATCCACTGGCCGACGGAATCCCGCGAGGCGTCGAGCGCAATCTGGAGCGCCTGCGCGGCAATGCCGCCGGCTTTCGAGGTTTCTATGCCCACGGCGCGCACCTGCGCGGCGACGCGCGGCTCGAACTGCGGAAGCGCGGCGCGGGCCGCCTCCCAATCGCTGTTCGCACGCAGTCGCGACAGCTCTTCGAGCAGCGCGTGAACGGCGGCGCCCAGAGCGCGTGAAATCATGCCGCCCTCGTGGCGGGCATAGAGCCGCGAGCCGCTCATCCCTGCCACGGAAGTTTCTGCCGCCGCCGAAGCAAATTCCTTGCTCTGCTCCGGCCGATACTCCGGCGGCAACCGGCGCAGCAGCGTTGACTTGGCCGGAGAAGGCATCACCAGCAGGTTGCCTTCGCCCGAGGCTGCCATGCTCTCGATCTCTGCCTCCGCAGGCGCGGCGGCCTTCCAGTCTGCAAAGCGCATGCGGACCTCTGCTTCGAGCGCTGGCCAGGCCGTTGCCAACAGGCTGTTTCTGGGCTCCGTCAGAGTGAGATCCCCATCGCTCTCCGCTTTATAGGCCGGCCGCGCGAACAAATGCAGTTCCTCGCGGGCTCGCGTGGCGGCCACGTACAAAATGCGCCGGTCCTCCTGCGATTCGCGGCGGGCATAGACGCGATCGACCCAGGCCTTGGCGCTTCCGCGCTCTGCGCCCTTGCGCTGGAACGGCGCAACCAGAAACTCGGTGATCTCCCCTTGCTCCTCCGGCCGCTCCAGTCCGCGCTCCAGCCAGCTCAGCATCTTGCGCCCGCTGCGCCCGCCACCGGCCTGCAAATCGGGCACGATCACCACCTCGAACTCCAGCCCCTTTGCTTTGTGGATGGTCATCAACTGCACGCCGCACTCGCTCGCGGCCCCTGGATCGGGCAATGCGGTCAGCTTGTCCAGAGCCGCGTCCAGCGCGGGTCCAAGCAAATCCTGCTCGCTGGCCGGCAAGCGGTCCAGGCAACTCCACAAGAGATCGAGGTTGGCCTGCGCCGCCGCGTCCACGCAGGCCGCGCCGCCCAGCCGGAGCCAGACCTGTTCCAGCCAGGTTCCCAGCGACGCCGCCGGTTGTGCGGAACGCAGGGCTGAAGCCCCGGCCAGCGCATCCAGCACGCGCGCGGCCCCGCTGCGGCCCGCTTCGCTCAGCAGCGGCAGCCGCTCGGCCAGCAGCTCGGCGACCGGCCTGTCCAACAGTTCCTGCTCGTCGGCGCTTGTCAGCCGGTGCAGGTCGTCGAGCGCCAGCCCGCACCATGGAGCGCGCAAAACTCCCAGCCAGGCCACGCGGTCCAGGGGATTGAGCAGCGCGCGGGCCAGCCCCAAGGCATCCAGCACCTCGGGCCGGTCTTTGAGCTTCTCCAAGTCCACGGCGCGGAAGGGAATCGCGGCCTCGCGCAGCGCCTGCGCTACGGGCGCAAGCGCGCTCCGCGTGCGGCCGAGCACGGCGATGCGATATCTTTCACCGCGCGCGCGGGCAGCTTCCATGGCCTCCATGTGGCCTTGGATCAAAGCAACGATTTCCTCCGTTTGCAGCTTCCGTGCGGCTTCCTTCTGGCGGATCGCCTCGGCATCGGCGGCTTTGCCGGGCCCGGTCCGCGGCACAAATTCGAGATGCAGCGCGAGCCGCGGCGCGGTTCCTTCCTGGCTTTCGCGCGCGGCTTCGGCTCGCGAAAAACTCACTCCGCTTCCGTCGGCCGCCGCGAAGACCTGTGCAAAGACCTCGTTCAGCCGCTCCACCAGCTCGGGCTCGGTGCGGAAGTTGGCCCTGAGCGGAACGAAGTCCAAGAGCAGCGGCGGTTCCGGATGGTCGGGATCGGCGCCGCCGAGTTCCAGCCCTACGGCCTGCACGCGCGGAAAGAGCTCGGCGTCGGCGTCGCGGAAAAAGTAGATGGACTGCATCGGATCGCCGACGGCAAAGCAGGTGCGCCCGGTCCGTTCGGGCCAGGCGGCGACCAGCCCGGCCAGCAGCCGGTGCTGGCGGCGGCTGGTGTCCTGGAACTCGTCTACCAGCAAATGGCGGATGCCGTCGGCCACGGCCAGCGCCGCATCGGTGGGCAGGCCGTCCGCGCCGGTGAGCACTCTCTGCGCGATCTGCGCCACCTCGATGAAATCCACCGCGCCGGCTTCGGCAAAGACCACCTGCAACTCGCCGGCCGCGTGCCGCAGCAGGGTAAAGCACGCGCGCACAATCTGCCATTCCTCCTCGCTATAGCGGGCCGGGGGCAGATCGCGCACGCCGGCCAGGGCCGCTTCGAGACCGGGAACCGCTGCGATTCCGGCAATCAGATCGAGGATGCGCTTCTTCTCGGCTTTGCGGTCGGCCGGGAATCCCAGCCGCTTGTCCACCGACTTGCGCAAGGTGCCTCCGCCTGTCAGCAGTAGCGCCGCCAAGTTCATAGCGGCCTGCCGCGCCTCTTCCAGAGCGTCGCTCGAAGAAAACGGGCCAGCCGGAAATTCAGCCATCTCGGCCAGTTCGCGGTGCTGCTCGCCGCCGCTCTGCGCGCAGGCAAAGCGCGCCAGCTCCAGCGCCTCCTCGCGCGCGCCGGGAATCTCTCCGAAGAGCCGGTCGAGGCCCGTCAGCGCCTCGCGGACCGCGTTGGCAAAAGGCCGCTCCAGCCGCTCGCGCAGCGTATCCCAATCCGGCTCGCGTTCCAGCACAAAGCCGTGCATCCAGCGGTCGCGCTGCGCCAGCATCTCCACCAGCAGCTCTTCCATCTCCTGCCAGTTGTTGTCGCGCCACAGCAGCAAATCCTCGATGGCCGGGCTCAGCGGCGGGCCGGCCCGATCGATCTGTTCCAGCGTTTGGCGCGCGGCGCGGCGGTAGAGGTCGCCGGGCTGCTCGGCGATGCCCAGCCCGCCGCCAAGGCTGGAGAGCAACGGCTGCTGCAGGGCCAGGTCGCGGCAGAAAGAGTCGATGGTCGAGATGCGCAGTTGCGCTGGCAGATCGAGCAGCTTCCAGCCAAGCGCCTGCGAGTGCTCCAGCGCGCGCCGGGCCAAGGGACTGGGCTCGTCCTTCCTCAGCTCATCCAGAATCCGGTTGCGCATTTCGGCGGCGGCGGCGTTGGTGAAGGTAATCGCCACCACCTGGCCGGGCTCGTCCACCTCGGCCAGCAGGCGCAGAAATCGTTCGGCCAGCAGGGTTGTTTTGCCCGAGCCGGCCGGCGCCTGCACCAGGATGGAGCGGCCAGGATCGAGCGCCCGTTCGCGCTCGCGCTGGTCTGCGGGCGCCGGTCTCGCGTTACGCATCGCCCGCCTCCTCACCCTCGGAATCGTCTTCGCCTTCCAGTTGCGCCTGATTCTCCTGGATGCGGCATAGCGTCTGCAGGCCGCAGCGCTCGCAGGTCTTCGGATACTCGCGCGGGTCCACCTCGGCGCGGCCCGCCACAAAGTCGCGCGCCAATTGCTCGATCCCCTCCCGCCAGCCGATCAGTTGCTCCGCGGTGAGGGCCTTCTTCACCAGCTCCTTTCCGGCATTGAGATTCGCCAGCAGCGTGGCCTTGGCATCGCCCACCCGCCCGGCAAAGGTCATTTCCCCGGCGCGCACCTTGGCAAAGACCAGCCCGCCCAGCATTTCCTCGGGATCGAGAGCAAAACCGGCATAAAGCGGCAGTTGCACATCGTCGGGCCGCGGCAGATCCCACGCTTTTGGCGAAACGTCGCCGCTCTTGTAGTCGATCACCAGCAGAGAGCCGTCGTTGAGCCGGTCGATGCGGTCCAGGCGCAGGTCCAGGGTTAGTCCGCCGATGGTTACCGTGTGATCGACCTCGGTTGCGGCGACCTCAAATTCAATGCGAATGGCTTCATAATCCAGCCATTCTGTTACCAGCCCGGTGAGCCGCTGCTCCTCGAGTTCCAGATAACGCCGCGGCATCCGCCGGCGCACTCCGGCGGAAATCTCCTCCGCAAAAATGCGCCGCACATGCCCGGCAACGAACGCCCTCCGGGCTTCCGGGATTTGGAGTAGTTCTTTCTGGGTGCGAATGCCCTCCGGCCCTCCGCCCCAAACGGCGTGCAGCACGGCGTGGAGCAATTTCCCGCGCTGCGATGCGGTCAGCCCAGCCTCGGCCGGCTCCCAATCCTGCGCCGCCAGCCGCGCCGTGGCGAAGGCCTTGAACGGGCATTGCGACTGGGCGGTCAGCACGCTCGCCCCGCCCCGCACTTTGCCCGGCGGGAAGGCGATGCGGCTCCAGTCCTCAACTTGGACCGTCAGCGCCGCCGGGCTGGCCGCAGCCGTCCGTTCCGGCCCCAGCGGCTGCGGCGCTCCGGCCATCTGCTTGATCAGCCGCGACGGCCTGGCTTCGGCGATTCCGGTCTGCCGGGCAAAGCTGAAGTGAACCTCTGCTTGCGCGGCGGCAATCAATCGCGTCGTGATTGCGTGGGCCAGATCCCAGTCGAGCTGAGGCGTCGCGTGGGGCATTCCAGCTTGTTTCTGCACCTCCAGCGGCAGCAGAGGATGGGTCGGCCCGCTGGCCGGCCATGTCTCCTCGTTCGCGCCCAGGAACCACACCGCATCGGCCGAGAGTCCCGCCGACTCCGCCGGCCCGGCAATCTGGATCGGCGCGTCATGCGATTCAGGAGCAAAGAGCGTTTCGTCCAGCGTGCGGGCCAGCGCGGGAAGAAACTCCTGCCACTGAATGCGGCGGCCGTCGAAGCCCAGCGAGCCGGCGGTTTCCACGGCCTGCCGCCAGCGGCGCTCGGCCTGGAATTCGGCGCTCGACAGCGCCCGCTCGCCGGGCCAGCCCGCCGTCTCAAGCAAATGCGGAACCAGTTCGGCCCAGTCCAGCGGGCTTTGCGGGCGCCGCGCAAACTCCGCCAGCCGCCGCTGCGCTTCGCTCATGCGGCTGACCCAGGCAGCGGGCAACCGTTCCTCCGACCCCTGGCCTGCAAACTCCGCGAGCGTCCAGCGCGGCTGTTCCTGTCCGCGGCGGCGCAGTGCGCGCATGGATTCTTGCAACTCCGCAGTTTCCTCCGCACTGGCAGCGGCCTGGCCGGTGGAGAGCAGCCAGTCCAGTTCCTGTTCGGCCAGCGGACCGGAGAGCCAGCGCAGCAAAAGATGCGCAGCCTTCGGCAACGCGACCTGGTTGAGCGGGATGCCAAGCGAAAACTCGAAGAGCGGGCCAGCGCCCGTGTGCTTCAGAAACGCCCGTTCGATTTCGCCGCGGCGGGTACTGGCGTCCTGCGACACCACCAGCAGGCGGGCGCGTGGGTTGGCGGCGAGTTGCCCTCTGCACCACAGGGCGCAGGCGGCCAGTTCGGCCTGGGCGTCGGGCGCTTCGTGCGAGAGAATCCGCGCGGCCGGCTCGCCTATTGGGGCCTCCTGCCACGCGCCCCAGGCGTCGAAGACTTCGCGCTGCACGGGCAGAATGCGGTCGAATCCGGCCAGCAGCAGGGGCGGGCGTTCCAGCCGGTCGCTTTCGAGCAACTGAATCGCTTCCAGCGGCAGGCGCGCCGGGCTGAGCAGGTTGCCGGCGCGGCAGGCCTGGTCGAAGGCCGCGAGCCAGCCGCTGAAGGCCGCCGCATCCTGCTGCCAGGCGCTTCGTGCCGCGTCCCTCAGGAATTGCGGCGCATAGGCGCAGAGCAACTCATGCGCTTCCATGGCGAGGCCGACCAAGCGGTGGCGCGGGCCCTCGAGCAAAGTGGCCAGGTGCTCGCCCCGCGCGGCGATCTCCGCCCACAGCGACCGCTCCTGGGCAGGATTCAGCAGCAGCCGCCCGTCGGCTTTGCCGCGTTCTTCCCATGCCGCCCGAACAAAGCTCTTCCAGTCCTGGATCTTCGGCGCCGGCCAGGCGGTCAGCCCTTCGCTGCGGCGGGCGGCGTGGAAGCCGGATTCAAGGGCGCGCGCCGCGCGGTCGCTGGCCGTAACCACCAGGCCGCCGCCGCGCAGCCACGCATCGATCTCCGCAGCCGGTCTGGCTCCCATTCCAGCGTTATACGCCGCCGGGCCGGGGCAATGCCATCGGGCGAATGGGAATGATCGGCGGGAGCAGCCAGCTTCCCGGTTGTACACTGGGCCTGTGATGCGCCGATTGCTTGCTTCCTCATTGCTGGCTCTGGTTGCCCTGGCCGGGTGCCACTCCGGCCAGAAAGTTTCAACTCTGCCCTCCGCCTCCCAGAACTTCAAGATCTACAAGCTGCGCGGCAAGGTCGTCTCCACCGACGCCGCCAAGGGCGAGGTCACGCTCGACCACGAGGCCATCCCCGGCTTTATGGAGGCGATGACCATGCCCTACAAGCTCAAAGACCCCTCGATCCTAGGCGAGCTTCATCCGGGCGATGTCCTAACCGCCGACGTTCTGGTCTCGCAGGACCCCGATGCGGATGTGCTGCTGGATCATATCGTCGTGGTGGCCCAGGCCCGGCCGGACTACAAGCCCACGGTCTCTTACCACGTGCCCGCGCCGGGCGACAAAGTGCCCGACTTCAAGCTGATCAACCAGGACGGGCGGACGATTCATCTCTGGCAGTTTCTGGGCCAGGGCAAGATGCTGGTCGTCACCTTCATCTACACGCGCTGCCCGCAGCCCAACTTCTGCCCCCGCGTGACGCGGAATTTTGCTTTGCTCGAGAAACACCTGGCCGCCAATCCGGCGCTCGCTGGCACCCACCTGTTATGCGTGAGCTTTGACCCGGACCACGATACGCCCGCGCGGCTGCGGGCCTATGGGGCAACCTATATCGGCAGCGATGCGAAAGGCGCCTTTGACCACTGGGATTTTGCCGTGGCGGAAAAACCGGTGCTGGCCGAAATGGCGAAGTTCTTCGACCTGGGAATGACCGCCAATGCGGATGGAACGATTTCGCACTCGCTCTCGACCACGGTGATCGCGCAGAACGGCGAGGTGATCCGCTTTTATCCCGGCAACGACTGGACATGGTACGACCTCATGGCCGATTTGCAGGGGAGGGTTCCAAGCGCCGGCTGACCGCCCGGCGAATGCAAAGCCGCACGCCTCCTTGCGTTCATCCTTGGCGAGCCCGGCATTTGAATCAACAACCAACGGCCGCACATCCATTCCAGTAGACTCGTATTCGCAATTTTCTCTTGAGGTCTCGCATGGCAAAGGTCACTCTGGTTTTTGCGGTTCTTCTGGCTGCTTTGGGACTGGTTGGCTATCTCGGCACCGGCAGCGCGCACCCCACCGCGCTCATCCCGACGTGGATCGGCCTGGCGCTGGGCCTCTTTGGTTTTTTGGCCATTAGCCCCAACGAAGGCAGGCGCAAGCTCTTCATGCACGTCAACGTCACCATCGGCCTCCTGGGCTTTCTGGGAACAGTCGCTGAGATCGTCCGCAGTTTCGTTGCTTCCAAACCGGTAGACCCGATTGCGCTGATCGCCAAGACAGCGCTGGTCTGGCTGCTGCTCATTTACGTTGTCCTGTGCGTGCGCTCCTTCATCGTCGCGCGCCGCTCGGGGAAGGTCTAGCGCATGGGAGGTCTGCGGGGCGGCACAATGGGCATGAGCGCGCGCGCGGAGCGTTCTCCGCATGGGCGCGGAGCACGCGCGGGCCAGGCGGATCTGCCCAAGCGCAAGCCTAACCTTAAAAGGCTCTGGCCGCAGATCAAGGCGCTGGTCGCTCCGCGCCTGGGGCTGCTCGTGGCCGGCATGTGCCTGATGGTCGTCAACCGCGTTGCCGGCCTGGTGTTGCCCTTCACCTCCAAGCCTCTGCTCGACAAGGTGCTCAATCAGGCCCATCCGCGGCCCGATCTGCTGCCCCGCATCATCGTGCTGGTCTTCTCGGCCATGCTGGTGCAGGCCATCACGTCTTTTTCTCTCACTCAACTGCTCTCCAAAGCCGGCCAGCGTCTGATCGCCGAAATGCGCCGCCAGGTGCAGCGGCATGTGGGCCTGCTTTCGGTCTCCTACTACGACGAGAACCGCACCGGCACGCTGGTGGCGCGCATCATGAGCGACGTGGAAGGCGTTCGCAACCTGGTGGGCACCGGCCTGGTGGAGTTTGTCGGCGGCCTGCTCACCGCCGTGCTGGCGTTCATTTATCTCCTCCATCGCAGCGTCACGGTCACGCTCACCGTCTTCGCCGTGATGGGCGCCTTCGTCTTTGTCTTGCAATACGGCTTCAAAGTCATTCGCCCCATCTTCCGCGAACGGGCCAAAATCAACGCCGAGGTCACCGGCCGGCTCACCGAATCGCTGGGCGGCGTCCGCGTCATCAAGGGCTATCACGCCGAAGAGCGCGAGGCCAGGGTCTTTTCCGCCGGCGTCGATCGCCTGCTGGCCAACGTGATGAAGTCGCTCACCATGACCAGCACCCTCGGCGCCGCTTCCACCACCGTGCTCGGCCTGGTCTCTGCCCTGGTCATGTGGCTGGGCGGCCATCGCGTCCTGGCAAGTACCTGGACCGTCGGCGACTACTTCAGCTACAACATGTTTCTCGCCTTCATGATCGCGCCCGTCTTCCAGATCGTGAACATCGGCACGCAGTTGACCGAGGCCTTCGCCGGCCTCGACCGCACCGGCGAAATCATGAGCGAACTGGAGGAAAACCAGAGCCCCGGCCGCACGGTCCAAATGCCGCCCATCCAGGGCACGGTGCGCTTTGAGGATGTGGAGTTCGCCTACGACCCGGAGAAGCAGGTGCTGCACGGCATCGGTTTTCAGGCCGAGCCGGGAACCGTGACGGCGCTGGTTGGCTCCTCGGGATCGGGCAAATCCACCCTCATCAGCCTGCTCTGCGCCTTCCACACGCCGTCAAGAGGCCGCGTGCTGGTGGACGATGTGGACCTTGCCCACGTCGATCTGAACACCTTCCGCTCGCAGTTGGGCGTGGTGCTCCAGGACTCGTTTCTCTTCGACGGCACCATCCGCGAAAACATCCTGTTCTCCCGGCCCGACGCCACCGAGGAGCAGTTCCTCTTCGCCTGCCGCACGGCCCGCGTCGACGAGTTCGCCGAGGGCTTCCCCGACGCCTACGACACCATCGTCGGCGAGCGCGGCGTCAAGCTCTCCGGCGGCCAGCGCCAGCGGCTTTCCATCGCCCGCGCCCTGCTGGCCGAGCCGCGCATTCTCATCCTCGACGAGGCCACCAGCTCGCTCGATTCGGAATCCGAAGCCATGATCCAGGCCGGGCTGAACCAGTTGATGCAGGGCCGCACCACCTTCGTCATCGCCCACCGGCTCTCGACCATCCGCCGCGCCGACCAGATTCTGGTGGTCGAGCAAGGCCGCATCGTCGAGCGCGGCAACCATGCGGAGCTTTTCGCCCTCGGCGGCCGCTACTACGACCTCTACACCCGCCAGCATGGCCTGGAGGCGAATCTGTTCCTAGCTCCCGGCGAGGGAGATGTCGAGCCGGTCTAGCGCTACGGTGTTAGAGGCGAGCGGGCAAGCAACAAGAGCATCTGGGCAGAGAGCGGGGGAGGCGGGTTGCGATCCGACGGCGCAGGAAGGCGATTGATTGAGGATCATGACGTTCTGTGCGTGCAGGTAGCGCCTCGGGGCGCGCAGCCGGATGGCAGACGAGGTATTTGAAGCTAGTCAACACATTCTTAGCACAGATGGCCTTCGCTTTCTTATGCTTCCTGAATTATTGAGGCTAGAGAGGTTCTCCCATACACATACCCTTGCCAGCTCTTTGCAACATGGCTTTTTCTTGAGGAAAAATCCACTCGGCAGCATGGCGCCGGAGTATAGCAATGGGAGAACCGCTGTAAGGCCATGCCTTGACACTTGTTGCGGTACGGAATGGATTCTTCCGCAACCTATAAGGACCACGCCGATTCTGCTACATTTGCGGCACGATTGAAGGCGTGGCCTGGCACAAAGCGGTTTCATCAACACGCTCTAGGAAGCGACATATAATTTCCCTATGCGACGCATCCTGTTTGCAACCGTGTGTGTAGCTCTGGCGATTCCTTGTGCCGCTCAGGTATCGAATGCAACGGCTCCCGCGGGAGCTGCATCGCTCGATAAGGTCTTGAGCTTTGAGGGCAGCGCGGCCGGCAGCGCACCCGCGGGCTGGGGCGGCGGACCGGCCGGAACCATCGCCGTCGACGACAAGATCGTTCACTCCAGCCAGCGGTCAGTGCGCCTGGAGCCCAAGGCGGACAGCTCCGGGGCTTTCTCTTCGCTTACCAAGATGCTTCCCTTGGATTTCTCCGGCAGTTCCATCGAACTGCGTGGATTCATCCGCACCGAGGACGTGTCAGGCTTTGCCGGACTCTGGATGCGCGAGGAGATGGACGGAGAGGTCGTCGAGTTCGACAATATGCAAATGCGCCAGGTCAAGGGCTCCACGGATTGGACCGAGTACTCGATCTCGCTTCCCGTCCATCCCGGCGCGCAGCAACTCTTCATCGGCTTTCTGGTTTCGGGAACCGGCAAGGCCTGGGTTGACGGTCTCAAGCTGCTGGTGGATGGCAAGCCTGTTTCTGAAGCGCCGAGAACGGTGAATCCTCCCACGGTATTGAACAGCGACCATCAATTCGACGGCGGCTCGGGCATCTCTCTGGCCAGCCTAACGCCCATCCAGATCGAAAATCTCGCGATACTGGGGAAGGTCTGGGGATTCCTGAAGTATGACCATCCCGAAGTTACCTCGGGAAAACATCATTGGGACTACGAACTGCTGCGCATTCTGCCCGCGATTCTTGCCGCTCCGGATCGCGCCGCGGCGAACGCCGCTCTGCTGCATTGGGTCGATGGGCTGGGGCCGGTGAAACCATGCAATCCCTGCGCAACTCTGGACGAAGACAACCTTCAACTTCGCCCCGACCTGGCCTGGATCGGCGACAGCGTCTTGCTGGGAAGCGATCTGAGCAAGGCCTTGCTCAACATTGAAAAGAACCGGCTGGCCGGCAAACAGTTCTATCTCTCGCTGGCGCCTGGGATAGGAAATCCAATCTTCGAGCACGAGCTGAGTTACCCCAGGATCAAACTTCCCGATGCGGGCTTCCAGATTCTCGCGCTCTATCGCTTTTGGAATATCGTCGAATACTGGTCTCCGAACCGCAGCATCGTCGGCGAAGATTGGGACGGCGTTCTGCGCGAGTTTCTGCCGCGCATTGCTCTGGCCAAATCCACGGAAGACTATCAGCTTGCACTGATGGAAGTCATCGGCCAGGTTCACGATACGCACGCCAATCTCTGGAACTCGCTCCAGGTGAGGCCTCCCACCGGTGCGTGCCGGCTGGCGCTCAACCTGCGCTTCATCGGCGAGAACTCCGTGGTGGCGGGTTTTGCCTCGACGGATGCCAGCGCCACAGCGGGCTTCAAGGTGGGCGACGTCGTAACCGAGTTGGACGGAAAGCCAGTGGACAAGCTGGTCGAGGCCTGGACGCCGTACTACGACGATTCCAACCAGGCCGCGCGGCTGCGCGATATCGGGCGCGCGATGACCAACGGCGCGTGCGGGCCGGCCACCGTGGGCATTCGCCGCGGAGACGACGCCCTTACCGTCAAGACGCAGCGGCTGCCTGTTACTAGCATGACCGCTCTCTCGTACACCCACGACTTGCCGGGAGATACCTTTCGCCTGCTCAACGACAAGGTGGCTTATCTGAAACTATCCTCAGTGAAAATCGCCGATGTGAACCACTATCTCGAGCTTGCGGCCAAGACCAAGGGACTTATTGTCGATATTCGCAACTACCCCTCGCAGTTTGTCGTCTTTGACCTGGGATCGCACCTGGTGGAGCGGCCCACGGAGTTTGTGACGTTCACCTTCGGCGATCTTTCGAACCCCGGCGCATTCCACTGGGGTTATCCCTTATCCATATCGCCCATGGCGCCGCATTACGACGGAAAGGTCATGATCCTGGTGGACGAGGTGACGCAGAGCCAGGCCGAATACACGACGATGGCCCTGCGAGCCTCACCCAAAGCCATGGTGATCGGCAGCACTACGGCCGGAGCGGACGGCAACGTCTCGACAATCCCGCTCCCTGGGGGCTTCAGCAGCATGATCAGCGGGATTGGAGTTTTCTATCCCGACAAGAGGCCGACGCAGCGGATCGGGATCGCTCCCGATAAGACGGTGACGCCGACGATCGAAGGCATCCGGGCCGGGCGGGACGAGGTGCTGGAAGAGGCGGTGCGGCAGATTCTGGGCCCGGAGGCGCCTGCCGGCGAAGTGGAAAAGATCGCCAAGCCGTGATCGCCGGCGCTTCCAATTCCTCCCGCCAGCGGCTGCTGGACTAAACTGTAAGGGTTATGGCTACCGCTTCCCTTACCACGCAGATTCAGCCGCGCTCGCCCAAGGGCGGGTTTGTGAATGAGCCTTTTACCGATTTCAAGGCACCGGGAAACGCCCGCAAGATGCAGGCCGCATTGGAGACGGTTGCCGGTCAACTGGGCCGGGAGTACGACCTGATCGTCGGCGGAGAACGGCTGAAGACCGAAGGCAAGCTCCGGTCGCTGAATCCAGCGCGGCCCGCGCAGATTGTCGGCGTGCATCAAAAGTGCGGGGCGGAAAACGCCCAAATGGCCATGGACGCAGCGCTGCGCGCGTTCGAATCCTGGAGCAGGGTTTCGCCCGAGGAGAGGGTTTCGCTGCTGCTTGGTGCGGCGGAGATCATTCGCCAGCGCAAGTTCGAGTTTTGCGCGTGGCTCACCTACGAGGTGAGCAAGAACTGGGCCGAGGCCGACGCCGATGTGGGCGAAACCATCGATTTTCTTGAGTTCTACGCCCGCGAGGCGCTGCGGCTGGCCGCGGCCGCGCCGCCCATCCAGTATCCCGGCGAGCGCGACGAACTGCTTTATATCCCGCTCGGCGTGGGCGCGGTGATTCCGCCGTGGAACTTTCCTTTTGCCATCATGGCGGGCATGACCGCGGCCTCGATCGTCATGGGCAACACCGTGGTTCTGAAACCTTCGAGCGACGCGCCGACGATCGCGGCCAAATTCATCGAGGTGCTGGAGGAAGCCGGGATGCCGGGCGGCGTGGTGAATTTCTGCCCCGGCTCGGGCGCTAGCTTTGGCAACGCGATCGTCGAGCATCCCAAGACGCGCTTCATCGCCTTTACCGGATCGAAGGCCGTGGGCTTGGAGATTCACGAGCGCGCCGCCCGCACCCAGCCCGGCCAAATCTGGATCAAGCGGACGATTCTGGAGATGGGCGGGAAGGATTCGATTCTGGTTTGCGCGGATGCCGATCTAGATTTGGCCGTCGAGGGCGTGGTGGCGTCGGCCTTCGGATTCAGCGGACAAAAGTGCTCGGCCTGCTCGCGGGCCATTGTTGAAGCGCCGGTCTACGACGTCTTTCTCGAACGGTTGCAGGAGCGGGCGGCGCGGCTGACCGTGGGCGATCCGGCGGCCAACCACAATCTGGGGCCGGTGGTGAACAAGGGGGCCCTCGAGTCGATGCTGGCCTATATCGAAACCGGCAAGAACGAAGGCAAGCTGATCTGCGGCGGCAAGGCTCCCGCCTGCGAGGACGGAGGCTACTTTCTTGAGCCGACGGTCTTTGCCGATGTTCCGCCCGAAGCGGTGCTCGCCCAGGAAGAAATCTTCGGGCCAGTGCTGGCGGTGATCAAGGTCGAGAGCTTCGAAGAGGGCCTTGCAGTGGCGAACAACACCGAGTATGGGCTGACCGGCTCGCTCTACACCTCGGACCGCGAAAAGATGAACCACGCCAGCCGCGAATTCCACGTGGGAAATCTCTATTTCAACCGGAAATGCACCGGCGCGATGGTGGGAGCGCACCCCTTTGGCGGCTTCAACATGAGCGGGACAGACTCGAAGGCCGGCGGGCCGGATTATCTGACGCTGTTCAGCCAAGCCAAAAGCGTGGGAGAAACACTGCGTCCGGCGGGCGCTCGCTAGGCGCTCGCAGGGACTGACGCAATTTCGGTGGAGCAGGTTCCGCGCCCCAGGTCTCAAAACGGGGCCTGGGGCGCTTTGGCGTCGGTCGCGAAAAACAGCCCTTACCAGCGTACGCCCACGGTCACGGGAAGCACCTCGGTGGTTCCCAGGCCATTGGTTTCGTCGATGCCGGGCGTATTGAGGAAGACGTAGCGGGCTTCAGCGAAGAGCTTGGCCTTGCCGTCGCCGTAGAGGCCGCCCAGCCGGTGGCTGAAACCCATACCCAGGTTCACGCCGCCCTGGTTGGACGAGAAGTGAGCCACCACCACGTTTTCAGTGCCCACCTCGCAGAAGTAGTAGCACTCCTCCACCTCTTCAGGATCGGTAAAGCTGGTGACCTTGCGGTAGAAGCCGCCGCCGCCGGTGAGATATACGCTGCTTGCGTGCTTGGGCAGCAGGTCGATGACCGGATCGAGGGTGAGCGACCAGATGTGGGCATGACCGCCCTGCGAGCCGGCATCGGCAATCAGCGCGCCGGGCAGCTTGTCGTCCATGAACTGGTACTCGGCCAGCAGGGAGAAGCGCTTGGCGAAGTGCAGCCCGGCGCCCACGGTGAAATTTCCGCCCCAGGTGAGGACGGGCGTGTCATTGCCGACAGGAGCGTTGAAGCCGCCGCCGGCCTCGAAAGCGAAGTTGCTGGAGACTGCGTGCTTCCAGCCGTGCTCCTGCTGTCCCGCAGCCGCTCCGGAGCCGCCGGCAGAGGGCGCCGCGGGCAGAGCCGCGCCTCCGCCGAGACCGTCATCGGCCACAAGCTGATATGCGGAGGAACTGGATTCGTTGGCGGAAAGGGTGGACTGGGCGTTTGCGAAAGCTGCCGCAAAGATTGCCGCGGCTCCGAAGAACGCGACTCGCCGCATCCGCGGCATCCAACTGGAAGATGACATTTCTGGACCTCGAAAGTGGAATAGATTTCTGCTTGCATCCGGAAGTCATGCAGTGCTCCGGACGGTTGATTAGACACGGATTTCGGCGGCAGGTTGCGCTGCGGGGGCGATTTATGGGAAATTGGCGGCAATTCCCGCTGATTTGCATTGTGCCACTATGGTATATTAGTGCCACTAATGGGCGGAGGTGGGACGGATGGAAGTTGTGGAACAGAGAGCCCGTACGCGCTTGAGCGAAAAGGGCCGGGTCGTGATCCCGGCGGCGATGCGCGAGGCGCTGGGGATGGAGATAGGCAGCGTACTCGACTTGCGGGTGGTGGACGGCGAGCTGCGCATCTCGACGATGAGAAGCCGTATCCGGCGCGCCCAGGAGAGCGTGCGGGAGTTCGTGAAGCCCGGGGTCCTGCTTTCAGAAGAATTGAGCGCGGAACGGCGCAAGGCGGCCAAGTATGAATGAGATTGTGCTGGATGCTTCCGCCATTCTGGCACTTCTGCAACAGGAACCGGGGGCGGAGAAGCTCACGGACGAGGTTCTGGACCATGCCGTGGCCAGCACGGTGACTCTGGCCGAGGTCCAGGGCAAGCTGGTGAAAAGCGGCCTCGACCCGGCTCAAGCCTGGGAGAACGTTCTCTCCGTCCTCATCGGGGCTGAACCGTTTACCGCCCGGCAGGCAATGATTGCGGGGAGCCTGATCGCGGAGACAGAGAAGTACGGATTGTCGCTGGGGGACCGGTCGTGCCTGGCGCTTGCGGTCGAGCTCAACGCTCCGGTTTACACCGCCGAACAGGCCTGGAAACACCTGAGGGGCGGCGTGCCGATTCATGTGATCCGGTGAATTGGGTTGAGTTCGAGTGTGCAGCAAGTGCAAGGCCGGAGCGATTGCTCCGGCCTTGGCTGCTTTTTGCGGGTTGTGAGGTTATCCCTGGATGTCGAATTGCTCGGGGTGCAGGGCAGGGTCGCTCTTGACGAGGATGTTCTTGCCGACGAGTTCCTCGAATTCGGTGAGCCAACTGGCGTTGTTGGCCTTGAGTACCTTGACGGTTTCAGGGTTGACGCGGATGAGAACGTCATCGCCCTCGAAGTGCTTCTTCATCTTGCGCAGTTCGGTGTAGATCTCGTTGCAGACCGTGGTCGGGCTCTTGACCATGCCGGTGGCCTGGCAGGTTGGGCAAGGTACCGAGAGGGTACGCTCGAGGGATTGCTTGACTCGCTTGCGGGTGATGGCGACCAAGCCGAAATCGTTGAACTGGAGCACCTTGGTGGGGGCGCGGTCGGATTTGAGGGCTTCTTCGAGAGCTGCCATCACCTTGAAGCGGTTCTTGCGCTCGTCCATGTCGATGAAGTCGATGACGATGATGCCGCCCAGGTCGCGAAGGCGAATCTGGCGGACGATTTCGGGCACGGCGTCGAGGTTGGTCTTGAGGATGGTGTCCTCAAGGCGAGCCGACTTGCCGACGTACTTGCCGGTGTTGATGTCGATGGCGACGAGGGCTTCAGTCTGGTTGATGACGATGGAGCCGCCCGACTTGAGCCAGACCTTGGAGCGCAAGGCCTTGGAGATTTCGTCCTGGATGCCGAAGTGCTCGAAGAGCGGAGTCTCCTTGGTGTAGAGCTTGACGCGGCGCACCAGGGAGGGCGAGAAGCGATTGAGGAAGCGCACGATGCGCTCGTAATCAGCTTCTGAATCGACCCAGATGTTGGAGAAGTTCGAGCTGACCTGATCGCGCAGAATGCGCTCGATGAGCGACAGATCGTGATAGATCAGCGCGGGCGACTTGGACGAGTCGGAGCGCTGCTTGATGTCATTCCAAAGATTCATGAGGAAGCGCAGATCGGCGCGGAGATCCTCTTCGGATGCACCCTCGGCCGCGGTGCGGACGATGAATCCGCCTGAAGCGTCGCCGCGCTCGTGGGTGAGAATCCGCTTGAGCCGCTGGCGCTCTTCGTCGGATGCGATCTTGCGACTCACGCCCACGTGGCTGACGGTGGGCATGAAGACCAAAAAGCGTCCGGGAAGGGCGATGTGCGAGGTGATACGGGCGCCCTTCTTGGCGATGGGCTCCTTGGCGATCTGGACCAGAATCTCCTGTCCGGGCTTCAGCAGATCGCTGATGATGGGCAGATCGGAGGTCTGCATGGAACGGCGGGAGGGACCACGGCGATTGCCCTGGGCTGCCGGAGCGCCTTGCGCTCCGCGGCCACGGCGTCCGCGGCCGCCGCGCTCGCGGCGCTGCTGACTCTGGTCTTCGCCGGCGGCGGGCTGAGCTTCGGTTGAGGGCTCCTCTTCGTCTTCTTCGCCCTCGAATGCTTCTTCGCCTTCGTCCTCGCCATTCTTGTCGTCGAAGTTCAACTGGATGCGGTGGTCGAGGTGGGCCTCCTGCAACATTTCGCCCAGATCGCCGGAGCGCAGCTGAGTGGGCAGCGTCTCCTCTTCGAAATCGAATTCGTGGTCTTCGCCCTTGGCGTGGTGATGATGACGGGGCGCCTCGAACTCCTCCTCTTCGATGACCTCTTCCTCGATGAGGCCGCTGCCGGGCGCATAGGACGAGGGAGCGGAAGCCGGCTTGGCAGGCTGAGCTGATGCGGGTTCTTCACCCTTCTTCTTGCCGCCGAGGCCAAAGAGCCGAAAGCCGGTGGGCGGCAACGGATCAACGTTGTGGGAGACACTTCGATCGGATTCCGATTCGGCCGATTCCGCTGCATCGGGTTCGGAAACGGCGGGCTTGTCCGTTCCAAGACCGGTTGTAACCTCATCCTGTCTTGTCCCCGCCGCAGCTACCGGTTCATCTGCCGAGGGTTCGTCGATCACTGTCTCGACGGTATCTTCCTCTGTCTTGGCAGGGACCGTTTCTGCCGGCGCCGATTCGGAGGTTTCTTCGAACTGGTCGCCTTCGTCGTTTTCTTCGAATGATTCTTCGCTGGCCAGATGGTCTTCTTCCAACTCGGGGACGATCACTTCGGGCGCAGCTTCAACCGCCGGCTCGAGACCAGGTTCCTGGCTCTCGCCAGCGCGTTCGTCGACGAAGTCTTCCTCTTCGATTTCGTCGGGCGCAGCACTGATCGACTGGGTTTCGCTGTCCGGAGCGGGCTCATTCTGGCGGGTGCGATGCCTGGAGAGGGATTCGCCGGGCAACAGGCCGCTGCCGTCCCATTCGATGGGCGCCTCGATCAGCGTGGAAGGCTTGTAGGTGCTGGCCGGACGCACCGGCTCGTCGGGAGTGGACGCGGAAGATTCCTCCGCAGACGCTCCGCCGTACTTCTGGAGGGATTCGCCGGGCAGCACAAAGGGAACCGGCGCTTGAGGAGCGCGGGGTGCGGGCGCAGAAGCCGGGACAGGGGCAGCCGCTTCTGCCGCGTGAATCTCCGTTGCGACTTCGGTTTCGCTGGGCGTCTCCGGATAGATTTCGATGGGCGCAGCGGTTTCCTCCGCCTGACCCTCCGGCGATCCGGCAGGACCACGGCCGCCGCGACGGCGGCGGCGTCCACGCCAGCGCCGTGCGCCGGGTGCGCCGGAATCTTCCTGGGCTTCGCCGGACTCCTCGGCGATCACAATGGATTCAGGAGCGACCACGGGCGCGGCCTCCGGAACGGGACGGCGATCCCTGGCTTGCCGGTCCTGGCGGGGTTCCTGCTTCTGCTCCTGGCGTTGCTCGGGCTTCTGGCCGTTGGAGTGGCGGACCTCGCGCGGAGGCTGATTTCCGCCGGTAGCGGCGGCCTTTTCCAACTCGTCGGTTTCTTCCTGGTCTTCCAACTCCATGAAGTCGGTTACATACAGGAATGCATCCCGCTCCAGGCCAACGTCCACAAAAGCGGACTGCATGCCGGGCAGGACGCGGGTGACGCGTCCGTTATAAATTGACCCCGCCAAGGTGTACTCGTTCTCGCGTTCGTAGTAGATTTCGGCGAGTTGATCGTCTTCAAGAATTGCCAGCCGCGTTTCATGCGGCGTGCTGGAGATGCAAATCTCTTTTGCCATCGTACCTTTCCGTCCAGCGGCATTGGCCTGCTGGGAACTGCGGCAAGGTTGGATGAAAGCACACGAAACCGGAAGGGGAGGGGAGGAGCGGAAGGGATGACCCGTACGTCGCCGGAGTGCCGGTTGCCGCGCGGCAGCCAGCCCCAAGGGGCGGAGAGCCGCGGCCGATGTCCTGACGGACAATCTGAACAAACCGAAAAGGCCGAACGAACTGTAGAGTGCGGTGATCCGATCGCAGAGAGTTTGTGGCCAACCTTGCCGACATAGCCGGCGGGGCCGTTCCACCGTTGGCGTCTACACGGCCGCGCCGCGTGAAGGAGGCAATGCTTGCCTGCTCTCCTCCACTTGCGCATGCTGTGCAACTTGTACGCCGCCAACGGCTTTCCCGTCTCTGCGTGCTCATGAACCCTTGTCCCGCCGGGCTCGAGATCCATCCGGACCTGGCCGGCTATCGCGCTTTCCCCTTGCAGAAGTCCGAAACCGACGCCGCCAGCCTGAATTCTTCCGATGGGAGAATCACGCTGCGCGACGCCTGACCGGCCAAGCAAACTGGGAAAACGCCGTAAATGCTTAAAACTCATTCTCTTGTGGGCCGGACAGTTCCCGGGGAACGCAAGAGGTACACCTGTGAATCCGCGTCCTGACCGAATGGCCGGGACACTCAGTTTACGAACCGGCGCATGCGCACATTCATTGCCGCACCCAGCGCCAGGAAGGTAAACAATACCGAAGACCCGCCGTAACTCATTAACGGCAAAGGAATTCCGGTAACTGGCATAAAACCGATGACCATGCCCACGTTGACCGCGATCTGAAAGGTCAACACAGCCACTACTCCCATAATAATGAGGGAGCCGGACAGGTCCGCGGCTGTTTGAGCGTTCTGAATCAAACGCATCAATATGAAAAAGTATAGCAGCAGCACCAATAACGCGCCGACGAAGCCATGTTCCTCACTGAATGCGGCAAAGATGAAGTCGGCATGGGGGATGGGCAGGAAATCGCCCTGGGTCTGGGTACCTTTGGCAGCGCCCTTGCCCCACACTCCGCCGGAACCGACCGCGATTTTGGATTGCAGGAGCTGATAGCCGGAGCCCCTGGGGTCGCTGTCGGGGTTGATGAAGCTGGTGAGGCGGGCTTTTTGATAGGGTTTGAGCAATTTGCCGCTCGACCAGACGCCAGCCACCAGCGCCAGGCCGCAAGTCCCCAGGATCAGCGCCTGCCGCAGGTTGATGCCGCCCAGAAAGAGGCCCGCGACCAGAATCGGCGTGTAGGTAAGCGTGGTTCCCAGGTCGGGTTGCTTGATGACGAGCAACATGGGGATGCCCACCAAGGCGAAGGATTTGAAGATGTCCTTCCAACTGAGGCTGCGCCCTCCCAGATTGGCAAAATAGCGGGCCACGGCCAGAATCAGCACCAGCTTGACCCACTCGGAGGGCTGAAAGTGCATAGGGCCGAGCCTGATCCAGCGTTTTGCGCCGAGAACCCTCTGGCCCACGGCCAGGACGGCGAGCAGCGCCACCATGCAGACGCCATAGGCCCAGGGAGCCCAATCGAGCAGGCGGTGATAGTCGATTTTGGCAAAGACGAACATGGCCACCAACCCGGCGCCAATCCAGAAGAGCTGCTTGGTGTGGAAACCGGAGTATTTGGTGTGGAGCGTGGCTGAGTAGATTTCAAGGACCGAAATGGTGCAGAGCAGCAGCACCATGGACAGCAGCGCCCAATCGAAATCGCGAAAGCTCAGAATGCCGCGGCGCATCAGGGCCGCCCTTCTTTGAAGCGAAGGGGCGACGTAAGGAGCCATGCTGGCAGGTGGATCTGGCCGCTGGCCACGGCCCTGGCTCCGGCGGACGGCGTTGCATTCAACGCGGGATTGACCATGAAATGTCCGGCGTGGAGGACATATTCCTGGCCGGCGCCGCCGCCGTGCCTGCGCCCTGCCGGCTTTGGCTCCGACCAGACCGCTCCCACCTCGACCGGCTTGTCAGCCCCCGCCTGATCCAGAATGTTTTTCTCCTGTTTGCGCTTCTTGTTCACGTACGTGGTGACGATCTGGGCCGCGATCTTGGCCGAGTTGGCGCCCCAGTCGCCATGTTCCTGCAGAACGGCAATCACGATCTCGGGGTTACGCCGCGGAACCATGCCCACGAACCAGGAATTCGGAGTCTTGGCGCCGCCTTTGACGTGGGTATCGCCGCCGCCCACCACCTGGGCCGTGCCAGTTTTGCCGGCAAAGTCGACGCCGTCGAGATGCGCGGCCGCGGCCGTGCCGGTGGTGGTGGCGGCAGCCATGCCGTCGGTAATCGTGTTCCAGGTGTCGGGATCCATGGGAACGGTTACGGCTCCGGAGCCGGGGTAGTTGTCGAGAATGCCCTGATGAAACTCGGCTGAAATCTGGTCAGGCGCAACCACATGGGGCCGAACCATATGGCCGTCGGATGCGATGCCGCCCAAAGCGCGCGCCAGTTGCAAAGGCGTCACCTGGGTTTCACCTTGGCCGATGCCCACTGAAATCGTGTTGCCGGGGTAGTACTTCTGATGGAAATTTTTCATCTCCCACTGTGTGGAAGGCATGACGCCGGCCTTCTCGTCGGGCAGGTCGATGCCGGTCTTGGAGCCCAGGCCGAGCGCAGTGGCGTACCTGGCAATGGTGTCGATGCCCAGCTTTTGCGCCAGGGTGTAAAAGAAGGTGTCGCAGGAGAGCGGAATGGCCTGGCTGATATTCAGCACGCCATGGTGCTTGTCGCAGTGGAAGAAGCGGCCGTAGAAAGTACCTCCGCCCACGCAATTGACGCGCATATCCTGGGCCACGCCTTCCTGCAACCCGGCCACGGACATAATGATCTTGAAGGTGGAACCTGGAGCGAGCTGGTCCTGAATGGCCTTGTTCATCAGCGGATGGTTGGGATTGGTGATGAGATCGTTCCAGTCTTTGCGATTGATGCGCACAGCAAAGGCGTTTGGGTCGTAGCTGGGGTGGGAGACCATGGCAAGAATTTCGCCGTTGCGC
Organism: Occallatibacter sp.; assembly: GCA_049515995.1. GTDB lineage: Bacteria > Acidobacteriota > Terriglobia > Terriglobales > Acidobacteriaceae > Telmatobacter. The sequence continues at coordinate 121,550 of JBEKTO010000001.1, read as the reverse complement.
GGGTCCATGGCCACCACTGCGCCGTTGGCGTCGCCCAGCGCCAACTCGGCCGTGCGCTGCAGATCGATGTCGATGGTCAGCTTCAGATCCTGGCCGGGCGTGGCGTGCTGGGTCCGCAGGTAGCCGACCTCACGGCCGTGGCTGTCTACGATGACGTCGCGAGAACCGTCCTGGCCGCGGAGCAACGCGTCGTAGGCTTCTTCGACACCGGCCTTGCCCACCACATCGCCCGGCTCGTAGTAGGCATAACGCGGATCGTTGAGCATCTCCTCGCTGACCTCGCCCACATACCCGATCAGGTGAGAGGCAAATCCGTCCCTGGGATAGAGGCGGCGCTCTTCGTCCACGGTTTCCAACTCAGGGAGTTCGTTGCGGTGCGCCTCGATGAAGGCCTGTTCGTCGGCCGCGATGTCCTGCTTGATGGGGATGGGCTGGTAGCCGGGCGCGGCGCGATAGCGGCGCAGAGAGGCGCGCAACTGGTCCAGATCGAGGTTGAGTCCGCGCGCGATCAGGGGCAGGTCGGCATCCACATCATGGCCCTGCTCGCGCACCAGAAAACAGGAGACCGAAGGGTAGTTGTCCACCAGCAAACGGCCCTCGCGATCGAAGAGCTTGCCGCGGGCGGCCATGACTGGCACCTTGCGGATGCGGTTCTGCTCGGCAAGCAAGCGGAACTGGTCCGCGCCCAGCACTTGCAACCGCCATAGGCCCGCTCCCAGCGCCAGCATCATGAGAAGAATGCCGTACTGCACCACGGTCAACTTGAGAGTGGAGAGTTTTTCGTCGCGGTTGACTCTGTCGGAAACCATCGCCTGCGCCCTAGATTACCGCTGTTTTCGCGGCGTTGCTGAGATTCATTCCATTTTCATCGGGCCGAAACCGGCCCCGTTCCCTATCGATATCCCTATTCCCTATTCCCTCGCCCCTAGTCCTTGATCTGGAGACGATCAAGCAAGGGAAACAGCACAATGGCTATCAGCGAATTGCCCACCGCAGTGAAGAGCGCTGTAAACCATCTCCACTCCAGTTCCATCCCCAGCAGGATGCGATAGACGAAGACATAAATCGCACTGCAAAGCAGCGAGAGCAGAAAGTTGAGCACCAGGCGGATGACGTGGTTCTCGACATCGATGCGAACGCCCACCGATGCGGCGAGAAAGCCGGCAACGGTCTTGGCGATGCCGTTGACGCCGATGGCGTGGTGAGAGAGCGCATCCTCGAAGAGGCCCATGGCCGCGCCCATCAGCGTGCCCTGGATGGGGCTGCGCCGGCCCAACGCGAAATAGACCGTGACTACCAGGGGGAGATCGAACCAGACATGGTTCCCAAGCACGCGCGGCAGCCAGGCCTGCAACACCAAAGCCACCAGCGGCAAAAGCGCGTAGAGCAGCAGCGGATAGCGGCGAATCTCCTGATCGCGGCGGAAGTCTGCACCCAGAACGGACATGGTTATGGATTCCTCCGCGGTTCGGATGGCTGGGGTGTAGCTGCCGGGAGCTTTGCCGCTGTTTTGGGAGCGGGCCTGGCAGCCGTGGAGCCTACTGCCGGCGTGGCGCTTGCCTGCCGCGGCTTCGGCTTCGCGTCCGACTTCACGTTTGCATCCGCAGGGACCGCTGCCGGCGCGCCCGGAGTGAAGCGGTCGGGATGCTGCGGGTGGAGCAGTTTTTGCGCCGCCTGATCGGGAGAGGTCGCGGGCTTGGCCTGATCCTGTCCCGGCTGACCCGTTGCCGGGCTTACCGTGGGATTGGAGGCCGGCGCATTCGGGTCGGTGAGGCCGGGCAGCTTCTCGGCCATCAGTTCCGAGGCCTTCTTCTGTTCCTTGATGGCCGCAGCCTCAGGGCCCTTGAGGGCCTCGCTGGTGGCCAGATCCTGCTGCTCTTCCGGCGAGAAGCGCGGCGCGGTCGCGGTGACCACCAGCACCTCGTCGAGGCGGTCAAGATGGGCCGCTGGCTTGACGATGACATCGATAAAGGAGTCGCGATCGGGGTCCCGGACCACTTTTTCGACCACTCCCACCGGCAGCCCACGCGGAAAGATCTGGTCGCCGCCCGCGGTGAGCACTTTTTCGCCCGGCTGGATGCGCTGGTCGGCCACGATGCCGACAATCTGCGGCTGTCCGATGGCGTTGCCCCGGAGGATACCGCGGATGCGCGTGGTTTCAAGAATCACGCCTGCGCCGCTTGTCTGGTCGTTGATGGCCAGCACCTGCGCGGAGTGGGGAAAGACATCGCGCACCTTGCCCACGATGCCGTCGGGAGTCATGACCGCCATGTCGCGGTCGAGACCGTCGGCGGAACCCTTGTCGATATAGAAAACCCGCGACTGATCGCTGCCACTGGAGCCGATGGCCTGCGCGACGACTGTCTTATAAATGTATTTCTGCTGGAAATCGAGGAGGCTTTGCAAACGCTGACCCTGACGGGAATCCTCGAGCAGCAAGGCCTGCTCCAGCCGCAGCCGATCGATGGTCTTCTGCAACTCCTGGTTCTGCTCGCGGGTATGGCGCAGGTCGATGTAGTTCTGCCAGAGGCCGCCGATGCCCAGCTTTGAGCCGTGGATCAGCCGCTCAGGAGGCGAAACCAGGGCATTGGCCCAGAGACGGATCAGCCGCACGCCGGGGCCGTCCCGCGGATCGAGGGTATTGCGCCCGGCGTCAGTGTGGCGCACCTGAACGGCCAGACCGACGATCTGCGCCAGGAGGATGGCCAGCAGCACCAGAAGATTTCGATAGCGGATGAAGAAGGATTCCATGGCGACTCAGTGAACAATGCGCAGTGAACAGTGCACAGTGGCTTGCGGACCGTCCCTAGCGAGGAGTGGTTGCACGCGTGCAGCGCGTCCTGATGCCAGAAGCCGATCGCCGATCACTGTTCACTATCCACTGTTTCAGTCGATCTTGATCTTGCGCAGAAGCCGGAAGTCGGAGAGCATCTTTCCGGTTCCCAGCACCACGGAGGCCAGCGGATCGTCGGCTACCGAAACCGGCAGCCCGGTTTCCTCACGAATGCGCTTGTCGAGGTTCTTGATGAGCGCGCCTCCGCCGGTGAGCACGATGCCGCGATCCGAAATATCCGCAGAAAGTTCGGGCGGCGTGCGCTCCAGGGCCACGCGAATGGCATTCATGATGACGGCAATGCACTCGCCCAGCGCCTCGCGGATTTCGCTGTCGTCGATGGTGATGGTCTTGGGCACGCCTTCGATCAGGTTGCGTCCCTTGATCTCCATAGTCAGCGGCTTGTCCAGCGGGAAAGCCGAGCCGATCTCGATCTTGACGTGCTCGGCGGTACGCTCGCCGATCAGCAGGTTGTATTTACGCTTGAGATAGTTGGTGATGGCCTCGTCCATCTGGTTGCCGGCCATGCGCACCGAGCGCGAATAGACGATGCCGGAGAGCGAGATGACCGCGATGTCGGTGGTGCCGCCCCCGATATCGACAACCATGTTGCCGCCCGGCTCAGTGATCGGCAGCCCGGCGCCAATGGCCGCCACCATGGCCTGCTCGACCAGATAGACTTCGCTGGCCTTGGCGCGGTAGGCCGAGTCCTCGACCGCCCGCTTTTCAACCTGCGTAATCTCCGAAGGCACGCCGATGACGATCCGCGGATGCACCAGCATCTTGCGGTTGTGCGCCTTCTGAATGAAGTAGTTCAGCATCTTTTCAGTGACTTTGAAGTCGGCGATGACGCCGTCCTTCATCGGCTTGATGGCCACGATGTTGCCGGGCGTGCGGCCCAGCATATCCTTGGCCTCCTTGCCCACGGCTTCCACCTCTCCGGTGTTCTTGTTGATGGCCACGATGGAAGGCTCGTTGACAACGATGCCCTTCCCGGCCGCGTAGACCAGTGTGTTGGCGGTGCCAAGATCGATGGCCAGGTCGCTGGAAAACATGCTGAAGAGCGAGCGCAGGCCGTGCGACCGCGAGGAGCGCGAAGGGTAACCGTTCAATGACATTGTGAAGTTGGTTCTACCTCAAGGATTATTGTACGGCCAGCGGGCCGAAGCCGTATCGTAAGTCCTCAAATGGCTGGAAAAGACACGCCAACCCGGCGACTTCTGCTGTAAACTCAGGTGTTTGCCGGGCGGTCCGGGTCGGGCACGAACCGCAGATCCCGGTTTTCCGATGCCAGCCTGCTGTTTTCGAGGTTCTTATGACCTTTCTCACGTTTCACAATCTGATAGGCGGCGAGTGGCTGCCTGCCTTGAGCGGAAAAACCATCCTCAACCTGAACCCCGCCAACCATACCGATGTGGTGGGAGCGTTTCCCTCTTCCCACGCCGACGACGTGGAACTGGCAGTGGCTGCCGCGAAAAAGGCCTTTGCAGCGTGGCGGCTGGTTCCGGCGCCCAAGCGGGCCGAGATTCTGGTCCGCGCCGGCCTGCTCTTGCAGCAGCGCAAGGAGCAGTATGCCCGCGCAATGACCCGTGAAATGGGCAAAGTCCTGGCTGAGACGCGCGGCGACGTGCAGGAGGCCATCGATGAGGCCTTTTACGCAGCCGGCGAGGGCCGGCGGCTCTTTGGCCAGACCACCCCCTCCGAACTGCCCGATAAATTCGCCATGAGCGTGCGCATGCCGGTGGGAGTGGTGGGCCTGATTACGCCGTGGAACTTTCCCATGGCCATCCCCTCGTGGAAGCTGTTTCCGGCGCTGGTCGCGGGCAACGCGTGCATCATCAAGCCGGCCAGCGACACGCCGCTCTCTACCTACAACCTGGTTCAGACTCTGGTGGATGCGGGCCTGCCGCCGGGCGTGGTCAATATCGTCTGCGGCAGCGGCGCGACGGTGGGAAAAGCGCTGGTGGAGCACCCGGAGGTGCGCGCCATCAGCTTTACCGGCTCCAGTACGGTAGGTTCGCTGGTGGCGCAGCGCGCCGCGACCTCGTTCAAGCCGGTTTCGCTGGAGATGGGCGGGAAGAACGCGCAGATTGTGCTGGACGACGCCAACCTGGAGTTGGCTCTGGACGGCGCACTGTGGGGCGGCTTCGGCACCACCGGCCAGCGCTGCACGGCCACCAGCCGCATCCTGCTGCAAAAAGGCATTGCCAGCAAGTTTACCGCCGAGTTTGTAGAGAGAGCGAGGAAACTCAAAGTCGGCAATGGGCTGGATGAGTCGGTCGAAGTGGGTCCCCAGGTGAATCCGAGCCAGATTGAAACTTCGGCGAGCTATGTGGCCATTGCTCTGGCGGAAGGGGCAAAACTGTTGACCGGCGGCCATCCGCTCACGGAAGGTGCTTATTCCCACGGCACTTACTTCGAGCCGACAGTGCTGGGAGGAGTCACTCCCTCGATGCGCATTGCCCGCGAAGAGGTCTTCGGCCCGGTGGTGAGCCTGATCGAGTTCGAGACTTTCAAGGAAGCTATCGAGATAGCAAACTCCATCGACTACGGTCTCTCGACGGCTCTTTATACCAAGGATGTGAACCGCGCCTTCGCGGCGATCCGCGACCTGGAGTCGGGTATTACATACATCAATGCTCCCACCATAGGCGCTGAAGTTCACTTACCTTTCGGCGGCGTGAAACATACGGGCAACGGCCACCGCGAAGGCAACGGAGCCATCGACTTCTTCACGACGTGGAAAGCGGTGTATGTGGATTACTCCGACAAGCTGCAGAGGGCGCAGATCGATAACGTGGAGTAATGGTCATCCCGGGTAATCGAGAAATGGAGGGACACCCTTCTCCGGACAGTTCCAGAAAAGGACTGTTCTATCTCCTCAGCCTCACGTGCAAGGCGCCCGCGCCTGAGTGCGCAAGAGTGCAGTCTGCATTCTGGTTGCACTTGTAGTGGACACTTACGGGAAAATCCTGCCATCTGGAGTCGGCGCCCGCCGCGGCTGCCTTGTCGAAGAAGAAAGTTTTTCCCGCTTCGGTTTCGATAACTCCGCGGGAGGCGTCAAACTCGACGATTTCATCGTCTCCCTCGAAGGAGAAAGGCGTGAGATTTACCGAGGCTTTCGGAGCGATCTTCCTGCGGGTTGCATACGATGACCGTTCCGCCCTGGCCTGCGCCTCTAGCTGGCGCTTTCGCAACTCATCCTGCTCGGCAAGGGATGGGAAGTTGGACGAAAGGCTCCAATAGGAAGTGCTTTCATAGGCTTTCTTTGAGCAAGGGGCCTCGCCTTGAGCGTTGATGGCCGCAATCTGTCCATCTGGCCCGATTTCATTCTGGAAAATGTCCTTGCCTTGCTCCCTCTGCTGCTCCTCGGCGTTCAGTCGGGCAAAATCGATAGCTTGAGCCGGCTGGTTCTTGGAGACAATGGCCGCATCCATCTTTCCGGCCTGGGTGCCCGGACTGGATGCAGCAAGAACTGCCGTATCGCGGGCATCGTACTTCAATAGGATGTCCCAAGAGCACAACGCAAAGCCCTTCCCGTCGTTGAGTTGAACGTTGATGGAAAGAGGACGCGGCGGATGGGCGACCGCAAGCGCAAATCCCGCCTTCCGGCCTGGATCGCTCGCCTCGAGCGCCAAGCGGTATGTAAGCTGCTTATCCCACTTGGCAAACAAGCGGCCTTTCAATCCGACCGCACTGGAGGTTACCGACCCAAAATCGTACGGCCCATCCGTGTTGCCCAAATGCGAGGAAACAGTCGCGAAGACGACTCCAAACAGAATTCCGAGGCCCACGACGGCCGAGACATAGACGCGCGCCGGATTCGCTTTGAACGCCAGAAGCCGTTGCCTCCACCCCTCAAGCAACGCTGGGAGGACAATCGGAGGCTCCGCGATAGGATTTTGGGGTTCCACCTCCCTGGTGGCACCGAAGGGATAGTGCATTTCGGGGCTGTCGATCAGGGGCGAGGGTTTCTGCCACTTTGCTTCCAATATCGAGGCGTGGGGATCGGGCTGGTCCCCCTCCGTTCCCTTGCCGCCGGGGCCTGGCTGGTCCACATCTGTCATCTCCCTTACCTTCTTCCAGTTGCCGAATCCTTGATTGGGAGTAATGGCGCAATTAAACCACTTGTATCGCAGGGCGGCAAGAAGATACGTCTGCGACGGCAGACGGGGAATATTCTGGGATACCGTCAAGCTGCTAAGATTTGCTTCCCTCCAGCACTTCCCGCAGCGCGAAGCTGGTTTCCAGGCGGGTAACTCCGGGCAGGCGGGATAACTCGTTGTGGTGGAGGCGACCGTAGTCGTCGATGTCGGCGACGCGGGCGATGAGCAGGTAGTCGTACTGGCCAGCCATCAGATAGCAGCTTACGATGCCCTTGCAGCGGCGGATAGCCGTCTCGAAGGCTTCAAGGGTCGGGGCCGACTGCCGCTCCAGGGTGACGCGGATGGTGATGGTCATTCGCTTGCCCAACAGACGGTCGTCGATCTGAGCGCGGTAGCCGCGAATGGCGCCCGAGGCCTCCAGCGCCTGGATGCGGCGCGAGGCCGCCGAGGGCGACAGGCCCACCGCCTCGCCTACCTCGTAGTTAGTGGCCCGGCCATGGCGCTCCAGATGGCGGAGAATCGCCGCATCGAGTTCGTCGAGTCCGTTGATTCCGGCTGGGCGCGCGCCTTCCTTCCCGCCGTTTGGCTCGCTTCCAATCCGCTCGTTGCCGGATTCTTGCGCAGAAGTAGCATTATTCTCACGTTTTGTTCCCATACGGCAGTTCTACCACGAAGTTTGCATACATTGGAAGCCCAATGCGCCGTAGGATTCCTGGTAGTTGCCCGCGGACGCACCCCGGCGCCGGATCGGTTTCCCTCGATGAGCCGATCCGGCGCCGGGGTTCCCTGCAATAGCCAGCCCTCCCCGGCAAGCATCCAACCCAATAAGGAGCAAACCATGATCATCGGCGTTCCCAAAGAGATCAAGGATCAGGAAGCCCGCGTGGGGGTGACCCCGGCGGGCGTGAAGGCGCTCAGCGAAGCCGGCCACACCGTATTGGTGGAAACCCAGGCCGGAGCGCAATCCGGCTTTCCCGATGCGGAGTACCAGAACGCCGGCGCGGAGATTGCAGGCGAGGCCGGGTACGTCTGGGGCAAGTCGGAGATGGTGGTCAAGGTCAAGGAGCCCATCGAAAAGGAGTATGTCTTCTTCCGCGAGGGGCTGGTGCTGTTCACCTATCTGCATCTGGCACCGGTGCGGGACCTGACCGACAAGCTGCTGGAATCCAAGGTCATCGGCATCGCGTATGAGACGGTGCGCGACCGCCAGGGCACGCTGCCGCTGCTGACGCCGATGAGCGAAGTGGCCGGCAGAATGAGCGTGCAGGTGGGAGCGTCGTACCTGGAGCGGGAACGGGGCGGGCGGGGCATTCTGCTGGGCGGCGTGCCGGGCGTGCCGCCGGCTCATGTGTGCATTCTTGGCGGCGGAGTGGTGGGCACCAACGCGGCCAAGGTGGCGCTGGGCTTTGGCGCCAAGGTGACGCTGGTGGACGTGAACCTGAACCGGCTGCGCGATCTGGACGACATCTTTGGCGGGCGGCTCTACACTTTGGCCTCGAACAGCTACAACGTGGCGCAAGCGACGCGCGAGGCGGACCTAGTGATCGGTGGTGTGCTGATTCCCGGCGCCACGGCGCCCAAGATTGTGACGCGCGGCATGGTGGCGCAGATGAAGAAGGGCGCGGTCATTGTGGATGTGGCGATCGACCAGGGCGGCTGCGTAGAGACGGCGCGGCCGACTTCGCACTCCAACCCCAGCTTCGTGGTGGATGGCGTGGTGCACTATTGCGTGACCAACATGCCGGGCGCGGTACCGCATACCTCCACGCTGGCTTTGACCAACTCGACCTTCCCCTATGTGCTTCGGATCGCCAACCTGGGCGCGCGCGAGGCGCTCCGGCAGGATGCGGGGCTGGCCGAGGGGCTGAATACCTGGCTGGGCACGCTCGCGTATCGCGGCGTGGGCGAAAGCCAGAAGCGGCCCTGGACCGCGGCGGCAAGCCTGATCTCCTGATCGAACCAGTCTTTCGATGGTGTGAATTCATCCTCACCCAGGTCCCAAAATTGGGACCTGGGCACCCATTTCATCAAGCTCCACATTTCAGAAACTGGCGATCGCGCTACGAGCGAGGCCGCATCCTGCTGCTTCGCCCGCCGCGAACAGCTTCAGCGCGCTTCCAATAACAAACTCAGGCACATAAGTCCGCCGACAGTGATAGATTTTATCCATCATGGTCAAGTATCTGGCGATCCTCGCTGTGCTGCTGTCTGTTGCACAGGCACCTGTGCAAGCTCCAGGACAGGCATCCAATCGTCCCGGCGCCAATGGTCAGAATCCAGCCAGCGCGGTACATGCCGGGAAGAATCCAGCCGTTGCGGATCCTTCGGCCATGGGTTCTCAAGACACAGGAACTCCAAGCCCCAAGGCTGAATCCGATGAGAGCGTGGGCGAGCACGGGCAGCCCATCATCGTCACCCTTCCCGCAACACCGCCCGCGCCGTGGACCTTGCGAGAAAAAATCTCCTGGGGTGCGAGCCTGGTTCTGGTGATTCTGGGATACGCCGGAGTCATGCTGGCCCTGAGGACGCTCAAGATCATTCAGCGGCAGACGGAATCGAACGAAGCGGCGGCTCAAGCCGCTCTGGACAGCGCCCATGCGGCGCTCTTGAACGCCCAATCCATCATCGGTGCGGAACGGCCCTGGCTTCTGATTTCGATCGAACCATTCCTGACCATGGAGAACTGTTTCAAGGTGATGGTCACCAACCGCGGCCGAACGCCCGCCCGGATTGTCGCTCTGGCGGACCGGATGAGAATTGCGAAGGATGAGACGCACCTGCCGGCGAGCCCTGCATATGACGGGGAGGAATCCGGAGGGCGGCCGGTTCCGATCATTCTGCTTCCCGGCGAGTCCACGGGCATCCGGCGCGTCTCGCGGGACGACGTGAAGCGAATGTGCAAATCCGACGAGAGCCTACGCCGGGTTGAGCAATGGGAAGACAAGCTTTTTGTCTACGGAAAGGTGACTTACCGGGATTTGATTGCGCCCGCCGACAAACAGATCCACGAAACGGACTGGTGCTGCTGGTTCATTTATCGAGAAGCGCAATGCAACCTGGTGAGTGCCGGACCTCCCGACTACAACCGGCATACATAAAGCAAAACCGCAGCCGGAATTCATCGCCGTGCATCGATCTCGGTTTTGTCCGGATCTTTCCCGCCTATTCCGTTTCGCCCGCAAGATAGTAGTCGCGGGTGGTGCCATCGGGAAACAGAAACTCGTAGTTGCGCATATATTCATAGGCTCGCTTGGTCTCTTCCTTGAGCAGCTTTGCCTTGTAATCGCCCACGCGCAGCAGATCCGCGTTCTTGATGCTGCTATTGAGTTCGTATTTCTTTCCGTCAATGAGCACGGAGAGGTGCTGCGTCCACCTGCAAATGCTGGTTCCATTGGTGACATCGCCGCAGTCGACGGTCAGGCGCGAAGCCTGAACGTGAACGGCGATGGTGTAGTCGGCCGGGCTTGGGGCCGGCTTCTCGGCCCAGGCCAGCGCGGGAGCCAGGAGCAAAATGGCGAAAAGGAGTTTCTTCATTGCTTTCTCCGGGTTGTTCTGCGGTGAAGGTGCATTCGAGGGCCTCAGGCTTCGTTGTCCGACGCCGGTGAAGATCGCCTTGCACGGGACTGTTGCAGGTGAGAACCCCCGGCGCAGACGAAAGTTGCGAAGAGGCACGGAGGCGATTGCGTGTTGGACCTTCTTTAAATCCCTGATTCCCATTCTCTGCCTGACTTGCGCAAACCGCTCTATAATCGCCCCATGCCGTTTCTAGGCGATGCCCGGCACCGGTCCGTTGCCCTGCTTGCGGGTGGGGTGTTGTCGATTTTTGTCTTTCTGGGCGCGCTGCAGGCGTTCAATACCTCGAACATCCGCTTTCTCAATCCGGAGACCTCCGGCGAGACGCTGGTCTTCACCGGCCTCACGGTGCTGGTGTTCCTGCTGCTGATCGTCCTGCTGATGCTGCTGCTGAGAAACATCCTGAAGCTCTATGCCGACCAAAGCAGCAGCGCCCTGGGCGCGCGGCTGCGCACGCGGATGGTGCTGGGCGCGGCGTTGATTGCGCTGACTCCCGCGGTCTTCATGTTTCTCTTCAGTTTTCAGCTGATGAACCGCTCGATCGACCGCTGGTTCTCGCCGAATACATCGGAGCTGCGCGAGGACTCGACCCGCGTGGTGCTGGAGTTGGCGCAATACGTTACAGCCAACGCGCGCGTGGAGGCGGAGTCGATTGCGGCCTCCGGCGCTCCGGACGGCGATCTCCCCTCGCTCCAGAACGAGTTGGCCTCCCATCGCATTACACTGGCAGGCGGTTTTGCCGTGGTCTATGACAAGAACCGGAAGCTGCTGGCCAGCTTTCAGGAACCGCCGGAGCAAAGCCAGGCGATCCTGCTTCCCTGGTTGGACCAGGGCGAGGAGGAAGCCGCCGTTCCTCTCCATGGGCCGCTCTCGAACAGTCTGCTGCTCCTGGCTCAGCGCAGGGATGAACCGATGGTCAGTGTAGGAGGGCAGGAGTACGCCCTGGGCATATCGGCAAACGCCTCCGGCAAGTTGGTGATGGTGGCGCTGCCCATGCCGGAGGGACTCAGCCAGACAGCGGTGCGCATCCGTACCGGCGCAGCCGCCTATTGGGAGCTCTTCCGCTCGCGGCATCAGATTCGCACCACCTTCTTCCTGATGCTGCTGCTCATCACCGTCTTTGTCTTTTTCTCCAGCGTCTGGCTGGCCCTGTTTCTCTCCAAGCAGATCACCCGGCCCGTGGAGGCCCTGGGCAACGCGATGGATGAGATCGCCACGGGCAAGTACGACCATCGCGTCTCACTGATCGCCTCAGGGGAGATGGGCGAGCTGGTCCGCAGCTTCAACCACATGGCCGCGGACTTGGAGGCCAGCCGACAGTTGGCCGAAAGCTCCTCGGCGCAACTGACGGCCGCCAACCTGGCCATCGAGGAGCGACGGCGCGAGTTGGAGACGATTGTCGAGACGATCCCCTCCGGAGTGGTAACCCTGGATGGCGCGGGCATGGTGCTGCAGTCGAATCGCGCCTTTGCCGCGCTGATGGGCCGGCGCGAGGACGCCAGCCTGGTCGGGGAGAATATCGACGCGCTGCTGCCTGCCGATTGCGCGGACGATCTGGCCGGAGTGATCCGGCGGAGCCATCGCATGGGTGCGGCCTCGACAGAGATCGAATTTCCTGCCCGCGGGCGCACCATCCATCTGGCGATTACCAGCGCGCGGCTTGAAATGGCCCACGGGCAGCAAGGGAGCGTGCTGGTGGTGGAGGACACCACAGAGCTGTTGCGCGCGCAGCGGCAGTTGGCGTGGAAGGAAGTGGCGCAGCGGGTAGCGCACGAGATCAAGAATCCGCTCACCCCGATCGCGCTTTCCGCGGAACGCATTGCCCGGCACCTGGACCGCGCCCAGCCCGATTCGCCGGCCGTGATCCGCAAGTGCAGCGAGGTGATCCTGGGCTGCGTAGGCACTTTGCGCACGCTGGTGGACCAGTTCTCGGCGCTGGCGCAGTTCCCCGCGCCGCAGCCGCGCGCTTGCGACATGAATAAAGTAGCGGATGAGGCGCTGGCGCTGTTTGCCGGCCGTCTGGCGGGCATCACGGTGCAGCGGGACCTGGAGCCGGGGCTGCCGACGGTGCTGGCCGATCCGGAGGCGATCCGCCGCGCGCTGGCCAACCTCATCGACAATGCCGCCGAGGCCATGCAGGGCAGCCTGCTGCGCGTGCTGGGAATCAGCAGCTCGCTCAGCGAGGATGGCGCAGCGGTGGAGGTGGTAGTCTCCGACACCGGGCACGGCCTGACCGATGAGATACGCGAGAGGCTGTTTCTTCCTTTCTATTCGACCAAGCAGCGCGGCACCGGACTGGGGCTCTCGATTGCGGCCAAGATTGCCCAGGAGCACGGCGGCTCAATCCGCGCCGAGAGCAACAGTCCCAAGGGCGCGCGCTTTCTGCTGCGGCTGCCGCTGATGGAATCCGCCACGGGCGCGCAGACGGCAGAGCCTGCCGAAGACGCCCATCTCGCCACGCAGGTCAACGCTGCCGCTCCGCTCGAGGAAACGCACTCATGAATCATATTCTGGTGGTGGACGACGAAGCGGAGATTCGCGCGTCGCTTGAAGAAATCCTGCGCGAAGAGGGCTATGGTGTGGCCACTGCGGCCACGGCCGCCGAGGGTCTGATGTTGATCCAGGACGCGCCCTACGACGTGGTTCTGCTCGACATCTGGCTTCCGGACCGCGACGGGCTCGACGTGCTGGCCGACATGCACCAGTTGACCGTGGAGATGCGGCCCGAAGTGGTCATCATCAGCGGCCACGGCAGCATCGAGGCCGCGGTGAAAGCCACCAAGCTGGGCGCATACGACTTTCTTGAAAAGCCGCTGTCGCTGGACCGCACCCTGATCGTGCTCAAGAACGCGGTGGAAGCGCGGCGGCTGCGCACGGAGAACATCGAATTCAAGCGCCAATTCAACGTAGGCTCGGTGCTGACCGGCGAAAGCGTGCCGGTGAAGGCGCTGCGCCAGCAGATCCGGCTGATGGCGCCCACCAACGGCCGCGTACTGATCTACGGCGAGTCGGGAACCGGCAAGGAGCTGATCGCGCGCGCGATCCATGCTGAGAGCCTGCGCCGCGACCAGATCTTCGTCGAGCTGAATTGCGCGGCCATCCCGGAGGCGCACATCGAAGCCGAGTTGTTTGGATACCGGCACGGCGCCCAGCCCGGCGGGCCATCGGAGCAGCGCGGCACGCTGGAGCGCGCCGACGGCGGAACGCTCTTTCTGGACGAAGTGGGCGATATGAGCCTGAAGACCCAGGCCAAGGTGCTCTCAGCCCTGGACGACCAGCTTTTTACGCCGGTGGGCGGCACTCAGCCGCTGCGCGTGGACGTGCGCCTGATCGCCTCCACCAACAAAGATTTGGAGGAGGAGATCGCCAAGGGCAACTTCCGCGAGGATCTCTTCTACCGGCTCAATGTTGTGCCGTTCTTTGTGCCGCCGCTGCGGGAGCGCAAACAGGATATTCCGTTTTTGGCGCGCGAGTTTCTGGCTGAGTTCGGCCGCCAGTACGGACGGCCGCGCATGGAGATTGGCGAAGACGCGCTGGAGGTCCTGGCCCAGTATCACTGGCCGGGCAACGTGCGCGAACTGAAGAACGTGATCGAGCGGGTGCTCATCCTCAATCCCCGTGCCTTGCGCATCGACCGCAAGCATCTGCCGCCGCTGACCCACAAGGCCGGCACTCGCTCGACCGAGGAATTTTCGTCGCTGCAACAGGCGCGCGACGCCTACGAGCGCGAGTACATCCTGAAGAAGATCGAAGAAGCCCGCAACAACATCAGCCACGCGGCGGAGTTGCTGGGCCTTGAGCGCAGCCATCTTTATCGCAAGATGAAGGCGCTGGGAATTGGCGTGCGGGAGTAGCCGGCTGGCGGGCTCTTTGCGGACGCGCTCTCCTCGTTTTTGGAAGTTGTGCCCGCGGCGGCGAGCCTTATTGCGCATGGTCTGAAAGACGGGTCTTCCCAGGTTGCAGCCCGGCCTGCGGCGCCGCTCCCGGCGTGACCAGCGTCTGTATGTCCCCGACCAGCGTCTGCACCGATCCCGTGAAACTGGCGTCGCGGTGCTTCTTGAAGAAGGCGGGATCAACCTGCTCCACGAAACCCCACAGGGCCACATGCGTCTTGGCGTCCGAAATACCCACTCTGATCTGGGGCAGCGAGAGGCCCGGTGAATCGACGAAGCGGATGGCAAAGACCACGTCCGCGTCGCCCGGGTCCATCACAATCTGGTATCGGCCCCAAGTCTTCATCTGCTGAAAGAACTCGCTGTACGCCCGCTCCGGTCCACCGCTGTAGGCGGATGGAAAGGCCGTGATATCGCCCAGTTCATAGGAGATGAATGCACGCTTGCCGTTGAGCAGCGGCGTAGGCACAGGCGCGGCCAGAGTATTGATGCCCTTAGCCGCCGAACTCCTCTGTTGGGCGCAAACCGGCATCGCGCAGCAGATCGAGAGAGCACCCACCGTCAAGAATCGCTTCCATGAGAGAGACATGATTCCTCCAGAATGTTGCGGCTGCCGCCGAGGGAGCGCGGTAATGGTTTGAGCCGCATTCTCAAAAGAAGTTAGCATCCTCCGCCTGTTTCAGCGAGAGGGCTGCCGCCGCACGGCTGTCCGGAAGTGGACAAAGACTTGCGAAAGTGGACAGGCCGCGGGCGAAACCCTCGCGAAATGCCTGGAGCTATCACCATGCGAGTGAGCGACTTGAATCGGCTTGCGACAGGCCAAAACTCTGGCCGGTGAATTGCATGTAAATGGATAGGTAAAACTCTGCGTGGAGGCTCGCGATGGCATACTTTGAGCGGGTACGCGAAGTCGTTTCGGGGCCATTCAGCCCCGAGATTATCCGGCAACGGGCGGCGGCCGGTTGGCAGATGGTTTCGATCGAATGGCGGCGCGAACTGCCCGATGCGGAGGCTCCGGCCGAAGGCGCATTCAACGAGGATATTCCCTATGGACTGCGCATCTCCGACGATTGCCAGCGGCTGGAGCCCGCTCCGGCGGAACACCAGGCACTGATGCTGATGATGGAACTGCTGGTGCAGGATTTCTCCTATTCCAGCATCGTCAGCGACCTGAATGAGAAGGGTTTCCGGATGCGGGATGGCAAGCCCTGGAGCCGCGTGGCGGTCTTCAACATGATTCCGCGGCTGATCGAGGTGGGGCCGCGCTTCTTCAACTCGGACGAGTGGGAGAAGCGGCGGCAGAAATTCTCGCGGGCAAAGGCGCCGGAAACTCTGTAGACCGATTTCCTCCCGCGGAGAGATGGAGATGGCCCCGGGCGACCGGACCTACTCCTGGGGGCTGACCTTGACCAGAATCTCGATGGTCCGCTTGCGCAGGGCCGCCATTTGGGCCGCGCGGCGCGCCTTGTCGCCAAACTCCCCTTCGGGCATATGGATGGCGTCTTTCCACTCGGTTTGCAACCGCCGGGCTTCGTCCCTGAGCGCCTTATCGATGGCCGGAGAATTCCCCTCGGCAATCAGCCGGCATTCTTTCGCCAGTTGCGAAGAAGTAAGAGACCATACACTGGTGCCGGATTCCTCGTGCTCCATTCCAAAGACCTCCGTGGCGGCGGCGAAACGCGTGCCGTCCCTTTCGATTCCAAGTTTTTCTCTGGCGTTTCCGAGAGAATGATAGTGGAGGCCGACCGGCCATGTCGAGATCGCGCACCGGTCTGCTACTTGAGGATGGGCCCCATCGATCCGGGATTGTCTCCCAACTGCGGGTCCACGCGGAAGTCCCAGACAGACTGGTTGATATCGGAAGCGGAGATGATCTCCACCAGCGCATATTCGCCGATGGTCAAAGGCTTGTCGGGCGCGATCTTGAGCCAGTGCTTGCCGGGGAGCATCTCGACCTTGGCCGGGATCACGTTCTCGTCCTGGGTGACCGTGCCGGTCACGCTCATGTGAACGGCGCCCACAATGCGAACGGCCCTGCGCTCGTCCACGCGGACGATGGCAAAGCCGGAAGCCGGCGAATGCGCGCCATGCTTGCGGCTGGCCACCTCTTTTGCGCCGCCGGTGTCCACGGTCATGGCGTGGGAGACGACCTGCTCGGCGCCGTCGCGCGCGTTGAGCGAGAGGTAGATGGCCGGATCATTCACATGCAGGTGCACCTTCGCGTGCGCGCCTTCCAGTTCGAGGCTGGCCTTGGCGCCGGCCAGCGGATTCAGCGTGCTCAATCCGTGCTTGGTCTTGGCATTCATGCCGAGTTCCGTGGGCAGCAGCTCAACCAGCTCTGGAGTTCCCTGAAAGGTGTCCAGCGCAAAGACGCCATCCTCGTCAGGGAGTTGGAGGCCCTTGGCCACCTCGGGCATACTGGCCTTCTGCTCGTCGCGTTCGGCGGCTTCTTCCTTGTCGATCGCTTCGGCTTCCTTCATCGCCGGCGAGGGCGCTTCCGCGGGCTGGTCCACGTGATCGCGCTCCCACTTGCGCGTGGCCTCCCAGTCGACCAGGTCGGCGGGCAGCTCTTCCCAGTCTCCGCCGCGCTCGACGGAGATGTAGCGCACCCGGTCGCCGACGATTTCGTATTTGCGCACCAACTGGTAGGTGCCGTCCCTGAGGATGAGGCGATGGTTGGCGCCCGTTCCGGGCACGTCGGGCTTGAGCGGCAGTGGCGTCTGGGCCTTCGCCGCAGCGGCCGTCGCCGCCAGCAACAGAATTGCCAGCAAGCCGGCGAACAGGCGTCGCAAATGAATGAGATAGTTCATTGCCCCACAGTTTAGACGAAGCGGGCGAACAGGCGTTGGCTCCAGGGTGCGGCGAAAACCAGGCTCTGCCTGTAACCCTCTCCATCGCTGGCGCATCCAATTCTGTGTATCCTTAAAGAAGAGGATGATTCGTTGATGGGATTGCAGGCAACCCGGAGGAGCGACCGCCGGCCAAAGCTCAGCGCTTTGCCCGTGGTCACCGTGGTGTGTCTGGTCCTGCTGGCGCTGCTCACCGTGGTCCAGGTGACGCACATGCATCCGCTCGACAGCGATGCCGACCACTGCCCGCTGTGCGTTGCGATGCACTCTGCTGCGCCGGTTGCGGTTGCGGCAACTGTCGTCGTCCTGGTCGAGGTCGGGAGCCGCGAGCCGCTCTTTGAGCCGCTCGTGGCGGTTCGCCACCGTCATCCCAAGCTGTTTACACGCCCTCCGCCGGCCGGCTGCTAGGGCATCTTTCCGTTTTTCTACCTTTCAGTCAGGTTTTGGACGGCTTCTCGCCCCTTTTATGGGCGGGACTTCGGTGCATCACCAGACGCCGACCCTGGAAACGGAACGATGCTCCCCATGCATAGGACGTGCCGTGGCTGTTCGCGCCGCGGCCAACTTTCCGCATTGTTCAGCCATCTTTCGGAGGTCCTTATGCCGTTCAATCACGGCACGATTTTTCGCATTCTCCCCGTTCTCGTCTTGATCTTCGCGGCGCTCACGGCACCTGCGCAAAGCGGCAACGCAGGCGCCGTGCGCGGCACGGTCACCGATCCTAGCGGCGCCGTGATTCCAGGAGCTACGGTTCATCTCACCAATGAGGTCAGCGGACTGGACAGAACCGCATCCACCGACGCACTGGGCCAGTTCGACTTCTCGAACGTTCCTTTCAACCCCTACCGGATCATCGTCTCCGCCAACGGATTTGCTTCGTTAAGCCGGAGTTTCGAGATTCGTTCGGTGGTGGGAACGAATCTGAAGCTGGTGTTGCAGATCGCCGGCGCCAGCCAAACCGTGAGGGTGGAGGCAAGCGGCGACCTGGTTGAGACCGACCCCACCTTCCACACCGACGTGGACCGCGACATGTTCATCAAGGTGCCGCTGGAAAGCGAGTCTTCCTCACTCAGTTCCCTGGTGACAGCCACCACGCCCGGCGTGGCGGCCGACTCGAACGGCCTCTTCCACGGCCTGGGCGACCACGCTTCCAACTCGTTTTCAGTAGACGGCCAGTCGATCACGGATCAGCAGAGCAAGGTCTTCTCCAATCAGATTCCGTCGAATTCGATTCAATCCATCGAAGTCATCAGCGGTGCGCCGCCGGCCGAGTATGGCGGCAAAACCAGCTTGGTGATTGTGGCCACGACACGCTCCGGACAGGGGGTGACCAAGCCCACCGGCAGCATCACAAGTTCCTATGGGGCCTTCGGCTCCGCGACAGCCGGTTTCGATCTGGCCTATGGCGGCAAAAAATGGGGAAATTTCGTCGAGGCGGACGGCCTGAATTCGGGGCGCTTCCTCGATCCCCCGGAGTTCACGGTCTTCCACGACAAGGGTAACGAGCAGAATGTCTTCGACCGCGTGGACTATAACTTCACTCCGGTCGACTCGATCCATCTGGACCTGAACTACAGCCGTTCCTGGTTCCAGACTCCCAACTCCTACGACAGCCTGAATGTCGAGAACGTGGTCGGCGGCGGCACGAGCGCGAGCCCCACTTTCGCCAACGTGGGCAACGCCGACCAGCACTCGAAGATCGGGACCATTAATATCTCGCCCACCTACACGCGGATCATCGGCAATAACTCGGTCTTCAATCTGGGCGCTTTTGTCCGCAGGGACGACTATAACTACTATCCGAGCGGCAATCCGCTGGCCGATCTTGGACCCGCCAACCTGCAAACCTCGTCCATCTCCCAGAGCCGCACGCTCACGAACTCCGCGGTCCACTCGGATTTCTCCTATGCCAAGGGAATCCACACCTTCAAGGTTGGCGCGCAGTACGGACAGACCTTTCTGAGCGAGAACGACAGCCTGGGCATTGTCGAAGCGACCTATGACTCGCCCTGCATGGACGTGAATGGAAGTCCCCTGGCCGGTTACGCCGATCCCACGGCTTGCGACGGCGTCGTGGCGCTCCAGAATCCGAACTACATTCCCGTTCTCGCGCCATATGACCTTACCCGCGGCGGCGCCCTCTACAGCTTCTCGGGCCACACCGACGTGAAAGAACTGGGCCTCTTTGTCGAAGACCAGATCAAGGCTGGCAACTGGCTCTTCAATCTAGGCTTGCGCGAGGACGTTTACAACGGCCTGACGGCTGCCAACCAGACGCAGCCGCGCGTGGGAATTGCCTACAACATCAAGCCGAGCTCCACCGTTCTGCGCGTCTCCTATGCGCGAACGCTGGAAACACCTTTCAATGAGAACCTGGTTCTGTCTAGCACGGGTTGCTCCAGCGCGGTACTGTCTCCGCTTCTCAACTGCTCTCCCGGCGTCTCCGGAATCCTGCACCCCGGTTTCCGCAACGAGTTCCATGCCGGATTTCAGCAGGGATTCGGCAGGCGGGTGGTGGTCAGCGGCGAGTACATCTGGAAATACACACACAACGCCTTCGACTTCAGCGTGCTAGGCAATACACCCATTACCTTCCCCATCGACTGGCACAGCTCGAAGATTCCCGGCTATGCGCTGCATGTGGATGTTCCCCAATTCCATAACATCAGCGCCTATGTGGTCATGTCTTCCGTTGCCGCCCGCTTCTATCCGCCGCAGGTGGCCGGAGCGGGCGCGACGGTCGGCCAGACTGGGCTTCCGTTCCGCATCGACCACGACGAGAAGTTCAACCAGAACTCGCATCTCCAGTACACGTTTTCGCGCGGCAAGGTGCTGAACGGTCTTTGGGGCGGATTCAACTGGCGTTACGACAGCGGCTTGGTGGCCGGTTCGACACCCTGCTACGGAGTGACCGATCCAAACACTCCCTGCGGAAACAGCTCAACCACGCTGAACGGTCAGCCTGCTATCGCGATGGTGGACACCAACATACCTCCAACGGTGAACCCCGTGACTGGAGCGAGTGTCGCCCTTCCCTTGACTGCGGACGAAGAATTTCAGGCGGGATTCGCATGCAACGGAGTGAAGGCTACGCCCACCAATCCCTTGCCCGCGGTCTGCCCGGCCTCGGAATTCACTTCGAGCCTGATCAAAATCCCTGCTCCCAACGCTGGCGACAACGACAAGAATCCTCAGCGCATCGCGCCGCGCGACCTGTTCGATGCGTCGGTCGGCAAGGACAATCTCTTCCACGGCGATCGCTACAAGGTGAACCTGGACCTGACGGCAATCAACGTGACCGACAAGTACGCTCTGTATAACTTCCTGTCCACCTTCAGCGGAACGCACTATGTAACTCCGCGGGCTCTGACGGCGAAGATCACGCTGAATTTCTAGAAGGCTGAGGGAAAGGGGCAGACCGCACGGCCTGCCCCATCCTTTGCATGGCAAAATCTGTAGAATGCCGATTCTCTCTTAAAGAATAGCCTGCACCGCCCGCCGGTAGGACTCATAGACCCCATCATCAAAGCAGGCGAAGATCACTTCCTCCAGCGCCTCGTTCTTCTTCAGTTCTGCAACCGTTTCCCGCACCGCGATCTGGACGGCGAGATCGACGGGGAAGCGGTAGACGCCGCAACTGATCGCCGGAAACGCAATCCTGAGCAGGCCATGCTCGCGGGCTATCGCGAAACAGGAGCGGTAGCAACTGGCGAGCAGTTCACGCTCGTTGTGGCTTCCGCCGTTCCATACCGGGCCGACGGTGTGAATCACGTAGTGGGCGGGAAGGCGATAGCCCCTGGTGAGTTTCGCCTGGCCGGTCGGACAGCCACCGAGGAGACGGCACTCAGCCAGCAGCTCCGGGCCGGCGGCGCGATGAATTGCCCCGTCCACCCCTCCGCCGCCAAGCAGCGAGGTATTTGCCGCGTTGGCGATGGCATCGACGGCCAGGGTGGTGATATCCGTCTTGAGAACTGCGATTCTCTCGATCATCGGCTCTTTCCGCCCTATTTCTCGCTGTCCAGGACCCGCATCTGCATCGCGTCGTAGCGCGTTCCAGCCACTTCCCCGGACGGAACCGCCGCTTCGATCGCGGCTATCTCGTCCGCCGTGAGTTTTACGTTGAGCGCGCCCAGGCTCTCGGCCAGTTGCGCCCGCGTACGCGCGCCGATCACGGGCACGATCGAGTTTTTCTTGGCCAGCACCCAGGCCACGGCCAACTGCGCCTGCGTAATGCCCTTGGCAGAAGCGATTTCCTTGAGGCGGGCGACAAGTTCCTGGTTGTGGGCCAGATTGTCGCCTTTGAAGCGCGGCAGCCAGGCGCGTATGTCTCCCGAGGCGGCCGGCTGCGAGCCGGAGAGCAGTCCGCGCGAGAGCGCGCCATAGGTTGTGGCCCCGATGCCCAGTTCGTCGAGCACGGGAAAAATCTTTGCCTCGGGCGCGCGGCTCACCAGCGCATACTCGATCTGCAAATCGACGATGGGATGCACGGCGGCCGCGCGGCGAATGGTCTCGGGCCCCACCTCGGAGAGGCCGATGTGGCGGACGTAGCCGGCCGTCACCATCTCCGCGATGGCGCCGATGGTGTCTTCAATGGGCACATTGGGGTCGAGGCGCGCGGGCCGGTAGATGTCGATGTAGTCCACGCCCAAGCGCTTGAGCGAATAGGCCAACGCGGTTTTGACCGCCGCGGGCCGCGCGTCGTAGCCCAGCCAGGCGCCGTCCGGGCCGCGCTGGGCGCCAAACTTGACCGAGAGCAGCACCTCGTCCCGCTCGATGCGGAGCGCCCGGCCGATGAGCATCTCGTTGTGGCCCATGCCGTAAAAGTCGCCCGTATCGAGCAGGTTGACACCGGCGTCGATGGCCGCGTGGATGGTGGCGACCGACTCCGCGTCGTCGGCGGCGCCGTACATCCCGCTCATGCCCATGCAGCCCAGGGCGATGGGAAAAACCTCCGGGCCGGTCCGCCCCAGTTTGCGCGTCAGCGTCGTCGTAGCCGTCATTGTTTGGCTCCTTCCACGCAGCATCGTAGGCTCCACGGCTCCTGGAGGGCAAGAGCGGCCTGGCCAGGGCCAGATTAAGCCGTGTTTTCCACCGCGAACGCGGGCTGCGTCGATGCGGGCAATCGAAGCGTTCACTTTTATAAGTGATTGACTCTAAATGTTTTATAAATAGAAAAACCGGCCAGATACCGGCGCCCACGCAATTTTTCACTTTATTTCAGTCTTAATCTCTGCCATACTTGATTGTGCCCACCTGGTACGTCCAATCCCAACAATCCAATCAAGAGGTTGCATCGATGTCGGCAAAGTATGTCTTTGTGACGGGCGGAGTTGTGTCCAGTTTAGGTAAAGGCCTGGCGGCGGCCTCGATCGGATGCCTGCTGGAAAGCCGCGGCCTGCGCGTGAATATGATGAAGTTCGATCCTTATCTGAACGTCGATCCGGGGACCATGTCGCCTTTCCAGCATGGCGAGGTTTTTGTCACCGACGACGGCGCCGAGACCGACCTTGACCTGGGCCACTACGAGCGCTTCACCCACGCGCCGCTCTCCCGCGACAACAACCTGACTACCGGCCGCATCTACGAGCAGATCATCCTGAAGGAGCGGCGCGGCGACTACCTAGGCAAGACCGTCCAGGTGATCCCGCATGTGACCAACGAGATCAAGAACGCCATGCGCAAGGTTTCGGCCAACGGCGCGGACGTAACGATCATCGAGATTGGCGGCACGGTGGGCGACATCGAGTCGCTGCCGTTTCTCGAAGCCATCCGCCAGATGCGCCAGGAACTGGGCCGCGAAAACACGGTTTTTGTCCACCTCACTCTGGTGCCGTGGATCGCCGCCGCGCAGGAGCTGAAGACCAAGCCCACGCAGCACTCCGTGAAGGAACTGCTTGGCATCGGCATCCAGGCCGACATTCTGCTTTGCCGTTCGGATCGCGTTCTGCCCCGCGAGATGAAGCAGAAAATTGCACTCTTCTGCAACGTCGAGGAGAAGGCCGTCATTGGCGCCACCACGGTTCCCTCCATCTACGAAGTGCCGCTCCGCTTTGCTGAAGAGGGCCTTGACGCGCTTATCCTGAAATATCTGCGCAAGGATGCGCCGGAGCCGGACCTGACCAAGTGGAAGGAACTGGTCGATCGCTGCTATCACCCCAAGGACGAAGTCCACATCGGCATCGTGGGCAAGTATGTGGAGTACGAGGATAGTTACAAGTCGCTCAAGGAAGCGCTGACGCATGGCGCCATCGCCCACAACCTGAAGCTCAACGTAACCTGGATCGAGGCTGAGGGGCTGGAGTCGAAAACTCCCGAAGATAGAAGTTATGAGGCGCAGTTAGAGGGATTCGACGGCATCCTTGTACCCGGCGGCTTTGGCAAGCGCGGCATCGAAGGCATGTTGAACGCCATCCGCTATGCGCGCGAAAAGCAGGTGCCTTACTTTGGAATCTGCCTCGGTATGCAGACCGCCTGCATCGAATTTGCCCGCAACGTCTGCGGCCTGAAGGGCGCCAATTCAAGCGAATTCGATCCCGCCAGCCCGCACCGCATCATTTACAAGCTGCGCGAGTTGCTCGGCGTGGAAGAGATGGGCGGGACGATGCGGCTGGGTGCGTGGACCTGCATTCTGCAGGAAGGTACGCTGGCCTCCAAGGCCTACGGCGGCGCGACCGAGATCAGCGAGCGCCACCGGCATCGCTACGAGTTCAACCGCGAGTACGAGGCGCTGCTCACCGGCGGCGGACTTCACATTAGCGGCACCACGCCCGACGCGACGTACGTGGAGATCGTCGAGTTGCCCAGCCATCCCTACTTCCTGGGCTGCCAGTTCCATCCCGAGTTCAAGTCGAAGCCGCTGGAGCCGCATCCGCTCTTCCGGGAGTTCATTACCGCAAGCTACAAGAACCGGCAGGGACGGCTTGGGGCGGGCGCTTGCGAAACCTCTACCGTAACCAGCGCCGTGTTGAAGTAAACAGGGTGCGCCATTCCGCCGCCGGCGGCCCGTGCCGTTGAAAGTTCCGAGGCTGGCGCCCATCGCCAGTCACCCGCCGAAGACCGAGCTCAGGCTGTCCTGAATCCGGGGTGTGTGATCCGCTGTTGACAAAGGCTTTTTGCGGGCCTATTGTTTGTTGGTTTTTGGTTGATGGAGGACTCAACATCATGGCTTACTTTGAGCTTCAGCCCGCAGAATTGGAGCTTCAGCAATTGGCAGAGCAGTATTGGCAGGATGCCGGCGAAAGAGAAAAGGAACTTGAGAAAGCCGCGTTCGAAGCCGGGGAAGCGATTCGCGGCGGAGACTACAACCTGCCGAATCTGGAGACGATCGTCCGTTGGAAGTCCGAGCGAGTGGTTCATTACCTGATTGGAAACAGCAACGAAAACATCAAGAGCGCGCTGGCCATCGCCGCATCTCCGGACGCCAAGACCGAGGACGCCGTCAATGCGCTGGTCGGGCTGCGCGGCATCGATATTTCGATCGCCTCGGCGATTCTGGCCACGATCTACCCGGAGCGGTACGCGGTGCTGGATTATCGCGCACTGGAAGCGCTGGGACACGCCCGGCACGATGTGCAGTTCTATGCCGAATACAACGCCTTTTTCAATCGGCTGGTGGAGTGCGGGGTGATCAAGCCGCAGGACAATCTTCCCGGCCCTACCCCGCTTCATGCGCTGGAACGGGCGCTCTGGCAATGGTCGAGGAGCCGGGGCCAGTAGGCTTGCGCCGCGGCGGCTCTGCCGCCCGGTTTGCAACCCCGGCAGAGTAAAATCGCCTTCGTGAGCAACTTCTTCGAAATTGGCCCTGTCCACGTTGGGGAGGGCCAGCTTTTCCTCATCGCCGGTCCCTGCGTCATCGAGTCCGAGGCCCATGTGCGCACCATGGCCGAGGCCATCCAGCGGATTACGTCGGACTTGGGCGTTCCCTACATCTTCAAGGCGAGCTACGACAAGGCCAACCGCACCAGCGTGAAGAGTTTTCGCGGGCCGGGGCTCGTGGAGGGTACGCGCATCCTGGGCCGTCTGGCCAAGGACACGGGCCTGCCGGTGCTCACCGACGTGCATGAGCCCAGCCATTGCGAGATTGCCGCCGAGGCCGTGGATGTGCTGCAAATTCCGGCCTTCCTGTGCCGCCAGACCGACCTGCTGGTAGCCGCCGGCAAGACTGGCCGGGCAGTGAACATCAAGAAGGGGCAGTTTGTGGCTCCGTGGGATATGACGTATCCGGTAGCCAAGGTGCGCTCGACGGGCAATGAACGGGTTTTCCTGACTGAGCGCGGAGCCAGCTTCGGCTACAACACGCTGGTGGTGGATTTTCGCTCGCTGCCGGTGATGCGGCAGCTGGCGCCGGTGGTTTTTGACGGCACCCACTCCGTGCAGCAGCCCTCGGCGGCTGGCGGAGTAAGCGGCGGCCAGCCGGAGTTCATTCCTCTGCTGGCGCGGGCCGCGGTGGCAGCCGGCATCGATGGGCTCTTTCTTGAAGTCCACGACGACCCGGCCAACGCCAAATCCGACGGCGCGAACGCGCTGGACCTAAAGCTGCTGAAACCGCTGCTGGAAAAACTGCTGGCGATTCATGCGGCGGCGCGGGACTGAACTGGAAAAACGAGTGAATGGCGGAGTGCAGAGTCTGCTGCAGGCCACTCTCCGCCGGCTCAAGCAGAAATCCTCTGCGAGCGACTCGCGAGCGTCTGCGGGAGATGAATTCAAATTATACCCAATACTTGCCCAAATACCCGAGTGTTGTCACCTGCTGCCTTTTGCGCGACACCGGATCTCCCCCGCGCTTTATCCTAGGCTCTGTCACGGTAGAGGTTTGCTTGATTACTCCCAGTAAGCGCCCGTGTCGTATGGGATCTTCTTGAGCAATCTGCATCACTCGGAGAGTCTCCCAGACCCTCAATGAGCGCCTCGGACTGTTGGCAACAGTTGCCTAAGGTCCTGAGCGCCCGCTGATGTATCTTTCAAGACATCGTGAGATTTCCAATGAATCAGGAACCCCGATCAAGATAGGGTCGCTCTAACCTGTCTGACGTGCGCAAGCCAGCATTCTATTGATCCGGTCCGATTGGGTTGCGACAGAGAACTGCAGAAACAACCGCAGGCCCTTCGACTTCGCTGCGCTCCGCGCAGGATGGCAACTTTGTGGTGGCGCAATCCTTTGGGGCCGGACCAGTATTTATGCTGGATCGCATTCATCCGATCCTATGCCGCTTCAATCACTATGCCGGAAACTTGCAGGGATTCGTGCAGTGAATCCGGGCGTATCAAGCTCGGCAAAAGAAAGATGGAATTACCCATACCCCAACTTTGCAGGCACAGACCCCTTTTAACCGCGCCGGGGTCGCTGCCGTCGTCAAAGCCCCAACGGATTTCAAATGCAGCACATCTCACCTAAATAACTGCGCACCCTTCGGATGCAGAAGGAGGTTAGGGAGCGGCTCTGAGCGCTGCGTGAGCTAAGACTGGAATCTTTTCTTCAGGGACCCGCGAGTTAGGTAAAATCGATCGAGTGGCCTGCAGACACTGTCGACGAAGACAAGTAAACCCGGCTTGCCGACCTTCTTCTTTTGGTCCGAAGCCGCTGCAAACGGCAAAAGGTAAACAAGGCAAATGTCCTGTAGTCAATGTCACTGTACGCGAGCACGGTAAGGGCTCAGGCAAGCAAGTGCATGCATATTGAGAACGAAGGGATCAGCAGAGTTAGTATTGGATTAGCAAGAAACTGCGGAGGACCAGGGCGGGTCCCGGTTGAAGCATGTTTCACGCTCTTGCTACGAGGGGGGCGGTTATGAAAGTCATCGGGATCAGCGGGTTGGAGAACTCCGTAGCGTTCAAGCAGGCCAAGTGGCCCGGCCTGGAAGAGCGCGAATACCGAATTGCACAGGGGATGGACGCGGCCGCCGCGCTGGTGGTTGACGGTCGCCTGATCGCAGCCGCGGAGCAGGAGCGCTTCAGCGGGAAGAAGCATACCGGCGATTTTCCCATTGACGCGATCCGATTCTGTCTGGAGGAGTCTGGTCTCGACATCAGCGAGATTGACGAGATCGCGCATGGATTCGACTATGCTCCGTATCGTGAGCTTTATCGAAGAGATGAAGTTTCAACCGAACTCTACGGGCAGGTTTTTTCCCGGGAAGCACTGCTGGCGCAGGTGCGCAGGGACCTGCCTGGATTCCCCGAGGAGAGAGTATTCTCTGTCGGCCACCATCTTGCGCACGCCGCCAGCGCTGCCTATACCTCGGGATGGGATGAGTGCCTGGTCGTCGTGAATGATGCGATGGGCGAAATCGAGAGCCTGAGTGTCTACGATTTTCATGACGGGGAGCTTGAAAGGATCCATACCGCAGGCGCCAACGATTCGATAGGTATCCTCTATTCGCTGATAACGCTGCATCTGGGCTTCGACTTCAATTCAGATGAATACAAGATCATGGGCTTGGCTCCTTATGGCGACCCTGCACACTTCCGGTCCTTTTTCGAGCAGGCCGTGGAATTTCGCGACGACGGCTCGATTCGAATCCCGATTCTAAAGCTGAACCACTCGCGCGAGGAGCGGGAAAACTATCTGGCAACCAGAGCGTGGCTCGACCAGCATCTGATCCCGCGCAGGCTTGGCACCCAATCCGTCAATTCCATCCACGAAGACGTGGCTGCGGCCCTGCAGGAATGCCTGGAGCGAGTGGTCATGCACGTCTGCGAGCATTTCGGAAAGCAGACGGGCTTGCGACGGATCGCCCTGGCGGGAGGAGTTGCTCTGAACTGCACTGCGAATGGCAAACTGCTTCGTTCTCGCCTCTTCGACGAAGTCTACGTGCAGCCCGTGGCTGGCGATGATGGCGTGGCCCTGGGAGCCGCACTCTATCGCACCTCGCTTGCCCAGGAGATTCCCAACCGCCGGCTGCCCGTGCCGCTCTTTGGACCCCAATACTCCACAGACTCCATCGAGGCCGCTCTGCGACGCTTCGACGGCCGGATCCAATGGCGCCGCTTCGGCTCCCTAGCAGAGACGTGCGCTTCCGCAGCCCGGCTTATCGCCGATGGACGGGTCATTGCCTGGCACCGGGGCCGGATGGAATATGGTCCGCGCGCACTCGGCAATCGAAGCATTCTGGCAAATCCCGGGCATCCGCTGATGCGCGATCGGATCAACGCGATGGTCAAAAAACGCGAGGCCTTTCGTCCTTTTGCTCCGGCTTGCACCGTCGAAGAAGCTCCTCGCTGGTTCGAAGTGGCTCCGGGCACCCAACTGCCCTACATGATTAGCGTGGTCGATGTTCGTCCGGAGGTCCGGCCGCTTCTTCCAGCCATCACCCACGTGAACGGTTCCGCCCGCCTGCAAACCGTATCCGCGCAGGACAATCCGGATTTTCATGCTCTGCTACTGGCGGTCGGTGAAACCACGGGTCGCCAGATGGTTCTGAACACCAGCTTTAACGTCAAAGGGCAACCGATCGTGAACACACCCGAGGAAGCCATTGAGACCTTTCTCGGGACAGGCATAGAGTTTCTTTTCGTGGAGGACTTTTATGTTACCCGATCAGTTGCTTGAGTGGAATCGGACGGAGGCAGATTACCCACGCAACAGCACCATCGCCGAGCTGTTTTCGCGGCAGGCAGCTGATACTCCGGAGGCCATTGCAGTTATCGCAGGAAACCGTGAACTGAGTTATCGCGAACTCGATGAGCGTTCCAATCGTCTTGCACGCCATCTCCAGAGCCTCGGCGTCAAGCCTGACACATTGGTCGGTGTCGCCATGGGACGATCGGAAACTCTCGCGGTCAGTCTGCTCGCCATCCTCAAGGCCGGCGGAGCCTATGTCCCACTGGATCCAAGTTATCCCAAGGATCGCCTATCCTGGATGATCGAAGATTCTGGAATGCCCGTGCTCCTCACCACGGCGGAGACGCGCGCGCGGCTTCCATTGGAGGGCGGCCGCTTCACGATTGTCGATGCAGACGACTCCGCCATCGCTCTCCATAGTACGAATCCCATCGACTCCGGCGCCGTCTCTCGCAATCTGGCCTATGTGATCTACACCTCCGGCTCTACCGGCAAGCCCAAAGGCGTAATGATCGAGAACCGGAACGTCGTGAATTTCTTTACGGGCATGGACCGGGCTATTGGTTGTGCCCCCGGGGTCTGGCTTGCCGTCACCAGCATCTCGTTTGACATCTCGGCGCTGGAACTTCTTTGGACCCTGACCCGCGGCTTCAAGGTGGTTGTCCACGGCGACGAGGGGTCCGCCACGATTGCCGACGAGATCGCCCGCTACCATGTGACGCACCTGCAGATGACGCCTTCTCTGGCGCGCATGCTGACGCTCGATCGACGTGCTTTTGCCGCGCTGGGCTCGCTCCGGCAAATACTGTTAGGAGGCGAAGCAGTGCCAGCTTCTCTTATCCATCATCTTCGCAAGGTGTTCAAGGGCGAGATTCACAATATGTACGGGCCAACCGAGACCACCATCTGGTCCACAACCTGCCGCGTGGAAGGAGTGGGGAACTCGGTTTCGATTGGACGGCCGATTGCCAACACTCAGGTCTATCTGCTCGACGCGGAACTGAATCCGGTTTCCGCGGGTGAAGTCGGGGAACTGTTCATTGGCGGAGACGGCCTGGCCCGTGGCTACTGGAATCGCCCCGATCTTACGGCCGAGCGGTTTCTCACGATCTCTTCGCTTTCAGAACAGCGAATCTACCGGACTGGTGACCTGGCGCGCTTTCTACCTGACGGGAACATCGAGTTCCTCGGGCGCGCCGACTACCAGATCAAACTGCGCGGTCATCGCATCGAACCCGGCGAGATCGAAGCCGTCCTTGAGGAGTGCTCCGGAGTCCGGCAAGCTGTTATCGTCATGCGCGAAGATCGCGAAGGGGACAAGCGCCTGGTTGCCTACTTGGTCGCTGAAGCCACTGGCCCCGAGGCGGCAGGAGCTCTGCGCAGTGTGCTGGAGTCGAAGTTGCCCGACTACATGGTTCCTTCCAGCTTCGTGTTTCTTCCGGCATTGCCGCTTACGGAAAACGGAAAAATCGACCGCAAAGCTCTGCTCAAAATGCCGCCACCGCTGCTTACCGTGGGCGACGATGCGGCAAAACTTGGAAATGAACCAGCAAACGAAATCGAACGCGTTGTCGCCCGCGTCTGGCAGGAGGCGCTTGGCCTTCAAACCGTCGGCATGAACGATAACTTCTTCGACATTGGCGCTCATTCTCTCACGGTTGCCGAGGTGCAAGCTCGGTTGCAGGATGCGTTGGGGCGCGAGATTGCGCTCCTCGATCTCTTTCAATTCACCACGGTGACTACGCTTGCCAGCCATCTTGCCGGAACGCAGTCGGACAGCCAGGTTTCAGAGCGCGCGCAGCGCCGCAGATTGGCCCGCCAGCGCTAAAAGGAAAGACATGAAGCCCTCTACTATTGCGATCGTCGGCATGACGGGTCGTTTTCCGGGTGCCCGTAACGTAATCGAGTTTTGGCAGAATCTCCGCGATGGCGTCGAGTCTATTCGTGACCGCTCCGATGCCGAACTCATCGCCGCAGGCGCGACATCTGAGGAACTGGCGAGCCCGGACTACGTCAAGAGGGCCTCGTTGCTCGACGACGTGCCCCTGTTCGACGCATCTTTCTTCGGCTTCAGTCCCAGGGATGCATCCATCATGGATCCGCAGCACCGGCATTTTCTGGAGTGCGCGTGGGAGGCCCTGGAAGACGCAGGGCACCCTCCCCAGCGCTTCGATGGATCGATCGGCGTGTTTGCCGGATCGGGCATGAACACCTACCTGATCCACAACCTGCTCGCCAACCACCGCCTGCTCGAATCCTCAGGATTGTTTCAGCTCAAGCAGACGGGCAACGACAAGGATGTACTCGCCACGCGTGTTTCCTACCAGCTTGATTTGCGTGGTCCCAGCATCAACGTGCAGACCGCCTGCTCCACCTCGCTGGTAGCGGTTCATCTTGCCTGCCAAAGCCTGCTCAACTACGAATGCGACATGGCTTTGGCGGGCGGCGTCACCATCGAAATTCCGCATGGCCTCGGCTACATCTACCGCGAGGGGGAGATTCTTTCCCGCGACGGCCATTGCCGTTCGTTCGACGCGGCGTCGAGCGGCACGGTCTTCGGTAGCGGCGTGGGGATTGTTGTGCTGCGCCGTCTGGAAGACGCGCTCGAAGACCGCGATTCCATTCGCGCCGTCATTCTTGGATCGGCCATTAATAACGATGGCGCGCGAAAGGTGGGTTACCTGGCGCCCAGCGTCGAGGGACAAGCCGAGGTCATTGCCGAAGCGTTGGAGTTCGCCGGAATCGGAGCAGCCGACATCTCCTATGTCGAGGCGCACGGAACCGGAACAGTGGTCGGCGATCCGATTGAAGTCCGCGCGCTTACGCAGGCTTTCCGGAAATCAACCGCGCGCAGCGGCTACTGCGGAATCGGGTCGTTGAAGTCGAACGTCGGTCACCTCGACGCGGCAGCCGGAGTCGTTGGGCTCATCAAGACCGTGCTCTCGCTCGAACATGCGCAATTGCCGCCGAGTTTGCACTTCCAGAATCTGAATCCGCATATCGAGTTGAAAGACAGCCCGTTCTTCGTCAACAACCGGCTCATCGACTGGCCCTCCAACGGGTCGCCACGCCGTGCCGGTGTCACGGCGCTCGGCATTGGAGGCACAAACGCGCACGTCGTTCTCGAAGAAGCGCCGCAGCCGTCCCACTCGCGCCAAGCCAGGCCTTATCAACTGTTGACGGTCTCCGCAAAAACCGAGGATGCCGCCGACCAGGCATTCAACAACCTGGCCGCCCATCTCCACGCGTATCCCGAGTTGAGTCTGGCTGACGTTGCCTACACCTGCCAGCTTGGCCGGCACGCCTTCCCGCATCGCCGCGCACTCGCGGTCGAAGACACTCCCGAGGCAATCGCCGCAGTTTCCGGTGCAGGGCGCAAACAGTTCGCCTCCGGTGTAGCTGCCAGAACAGCACCCCCGGTTGTTTTCATGTTCTCCGGGCAAGGCTCCCAGTACGTCAACATGGGCAGGGAACTGTACCAGCAGGAGCCGGTCTTTCGCGAGACCCTCGATTTCTGCGCGCGACAGCTTCAGAAACCTCTGGGCATCGATCTGCTCCAGATGCTCTATCCGCCGGAGGAGGAAAAGGAAGCTGCGGCCGAAAAGCTGAATCAGACCTGGCTCACGCAGCCCGCCCTCTTCTCCATCGAGTACGCGCTGGCGCGGTGGTGGATGTCGCTTGTCGGCGAGCCAGCGGCCATGGTGGGCCACAGCATCGGGGAATACGTAGCCGCGTGCATTGCGGGCGTATTCTCTCTGGAAGACGCTCTCGAACACGTCGCCTTCCGCGGAAGGCTGATTTACGATCTTCCTCAGGGCTCCATGCTCGCTGTTCCGCTTGGCGCCGCCGAAATTGCGCTCGGCGGCACGCTGTCCGTTGCCGCCGTCAACAACCCAGGCATGTGCGTGGTTTCCGGGCCAACGACTGAAATCGCAGCGCTGGAGGAAAGTCTCGCAAAGCAATCAGTCTCGTGCCGGCGTCTCTTCACCTCGCATGCATTCCACTCTGCGATGATGGACCCCATTCTTGAGCCTTTCGAAAAACATCTCCAGCGAACTCGGTTCCAGCCCCCGCGTATTCCTTTTCTTTCGAATGTCAGCGGAACCTGGATTAAAGCCGAAGAGGCCACCGATCCGGCCTATTGGGCCCGTCACATTCGCCAGACCGTTCGCTTCTCCGACTGTCTCACGGAACTCTTCCGCAAGCCGGACCCTATTCTCATTGAAGCTGGACCGGGCAATGCGCTCACTTCGCTGGCTCGCCAGCAGGGCGGGGCAGCGGCAAGAGCATTCCAGTCTTTGCCGCATCCCCGCGAGACAGCCTCCGATCTTCGCTGTGTGCTCGCTACCCTTGGCCAGCTCTGGGTTTCGGGCGTGGATGTCGATTGGACGAAGCTGCACGCGCCAGGTTCCGCTCAGCGCATTCCCTTGCCGACCTATCCCTTTGCGCATCAGAAATTCTGGATCGAAGCGGATAAAGTTCACCCTTCAACCGCACCTGTCCAACCGGCTGCGCAGCGCATGGAGGACGGCAAGGACCTGTTTTTCTATCGCCGCATCTGGAGACCTGCTCCGTTGTCTCTCCCATCTGCGCACGAGCCTGGTTGCTGGATCGTTTTCTGCGACTCGCTTGGCCTGGGCGATCAGATCGCCGCCCAACTCATTGCCGACAAACAGGATGTGATTTCGGTCTCCGCCGGGTCCCGATACAAGCAATCAAAGAAAGACAGATATACCGTCAGGCCAGGTGTTCGCGAAGACTACGACGCCCTTGTCGCCGACGTAATCAGAAGCGGGAAATCGTTTAGCAAAATCCTCCACCTCTGGTCCGTGGCGCCCGAGGGTGAAGAAGCTCCGCTTGAAGAGACACTGAATCGAAGCTTTCATAGTCCTCTCTTTCTCGCTCAGGCACTGGCCGCTCAGGATCTTGCGAGTATCGACATCGCCCTGGTATCGAACCACATGCAACAGATCTCCGAAGAGCCGGTCCGCAATCCGGCTCGGGCCGTGCTGCTTGGTCCGGCGCGCGTCATTCCCAAGGAACTCCCCGGAATCGCCTGCCGCGCCATCGATTTGGATCTCAAGAACGGTCAAACCAGGGAGTGTGCGTCCCAACTCATCGCCGAGATGACCTCCATCAGCAAGCAGGTCACGGTTGCGTATCGCGACGGCGAGCGGTTTGCCGAGTTGCTCGATCCCTTCAGTCTCTCCACAGCCATCGAGCGCCGACGCCTGGAGCGCGGAGGCGTCTACCTGATCACTGGAGGATTGGGCGGCATCGGACTGGTTGTCGCGGAGCATCTGGCACGCGAGTTCAACGCCCGCCTGGTTCTCATAAGCCGCTCCGCGCTGCCTCCCGAGCCACAATGGGAGGCGGCTCTGAACGATGGCCAGCAGACTGAGGCCGATGAGCAGAGGATTCGGAAGCTTCTTGAGATACGCTCCCTTGCCGGCGGGCTGCTGGTTGCGCAAGCCGACGTTGCCAATCTCAGCCAAATGCGCGGCGTTGTTGCCTTGGCGCGAAAACAATTCGGGAAAATCGACGGCGTCTTTCATGCCGCGGGCATTCTGGACGACGGTCCTCTGATGCTGAAGACTGCACAAGCCGCGGCCCGCGTACTCGATCCAAAGGTGCGTGGAACGCTGGTCCTGGAAGAAGCTCTCCGCGATGCGCCGCTGAGCTGCTTCGTCCTGTTCTCATCCGTCAGTTCCATCTTTCCGCCCGCGGGCCAGGTGGACTATGCGGCTGCCAACGCCTTCCTTGACGCATTCGCGTTGAGCCGCAAAGAGCCGGCGACGGTAGTGAACTGGGGAGCTTGGCGCGAGGTTGGAATGGCTGCACCCGCTGCGTCTCCGCATCCGTTGCTGGAAAACATTCTGCTTGAAACACCTCCAGAGACCGTATTCTCGAGCCAGTTCTCGATGGAAAAGCAGTGGTTGCTCTCCGAGCACAGGTTGAAGACAGGCAAGGCGCTCATTCCTGGAACGGGTTACCTGGAAATGGCCTTCGAAGCGTTCGGGCGCGGTTCTTTTCACGGCGCGGTTGAGTTCGAGAATGTGTTTTTTCTTGCTCCGCTGGCGTTCGACCCTTCTGAATCCAGAGAGGTGCGCATCCAGTTTAAGCGCCACCAGGGAACAGAACCGGAGAAAGGAATCTTCTGCTTCTCGATCTCTGCGCGAACTGGCGAGTGGATCGAACATTCTACTGGCCTCATCGCGCCTTGCCGGACGCGTCCGGCAAGGCATGTCGATCGCGCGGCCATCGCGGCGCGCTGCCAGGAACGGGAGATTGAATTCGATGGACAACACCGGACCAGGCAGGAGCGCTATTTCGATTTCGGCCCCCGCTGGCACTGTCTCGATCGACTCCACATCGGCAACCGGGAGGGTCTGGCCGAACTTGTGTTGGAGGAGAGGTTTTCTGGGGATTCCTCGAGATTTCTTCTACATCCAGCATTGCTCGATCTGGCCACAGGTTGCTCGCTCTATCTGGTGGACGGCTACGAGTCCTCCGACGACCTTTACCTTCCGTTTTCTTACAAAAGGATGTGCGTCCACCACCCAATTCCTCCCAAGTGTTTCAGCCACATTCGCTCCCGCAAGGAGAATTTGCTGCATGGCGACGTGGAGACTTTCGATATCACTCTGTTTGACGAGCAGGATCAGGTGCTGGTGGAGATCGAAGGCTTCACCATGCGTCGCATTGACGATCCCGCCAAGGCCGCGGAGGAGAATATGCAGGCTCCGGCGGCCGCTTTCGCCGGTGGCGGGCAACTCGTTGAAAGCGCTGATTCCGAGGGGATACGGCCGCAAGACGGAGCACGAGCTCTAACGCGCATACTGATGACGAAGACTCCCCTTGCCGTTGTCGCCTCGGCTCAGACGCTTGAAGAGCTGGACACTCGCAACTCCGCTCCCTCGCCATGGCCAATCGCCGCCGCCCCGCCCAGTGAAAGCGTGGAACGTACCCTGGCTGCCTGGTGGCAAGAAATGCTGGGAGTGGAACGCGTGGAACTGGACGATGACTTTTTCAGTCTGGGAGGCCATTCACTTATCGGCGTGCGCCTGTTTGCCAAGATCAAGAAGACCTATCAGGTGGATCTCGAACTGGCCATTCTCTTTGAGGCGCGATCGGTACGACAACTCGCGGAGGTAATTCGCAACGCGCAACAACCGATTCGCGCGGAATCGAGAATCTGGTCTGCCCTGGTGCCAATTCAGCCGAAAGGCTCGCGAATCCCGATTTTCTGCGTTCATGCCATAGGAGGGGACGTTCTGTTCTATGAACAGTTGGCCAAAACGCTCGGGCCCGACCAACCTTTCTATGCCTTCAGGTCTCCCATCATGTCTCAGGCGGAAATCCGCGAAACAAGCATCGAGGAACTAGCGTCCATCTACATCAAGGAACTTCGAGCTTTTTTCCCGCAAGGGCCCTACCTGCTGGGGGGTGCATCTTTTGGAGGACTTGTTGCATTTGAGATGTCCCAAAAGCTTTATGCGCAAGGCGCGCAGCCAGGGTTGCTTCTATTGATCGATTCTTCCATCCCAGGAAGCAAAGAAGACGTCGAGGTCAAAGATCAAATCTCAGTATTCTGGCAGAGCCTCCGCAGAGAGGGTGCGCCCTATCTACTGCGAAAAGCTGCGACAAAGAGGAAACACTGGGGAAAACTGCTGATGAGCCGCGTTCGAACCGCGACATGCTGGTGTTACCATCTGGCGGGACGGAGCCTCCCGGTCGGCCTTCATCTTTTTCAGGTGCAGGAAGCACATGAGCAAGCCCTGTCGCGTTACACTTTCCAGACCTATCCGGGGAAGATCACGCTGATGCGGGCCGTGGACCGCGACGACAGTCTGGGCAAACGCGATGACCCGACGCTTGGTTGGGCACGACTTGCGGGTGGCGGGCTGGAGATTCTCGATGTCCCTGCTGGACACATCTCCATGCTCTCTCATCCCTATGTGGGTAACTTCGCCGAGATTCTCAGGACAGTACTCCCATCCTGAGTCTGCCAGCTCCCGCTTGTCCACCTTACGATTTCGTAAATCGTCGCAATCCCCACCTGTCGCCTTCTCCCGGCATTGCCGCAATAGATCGGCGCGCAACTGATTGACCGGCGTTTTCTCTGCTTCCTGTTCCTTCCGCTTCATCGCTCTGTCGAATTGAGAGAGCCGCGTTGCCAACTCGGGATAGCCTCCGCGCATCTGGCTTTTCCGCGCATTCATGAAGGCTTCCGTATCCAAAAAATCCGCGTCCGACAGACAAGAGAAGAGCATCCGAATCCAAAGATGAATGCCCTTGCAGTCACGGCCTGCCCTAATGGCAGACCGCGACGGTACCAGCTGATGAAGAAGTTCCTCTGGTGCTTCCTCGATGGCCTCTTTGAGAAGACCTTTCAGCTTGTCTTCTCTCAGCCGGTTATCGAGAGCGGCATTGCCCTCTTCTTCCCCAACCCTGGCCGGTGCCGGCCAGTGACCCTGGGAAGGCCGAAAACCGGGTTAGGGACAATTGACCGGGACGGAAGTTTTTCCTGCAAGAGAGCCCTCTCCTTTTCCGAAAAGCAGTGACCTCTCAAGAGGTAGACTGTCACTGGCCGGTGTGATTCGCACCCTTGATTTGACGCGGCGGAAGTGGCCAACTGCCAGTTCAGTCCGGGGGGGAGCGAGGAAACCCATAGGCCGGTTTGGGTTGGCGCCAGCCAGGATGCTCGCATAGCCGGGCCTCGAGTTGTCGCCAACAGAGGGATCGTCCATAGATGACCGATATCGAAACGAAGTCTCTTCCAGAAAACGCCTACCAACCGCTGAAACCCGGCGAATCCTACCAGCCCATCGTGCCCACGGAAGCGAAGCAGCCGGAACTCACGCTGCGATCGATCTTCTGGGGTGTCGCGCTTTGCGTGATCTTTACGGTTGCTTCGGCATACTCGGGATTGAAGGTCGGGCAGGTGATGGAGGCGGCGATTCCAATCTCCATTCTGGCCATTGGCCTGGCGCGGGTTTACGGGCGCCGGTCGAGCCTGCTGGAGAATGTCATTATCACGGGCATCGGCGGCGCGGCCGGCGGCATTGTTGCAGGCGCCATTTTCACCCTTCCCGCGCTGTACATCCTGCACCTCGATCCTCATCCGGTGCAGACCATCTTCATCTGCCTGGCGGGCGGATGCCTGGGTGTTCTCTTTCTGATTCCGCTGCGGCGATACTTCGTGCGCGAGATGCATGGCCGTCTGCCATATCCAGAGGCGACAGCCATCACCGAAGTGCTGGTGACCGGAGAAAAGGGCGGTTCGCAGGCCAAGCTGCTGCTGCAGGCAACCGCCATCGCCGGCGTTTACGACCTTTTCGTCACTACATTTCAAGTGTGGAAAGAGTACGTGGATTTTCAGTTCCTGCCGGTGATGCATTCCCTGGCCGATCGCGCGCGGATGGTTTTCAAATTCGACGCCATCGGCTTCATCCTTGGCCTCGGGTATGTGATGGGCTTGCGCAGTTCCATGATTCTCTGCGCCGGCGGCGTTCTCTCCAATTTCGTTCTGGTCCCGTTGATCTGGTTCATCGGCAGCCATCTCGACTCCGCTGTGTATCCCGCCATCCTTCCCGTTTCGAAGATGACCGCGGTGGATATCTATCGCAACTACGTGCGCTTCATCGGCGTCGGGGCCATCGCCACGGCCGGCATCGTCGGCATTATCAAATCGCTGCGGGTTGTCGCCGGATCGTTCGGCATCGCGCTGCGCACCTTCCGCCACGGCGAGGCGGCACAGCCGGTGAGAACCGACCGCGACGTGCCAGTCGTTTCGCTTCTCCTGGGCGTGGTGCTGGGCGCCATCGGCGTGGCTGCCTTCCTGGGACATTTTCCGGTCTCTTTCGCCGTGCTGGCCGTGGGTCTGGCGCTGACGCTGCTCTTCTCGTTCTTCTTTACTTCGGTGGCGGCAAACGCCATTGCGACCACGGCGCGCAATCCGGTGTCGGGAATGACGATGCTGACCATCATCATCTCCTCGGCGGTGCTGTTGCGGTTTGGCCTGTCGGGAACCGCCGGCATGTTCTTTGTGATGGCAATCGCGGGCATGGTGTGCACGGCCTTGTCGGTCTCGGGACAGACCATCACCGACCTGAAGACCGGCTATTGGCTGGGCTCCACTCCGGCGGCTCAGGAGAAGGTGAAATTCCTGGGGGTCATCGCTTCGGCGATTGCCGCCGGACTGACCATCGTGATGCTGGCCCACACGTTCCAGTTCGGCGAAGCGATGGCCGGAGACCCGCGGCCGGTTCTGGCATCGCCGCAGGCTTCCATCATGAAGGCCCTGGTAGAGGGCTTCATGAGCCACCAGCCGGTGGCCTATCTCCTCTTCGGCGTGGGCGCGATGGTTACGCTGATCCTGGAGATGCTCGGCCAGCCTTCTTTGATCTTCGCGCTGGGCATGTACCTGCCGCTGGAACTGAACACTCCCGCCCTGGTGGGAGGATTTTTATCGCATTTCCTCAATAAGCGCTCGCAAGCAACCGGCGGCGAGCCCGGCAAGAGGATTCGCGAACGCGGCGTCATCATTGCTTCGGGGCTGATGGCGGGCGGAGCGCTCGGGGGCGTGCTGGGCGCGGCCCTGCGGCTCTTCCCCTGGTATCGCGAAGATCTGGTCAGAACCCCGTTCTATGCCTTCGATCCCATCTCTCAATCCGTTTCCGCGCTGCTCTTTGTTGGCCTTTGCCTGTACGTTTGGTTCAGTTCCTTGAAGAAAGAGAGGGTTCTCTGATGGACCTGGCAGGAAAGTATGTTGCCGACGCCGTTCTCGGCATCGATACGCTCTGGGGCGGCGACGTTCTGTGTCCTTCTGGCACAGGGCGCTTCATTGCCGATTCCTGGTTTTCCGATGAGCCGCTGCCCGCTGCGTACACGCATCCGGCGGCGGAGCGTTTACGCCAATGCGGCGGTGTATCGGCAGAGAGCCGGGAAGCAGCCGAGGAGTATTTGCGCAACGTGGACCTTCCCAAGGCCATCGCAGGAGTCCGCGCAGAAGCAGCAAAGATCGGCGGGCTGCGCCAGGCATATCTGGCCGGGATGGCGGTCTCTCTAGAGACGATGTGGGACTTGGCCATGGAGGTTCTCGGCAAAGGCGATCCGGTGCCGTATGCCCGCTGCGTCGAGGCGGCGACAGCCAAGCCGCCTGAGCCCTCCAGGCCGGAGGGAAAGCGCGAGCGGGTTGCCGAATTGCTGGACCGCGTCGAATATCTCTCGGCAAAAGAGGGCGGATTGCTGGGGGCAGTGGATGAGTGGCGCCGCGAGCGGGTGAGCCCAATGGCGTCGGTGCGCGCTCTGGGCGCGGCCGTGATCGCGCATTTTGACAATCTCAGCGCGAAGAATCTGCTGCCGTATCTTCCTCAGGAACTGGCGCGCGTGCCGCGAGCGAACATCGACTTCCGCGCCATCAAGGATGCGTGGTTCTCCGGATCGATGAACTACATTGGCCGGGCTCGCAACGCCGACGGCTCGCCACAATACGAAGCGAGCTACGAGATCAATGCCTCGTTGCAGATTTCGTTTCCCGAGTTCGAACAACTTGTAAGCCATGAGGTCGTGCCGGGGCACGTGACCACCTTTGCCTACCTGCAGGATTTGTATGTCCGCGGAAAGGCCGGCTTCGAAGCCACGATTCTCACCATGAACACGCGCGCCGCCACGCTGTTTGAGGGCATCGCCAACAATGCGATTCTGATTGCGCATGGCGTTACCGAAGTGGACCAGTTGCCTGACGAAGACCTGCAGATCGGCGTGCTGCTGGCGCTGCTGCAGGACGATGCCAAGAACCAGTCGTCGTATCTTACCTGGGGCGAAGGGAGAGCCCAGGATGAAGTGGCGGCCACGCTGCGTCGCGATTACCTGGTCTCGGAAGAACGCGCCGATAAACTGTCCGGCGCCTGGGGACGGCATCCCCTGATGGGCCGCATGTATCTTCCGGCGTACCGCTCCGGCACAGAAAAGGTAGCCGAACTGCGCCGGACTTACCCCGCAGAGCGAGTGCTTCCGGCGATTTACGGGTGCAACGGACTGGTCGACATCCAGACGGTCGACCGGGTTCTGAAGGACGAGAAGTTCTCTGGATGAACGGGCCGGTTCCGGGCGAGAAAGATGTCCCGATCCGGCTTGCTCAAACCGTCTAACCGGCTTCCCACTCAATTGCCAAAACGAGGCAAACGCCATAGGAAACGAGCGACGGGCGGCCTCGGTCAGCGAGCGCAACATAAATAAGGATTTAAGTCGATTTCCGGACGACCCTGTACGGGGTCGGACTAAGGAGTGGTGGCCAGAGACGGGATTGAACCGCCGACGCCGGCCTTTTCAGGGCCGCGCTCTACCACTGAGCTATCTGGCCTCAGTGCAAACTTCGGTTGCATGTCTACGCGTGGATTCCGGGGTCGCCGGAGTCGGTAGGCGAGTCCACTTGCAGGGCGCTGCAACAACTTGTGACAGTATACCAACTCCCATACGCCACGCCAAACCGGGCGTCACAAACTCTCCCCGGGCCCCGCTCCTGCTCTACACTGGAAGGCAATCATGCGCCGCCCTGACTGCCTTCTCGCTTGCCTCGTCCTCGCCGCCGCCGTTGCCCACGCCCAGGTGCCCGCACTGCACGCGGCCGCGCCGGAAGCCCGCGCCGCCAGCGCCTTTGATGCCGCCGTGCACCAGGGACCGCTGGCCGTACATGCCTTTCTGGCCGGGTTTCCCAAAGGAGCCGATCTGCACGTCCACCTCTCCGGCGCGGTGTATGCCGAGAGCTTCATCCGCGCGGCTGGCGAAGACGGCCTGTGCGTGGACCCGGCAGCGCTGAGTTTTGCCAAGCCGCCCTGCACGGGAGGGCTGATTCCGGCTGCGCAGCTCGCAGGAAATATCACGCCGGCCAGCCAGGAGCTTTATGACCGGCTGGTGAACTCCTTTTCGATGCGCAGTTTTGTGCCTACTCCCGGATTCAGCGGGCACGACCAATTTTTTGCGACTTTCGGCCGCTTTGGGGGACTCGACAAGCGCCACACCGGCGAGTGGGTGGACGAGGCGGCCAGCCGAGCGGCGGCGCAGAACCAGCAATACCTGGAACTGATGCAGACGCCGCCCTTCTCGCACGCCGCCGAGATCGCCCGCCAGATCGGTTGGAAGCCTGACCCCTCTGAGGCGGAGTTTGCCCGCTTCCGCCAGGCGCTGCTGGACCGCGGCCTGCGCGACGAAGTGGCGGCCGACCGCGAGGATGTGCGCTCCGCCGAGGCCCAGCGCCGGCAGATCGAGCGCTGCGAAAGTTCGCAGGCCGCACCCGCCTGCCAGGTTGAAATCCGCTATATCTACCAGATTCTGCGCGGTTCCGCCCCCGAGCAGGTGTTTGCGCAAACGCTGCTGGGTTTTGAGACCATCCAAGCCAGTATGGACGCCCGCGAAGCCGGCTTTGTCGGGATCAATTTTGTCCAGCCCGAGGACGGCTTCATCTCCATGCGCGATTACACGCTGCAGATGAAGATGCTGGACTACCTGCACTCGGTTTACCCCAAGGTGCACATCAGCCTGCACGCCGGCGAGCTGGCGCCGGGCCTGGTGCCTCCCGAGGGTCTGCGCTTCCACATTCGGCAGGCTGTCGAGCTGGGCCATGCAGAGCGTATCGGCCACGGCGTGGATGCGATGTACGAGGACGATGCCCCGGCCCTGCTCAAGGAGCTGGCGCGGAAGCACGTGATGATCGAAATCAATCTCAGCTCCAACGAGGGCATCCTGGGCATCAAAGGGGCCGATCACCCGTTTCCGCTCTACCGCACCGCTCACGTCCCCGTCGCGCTCTCAACCGACGATGAAGGCGTGAGCCGCATCGACATCACCCGCGAGTACGTCCGCGCCGCGCTCGATTATCACCTCAGCTATGAGGACCTGAAGGAATTGGCCCGCACGGGCATGGAGCACGACTTTCTGCCCGGCGAGAGCCTGTGGGCCGCGCCCGACGTCTTCACCACTCCCTCAGCCCCGTGCAAATCCCAGCCCCTGGGCGGGGAAAAGCCCACCCCTGCGTGCAAGGCCTTCCTCGAGGGCAGCGAAAAGGCCGCAGCCCAGTGGGAGTTGGAACGGCGCTTCCGGGCCTTCGAGGCGAGGTTCTGACGACCAAGATCGAATGCGAATCCCAGGTTCCAAAAGCGGGGCACCCGGCCTTTGAGGCCAGATTTTGGCCTGTGCAACCCAAATATCACAGAACTCCAGGTGAGCCCTCTGCGTTGGATAGAAATCATTTCAAGGCATGGCCGATAGTTGGGAAGTAATCTTCAATCATCTTTTGCGTTCTGAGTATTCCGCCTGCATAGGGTGGAATCGTTCGAGGGTTTTCATGCTGCAAAGGGTACCGGAAGAGGGTTTCAACGAGGGATGGAGTTCGTTTCAGGCGGAAGTGGATCAACTGCGGGATGCCATCTCGGCAGGCGATCTCAAGCGGCGCCTGTCTGCCGATAGCCATCCCAAGGAGGCGGCGCCTGTCTGCCGCACCATCAATCAGATTCTTGACACGCTCATCCAAACCCATGAGCGTGCCATGTCGTCGGTTGATGGCATGTGCAACGGCCACATCCCGGAGCCGTTCACCGATGGGTTCCCAGGGGACTTTGTACGCACCAAGGACATCTGCAACGACTTCATCGACGTGATCAACCGGCGCAACGTCCAGATTGCCAAGATGACCGAAGCGGCGGCGCGCGGCAACCTGCACGTGCGGGCCAATGTGGAAGAGTTCTCCGGCGTCAACCGGCACATCTTCGAGGGGTTCAACATGATGTTCGACGCGTCGCTTGCTCCGGTTCAGGAGATCGAACGCGTGTTGACGGCTCTTTCTCAAATGGACCTGACGGTGCGCGTCGAGGGCCGCTACGAGGGCGACTACGAGCGTATTCCGGCGGCGCTGAATACGGTTTGCTCAAAGCTGGCCAAAGAGGTGCAACGGATCAACGACCACACGGCGGCCATGGCTGCTGCCTCAGAGAAACTGACGGCGATCGCCAAAGGGCTGGCGCAAGGGGCTGTGGAAACCAGCCGCCTGGCCGTCTCGGCAGCGAATTCCAGCATGAAGGTTTCCAGCGGGCTGACTGCTGCGGCGGCTGGGTCCGACGAGATGCTGAACTCGATTCGGGAGATCTCTCAAAATGCCTGCAAAGCCTCGACGGTTGTGCAGTCGGCCGTCACCCTCACAGGGACCACGACGCAGAAGATGAGCCATCTTGGCCAGTCTTCAGAAGAGATCAGCAATGTCATCAAGGTCATCACTCGCATCGCCCAGC
Organism: Occallatibacter sp.; assembly: GCA_049515995.1. GTDB lineage: Bacteria > Acidobacteriota > Terriglobia > Terriglobales > Acidobacteriaceae > Telmatobacter. The sequence continues at coordinate 77,449 of JBEKTO010000001.1, read as the reverse complement.
AAACCAATCTGCTGGCGTTGAACGCCACCATCGAGGCGGCGCGCGCCGGCGTGGCGGGCAAGGGCTTCGCGGTAGTCGCCACCGAGGTGAAGGAGCTGGCCAAGGGAACGGCCAAAGCCACCGACGAGGTGAGCGAGCGGATCGCGGCCATCCGGCGCGACACCAAGGAAAGCGTCGACGGCATCGCCGCCATCGCAAGCGTGACCAAAGAGATCAACGATATTTCGCATACCATTGCGGCCGCGGTCGAGGAGCAGACCGCAACGACCAACGAAATGGGGCGCCACGTCTCAGAGGCGGCCCAGACCGCGACCGCGATCGCCAAGGAGATGGGCGGGCTGGCCGAGGCCGCGCGCAGCACCAGCGCCGGCGCTACCCAGACCGATTCCGCCATCGCGGATCTGAACAATATCCTCGGCCAACTGCGGTCGTTTGTGGCAATGTTCAGGGTCTGATTCCAGATTGGGTTACCGACAGCCTCCCGCCCCTCGCGAAGCTCGCCAGGGACGGGAGGCCGTTGTGCCGATGCCGCCGCCCAATGCGCATATCCAGGCTGGCTGCCCGCACTCCTGCGATGATTTCGTCTTCCCTCGCCGCGCTTTCCGTCCTACACTCTCCGCATGGATAACGAGCGCATCCGCGCAATCTGCCTGGCGCTGCCGCACGTAGCCGAAACGCTGAACTGGGGCCATCACCTGGTCTACTTTGTGGGCGACAAGGAGATCGGCGGCAAGATGTTCGCCATGACCGACCTGGATGGGACGGGAACCGGCGTACTGTGGTTCCACTGCGGGGCCGAACGCTTCCACGAACTGCTGGAGAAGGAGGGCATTGTCGCCTCGCCCTACCTGGCCAGGGCCTACTGGGTCACGCTGGAGAGGTGGGACGTGCTCAGGCCGCGCGAGATTGAAGACGAGTTGTGCCGGGCGCACGAGCTGATCTATGAAAAGCTGCCGAGACGAACCAAAACCGTGCTCGCCCTCCCGGAGAAGGAACGCGCCAAAGTGATCCGGGAGCGGAAAAAGCAACTGGCCGAACGAGAGAAGGCGAAGAAAGGGTGAGATCGAACCCCTTTCTCGGAAGAGAGAGATGGGACGTTGGAACCCGGCTGTAAAAAGCTGTAAGAAATATAGATAGTTGTATCCCACCTTCGCGGCAAAAAACAAAGACGCCGCGAAAGTGGGGAACCCAGCATGGGATACGGGAACCGCTGGCGTTGTGCTGCCGTAACACTTGATGAGCCGCTCCGGGCGCGGTGAGGCGCTGAGGTCATGATGAAGTTCATTCTGTGGTGCATTCTTCTGGTCCTGTGCTGGCCGCTGGCGCTGGCGGCGCTGGTTTTGTATCCGCTGGTGTGGCTGCTGCTGCTGCCGTTTCGCGTGGTGGGCATCGCGGTGGGCGGCGTGCTGGAGTTGGTGAGGGCGATCATCTTTCTGCCCGGGCGGCTGCTCCGGACCATCTGAGACGCGCGTCTCGACATTCCTCTTGAAAATGCTCTACCGTGAGGCCAGGGGCCGAAGCCTTGGCCACCGGAATCCGTCCAACCCTCAGAGGAGAAGATCGATGCGCAGAGTTTTGCCGGTGGCGCTGGCGATGCTGATGCTGGGAATGCCGCTTACCATCCAGACGCAAACCACGGGCGATGCCGGCGAGAAGAACGCCAGACAGGCGCGCGCGGCCCTGGACGCCATGGTGCAGGCGCTGGGCGGGCAGGCGTGGCTCAATCTGAAAAACCAGGTTCGGCAGGGACACGCGGCTGCTTTCTTTCACGGCAATCCCGATCCTGGGACCACCAAGTTCTGGGAGTACCACGAATGGCCGGAGCACGACCGCTTCGAGTACACGGTGCATCGCGACGTGCTCCAGTTTTATATCGGGCGCCAGGGCTGGGAGGTCACCTACCGGGGCAAGAAGGCGTTGCCCCAGGACATCGTGGATGACTACCTGCGCCGCCGCGACCACTCCATCGAGACCGCCATCAAGGTCTGGCTCAACGATCCCAAGACCATTCTGATTTACGAGGGCCAGCGGCTGGCGGAGCGGCACCTGGCCGAGCAGGTGACTCTGATCTCGGCCCAGAACGAGGCAGTCACCATCCAGATGGACGTGCAGACCCATCTGCCGCTGCGCCGCACCTTCCAGTGGCGCGATCCACTCTACAAGGACAAGAATCTTGACGTGGAGGAGTACGACGACTATCACACGGTGGACGGCTTGCCTACGCCGTTCACCGTCACCCGCTTCAAGAACGACGACATGATCAGCCAGCGCTACTTCGACAAGGTGAGCTATAACCAGCCGCTGGGGGCCGATTTCTGGGATGTGGACACCGCCGCGCGACGGGTGAAAAAGTAGCCGCACCCTAGGGCTGGCGGCCGGATTTACCAGTCGCGGAGCCGAGGAGAACGCGCTGAGGGCGCGAATCAGATGAATTACCTAAGTAACATATCCTGCAGGATACGTCCGTTTTTTCGGGTGGGCGACTCTTCGGTAACAACCTGAACCGCAAGAGTCATGGAATGAGACGGCTCAAGGCCAATGGTCAGACTGACAGTTTCTTGTCAGGAAACCAATCACGGGAAGGGGAACGGTTTTTCGACACAACTAACACATAAGTTGCAGTTTTAAATAGATTTCCTCTCTTGCGTTCTCTTCGTCGAACGAGTAGAAACGACATAACATCCTCGCCCCCTGGAAACGATCTCAATGGGGCTCTGGCGATATATTCGGGATGCGCGCGATTCCCTCTTTCAGCACTAGAGTACCCTGGGCCAGATTACTTAGGTATCCACCACCATCTTCCTGAAGGTCGCGCGACCGAACCGGGAAGTGCTTTCATCCGGGCGGCACGCAAGAGTGTGAAGGACGTGCCACAACAGTTCGGCTGACGGTGGAGAGAGGTTGGAGAGTCCCTTGGATTCCGATGCCGACAAAGAGTTGCGCCGGCAGATCCTGTCGTACAGTCAGCGCTACGATACTCAAACCGGCCTGCTAAACCACCAGGGTTTCCAGGATGCCCTTGTGGCGCTCCTGCGGGGTGGTCCGGAAGATCTTGAGGTTGCGCTGATCTGGATCGACCTGCTGAACCTGCGCAGGGAGTTTTCGCTGTGGGGCTGGACGGGAGCGGAGACGCTGGCCCGGCGTGTCGCGGAAGCTTTGCGCTCGGTGGTGGATGCCGATGCGCTGCTGGGCCGCGTCGGGGGCCGCACGTTCCTGGTGGCGATGAGAGCCGCCAAATTCGACAACGAAGACCGGCGCCGCATCCAGGCCGTTGTGGACGCTCTTTCGCCGCTGCGGCTGCGCGGATCAGAGATGAAGCCGGAGGTGGCGGCGGGCCTGGCATTTTATCCCTCCGACACGCGGTCGGCCGAGGACCTGGCGCGCTTTGCCAGTCTGGCCGCAACGCGCGCCAGCTATGTGAAGAGCCAGGCCGTCATAGCCTTCCACGCCGGCATGAACAGTATGATCGTGCGCGACCATCTGATGGAAGTGGAGATGCGCAAGGGGTTGGAGGAGGGCCAGTTCCGCCTCTTCTATCAGCCGAAGGTGAATCTGACGACGGGAGAGATTATGGGCGCGGAAGCACTGCTCCGCTGGAACCATCCGGAGTGGGGTCCGGTCACGCCCAGCGAGTTTATCCCCGTGGCCGAACGCTCGGATTTGACTCATCGCATCTTCGATTTCGGTTTGCGCGCGGCGCTGGAGCAGACCCGCCGCTGGTGCGATCTCGGCCTTTGCATGCCGATGATCGCGGTCAACGCTTCTGCAGCCAATCTGCGCAAGGAAGACTTCGTCCGTTCCGTGCGCGCCATTCTTTTAGAGATACCGATTGCGCCGGCGGAATTGGAATTGGAGATGACCGAATCGATGGCCTTCGACGATGAAGATCTGTTCACGGTGAGGGTACGGCAGTTGAAGGCGATTGGCGTGCGCATCGCGATCGACGATTTTGGGACCCGCTATACGGGGTTCAACGTGCTCAAGCATCTGGCCTTGGACACGATGAAGATCGACCAGTGTTTTATCCGCGGCATCGACCGCTCCCAGGACATGCGGGTGCTGTGCCAGACCATTGTCGCGATGGGGCGGCAGTTGAAACTGCGCACGGTGGCCGAGGGGATTGAGGAGGCGGGAGAACTGGAGGTGATGCGCCAGATCGGCTGCGACGCGGGCCAGGGATATCTCTTTCAGCGGCCGATTTCGGCCGGGGAGTTCACGGTCTTCCTGCGCAAGTGGCCGGAGCGGATGCACGTCTTCGGTTTCGCGGACTCCCCCGCTCCGCGCGACAGCGATCCGATCTGCGGAACCTCCTAGGATCCGGCCGTCCGGCGCGTCGATGCATGGCCTTGTTTATAATCCAAACGAGTGGAAACGGCGAGGCCGTCCGCTCTTTGGAGCCTAAGAATGACCTTTAACATCCAGGAGATCCTGGATTTGCTTCCTCACCGCTATCCGTTTCTGCTGATCGACAGAATCGTCGAGTTTGAGCCTACCAAGCGGCTGGTGGCCATCAAGAACGTCACCATCAACGAGCCTTTTTTTCAGGGACACTTTCCCGGCTACCCCATCATGCCCGGCGTGCTGGTGGTGGAGGCGATGGCCCAGGCCGGTGGCATCATCATGATGGCCGAGATTCCCGACCGCGACAAGAAGCTGGTGGTTTTTACCGGGATCGAGCGGGCCAAGTTCCGCCGGCCGGTAACCCCTGGCGACCAATTGCGCATTGAAGTGGACGTGCTGTCGTTCAAGACCCGCGCCGGACGCATCGAGGGCAGGGCCTATGTGGACGGCAAGCTGGCCTGCCAGGCGACGCTGACCTGCCAGGTGGTGCCGCGGGTACATGAACCGCGCCCGGCCGCGCCAGAACCCCAGCCAGTGGCCGCGGAAGCGGGGGCTCCGGAGTGAGCGTTCATTCCAGCGCAGTGATTGCACCTGGAGCGCAGGTTCCGGCCTCCTGCAAGGTCGGGCCGTTCTGCACCATCGGTGCCGAGGTCGTGCTGGGAGAGGATTGCACCCTCATCTCCCACGTGGTGCTCGACGGGCGCACCCGCATTGGCGAACGCAACATCTTTCATCCGTTTTCGGCCATCGGCGTAGCGCCGCAGGATTTGAAGTACGGCGGCGAACCCACCGAGACGGTCATCGGCGACGACAACACGATTCGCGAGAATGTGACCATCAGCCGCGGCACGGTAGGTGGCGGTGGCGTTACGCGCGTGGGGTCGAATTGCCTTTTGATGGCCTCGGCGCACATCGGCCACGACAGCCAGGTGGGCAGCTACTGCATTCTGGCCAACGCGGCCACACTGGCCGGCCACGTGGTCATTGAAGACTATGCGACCGTGGGCGCATTCTGCCCGGTGCACCAGTTCTGCACGGTGGGCAAGTACGCTTTCATCGGCGGCGGAACAATTGTGACCCAGGACGTACTGCCTTTCTCCAAGACTTCCGCGCGCCGCGAGAACAAGGCCTTTGGCGTGAACAGCGTGGGCCTGGAGAGACGAGGATTCAGCCCGGAACGGATCAAGGCTCTGCAAAGGGCCTTCCGGCTGCTGCTGGTGTCGAAGCTGAACACCACGCAGGCGCTGGAGAGGATCAAAGAGCTGGAAGGCGAGGACGTGGCGCTACTGGTGGGGTTCATCGAACGCAGTCACCGCGGGGTGATCAAGTAACCATGAAACTTGGCCTGATTGCCGGCAACGGCCGCTTTCCTTTTCTGCTGCTGGATGCGGCGCGGGCGCAGGGTCTTGCCGTGGTGGTGGCGGCGATCCGCGAAGAGACCGATCCGGAGATCGACCAGCGAGCCGCCGGGGACGAGCGCATCACCGTGCATTGGCTCTCGCTGGGCGAGCTTTCGCGGCTGATCGAACTCTTCCACAAGGAAGGCGTCTCGCAGGCGGTGATGGCCGGCCAGGTGAAGCACAAGCAGATCTTCTCGAGCATCCGCCCCGACTGGCGGTTGGCCAAGCTGCTGCTGAACCTGCGTACCCGCTCGACGGATATGCTGCTGGGCGCGGTGGCCAAGGTGCTGGGCGACGAGGGCATCGAACTGATCGGCTCGACGGCCTTCCTGGAGCCGCTGCTGGCCCAAGAGGGCGTGCTGAGCGAACGGGCGCCCGACGACGAGGAGCGCAAAAACATCGAGTATGGGCTCAGCGTGGCGCACGCCGTGGCCGGCTTCGACATTGGCCAGACCGTGGTGGTGGCCGCGCAGGCCTGCGTGGCCGTTGAAGCCATGGAAGGCACGGACGCGGCCATCGAGCGCGCCGGGCAACTGATGCGCTCGCTGGAGGACGCTGCCTCGACGCTGGAACGGCGGCTGACGGTTGTGAAGGTGGCCAAGCCGCAGCAGGATATGCGCTTCGATGTGCCGGTGATCGGCATCGCCACAGTGGAAGCCATGATCCGCTCCGGCGCCAGTTGCCTCTCCGTTGAGGCTGGCCGCACGCTGCTCTTCGATCGCGGCTCCCTGTTGAAGCGCGCCGCCGAGGCGGGGATTGCCATTGTGGCCACTCCGCGCGGATACTGAGCTGCGTTCAGGTTTGGGAGTAGAGAATAGGGAGTAGGCACTCTGCGGCTATACTGATTGCCAGCAGGTTTCTCCCGATAGCGTATTTGCCGGCGCTGAAGGGTGATTGCTGTCCCCTGGCGCCTGTTTTTGTTCCCTGCTCGTCAACCTGGAGGTTTCGCGTGAGAAAAGCTGTTTCCTTTGTCCTTGCCGCGGCTTTCGTCTTCGCGGTTGCGCTGGCCGGCGTTCACGCCGCCAATCAAACGATGCCTATTGCAGGAGAGGTTGCGCCCGGCTTCACCCTCCCTTCGCAGGATGGGTCGCAAATCTCCCTCAAGAGCTTCCGCGGCAAATGGGTGGTGCTCTACTTCTATCCCAAGGACATGACCTCGGGCTGCACCATCGAGGCCCACAACTTCCAGCGCGACCAGGCCAAGTTCGACGCGGCGAATGCCGTCGTCCTGGGCGTGAGCGTGGATACGCCCGACAGCCACAAGCAGTTCTGCACCAAGGAGGGGCTCACCTTCCGCCTGCTGGCCGACCCGGAACACAAAGTGGTGGAGGCTTACGGCTCGCTGGGCCACTTCGGGCCCATGACCATCGCCAGCCGCAACACGTTCCTTATCGATCCCCAAGGCAAGATCGTGAAAGTGTGGACCAAGGTGGATCCTTCGCACCACTCCGAGGAAGTATTGGCCGCGCTGGCCGAATTGAAGAAGTAAGCGCAGGCGAGAAAACAGATGGATGCGGCTCCGCAAACGGGGCCGCGTTTTTCATTGCTCCGGCCGGCGGCATCGGCCGTTCTTTCAAGGAGGATGGAATGTCCACGCAGCTTGCCTTTAACTTTCGCGAAGAGTTGAATGCAATCCACGCCGCGCTGCTCGCGCTTCCGCCCGCGCTGGCTGATGTCCCCTGGCGCGAAGGCGGATGGACGCGCAAACAAATCGTCGGACACCTGCTCGATTCGGCGACCAATAACCGCCAGCGTTTTGTGCGCGCGGCCGCTGACGGCGCATTCGCCGGACCCAACTATGCACAGGATGCCTGGGTAGCCGCGCACGGCTATGCCGGACAGCAGTGGGAGACGCTGCTGCGCTGGTGGCAGGCGGAGCATGAGATTCTTGCCGCCGTGGTGGACAACATTCCCGAGGAGCGGCTGGAGGCAAACTGCGTGGTCGGCGGCGACGCTCCGGTCACGCTGCGCTTTCTGATCGAGGACTACATTACGCATCAGCGCTGGCATCTGGCGCAGCTTGTACCTTAACAGAAGATCCTGGCCGAGCAGTGTGGGATTCAGTTATGAGTGGCGCAGGTATGGAACGTGCTCAAGCGCATGGGCGTGCGGCTCAAAAAAAGTCACTCCACGCCCAGGAGCGAGACAGCGAAGCCAACCGCCAGCATCACCAGGAATTTGTCGCCAAGGTCTGCGCCACGCCGCCGGAACACCTGATCTTTTTGGACGAGAGCGGCTTCACGACAGCTATGACGCGCCTTTACGCGCGCCGCCCAGACGGCCGCCGCATCCACGAGGCCAGCAATCTCTTCAGTAGCGGTATGGGGTTGTGGCGAGGAATCGCTCATTCTGATTGAAGTCTATGCGGTCGGAGTTGTCGGCGAGGCCGTCTCGGATTCTCTCGATGAGTGATCTGGTGTCGCCACGCTTTACTCCGGTCGGCGTGAACCGGGACTAAAGAAACCTTGTCAGATGCCGACTTGCGAGGACCGATCCGTCTTCGAAAATGCCATAGCGATTCGGTACTCTTCGGAGCGGAATGGCAGGCGATCTCCAAGCGTCGAATCCTCACCTCCAACGGCCGATACGCTCAGGCTGGCGGTCCTGCCAATGAGAATTGCCGTTCTGGTCGACGGCGACTGCATGTTCATCCGCCCAGAGTGACAACTCCTGCGTTTCCATCCACCGTAATGACCTGACCGCTCTGGATCCTCTGGGTGGCTACCCCGGTTCCGAGCACGGCGGGCACGCCGTATTCGCGCGCCACAATGGAGCTGTGACTGAGCGGGCCGCCTACGTCGGTGACGATGCCGGACGCCATAGCGAAAAGCGGTGTCCAGGCCGGTGTGGTGATTTTGGCCACGAGAACGTCATGGGGCAGCATCTGGTCGAACTCTTCTGGGCCGTGAATTACACAGGCCGGGGCGGTGACGCAGCCGGGGCTGGCTCCGAATCCCTTGATCGTGTTGCCGGATGCCTGGTCGCTTCGCGCGGGCATCCAGCGGCTGAAGTTGATGCCGAAGAAACGCGAGCCGCACTTGATGGGCAGCGCGACTGGCGGTGTGGCGGCGCGCGCCGACTGCCAGGTTTGGCGGCGGACGGCAATCGCGGGGTGATGATCTGCGGCGAGCTGGCCGGCATCGAGAGAGTTTGCCGCGGCCTCCAGCTCCTCGCGCGTCAACCAGAAAAGATCGTCTGGCTCGTCGATGGCGCTGGTAGCGACCATGCGGCGCCCGATTTCGCGCAGCATACGGCGCAGCACGGGCCAGCCGAGGCCGACGTCGGCAAGCGCGTCTTCGCGCCGCGGCGCCCAGCGCTGCGCAAAGCCCAGGACACGCCGGAAGAGGCGCAGGCGCAGCCCGTGGAGACGCGCGAGCTGCGCTGCGGTGGCCTGTTCCCGCGCTTCCGCACCCGCGGCCTGGCGTTCGTAAGGATTGCGGCCTTGGCCGGCGAGGAAGTACTTGAGCGTTTCGAGCTGCGACGCGGGAGCGTCGGCGGGAACGCTCTTCGAGAAATCGAGATCGTAGACGGTGTGCCCGAAATGACCGAGATGCGTGGCGAATCGGCCGACGAACTCGCCCCAGGCTGTGGCCTCGGCAATGGGTGCGGATGGCGATGCGAGGGCTGAGTCGATGTCCTTGGCGGTTGTTCGCGCAAGGTATTCGGCGAGACCAGCCTGGCCGCGCGCCCATATGGCCAGGTCGTAGAGCGACTTTTCGGCGCGGATGGGCGTGCTGTCGAAACCCAGCAGGAAGGTGAGCGCAGGCGGATCGGTTTTGCGCCGGATGAGCCGGTTGTACACGGTGTTGAAAGCAGGTTCGCTGATGTTGGTAGCGCCGAGGACGAGCTGGATGCTCACGTAGTAGCTGGCGGCCGCATCGACCAGTTGCTGCACGCCGGCCAGCAGCTCCTGCGCCGGAGTTGCGGCCAGGTCGCGAGCCGACCACTCGCCGGTTATGGCGGCGAAGCGCGGGCGCGTTCCCTCGGCCCAGCGCGCGTTTGCTGTCCGCCACATCCTCAGCACGCCGGGCAAGCGGAAGGGCAATCCGAGAAGCAACCGCACCGTTTGGCCTGCGGTCAACGCCAACTGGTAGTAGACGTAGTCGTGGATCGTCATCAGCCGGATCGACGCGGGTGAGAAGCCGATCCCGGAGGCCGCGATGAGCTGGAGCGTGGCATCGTTCCATGAGGGCAAGGCGAGCGTCGCGAACAAGGGAGAAAGCGGCTCGGGGAGTATCTCGGCAACGCTCATGCGGAAGTAGCGGCCATTGGCGCGCGGGACCTTCCAGTCGAGCGAGGCGTGCGCCCGGGGCAGTGCGGTGACCGGGCGCGCCTGGAGAATGAAGATTTGCCCTTCGCACAACGCCCACTCGATATCCATCGCCTGGCCATAGAGCTGCTCGATCTGGATGCCGAGGCGAGCTAGTTCCGCAGCCTGCTTGGGCTTGAGCGCGGCTTGTTTACGCTTGGGGCCGGGGACGGGCTCCTCGCGCGTGCCCTCGGGCGTTCGCACGGTCATGATCTCCTTGTCGGCGATCTGTTCGGATGCGATGGCGCCATCGGATTTGTGGATGACGATGGTGTCGGGCGTGACGCGGCCGCTGACGATGGCCTCGCCCAACCCCCACGCCGCGTTGATCATGAGTTCGTCGCGCGCGCCGGTCACCGGATTCGCAGTGAAGGCCACGCCGGCGGCCTCGGCGGGAACAAGCTTCTGCACGACAACGGCAATGCCGACATTTTCCGAACGAATTCCCTGGCGCTGGCGATAATCGATCGCGCGGCCCGTCCACAGCGATGCCCAGCACCGCTTCACGGCGTCGATCACCGCATCGCCTCCGCGTACGTTGAGGTAGGTTTCCATCTGCCCTGCAAACGACATGCCCGGCAAATCCTCTGCCGTGGCCGACGAGCGAACCGCCACAGGGGTGTCCGCGCCCAATGCCTCGTAATGCTCGCGGATCGCGGCGGCAATGTCATCGGGGACGGTGCCTCCCTCGATCAGCGATTGAATCTGCCCCGATATCGCTTCGTGCATCGCGGCTGCATCGGCCTGCGCTGCGACCGTCAGGATCTTGTCGCCGATCTCATTTTCCGCCACGTAGCGCTGGTACGCGGCGGTGGTGACGTGGAAGCCCGGCGGAACGGGCAGCCCGGCCGCCGCCATCCGCGCCAGCGATGCCCCCTTGCCGCCGACAAGATCGAGTGATATCTGGGGGCTGTCCAGATTGAGAATGAGTGGAGTGGACTGGGGTGAGCTCATCTCTGGTTCCAATCCTTTCCAGGGATGTCCGCCGGCTGCAGGGGATTGCGCGCGTGATTCCGGCACGTGGACCCCATGGAGTGAACTTGAGCGATGATTCTCGCGCCGGGTTCGCCACGGAATCTGTGCGGCGCGTCACAATGCGCCGTTGAGCTGCCCGCAAAGCCGCTAAGTCACCGACTTTGCCCCCAACACCAGTGGACCGGATGTTCCCAATTCAATTGGCATTCGAAGACTACCTCGCTCGTCCGGAACGAGTTGCCAGGAGCCCGGTGATTTTGTACCGGGAACGCCGCAAGGCGCAAGATTAGGTTGGCCGCCGACTCGTCAGTGACTCAGTAGCAAACAGGCTTGAAGCGACAGAACCTCACGGCGCTCTGGCAGCAAATCAGTGCCACGGGCCAGCCTCCGGAGGAGGCATAAGTCTGCTCTGGATGGCAGCATGGATTTGCCGCCGGCAATTTGAACCGCAACTGTCAGGCGCCCGCGGCAGGAGCATCCTTCATGGTCCCGGCCTGGCTGGCACACACTGCCAGTGCGGGTGAGCGCCCACTCTGGATCCTACCGGCCGGGAAACCCCGGCAGCCTCACTGCGACGGAGGAGCCGGGGCGGCGCCGGTGGTTGCTCCGGTCGATGCGGCGCCAAAGCCTTCCTTGGCGCCTTCGATCACCAAAGGCGTTTCGGGTCTCATGCTATCGATCAACTTCTCCACGGGTATCGACGCCGGGGCGGTGGCCTGTGTGGTGGCCGCCGTCTTGGCATCCGGAGTATGCAGGGGCACGTCTGAGTTCGGCGGCAAGAACTTTACCGGGTAGTTCAGATCGGGCAGAGGCGCCCCGGCCGGCATAGGAGCCACAATCTCCGGAGTCACGATGACGATCAGCTCGGTATTCGTCTTATTCGTTGAAATCGACTGGAAGAACTTGCCCAGAACTGGAATGTCTCCGAGGAAGGGGATCTTCTGCAATGTCTCCGTCTCGCGGTTATCGAGCAAACCGCCGAGGACAAAGCTTTGCCCGTCGTTCAACTCGACTTCAGTATTCACCTTGCGGGTTGAAATTGCGGGGACATCGAATCCTGAAACCTCGACGGCATTGGTGAAATCCAGCGAACTGACTTCGGGGGCCACTTGAAGCCGGATCGTTCCGCGAGGAGTAACGGTGGGGATGAAGTTGAGGCGGACTCCATACTCCTTGAACATGATCGTAATCGTGGGTCCCATACTGCCAGTGCCGCCTTGAACAACCGGATATGGATACTCTCCTCCGGCCAGAAAACTGGCCTGTTTGCCGTTCGCGGCCAGCAGATTGGGTTCCGCAAGAACCTCCACTACGCCTTTGGACTCGAGGGCCTGGATGGTGGCGCCCAAATTGCCCAGCCCTGGGAAGGCGGCCATGAGGTTCTGGTCGGTGGTGATGGTCGTTCCCGCGGAGTCAGTCAGCGGCGGAGTGAATTGCCCCGTTGAAATCGAGCTGAGCGTGTTTCCCAGTCCGTTGTTGAACAGGTTGATGCCCAACTGCTTGGTCTTGCTGCGGTCGACACTGGCGAAACGCACTTTAAGCAGAATCTGTGGGTCGGCGGCAGGCACATCAACTTTGAGCAGGTTCACGACCTTGCCGGCAGTGGCGGCAATTCGGACCGCGCGGTCGCTGCTGTTGATATCCTTGACCGTACCGTGCAGGAACACTACGTCGCCATCTGTGACGACCTCCAGGTGCTGCCCCGGAAGCTGCGTCCTGAACTCGCGGCGGATGGCGTCCAGACGGTTGTTCGATGCCAACTCGCTGGCGCGCACCGACACATTGAAGATTTGCCGTCCGCCCTGGGCGTCCCAGACAATCAGACTCGTTTCCCCGGCAGCTTTGCCATTCACCGTGATTTCGGTTGGGCTTACCGCGGAGGCTTCGGCGAATTCGCCCAAGCCGATGGAGACCCTGGATACACCCCGCTCGCAGTCAACCAGTATCGTCTTTCCCACCGAGACGGAGAGTTCATTTACCGAATCCTGACTGGGGAGCACTGCGGTTTGAGAAGCGGAAGCTACGGCTTGTGCCCGCAGGCCCGCTCCGCCACTTAGTACAAGTGACACGGCACTGAAACATGCGATCAAGCTGCAGGTGTTTGCTTTCACTGCCTTACCTCGGGAGAAGCGAATTGCTCTTCAGTCCGCTTCGAACCGTTCATGACCACAATTGAAATCGTCCTGGGCGCAGTTGGGCGAGCGATCTTCGCTGCCGCGGGCCGAACAATTGGCCGGGGGGGAACCGAATCTCCAAAAAGGCTGGCCATCGCTGCACCCGGCACCTCGGCAACTTCGGTATCCAGCGGGTTCCGCAGCACGAGCAGGACTCTTACCTGTTGGTTGCTGGCCAGACTCAGTGTTTCGGCTTGTTTGGGATCCACAAGCAGGTTGACGACCTGCGCCTGCTTTGGCTTGCCTTCACCGTCCTTTTGAATATCGGTGCCGGCCGACAAGACTTCGATGTTCTGCAAGATGGTCCTCGCCTCTGTGCCTTGAGAGGGAGTCCCGGGTGCAGGAGGAGTGCCGGAGATAAGAACATCCACGCGCATTCCGGGGGTCACGAATCCCCCCACGCCTACCACGTCGTCGACCTTGATCGCGCAGGCTCTCATGCCGCTGGGAATGGTGGCTGCCAGCCCACCTCCCGAGCCAGGTACCGCCAGGCGACTCTCCACAATGGGCTCGCCCTGGTTCAGGTTCGACACGACACCTCGTCCAATGACCCTGCTCTTGTCCTTCTCGAGGATGGCGCCTTTGGGAACTCCCCCCGCGATCGAAATAACCTTCAGGTCGTCGGCGGTGAGAATGGCGCCGAGCTTGATGTCCTCGGCGGCAGCAACCACGCGGGTGCCGGCAGCCAGCCGCGAAGCATCCAGACGGTCGCCTACCGTGCGCCACGCAAGGTAAGAACATGCGCTTGCAGTGACAAAGGCGAGAAATAGAATTGTGAATAGTCTTCGACTCATATGGGACCTGCCTGAACTGGCAAGAGGCCAGCTCCATTTTCTGGGTTCTGTCGCAATCGCGGCTGCACTGGATGCGAGTTTCGATGTTTCATCGAAGCCCGCTTCGACCTGATCCAGGGCAAGGGAAGTTCAGATATGTGGACAACTGCGCCGTCTGTCGGTATTCACAGCTACGGCTGTTACCCCTACATAGCAAATGGAGCGCCATCTGCGGCTCTAAATATATCCACTTATTATTCAACAGCTTGCATAATGACAACCGAACCGCGTTCCATGATGTAAACCACCGTTTACTGATAGGCTCGATCGATCTCCTTTGCTCCAGCGGTTGAAAAGAGAAGGCTGCCGGCGCGCCGCCGGTCGGCACGGATTGGCGTGACCGTCAGACCGCCAAGCGATACATCTCCGCGCGTCTGCGCAAAGGCACGGGCAAGAGCGCGGTAACTGGCAACGTCGCTGAGTCGGGGAGACTGGCCCTGCACGTGCTGCGAGAGGACGCAGACCTTCTCCTGCGGCGGCGCGCGCAGTTCAGCACCAGGAAAGTTTATGGGGACCCTCCATATGACAGTGAATGCAGAGAGTGGCCGGGCGGCGCGGGCAGAAAGCAATTCGCTCATGGCCCGTTCGAGCGCGATCTCACTGTTTGCGCAGGAGCCAGCTTCGAACCGGCTGCTGTCATCCTGCCTGGTCTCGGTTTTTGCGCATGGTGCGGTTCTTGCACTGGTACATCTTGGGGTCGTGAGCACACCACGGATCGACAACCGCATTCTCATCCCCCGTTTTACTGTGCGCCATCTGGACCTGCACCTGCCAGAAGCGCAGATGAAGCCCTCCGCGGGAGGAGACATCGCATATCCTCGACAGCAGTCCACCAGGTCCACCCGTTCAGCGGAGGCAAAAAAGCCTCTTCCTCCGGCAATTTCACTGCAGATGCCGGCACCGGCTTCGACACCGCAAATGCTGGCGCAGCCGCAACTCTCTTCCTCTCTCTCCCTGCTCCAGGAGCCGCCGGTTCCGGCGATCGTGACCTGGAGTGCGCAGAAGAGCCCGGCCCGGACAATCGTTCTGCCCGCGCTGCAAAAGCCAACCGCCGCCGCTGTACGGCCCTCTCTCGACGCGCCCAATGAAGCATCGATTCTGCGCGACATCAGCGTCACATCCAGCGGCCGCGTTGCGGCAACTGCTTCGATTTCCCCGAGCACAACTTCGCCCGTTGCCGATCAACGGCCTGAGCTGCCACAAATGGCCCCGGTAATGACTTCCGATTCGTCCGCGCAGCCCGCGCCTGCCCCGGTGATCTCGATTTCAGATCTCCATATGCGGGAGGGAACCGTCACGCTGCCACCCAGTAATTCAGACGCGTCCGCAGCTTCCACCGGTGCGCCAAGGCCGGGCAGGCCGGCGCCATCCTCCGTTGACGGGCAGCGCGGCTCCGGAAATCAGGCGCGCGAAGCGCTCTCCGGCTCTGACAGCGGGTCATCGAAGCAACGTATTCTGCTGCCAAGGGACGGCAGGTTTGGCATAGTTGTCGTGGGCGCCTCGCTCGAAGAGAAGTATCCGGAAACAGCAAAGCTATGGACGGGCAGAATGGCCTACACGGTTTATGTTCACCTTGGCCTGACCAAGAGCTGGATCCTTCAGTATTCACTTCCGCGTTCCGACGATGCGGTGAACTTGAGATCCATCCGGCGCATGGATGCGCCCTGGCCATATGACATGGTTCGGCCAAACATTGATCCTGGCGCAATCGATGCCGATGCCCTCATGGTTCACGGGTTCGTGAATCGGGCTGGCCGCTTCGAGGCATTGTCAGTCCTCTTTCCGCCGGAGTTTCCGCAGGCGAAATCTGTGCTCAGCGCGCTCGAACAGTGGCAATTCAGGCCCGCCATGCAGAATGGCGAAGTTGCAAGAGTTGAAGTGCTGCTGATTATTCCGGATGAGCGGCGATGATGCCGTTGCCCGGCAGGTGCAATGGCTGGCTCAAGCGCCGATGGCAGAAGAACAACGAATCGCGAATGCCATAACGGCCTTCTATTCAAGCGGCAAACAGCTTGGCCTTGCGCCTGCTGTTAACGGATGTTTACATCCGCAGGGGGCGGCAGGCGATATCGACTAGCTCTCTGATCGTTTGTTGTTGCATCAACGATGGATGCCCCAGCTCCCGATTTTGGGAGCTGGGAAAGCACAAGCTCAAAGCACGAAATCACACGGTCGGAGACCTGGAGCAGCGCACCGAAAGGCTGGCGCGGGCGACAAAGAGAATTCTCGAACTCTGCCGCCGCGTCGATCCGCGCATCGCTTAGAAGCAGATTGACCAGCTTGAATAGCGCCGACGAGATCGGCCAATGGCTGTAGGAATTACCCTACAGAACCTACGCGAAAAGACTTACATAAAATCCAGTATTCACTGATGCAAATACCCTTTGGTCTCCCCTAACTTCATTCTAAGCGCAATGTGACTGACAGTATGGCGGCGCCGCCGAACATGCGGCCATGCATATCGCGAAAGAGGAGTCACGACGATCGGTCTTTGATTCGCAGCGGGTTCGAGGCAAGTGAAAACGACGGACTTGGTGTAATACGGCTTCCCCACCCACAAGGAGAACAGGGGAGAGTGAAAACCCTCCCCCAACTCCTTGGTGAAAGTGAATAGTCCGCCACCGACACAGGGAACTCACCATCCACCAGGAGGCAAGAAATGCTGCTCGACCAATCTGCATTCATCGCCGACCCACAACTCATTGAAGCATTCGACGGGTATTCGAGATCGATCCCTTGTGACCGGGCGCGCATACTCTTCCGTCAAGGCGATCGTCCGGCTGGCCTTTACATCCTGCACAAGGGAGCGGCCACGCTTTCAACGGATTCGCCTGGAGGGGGATTGGTGATCACCCTTCAGACAACCGCGGGCTCTTTGCTTGACTTGCCCGGCGTCCTGTGCCAAAAGGCGCACACGTTGAATGCCGTTGCCCTTAAAGACGCCGTCCTCAGCTTCGTTAGCCATGAAGATTTCACCGGACTCATGGAATCCAATCTGCGGTTGTCCGAGAGGATCTTGCGCTTGCTCGCCGCCGAGGTAGTTCGCGCCCGTCGCGAAATTGCCTCCGAACTTACTGCCGGCGTGGGAAGCAGCGGTTTATTTGCTTGCCGGACAAACTGGCGCAACTGGCCGGTCCCGGATTGCGGCCGTTTTGGGTTTGCAGCGGCGTCGGGTGCCTGACCGCCAGCGCAACAGAAACTCAAGTCCGCCGCAAACTCGCGATTGTTGTTCGCAAACACTTGAAACGTATCGCAAACCTTCTTGGCAAAACTCGCCGCATATGGCGGTGTCGCAGCGGTGCATTCGGCTTTACGATATCGACTTTCCGCTTCTTACCGGGAGCGGCCTGTAAGTAAACAGAGAAAGAGCGACTCAAACATGAGCAAGATCGGGCTGTATACCCAAGACCTTACGCTTTTCCCCCTCTTATCTTCCGCACTGGGTAAGGACTTTGAGGTGCTTCTGATTTCAGAAGAACGGGGAAAGAACGCTCTGACTTCGGTCGCGGAATGCGATGTCATCATTCTGGATCTGAACTCGCATCGCGATTCACTGCGGGAACGCATTGGACTTTGCGAGCAGTTGATGGCATCGAATACTCCCGTAATCGTGATGGCCGACGACGAGCTTCGGGCGACTTCATTCGATCTTGTTCGGGCAGGAGCATTTGGCTACTGCCGCAAGCCGCCCTCCGTTCGCGAACTCAAGGTCATGCTGAGCCGGGCATACGAGCACTCCTTGCTCAAGCGTGAGCAGCACGCCGACCGGCATCCGTTCGCGGTCCCTGGAAGTTGCGACCGTATGATCGGCTCCAGTCCGCAGATGCAAAAGGTGTACAAGCTTGTGCAGCGCGTAACCAATCTCAGCGCCTCGGTCCTCGTGACGGGCGAGAGTGGAACCGGCAAAGAACTGATCGCGCGCGCCATCCACAATCTCGGCGTCCGTTCCAGCCGTCCATTCGTGGCTGTCTCCTGCGGCGCCATCCCGGAGACTCTCATCGAGGCCGAGTTGTTCGGTCACGAAAAGGGAGCCTTCACCGGCTCGGTAGGGGCGCGCGAAGGTTACTTTGAACAGGCAGGCGACGGCACGCTCTTCCTTGACGAAATCGGGGAATTGAGTCTGTTTACCCAGGTCAAGCTGTTGCGGGTTCTGCAGCAAATGGAATTCAGCCGTCTGGGCAGCAACAGGCTGGTCCCTTTACGGGCGCGCCTGATCTTCGCCACCAACCGGGATTTGGCCAAAATGGTGGCCGAAGGAAAATTCCGCCAGGATCTTTATTACCGCATCAACGTCATGCAGATTGATTCGCCGTCGCTCCAGGAGCATCGGGAAGACATTCCCAAGATAGCGAAGCATCTCCTTGATCATTATTCTCGGATATATGAGAAGCCAGTCAAATCGATCGAACGGGATGCGCTCGCCATGCTCCAGAAGTACGCGTGGCCGGGGAATGTGCGCGAGCTGGAAAACGTGATGCAGCGTGCCATCATTCTTGCTTCAGGCCCGGCGATTCGGAAAGAGGATTTGGCATTCGACGCCGGGGGGGAAGATAGTGCAGACCTCGACAACGATAGCGCGGATCTCGGCAGCGAGGATGCCGATCTTGGCAATGTGGTCGATATTGGCAGCTACCTGCCCGGGGGATCGTTTGAAGAGTTGCTATCCGCCTATAAGATCCAGTTGGCTGTCTCGGCCGTTCGAGAGAACAATGGGAATAGAACCTTGGCTGCCCGTCGTCTGGGCATCTCGCGCGTCTATTTGCATCGTCTAATCCGGCTTGCCGATCCCGACCTGGTCTTGCAACCTGGCTCGCGTCAACAGTTGATGGCCTGAGCAGAACATGGGAGCACACACAAGTTCTCGAATGGACACGGCCCTGGATCTTCTTCCGTTCCCGCATTCAGAGGCGGGGCGCACCACGCCTTTGGTCCGGGAGACTCTATGCTCCTTTGTGTGGGCGCGGTTCTGCCGCCAGCCTGCTCCCATCTGTCAATCATGCCGTCGAGACGGATGAGACCGGCCAACTTTTACAGTTTTACAGAATAACTTCGTAACCATCCAGGCAAACTTTCTGCCCGCTTCGGCACCTTCCAAGCAAACTGCTCCAACCCCTGCACGCCGCGCCGTCTCGCCCGACCCTCTATCTGCACCGGAATAAGTTGCGCAAGTTGCTAATGAAACAGCACTTGACGCAGCCGATTCGGCCGGTTCCATCTCGATTTTGATCGGGGAGTTGTGTGGCTTTTTCAATCCCCTGGGCGTCGAATCCGTGAAGAAAACCGCGGCGCATCGAGATGCACAACAGGCGAGATTCCGCGCATTGAAAACAAAAAGAGATCTTTGCTGCTCTGTGCGGCTGTGTTTCTGTGCTCTGGATTTTGCCGCCTGGGAACCCCTATGCGTACGTGTTCACGCTGGCGCTGCTCTGCGAGCTCGTGCTGCTTTCGATGGCCCCGTTGCCCGATGCGCTGGCGATATTGTCCAGATTCGATGAGCTGTAGGCGCGATACAGCGTGTTCAAGACGGCGGTTGCCGGGTCGGAGATATTGGGCGACGTATTCACGCCGAAGGCGCCGCCCAGAATCGCAACGGTCGGATCGGCGGGGGTGCTGGAGAAGGTGGCCGCGCTGGAGAGGGTGAGCAGATCGTCCACCATCTGCACGGCCTGGTTCATGGCCGCCGCGGCGGCTGGCGTGGTTTGCGACGGGGTCGTCTTCAGATCGTTCTGGACGGACGCGAACGCGGATTGTGCGTCCGACAGGTTGCCCGAGCTGAGGGCCTTGCTCAGTGCAGTCATATCCGTATTGAGCTGCGTGTTGGCCGGCGTACTGGCGGCGCCAAGGGCCAAAAGGTTCTGATTCGCCTGCTGATAGCTGTTGAAGGCCGACTGCGCGCCGCTCAGATTTCCCGCGGCCAGGTTTTGCTCCAAGCTTTGCCAGGCCTTCTGAGATTTATTCAGATTGCTTGAGTAGAGGACGAATTGAGAAAGACCCGCGGTCGAGAGAGCGGAAATCGTCATTACAAGGCCCGTTTCAGAGAACAGCTGATATCGGCATTCTACGTGAAAGAATTCCACGGAGATAGCCGCGCATCCATAACCAAAGTAATGCTTTGGAGTTTTCCAGGCAAAGGGGAAGCTTTTGAGTTACTGGCCGCAGATTGGCTGGGGCAAACAGCCTCTCAGTCGTGCCTGGCGGGTGCGGGCGCGGGCGCGGCCGGCAGGGTCTCGGGAATGCTCGGGGACTGGTTGGGAGTGAAGGAATTGAAGAATCGCGTCACGTCCTGCTCCCGGCGGGCGCTCATCGAAGGGAAGGTCGCGATCAGCATATACAGGTGCTCTCCGGCATAGATCAACCGGGAATCCAGTATGCCGCCGCCCACGTTGCGGGCCACAAAATCTCGCGCCGGAAAGCCGGCGGGGTTGCTCCGCGATTCGCTGATGAGAGTGGTTTGCGTGCGGGCCAGGGCCCCATCCCGCGCCATGTCCAGGGTCCGGTCCGGAGCCCGGTTGTTCACCCGCATCACGGGCGGGTTGTCTGCCCAGGCCACGGCAAAAGAGGTGCCGCCGTCGGGGTTCGAGAAGATCATGTTCACCGGTTCCGCTCCGTTGCTTTCGTTGTAGGCTGGAACCTGGATCTCCTTGATATCGCTGGGCATCTCCACCTTGAAGCCATCGCTGGAACGGTCGGCCATCTGCCAGTTGATGTGGGCTGGGCGGGCCTCTGGACCCGTCTGGTCGGAACTGGCGGCGTCACTGGTCACGTAACTGCGGGGGCCGACCAGCCCCAACTGCTGGCGATGCAGATAGACGTAGACCGATCCGAAGACCAACAGTCCCAGCAGAACGATGTAATGCCAGCGCTTCACACTTAAAAGAGTGCCAACTCAGCCCCGGCTATGCAACTTGATTAATGTTCTTTTGTATACGGGGGGTGCCGGATCGGTAACCGGGTGCGGGCTGCGACCAGAGTGCCGCGATCCATTCCGTCCGGCGCCGCAACCGATTATGCAACCTTTTACAAGGTTCGGCATCTGATTAAGTAACAAGCAGAGGCTTCCCCGAAATACGACCCCTCCAAGAAAGGTATCCATTCCTTTTTGAAGGTCCTGTATGGACCCCTTCTCTCAAGCCCCCCTGGACCCCTCCCCTCAAATGCCTCTCGAGCGGGCCTGCCGGAAGGCAGGCCCATTCGCTCACCGCCGCCCCGGCAGTACGTAAAGGCGCTTAAAGCGAATCGAAGAATTCCCGACAGATAGAATTGAACTGTCATGCGGTCTTCCTCCACTCCAAAATCTCCTCCCTGCGAGGATGTCCAGGCGATCGACGCCCTGTTCGAGCGTGCGGGCCTGGTGCGTACTCTTCGCGGCAACGCCGCCGGCGTCACGCGACGCATGCGTTTTGAGCGCGCGCAGCCGGACGAGTTGCGGCAGGCCGCGCCTGTTCCTCGCGTCGCCCCAAATGGCGTTCCGTGGCTGACGGTTCCGGGCTGGGAGAAGACGCCTTGGCTCTGGCACGGGTTCAGCACCCGCAAAGGCGGGCTGAGCCGCTGCTACTGCCCTGAGGATGCGCCAGGCGAGTTGAATCTTGGTTTTACGGCAGACGACAGCCGGGAGACTGTTGCCCTCAACCGCGGACTTCTGGCCGAGGCGGTCACCGGAGACCCGGCCACGCCGCTGGTGACCCTCCGCCAGATTCATTCGAACGTCCTGGTCGTTGCCGCAGCCGGAGATGCTCTCAGGGAACAGCCGTGGAAGGGCGACGGCCTAATGACCGATGAGCCCGGCCTGCTGCTGGGCATCCAGACCGCCGACTGCATTCCGGTCCTCGTGGTCGACCGCAAGCGCCGGGCGGTAGCCGCCTTCCACGCCGGATGGCGGGGAACCGTGAAGAGAATTGTTGAGACCGGCGTAGGCCGGATGCGCTTCGAATTCGGCTCCCGGCCCGAGGACATGGTTGCCGCCATCGGCCCTGGCATCGGCGCTTGCTGTTACGCCGTCGGCGAAGAGGTGCTCTCCAGCTTCGAGTCCCAGTTCGTTTATGCCCGCGAGCTCTTTTGCGAGGTGGACGATGCCGATGCGGTGCGGACCAAGTATCCCATGTTGTTTCTCACCCAGCGCGCACCCGGCCATTCGCCCATCGGCCCCAGCCTGCACCTGGACCTGATCGAGGCCAATCGCCGCCAGTTGCTGGACGCGGGCCTCAAACCCCGCTCCATTCGGTCCGTGGGCGGTTGTACAAACTGCCAGGCAGATTTGTTCTTCTCCTATCGCGCTTCCCACGGCCACGCGGGCCGCATGTTGAGCGTGATCGGCATCCGGAAGGCCGCCGCCGGCAAGCGATGACCGGTCCCGTTCAAGCGGGAGCGGCGTGGATCTTCGCGCAGCTTTCCCCTGGCGCCGCGGATGTTAGGATGGTGGGCGATCACGACGAAGACTTCTGAGGGGACTCGAAAGCCATGGCATTCCCTAGGGCTGAAGGGCGAAGGCTCGCGCTAAAACTGAAAGGACGGCTTTCCTTCTGCCGCGGCGCGGCCGTGCTTCTGGGAGCGCTCTTCCTGGCCTGGCCTGCGTTCTTCAACGGATTTCCGCTACTTTACCCGGATTCGATGACGTACATGGACGACGGCCGCATCGTGGCGCGGGCGTTGTTCCTGCGCAAGTTTTCGGAATACTACGGCGTGCGGTCTTTCTTCTATAGCCTCAGCATCCTGCCCTGGCACTGGAACATCTCTCCCTGGCCCATCGTCGCCCTGCAATGCGTTCTGGTGGCCTGGGTTCTCTGGCTGGTAGTGCGATCGATCGTGCTGCGGCGTCCCGCAGTCTGCTACCTCGCCCTCCTTCTCGTGCTGAGCCTGCTGACCGGCGTGGGCTGGTACGCGGACTTCATCATGCCCGACATTCTGGGCCCGGTTCTGTATCTCTCTGTCTATCTCCTGGCGTTTGCCGGCGAAACGCTTTCCCGCGGCGAGCGGTTTGCCCTCTATCCCATTGCCGTGTGGGGTGTTACCGCCCATGCCACGCACTTCATTCTGGCTGCCGGCTTGTGCTTCATTCTGGCCCTGTTTTTTCTCTTCGACCGCCGGCCGCTTCGCCAGCGGATTCGCGCCGTGGGCGAGGCGGCGGCGATCATTGTGCTGGCGGCGGCGGCTCAGTTGGCTTTGCACGGCTACCTCTATGGCAAGCCCTCGCTGAACGGCGAGCGCCCGCCTTATTTGATGGCCCGGTTGGTCGCCGACGGTCCTGGACGCTGGTATCTGGAGAAGCACTGCCCGCAGTTGCAATGGGCGGTCTGCAACCACCTGCAAGAGCTCTCCAACGATGCAGATGGCTTTCTCTGGGATCCGGATGGAGCCTACGAAAGCGGCTCCGATGCCGAACGGGATCAAATCTCAAAAGAGGAGATCCCCCTTGTTCTGGCCACGCTGCGCGCCTATCCCCGCGAACAGTTCATCCGGTCTGTCGCCAACTTCCGGGAGCAGCTTCTGGCCTTCGGCTTGTATGGATTCGATCCCAGCCCGTGGATGCTCGCGCAGTTCGATTCGGTGCTGCCTGGGGCGCGGGCAAGCTACTTGAAAAGCCGCCAGGCGCACGACGCTCTGCCTCTCGACCTGCTTACGGAGATTCAGTGGTGGACCGTTATTGCCTCGCTCGGGCTCATCGCCGTCGCAATTCCGTTTCTCTGGCGTCGGCACTCACCCCGGCTCGCCGGACTGAGCCTGGTGATCGTTTCCATGGTGGTCGCCAATGCTTTCGTCACCGGCGTTCTGTCGGTAGCGGACGATCGCTATGAATGCCGGGTGATCTGGCTGATCCCGTTTCTGGCCGGCCTTTTCCTTCTGGACTGGATCGGTCAGCGGCGAACGGCCAAGCGGACGGACGCGAGTCCGGCTCCAGGCGCACCGGGCGCCGCATCAAGCTGAGCGAGAGAGCTTTGGAGAGGCTGCGAGGCAGTTCAAGAAAGGGATTGTCCGCCCTCGTGCCGGAACGCGCGGGGACGGACGTTGCGGATTGCATAGTGAAAAGAGCGCAGGAAGAGGGAAAGGGGCGCGCTCAGGAGGCGCGGGCAGCCTCGCCGGGGTTGACCAGGTCGCGTAGCTCCTTGGAAGGTTTGAAGTAGGGCACCCGTTTGGCCGGGACTTCTACCCGTTCTCCCGTCTTCGGGTTGCGTCCGATGCGGGGATTGCGCTGGCGGATGCGAAAGGACCCGAAGCCGCGAATCTCGATCTTGTCCCCACCCTGCAGGGCTCCGATCACCGAACTGAAGATGGTTTCTACGATGACCTCGCCATCGCGGCGAGTCAGGTCGCCCAGGCCAGTCACCTTTTCTACCAAGTCTGCCTTTGTCATGTCCGTTAGGCCTCCGCTCACAGCATAACCGGATTCTGCTCAGGATAGCGCGAAAAAGGAAGAACTTCTGTAGAATTGGACCTTTGGCATGGCCAGCCGGGCGGAAAAAACCGCTCACCCGAGATTAATCGGATCAAGCTGGCCCACAGGAGTATATGATGTCCAGAGTCTTTTCCCGGAAGCCGCGCGCGGATGAACACGGAGTCGTGGCCGGGGGGTGGTTGCAAGCGTGACGCACTATCCGAAATACAGCATTGTGATTCCGGCCTACAACGAGAGCGCCCGCATTCCCGCGACGCTCCAGTCGGTCATCTCCTGCATCCGCGAGCGCGGTTGGTCCGCGGAGGTGATCGTGGTCAACGACGGCTCCACGGACGCGACGCCGGACGTGACGCGCGCCTTTGCCGCCCATGCGCCGGAGGTCCGGCTCATTGAAAACCCCGTCAACCGCGGCAAGGGCTACAGCGTGCGCGCCGGAATGCTTGCCGCTCAGGGCGAGGTCGTGATCTTTACCGACGCCGACCTCTCGGCGCCCATCGAGGAGGCCGAGCGTCTCTTTGCCGCCATCGCCGGGGGCGCCGACATCGCCATCGGCTCGCGCTGGCTTGAGAAGGGCCGTCAGACCCACCGCCAGCCGCTCTACCGGCAGTTCTTTGGCCGCTGCTTCAATGCCGTCATCCGTACGGTCATGGGGCTCAAGTTTGCCGACACCCAGTGCGGTTTCAAGGCCTTTACCCGCGAAGCCGCCCAGACCGTCTTCCAGTTGCAAACCATCGAGCGCTGGGGTTTCGATCCGGAGATGCTCTTCATCGCCCTCAAGCGGGGCTTCTGGATTCTCGAAGTTCCGGTGAGCTGGGCCCACGACGAGCGCACCCGGATGAGCTACTTGAGAGACGGCATGAAGATGCTTGAGGAGATCGCCATCATCCGCTGGAACGCCTTTCGCGGGCTCTATGGCAAACAGGTGGAGACGGTTCACCGCACCGTGCATTAGAAATGGGCGGCCATCCTCCGGAACGATCCGCATCGTCCAGACGCCATGCAGGCGAAAATGGTTCATTGCGCAGCAAACGCCAACCCAGCTGGGCCCAAACGGGCGCGTCGAGCGGCGTTAGAGGCTATCTGCCTTCCTTTCTCTCATAAGTGCCTAATCTTAATGCTTGAGTTTTGGCGATTGAATTGCTCTAACTAAAATGGAGCGGCATGAAAACTGCCGCTAAGTTGCCGATAGGTGAGAACGGGCCGGTGAGTTCAGCCTAGCCATGTCATCACACTCCTTCACGCGGAAACAGGAGACCTATTGAAAGTTATGTGGAAATCCAGAGCTAGCGAATCATCCTCCACCTCTTCCATCCAGGAGCCAGAGCATCTGGGACCAGCCATTCTGGCCCATGAATCCGCGGCCCGCATTGCGGCGCAAGCCAGCTACCAGGCCATGATCGGCAAAGGGCTGAGGGTCAAAGGCAAGATTACGGGCTCGGAGTCGCTGTTTATCGACGGCAGCATCGAGGGAAGCATCGATCTTCCTGGCAGCCGCGTTACCGTGGGGCCGAATGGTGAAGTCGCCGCAACGATTGCCGCCGGCGACATTGTGGTGCTGGGCAAGGTCTGCGGCAACATCGTGGCATCCAATCGCGTGGAGATTCGCGCTCAGGGATTGCTGACCGGAGATGTGACCGCCGCGCGCCTCTGTATCGAGGAGGGTGCGGTCCTGAGGGGCCGCATCGACATCCACGGGACCGATACCGAGTCGAATGCTCCCGAGGAGCCTGCCAAGAATGCGGCGCAATCGCCCACGGCTCTCCGGTTGGTGCAATCGGAGACCGGAAATCTGCTCCAGCACCCTCTCGCGCAGTCCGCTTAAGCGACTGCCGAACCCACGGCCTTCCCGGCCGGTCCCTGGCCTAAGGGGAAAGCTCGGCGCGATCGGCCTCGGTTTGCCGTAGCAGCCGTACAGCGCCTTGAGACTTGCGGGCCTCGCTCTCCGTCCCCTATTGCAGGCGGCGGATCGACAATTCTCCGCCCGGATTCCACAGATTCCACGGAGGCAAGCTATGGTTCGAAAGGTATTGCTCGCTGTTCTGTTCCTAGCACTCGGTTCCGCGGCTGCTCTGGCCGCCGACTTCAACGGCAAGTGGACAGCCCAGGTGGATACGCCCAGGGGCACGCAGACGATCACCTTCGATTTTCACGTGGACGGGGCAACGCTGACCGGGAAGATCACCAGCCCGCGGGGAGATACCGACCTTTCGGACGGGAAGATCGACGGCGATACCATTTCCTTCACCCAGGTCATGAACTTCAACGGCAACGAGTTCAAGATTGTCTACAAGGGTAAGATCGACGGCGATACGATCAAGTTCACCCGCCAGGCCGGCGACCGCCCGCCGCAGGAGTTTGTCGCAACCCGCGCGAAATAGCCTGTATGCGAGCGCTCACGGGGCTCAAGAGCGAGGCCTGGAGCCCCGCCTTACGGCCTGATCTCGACGGGCGTCCCGACTGGGACCAGATTCCAAATCTCGTCGATCTCTTCGTTGGTCACGGCGATGCAGCCCAGGGTCCAGTCGTAGAGCCGATGCCCCGCGCCCACCCACCCCAGGCCGTTCGGCAGGCCGTGAATCATGATGGCACCGCCGGGAGAGACGCCGAGCCTGGCTGCATGATTGCGGTCCCCGGCGTCGGGATAAGAAACGTGCAGCGCACGATGGTAGTGGCTGTCTGCGTTGCGGGCGTCGATCACGTAATGGCCCTCCGGGGTTCGCCCGTCGCCTTCCCGTTCCTTGGGCGCAAGCCCGCCCCGTCCCAGCGCCACTTTGTAAGTTCGGATGACCTTGCCCCCGGCCAGTAACTCAAGAACGTGGTCCTTCTTCAGGATCAATATCGAATCGGCCTTCTGTAGCGGGGCAGGTTGCGGCATCAGCAGAGTCGCGGCGAAGCCGAAGAGGGCAAGGCAAACTCCAGCCCGCGCCAATCTGACCGCGATACAGCTATCGATTCCGCGAGATTTCATTCGCCCAATCTACGACATCCAACGGATCCCGGGTGCCCAGGCGCCTGTCCTGAACTTCCGGAAGGCGCCATTCTTGAGACCTGGAAGACCATGCGCCTCAGTCTGACGCCTGAGTCCTGTTAGGCCGTCGCCGCGTCGGCCACGCGCTGCAATCCGCGGGCCTCGATCTCGAATTCGCGCATCTTGTACTTCTGGATCTTGCCCGAGAGCGTTGCCGGGAAATCATCCACAAACCGCACGTGTTCGGGAATCTTGTAGTAGGCGATCTGTCCCTGGCAGAACTCGCGAATCTCGTCTTCAGTGGCCTCGACGCCCGGCCGGAGTCGAACCCAGGCCACCACAATCTCGCCCAGCCGCTCGTTCGGAATACCCACGACCTGGACTTCGCCGACATTGGGGTGGGTGTAGAGGAACTCCTCGACCTCGCGCGGGTAGATGTTTTCGCCGCCGCGGATGATCACGTCGCGGGAGCGGCCGGTAATGCGCAGACAGCCGTCCTCGCGCATGATTCCGAGGTCGCCGGTGTGCAGCCAGCCGTCGGGGGCAATCACCTGCGCCGTGCCTTCGGGGTCGTCGTCGTAGCCTTTCATGACCACGAATCCGCGGGCGCAAATCTCGCCTTGTTCGCCGGCCGGGAGGGTCTCGCCGGTGATGGTGGAAACGACCTGGATCTCGGTCTGCGGCATGGCACGGCCCACGGTATTGACGCGCACCTCGATCGAGTCGCCGGCGTCGCTCATGGTGACGACAGGCGAGGTTTCGGTTTGCCCGTAGGCGATGACCAATTCGCCGATGTGCATCTCGTTGAGAACCCGCTTCATGAGCTCGATGGGACAGGGGGCGCCGCTCATCATGCCGGTGCGCAGACTGGTCAGATCGTAGGAGGGGAACTCGGGAGTGGCGAATTCCGCTACGTACATGGCGGGGACGCCGTAGACCGAGGTGGCCCGCTCGTCGTGGATCGCCTTGAGGGTGGCGCGGGCGTCGAAGGTCCAGTTGGGCAGAATAATGGCTGCGCCCGAGTTGACCGAGGACATGGTTCCGATGACGCAGCCGTAGCAGTGGAACAAGGGCACCGGCAAAACAATCTTGTCCTGCTCGGTGTAGTGGAAGCCCTGGGCCAGGAACTGTCCGTCGTTCACGATGTTATGGTGCGTGAGCATCACGCCCTTGGGCAGACCCGTGGTGCCGCTGGTGTACTGGATGTTGGCCACATCGTCCACGGCCACGAAATCGGGCAGTTCGCCGGGGGCGTCGAGGAGCGCGGGCCAGTCGGGCGAGTCGAAGTAGATGGTGTGCTCCAGTTCCAGCGTCAGCCCGTGCCGTGCCCGGCTCAGGATCTCCTCGTAGTCGGCGCGCTTGTCCTTGTGCCACAGGAAAAGCGCCTTCATCCGCGACTTGGAGAGGGTGTACTGGAGCTCGTGGGAGCGGTAAGCCGGGTTCACGTTCACCAGGGCCGCACCGGCCCGCGCGCAGCCCATGTGCATCACGATCCACTCGATGCAGTTGGTGGACCACAGGCCCACGCGGTCGCCCCGACGGATGCCCAGCGACCACAGGCCGCGGGCTACACGGTCGGCCTGGACGCTCAACTCAGCCCAGGTGAGACGCTGCGATTGGTGACACGAAGCCACCGCCAGCCGGTCGGGGAAGCGGTCGGCGGTGCGGTGGAGCAGATCGCCGATGGTCAATTCCAGCAAGGGGCGGCCAGGGCCGCAACTGTAGCTCAACATAGAAAGTTTTTCTTCAACAGGCATGTCTATGGGATTCTGAACACAAAGCGCAGTGTATACCCTGGCGGAAAGAGCGATCCAGTGCATTCGTCACGGACGGCGGGGCAGTGATGGGAGTAAGCGGACGTTCTTCGGCCCGACGGCTGAGCGGCATTTCGCCGATTCTTGCAATTCAGGCAGATTGAAGCCGGACGGTTGCACCGCACGAAAAAGCGCGCGAACCGAGTAACCCGTGCTGCCGAGCTTACGCCGACCTGATTTCCTGCACGCCAGGTTCGTACAGCGGGGCGGAGTCGGGTTCGGCAATCCGGATCAGACGGTGCAGATAAGCCCGCGAAATGCACAGGCTGCGAGCGGCCAGCGTCTTGTTTCCATTGTTCTCGCGCACCGCGTTTGCCGCCAGCTTGACCTTGTAGTCGCGAAGTTGCCGCTCAAAGGATCCCACAGGATGGAAGTCGCTGAAGTCGACGATGTTCTCTTCCTGTTCCTGAATCTTCAGGGGCAAATCCTCCAGGCGAAGAGTCTCTTTGCTGGCCAGGATGATGGCGCGCTGAATCACGTTTTCGAGTTCGCGCACATTGCCGGGCCAGGAGTACACCTCGAGGGCGGCCAGTGCATCGGGATCGATGTTCTCCATCGGCTTTTGATACATCTCGGAATAGTGCCGCAGAAAATGCGTGGCAACCTTCGAGATATCTTCCGGATGTTCCCTCAGCGCCGGCGATTCAATCCTCATCACATTGATGCGGTAATACAGATCCTGGCGGAATTTTCCCTGTGCGACCATCTCTTCCAGGTCCTGGTGGGTCGCGAAGATCAGACGCGCCTTCAGCGGGATGAGCCGGTTGCTGCCCAGGCGGCTGAATTCCATCTGCTGCAGCACGCGCAGCAGCTTGACTTGCGTGTACAGGCTAAGGTCGCCGATTTCATCGAGGAAGAGAGTGCCTTCGCCCGCCTGCTCGAAGTAGCCTTCGCGCGCTCCCACCGTACCGGTGAATGCGCCCTTTTCGTGGCCGAACAACTCAGCCTCGATCAGCGTTTCAGGGATGGCGCCGCAGGAGACGGCCACAAACGGAAGGTTAGAGCGGACGCCGAGATTGTGGATGGCGCGCGCGATCAGTTCTTTGCCGGTGCCACTTTCGCCGGTCACCAGCACAGAGGCGTTGAGATCGGTCACGCGGCGCACAAGCTGATAAACCTGCTGCATCTGCGGACTGGACCCGATCAGCCGGTCGCAGCTGTTGCCGCGCTCCAGTTGCTGCTGCGCGTTCTGGAGTTGCCGCTTCAGCGAGGAACTTTCGCTCGCGCGGCTGAGCATGATTTTGAGATCCCGAATCGAAGGCGGTTTGCGGCAGTAGCCGTAGGCGCCCATCCGGACAAGTTCGAAAGCGGTGGGCCGAAGCGCATCGTTGGCCAGAACCACCGCCGGGACCTGGGATGCGATCAGGTGCCGGGAGCACTCCAACCGCTTCTGCAAAGAATCGTGTTTCGAGTCCAGATCCAGGATCAGAACATCGCAGCCGCCCGCCCGCACGATGTGGTTGATGCCCTCTTCATTCGACTCCAGGAGAACATTGAAATCCTTCCCCAATGAAGAAGAAAGAAGGGGTTGCAGCGTGCTGTCTTCTGAATAAAGTCCGATCCGGGTCATGAGCGGTCCATCTCCTCGACTGCGCCCCCGAGGAAGCAGCGCATCTTGCCACCTTGCGAAACCTGATGTGGAACCTTTGTCGTCGAACCTTTCCGCCATTGCGGCGTGCGGGAGTGTCCCTCGCCGCTCAGATGTTCGCGGGAAAAGCGGTACAGAGAGCGCCTAGAAACCTCTTTCATTATCGTCACCGCAACACAATTACTTCAATGCGACATTGGTGCTACCTCCTTCCCACATTGGCACCAGCCGCAGAAATGCCAAAGCTCCGGCAAATAAAGGTAAACCGCTGCCAAAGCCTGCGAATCACCTCATGTTGCATTGGCATGAAGCCGGAAGGAAGACTGATACGGGAGCCTCGAACTCAAGTCTCATGAACCCGTTGCAAATGAGTCAATGACACCTAGGTACTGCGGTAAGAGCACAAAAGTAACATATTTATATTACCACTTATCCTCGTCGATCGGGTGAAGGTCGTGTGACTCACTCGCCGACGGGCCTCAGCGGCCGGAATCAATTGCGCCACTAATCCATATAACTTATATGTTTATATATACTTACATTGATATTCTCGTCTTCCTTATCCTCCGCTCGACGGCCTCGATCAGTGTTCGAGGCCTCCCTCCTACCCATTCCATTTTGTCCCGCTCTCATTCCCAGGGTCGCCTGGGGCGCTATTACGTGACTTGGTTCAGGGAGGCAAATCTTGCTCTGATCTCATTGAATTCAATGCCCGTTCTTGCGAATATGTTCCCAATTTGCCGGTGGATGGCGACCGAAATCGCGTCCGCGGAGGATACGGCGCAGGCTTCGCCGCCGCGGTACGATGTCTATGCTCTGTTCCACTTCGGGATTGGTCCTGTAAACACCAGTGCACACCTGTCCTGAGAGCAAATTGACTAAACCCTCTGGATTCAATCTTTCCCGTCGCATCCCGGTTTGGAGACAAAATTGCTATTTAAAGTTGCCTGAATTGGGAGGAAGGATCTTGCCCATGCATTCGATCGCCTGGTGGCCGACGCTCATCGTTCTCGCTGTGGCGACCTTTACGGACCTGCGCAGCCGGCGCATCCCGAACTGGCTGGTACTTCCGTTTCTGCTTGCAGGGGTTGCAGTTTCCGGCTGGTTCCACGGCTGGCATGGAATCGGCCAAAGCCTTGCCGGTCTTGGACTTGGCGTCCTGCTTTTCGGCGTCCTGGCCTGGATGGGAGGCATGGGAATGGGCGACGTCAAGCTGTGCGCAGCGATCGGAGCCTGGATTGGCCCGATGCAGTTGTTGCTGGCGCTGGTCCTTACCGGCATCGCCGGAGGGGTCATGGCCCTGTGCTGGGCGGCTTTTGGAGGATTTTTGAGCGAGATGTTCAAGGGGACTGGCGATCTTATTGTGGGGTTCAAGGAACGGGGAATGCGTGCCCATCCGGAGCTGGTTCTTTCCAACCCCCTTGCGCGCAAGATGCCTTACGCGCCGGCGATCGCAATCGGAACGCTGCTTTCTTTCTTTACCCGTTGAGGAACGGAGTTTGCGTTATGGCCAGTCAAGAGACAAATTATCGACGTTACTCAGGTCAACCCGCAGAAATGCCGCAATCGGCAGGGAATGGCGGTTACACGATGCCTATCAATACCCAGGATTCCGAATCCCTTGGTCCCAGCGTCTTATCCATCGCGCTGATCGGGCCGGATGAGCAGCGCCGCAGGGCGGTTGCCAGCGCTCTTGCGGGATCGCAGGCTGCAGTGACCAGGGAGTTTGCTACCTATCCCCCCGACCTCGACGATGTGCCGCGACTGCTGGAGCAGCACTACGACGTCGTCATTGTGGACTTGGACAGCGACCCGGAATATGCCCTCGACCTGGTCGAGAGCATTTGCACCAACGGCGCCGCAACCGTGATGGTTTATTCGGCGCAGGCCGATGCGGAACTTCTGGTTCGCTGCATGAGGGCCGGAGCCCGCGAGTTTCTCACCCTGCCCATGTCCCCCGGAGCCATGGACGAAGCCCTGGTTCGGGCCTCGGTCCGCCGTCCGGCAGTCCGCATCTCCAAAAAAACAGCCGGCAAGCTGCTGGTCTTCCTCGGCGCCAAAGGCGGTTCCGGCGTGACCACCCTGGCTACCAATTTTGCGGTTTCGCTCGCCACGGAATCCGGCAAGAGCACGCTGCTGATCGATCTCGATCTTCCCCTTGGAGACGCGGCGCTTGGCCTGGGAATGACGGCGCAGTATTCGACCGTCAACGCGCTGCAGAATTCCAGCCGTCTGGATTCGACATTTCTCTCCACGCTGCTTACCAAGCACAATTCGGGCTTGAACGTGCTTGCGGCTCCGGGCAAGTTCGCCCAGGCCCCGGTCGCCAGCAACGAAGCCGTCGACAAGCTGCTCTCCGTCGCTCTGCTGGACTTCGATTATGTCGTGGTCGATGCCGGATCGAGGCTCGATTTGGCCGGCACCGCTCTCTTCGCGGAATCCTCGACTGTCTACCTGGTCACCCAGGTCGGCATTGCCGAACTGCGCAACTCGAATCGCCTGGTCTCGGAGTTTTTCGCCGCGGGCGGCCCCAAGCTCGAAATCGTGCTCAACCGGTATAGCAGCCGCACCCTGGGGGTTGATGAAGAGCACATTACCAAGGCTCTTACCCGGCCCGCCCAGTGGAAGGTTCCCAACGATTACGCCACCATCCGGGAGACGCAGAACACCGCTACTCCGTTCTCGCAGGGGAACACGGCTATTTCGCGGGCCATCCAGCAGATGGCCAGGGCGGCATGTGGGCTGGATAGAAGCCCGGAAAAGAAAAAGGGATTCAAGTTATTCGGATGATGTGTTGTTTTTTAGGATGGGTTTAACGTGGAACATTTGAATCTCGAGCAGTTCAAAGCGGAAATACACCGGACTCTGATCTCGAAGCTGGATCTGGAGAAGCTGTCGCGCGTCAACTCCAGCCAGGCGCGTCAGGCCGTGGCCGGCATGGTGAACGAGATCATCAGCAGTCAGCGGGTTCCGTTGAGCTATGACGAGCAGGAGCGGATCCAGGCCGATTTGCTCGACGAGGTCTTTGGCCTCGGTCCGCTGGAACCACTGCTCAGGGATCTGAAGATTTCGGATATTCTCATCAACGACAAGGATCATGTCTTTATTGAGCGCGGAGGTCTTCTTCAGAGGGTCGATACCAGTTTCCGCGACGATCGCCACCTGTTGCAGATCATCGACCGCATCGTTTCGCGCGTGGGCCGCAGGGTGGACGAGTCCTCGCCGATGGTCGATGCGCGCCTGCCCGACGGCTCCCGCGTCAACGCCATCATTCCGCCGCTTGCACTGGACGGTCCTTCCCTGTCCATCCGCCGCTTCGGAACCGGCCCCCTCGCGGCCAACCAACTGGTGCAGTTGAAGAGCATTTCCGCGGAGATGATGGAGGTGCTCTCCGCCGCCGTGCGCGCGCGCATCAGCATCCTCATCTCCGGCGGAACCGGCGCCGGCAAAACCACCTTCCTCAACATCCTCTCGCAGTACATCCCGCAAAGCGAGCGCATTGTCACCATCGAGGACGCGGCGGAATTGCGGCTGGCGCAGGAAAACATCGTGCGCCTGGAAACCCGTCCGCCCAACGTCGAAGGGCAGGGAGCGGTCCGCCAGCGTCAGTTGCTCATCAACAGCCTCCGCATGAGGCCCGACCGCATCATTATTGGTGAGGTACGCGGAGAAGAGGCTTTCGACATGCTGCAGGCCATGAATACCGGCCACGAAGGCTCGATGGCCACGATTCACGCAAACACCACGCGCGACGCCCTTACCAGGCTGGAATCGATGGTCGCGATGACCGCCATGGGTCTGCCGGAAAAAACCGTTCGCCAGCAGATCGCTTCGGCGCTTACCATCGTCGTCCAGGTCTCGCGCATGAGCGATGGCACCCGCAAAGTGGTCAGCATCTCCGAGATCACCGGCATGGAAGAGAACGTCATCAGCATGCAGGACCTCTTCACTTTCAATAAGAAAGGAATCGGACCGGACGGCAAGGTCATTGGCACATTCCAGCCGAGCCACATCCGTCCCAAGTTCCTCGAACGGCTCCGGGTCTCGGGTATCATCCTGCCGCCGAGCCTTTTCGAGCATGCAACGGAAGTCAACTGAGCGCGCAGAGGGTAGAGAAATATGGAGTTGCTCATAGTGCTCGTGTTCTTGGGAGTGTTCACGGTCACCGCTCTGCTGTTGATCGCGAGCGGCACGGGGGCGTCGGAGAAGGCCAAGCAGGCCCTGGCCACGCTGGACTCGGCTCTGGCCGCCGGCACGCCGCAATCGCCCGACCAGATCGTCGATTTGCGCAAGAACGAGTTGCTCAGCGCCATCCCCGTGATTCACCGCTGGCTGTTGAAGATCGAGCTGGCCCCGCGCTTGCAGCGCCTGCTTTATCAGGCCAATCTCAAGTGGACCGCGGGAGGGATGCTGCTGATATCTATGGCCGCCTGTGTCTTTCCCGCCTATGGGATTCACATCGCCACCCGATCCGATGTCCTTTCCTTGTGCATCGGGGGGGTGCTGGGCTTCGCTCCGCTCGGATTTGTGCTTTTCCGGCGCAAGAGTCGCTTCGCCAAGTTCGAAGAAGGGCTGCCGGAAGCACTGGATATGATGGTGAGCGCCCTCCGCGTTGGACACAGCTTCAGCGCCTCGATGGGCTTGGTGACGCGCGAGTGCCCCGACCCCGTTGGCAGCGAGTTCCGGATTTGCTTCGACGAGCAGAACTACGGACTCGAGCTGAAAACCGCCATGGAAAACATGATCGCCCGGGTTCCGCTGCAGGATCTCAGAATGGTCGTCACGGCGATCCTCATCCAGAAGGAGAGCGGGGGAAACCTGGCCGAAGTGCTCGACAAGACGGCTTCCATCATCCGCCAGCGCTTCCGCCTGAAACGCCAGGTCAGGGTCCACACCGCGCAGGGACGACTCACTGGGTGGGTTCTGACCGCGCTGCCCATCGGGCTCGGATTCGCCTTGTATCTCGTTAACCCTGAACTGATGAGCGTTCTGTGGACGCGCCCGGTCGGCGTCATGCTCCTCTATATTGCCGCCGGCATGATGGTAGTGGGCGGTTTAATCATTCGCAAAATCGTCAACATGGACGTTTGAAGGATCGTATGGGATTTGCGATTTTCACCTTTTGTGTCGTTTTTCTGCTGATCGCCAGCGGAGGGCTGCTGCTGTTCTATCGCGAAGCCATGATCGAGAGGATCTCGGCCGCGATCACAGGGCAGTCGGTGCAGAAGAAAAGTCTCCTCGATACTCTTCATCGGTCGGGCGCTTCGCTGGGCGGCGTTGTCGAGCGTTTCGAGCGCATTCTGCCCAGGAGTCAGGCCGAATCTTCTGTGGTGCAACAGCGCCTCATCCGTGCCGGCTTCCGCTCCGACTCCGCGGTCAAAATCTTCTATGGCACCAAGGTGCTGGTTCCTCTCTTCCTCTGTTTCCTGGCTCTGGCCAGCGGATTGGCCGACCAGGGCGCCTTCTTCGTCTATGCCACCGCTCTGGGCCTCGGATTCCTGGCCCCGGATTTCTGGCTGGGAAGGAAGATATCCACCCGGCAAAAGAAGATACGGCTCGGCCTGCCGGATGTGCTCGATCTTTTGGTGATCTGCATCGAGGCCGGGTTGAGCCTGGATCAGGCTACGGTCCGGACCGCCGAGGAATTGAGCACGGTTCAGCCGGAGCTGAGCGATGAATTGAACATCGTCGTACTGGAACAGCGCGCCGGCCGACCCCGTTCCGATGCCTGGAAACACATGGCGGAGCGGACCGGAGAGGATAGTGTGCGCAGTCTCGTTTCCATGCTGGTTCAATCGGAGCAGTTTGGAACCAGTATCGCCAGGACCTTGCGTGTGCACTCCGACACGCTCAGAACTCAGCGCGTTCAGCAGGTGGAGGAAATGGCGGCGAAGACTACCATCAAGCTGCTCTTCCCGCTTGTGCTGTTCATTTTTCCCTCGCTTTTTCTGGTAACCCTAGGTCCGGCGGTTATTCTTATGTCGGAATCGTTCAAAACCCTCAACCATTGAGAGAAGGGAGAGACCTATGGACAATGTCACGATTATCCGGATTGTTGCCGGCGTGCTGTTTGTGATCGTGTTGGTCATTCTGATCCAGCGCCGTCGCACTCGGGTGAAGTAGTACGGGAAACGTCGGTGGGCCGGTGGCGCCGGGATCAATCAAGCGCATCACTTGCACGCTTTGCAATTCTCTTGGCCGGCAAGCCCGCCGTTTTGGCGGCGGGTAA
Source organism: Occallatibacter sp. (assembly GCA_049515995.1). GTDB lineage: Bacteria > Acidobacteriota > Terriglobia > Terriglobales > Acidobacteriaceae > Telmatobacter. The sequence goes on along the minus strand of JBEKTO010000001.1, from coordinate 40,428 downwards.
TGCCGGAGCACTGCCCGGACTGCCGGGCGCATGAGTCATGCACTCGCCCGGCTTTCCGCCCGGTGAAACCGAAACCTCCGTTCCTGAGCCAGCACGGCCGCTTCCAGGCTTGGCGATCTCAGAGAAAGGAAGTACGTGAACGATTGACCGGACTGAGCGGGTCGAACCGCCAGCAGGAGAAATATGGCTACACTCGAATGCGAGTTCGCGCCCAGGACGGGAGACGAAATGGAAACACGGAAGTTTTGCGTCTACAACCAGACTCGGGAATCCTTCCTCAGCCTGGGAGTTGCCGTCTCGGATACCAGGTCCGCGGACGTCAAGGAGATGATTGAGAAACTCGCGCTCCGGTTCGATGAGGGTCTTTGGCTGGTTCCCTCCAGAGGCATTCCCACCGTGGGGCTGCATTCGCCTCTCGATCTGGTTTACCTGGACGAGGAGTACCGAGTCATCGGCATGATCGAGTCCTTCCCCGCGTTCCATATCGCTCCTTTGAGCAGACCGGCCGCAAGCGTTCTGGCGCTTCCGGCTCATACCATTTATACGTCGCAGACCCAGACGGACGATCATCTTGTGATCTGCCTGGCCGAAGACATGGAAGCCCGGCTCAGAGAGGAACATACGAAATCGCAGCAGCCGGTTGAGGTGAACGGTTTCAATCTTGGTGCCGATGGCATGAATTCCTTGAGAAAGCGCTTCGAAAAATGGTTTTCCGCGGATAATCGGAAGGCCAAACGCTTTCCCTCTCCCCAGTTGGCTGCCTATTACTGGACCGGCGCCGCTCCGGTGGAGCACACCATTCGGGATATTAGTTCGACCGGATTGTTTCTGCTGACCGACGAGCGCTGGTACCCCGGCACGCTGGTGAGGATGACGCTGCAAAGGACGGATCCCGTGGAGGAAGGTGTCGATCGCGCGATTGCCGTCAATTCCAGGGCCGTCCGGTGGGGAGACGATGGCGTCGGTCTCCAGTTTGTTTTGCCTGAGCCCCAGGATCAGCGCCGGGGATCGAATCCCCTGATTGATGGGGTGGACCGGAAGACGCTGGAGAAGTTCTTGCAGTGGCTCAGGACGGGCAAACGTTAGTGCGCCCTTGGGGTGTGTCCGGGAGTTTGCAGGTATTTGGCTACAGGTGGTCCGATCGAGCGGGATTGCGACGCTGGCGGCGCCTGGAGGAAGAAACGATGAAGAATCCGAGTGAAGTGCGTGGCCAGATGAAGGCCCCCATGGGCAGTTTTCGCCGTGCCCTGGAGCGAGTGACAGCGCGTTTCAAGACCCGGTCCTTGGGGGAGCGGATTTGCGCTGGCAGCGAGGGCGCGGCGATGGTCGAGATGGCGCTGATGTTTCCGATCTTTCTCATCCTCATGACGGCCATTTTTACCTTTGGGATTGCCATCAACAACCAACTGACGCTGACCCAGGCGGTGGGGGCGGGGGCGCAGTATCTGCAGACCATCCGCACCAGCACCACGAACCCATGCAGCGACACATTCACGGCGATCAAGAACGCGGCGCCGAGCCTGACCTCGTCCAAGATCACGGTGACGGTGACGATGAACGGCATCACGCCCACCCAGACAGGGAATTCGTGTTCCGGCGCCCAGACGGACCTGCAGCAGCAGACGCCCGTGACGGTGACAGCAACCTATCCATGCAACCTTTCAATCTATGGAAAGAACTATGCACCCAACGGCTGCGCGCTATCCGCGACGGTGACGGAGTATGAGTACTAACGGGAGAAGCACGGAGGCAAATTCAATGAGAACGAGCAGTTTGTCCTTTGTAGTGAAGCTCTTCAACGACCAGAGCGGGCAGGTGATGTTCTGGGCAGTGGGCGGCATGTTGGCACTGTTGGGAGTGGCCGGATTGACGCTCGATGTCGGTCACGCCTACATGGTACGCAGCCAGCTTCAGAACTCGGCCAATGCGGCGGTACTGGCGGCGGCGGGCGTGGTGTACAACACCTCGGCGACCAACAATGCAACGACCTTTGCGAACGAATACAGCGCATCGACGAGCGACAAGAATGTCTACACCAACCTGGGAACCGTCACCACGACTGTGACCACGAAGTGCCTGAACTCGCTGCTGCCAAGCGGATCGGCTTGCGGGTCCAGCACGGCCGCGAACGCTGTCCAGGTCACGAATACGGTGAGCGTACCGACCTGGTTCATGCAACTCTTTGGTGTCAAGACAATTACCGTGGGGGCCACCGCGACGGCGACCATGCAGGGCATTGCGCAACCGTGGAACGTGGCCATCATCGTGGATGCCACGGGGTCCATGAGCACGGCCGACTCCGACTGTGGCGGAGTTTCGGAGTTCCAGTGCGCCATGAATGGCGTTCAGGCTCTGCTGCAAACCACCAATCCCTGCCCCTCGGGCGTGTCCAGCTGCAGCGGCACCGGCGCGAATTTTCGCGTGAGCCTCTTTTCGTTCCCAGGCGTTTCAACGAGCACGGTTTCGGATGACTCCACAAATTGCAACGCCACTCCGAATTACATGATGTACACCCTACCGTTGCCTACGGCAACGTCCTATACGCCTCTGACGTACTCCACGAGCGGTAGTCACCCCGTGTCGTGGACTGCAACCTACCAGATCGTCGGGTTTTCGAGCGACTATTACCAGCCGACCGCCTCCAATGGGTTAAACCCCAACTCCGCGCTTGTCGAGGCCGTCACCGGTTGTATGACCCCCATCACCGCGCCCGGCAGCGGCACCGGAGGTCTCAACGGCGCCCCCTCCTCCAGCGGCGGCGGCATCACGTATTATGCCGGCACCATCTATGCGGCGCAGGCGGCGCTGCTTGCCGAGCAGGCCGCGAATCCGGGCTCGAAGAACGCGATCATCTTCCTCAGCGACGGTCAGGCGAACCTGCCCGCCAGCGCCAACGATCTGCCATCGGAGCAGAGCTACAGCATTCCGGCTGCCAACGGACTCTATACGTTAACGGGCAACGGCTCGTATCCCGACATCAAGGATCAGTGCCAGCAGGCAATCGCGGCAGCCCAGGCTGCCACGGCCGCGGGGACCACAGTGTACTCCGTCGCCTATGGCTCCGAGGATACGGGATGCGGCTCAGGATCCGGTCATACCGATACGACGCTTTCTCTCACGAATCAGGCCGGTTTCAACGCCCCCTTCACGCTCTCGACGCTCACCCCATGCGTGACGATGGAAAACATCGCGAGTTCGCTGGCGACTTTCTATTCCGACTACAACCAGAGCGGATCGGGCAGCACCTGCCAGGACGCCTCGCATACGGTTGTGAGCCTGCAGGATATCTTCCTGTCGATCGGGGCCAACTTCACCACGCCCCGGTTGGTTCCCAACAACTCCAAATAGACGCTTGAAGGAGAAACCCTCCGCCGCCTTGCGGGTCCGTGTACCGGACCCGCAAGGCGGCAAGCCTCATTCCGCATCTTCCGGAATAATCAGCAGCACTTCTACTTTGGCGACCCGCCCATTCTGCATGGCCGGCCTGAATTGCCACTGCGCCAGCGCGTCCAACACGAACTGGGCCTGCGCGAAGTCGAGCGGGAACGCGATGGTCAGGGCCTCGAAGCGGCCGGCCTCGTTCACGAAGCCGTGCACCATGAGGGCGTCGGCATTGACCACGTCGGAGGAAAGATTGGGGCGCACGATGTTATACGGCCAAGGCGCCTCGAGCCGTGCGATGCTTCCCGCTTCCGCTGCATCGTCGGCGCGCGCAAGCGAATACTGGAGAATCCAGCTCTTCGCCAGGCCCACGTGCAGATAGACCGTATAGGCCAGCCTGCCGCTCCAGAGCCCTGCCGTCTCAGGAAACTGTTCTTCCATCGAGGAGCCCACCACAACCGCGCCGAATTGTCCGTTCTTCGGCAAAGTAATGCGGTTGGCCGAAAGCGCGTTGCCGTTCCCGGCGCCCGTTCCCGGCGGCGCAGCGGCCTTGGGTGTGTCAAGCGCGGTAGCGGTGCCCGCTGAACCCGGCTCTTTCTCCGCATCGTCCGTACTCCGTTCCGCGCCGGATCGGCTGTTTTTGCCAGCCGTGTCTCCGCTTCCCGCCGGGGAGGATTTGCCCGACTTTCCTGGCGAGAGCGGATCAGCCGCATCCGCCGCCGCTGTCTCATTGGCGGGCGGCAGCGTGATGGTTCCCTCCGGCATATGCAGATCGGAGAGCGACATCGCAGCGGCGGGAGTCGGTTTTTCGTCCGATTTCGAGGTCGTCTCAGGAGGTTCCTGCGGCAATGCGGGTCCGTGAACGACAACCGGCGTATTGGTGCTGGGTGTGAGCGGCTGAGGCTCGATCGCGGTTTCGCTGGATGAGAGAGCTGTGTCCGCCAGTTTAGTCTCTTCATTGGGCGGATCGAGGGAAGGTTGGGCGTCGGCGGCCGTGGCCTCATGCGGAGAGGGGGGAACGATCTTTTTGGCCGCGGACTTTTGCGCGGACCATAGCAGCACGGCAGGGACAGGAATCTCTTGCGGGAGCAGGAGATTGGGAGGCAGGTCCGGCTGCACCAGCGTCTGCGGCGCCGGTGTCCGCTGGGCAAGTTCCCGCGGAATCCTTGGCGGTGCGGCCGCCTGCCCGCCAGCGGCATGCGTGCGCGCCGTGGGACGCGGGCCTGGATAGAAATTGCCATTCGCGCTCTGCCGCTCCGGGCTGTGCAGATCCAGCTGCCGAATGGAAAATGGCACGGGGACAATCCGATCCTTCACCTGCGGCGTGTACAGGATCCCCAAAGACAACAGGCCCACCACTCCGCCATGCACCAGAGCGGAGAAGACAAAGGAAATGGGCCCTGGGCTCGGCTCCGGCCTCTGGGTGAAGAGCGTGATCGTTTGGGAAGACCTCATGATTGGATAGAATCCCTCCCGGCGCCGCCTGATCCTACTTTACAGCGCTTCAGGGGCCCTTGGAGTTGCCGAAATGCTATTGCAGATTCTTTCCCGATCCTGCATGCTAGCGGCCACCTCATGGCTCTCTTGGTACCTCACAATCGTGCGACTGAAGTTGAATGTTACAGCGCCGCTACCCAGAGATAAACTGAACTCGCGTTCACACTTGTCGGACGCTTTGCCGATAAATACCAAGGGGGGCGTGAAATCGATCCTTGTATTCATTGGCGCAGCATTTGCCACAAGTGACAGAAAGGCGGAACTGGTCGCACGCCAGTTCGTTGGGATTCTGAATGAACCGAAGACTGCTCACCGTCCTCCTCATCGCTTTCATCGTTGCGGCCGCATGCGCCTTTCTCGTCTTCCGTGTGCTCGGTAACCGTCTGGCGGCGGCGCGTCCGGTACCTACCACGAGCGTGGTCGCGGCGAGAGCGGACATTAAACTCGGAACCGTACTTACCGCCGCGGACCTGACCAGCATCGAGATCGCGGGCTCGATCCCCAAGGGCGCCATTCAAGACCCGAAGGCCGTCGTTGGCCGCGGCGTGATCTCCGACCTCTATCAGGGCGAACCCATTCTGGACAGCCGGTTGGCAGCCGTCGGCTCGGGAGGCGGACTGGCAGCCACCATCCCAACGGGCATGAGAGTCAGCGCGGTCAAGGTCGACGAGGTGGTGGGTGTGTCTGGATTCGCGACTCCCGGAATGCGCGTCGATGTCCTGATTTCGGGTATCCCTCCCGGCGGTTCGATCGGGAATGAGGGGACTCAGGTGCGCACGATTCTTCAGAACATCGAGGTGAAGTCGGCCGGCACGGATTATCAGAAGGACGCCGACGGCAAGGCAAAGCCGGTTCAGGTCGTCAACCTGCTGGTCACTCCGGAGCAGGCGGAGGTCCTCAACCTTGCCAGCAATCAAATGCATATCCAGCTTGTGCTGCGCAATCCATTGGACACGACCATCGCCAAGATTCCGGGCACTGCCATGGGCAACCTGTTTGGAGATAACAAACCGCCGGAAAAGCCGCTGACTGTCAAACGCGTCCAGGCTCCTCAAAAAAGCGCACCCAAAGCCTTTTCGATTGAAGTGATCAACGGATCGGAGCGAAGCGAACAGAAATTCTCTCGTCCTGAGGAAAAACAGTGAGAGTGAAACCGGGCATCTCCATCGCATGGTTCTGTGCATTGTCTCTTGCCGTCTGCGCCGGACCGCTCCTGCAGGCACAGGCGGCAGCGCCTCTCTCTCAACCCACCAGGGTCTCCAGCGAGGACTCCGCGAACGAACTCTCGGTTGCCGTGGGCAAATCCGTTCTGATCGACTTTGCGCGGCCCGTGACGCGAGTGGCCATCGGCCTGGGCGAATATGCCCAGGCCACCGCGATGAGCCCAACCGAGATTCTGATCAGCGGCAAAGCCCCAGGAGAAACCAGCCTGATTGCCTGGGATACGACCGGTGGCCGCCAGTTCTTCAACGTGACGGTTCGCCCCACCGCGAAGGTATCCAACGACGGCCTGGAAGCGATACGCCGCGAACTCAGAATAGAGCTTCCCGGACAAATCCTGAAGGTCAGCGCCGAGAACGGCGTGATCTTTCTCCGTGGAACGGTGAAGAATCTCAACAACTCCGACCGGGCGGTCCAGATCGCCTCCACCGCCGGAAAAGTCGTCAATCTGCTCAATGTTGATGTGCCGCCCTCGGAGCCGCAGATTCTCCTCAAAGTACGTTTCGCCAGTGTCGATCGCAGCAAGAGCAAGCAACTGGGCATCAATATGTTCAACAACGGACTGGGAAACGCGCTCAGCTCGATTTCGACGGGACAGTTCACCCCGCCGTTGACCGACTCCTCGGGAACGACCATTTCGAGCGACCAGAACATCATGGCTGCCTTTCCAGGGTTGGCCAATGTGGGCGCCACCATTCAGGCCCTCGAGACCAAGGGTGTTGTGGAGGTCCTTGCCGAGCCCAACCTGCTGGCGACCAACGGCAAACAGGCCAGCATCCTGGCTGGAGGGGAGTATCCATATCCGGTCGTTCAGGGCGGCGCTGGCAGCTCGGGCCCCACGATTACGATCATGTTCAAGGAGTATGGAGTTCGCTTGAACTTCATCCCCACCATTACTCCCCGCGGAACCATTCGCCTTCAGGTAGCGCCCGAAGTCAGTTCTCTGGACTTCACCAATGCCGTCGAGGTTTCCGGATTCGATGTGCCCGCCATTTCCACCCGGAAAGTGAAGACCGAGGTCGAACTGAAGGACGGACAGAGCTTTGTCCTCGGCGGACTGCTTGACAACCGCGAAACCGAAACCCTGGAGAAAATCCCGTTCATAGGGGATATCCCATTCATTGGCAAGCTCTTCCAGTCGATTTCGAAAAACAAGACCAATACCGAACTGATTGTCATTGTCACGCCGGAAATCGTCGCCCCCATCGAGGCTGGAACTGCCTTGCCTGAACTCAAATACCCGGAGAAGTTCCTGCCGCCCAACTCCGGCATTCCCATGAATAATCCGGATGCCAAGACGGCCGCCAACACTCTGCCGCCCTCGCCGCCAACCATACCCGTGGAGAAGTTGATTGAGAGTATGAAGCCGGAGACGCCATTGGTGATCGAAGGCGCCAAGGAAGGCTTTGGCGCGGCCTCGACCGGAGCAACAACTCCCGGTGCCGCACCGGCTTCTCCGTCGCAGTGAGGTTACCGGCCGCCTTGACTTGCGGCCGGCGGACCTGACGACGAGGCTTCCCGTCAGGGCTCAGATTCATGTGGATGTGGGAAGGAAATGTCTGGACACCGGTGTTCCGAGAGCACAGGCGCAATATGCGCCTTCTTGAGGCAGCGGCTACGAACAGGCGAAAGGACCTGAGGCAACCGGATGAATCCGCTCAGCGGGATCTTCAAGGCGCTCCGGAATTTGGCGAATCGAGGCCGGAAAGAAGCTCCACCCACCTGCTTGCAGGTCTCAAACCTCACGCGCCATACGGTGTTGGCCACCTGCATGGAAGTCGCCGACAGCGGCCCAAAACGCAATAAGGGGCTTCTGGGGCGAGAGAGTCTCGCACCTGGCGAGGGCCTGTGGATCGTCCCTTGCGAGGCCATTCACACCTTCTGGATGAAGTTTTCCATCGACCTCGTCTATCTGGACCGCAAGAACCGGATCAAGAAGCTCAAGAGCAATGTGGGGCCGTGGCGGCTGTCGGCATGTTTCTCCGCGCACTCCGTCCTCGAACTTCCGGCAGGCACCATCCGCAAAACGCTCACCAGCCTGGGAGACGAACTCGAAGTTTCGTCGGCCGCCCAGCCTATCGACCGGTCTGCTTCGCTAGCATGAAAATCAGGGCTTAGCGTCAGATTCCCTTCGCGGGGGTGGACGAAAGGGCCGTCTTACATTGCGTTGGCAACACCGCACGAATTGGAGCGTCGCTCAAACAGAGCGGGCTTCATAGACGGGAGACAAAGATGGAAAATCCGGCGAAGAAAAGCCCCTGGCGCGTCCTTGCCGCAGTTTGCATCTTCGCTGCCGGTTTTTGTCTCGTAGCCAGCATCTGTGTTGTGGGCCTGAGTGACACGAGTACGGCTAACCGGGATTTCATCGAGTATTGGGCGGTCGGACAGCAACTCATTCACGGCGCCAATCCCTACGATGCCGCAGCTATCATGCGCATCGAGCGGGCGGTGGGGTTCGATGGCATCCAACCCAGAATCACATTCAGTCCACCGGTGGCCTTCTTCCTCGTTTTGCCTCTCGGCTTGGTCAGCGCAAAGACCGGCCTCATCCTATGGCTGCTCGCTATCATGGTGAGTCTTGTGGCGTCGATCCGGATGCTTTGGACCTTGCATGGACGCCCGAACAACCGGTTACACCTGCTCGGCTATTTGTTCCCGCCCGTACTCGTCTGCCTGCTGGCCGGGCAGCTTGGAATCTTTCTTCTCCTTGGCATCGTACTTTTTCTCTACTTTCGCAAGTCGCGGCCTTTTCTTGCCGGCGCAGTTCTTCTACCCTGCGTCTTGAAGCCCCACCTGTTTCTGCCCTTCGCGATCGTGCTGCTGCTATGGGCGGTGAGCCGGAAGGCTTACCGGCTCCTCGGTGGATTTTCCGTCACGCTGCTTGCCAGTTGCGCATTCACACTCTATTTCGACATCCATGTGTGGTCTCAATACGCTCAAATGATGAGCGAATCGCGCGCTCTGCAATTGTCCCCCGCCCTGAGCGTTGCCTTCCGTATTCTCCTTGATCGCAATGCTGTATGGCTGCAATTCCTTCCCGAGGCCGCAGGTTGCACCTGGGCACTCTGGTATTTCTGGACCAGGCGCAGCTGCTGGCACTGGATGGATCAGGGCATGTTGCTTCTCATCGTTTCGGCGGCCTGCGCACCGTATGCCTTTTTCCCCGATGAAGCGATGCTGTTACCGGCCGTTCTGGCCGGACTCTATCGCGCGGAGGACTCCAATCGCTCGCTTCTTCCCTTCGTACTCTTCACAGGAGCCGCCTTGATCGAGGTGTTCACATTCGTTCCGATCGTCTCCATGTTCTATGTATGGACCGTGCCTGCATGGCTTGCCTGGTATCTCTACGCGACCGGAAGCAAGAGCGCAGCGGCAAAGGAAATTCGGAGCGGCGTAGCGTTGAACGCTGATTAGGCCCCCACGACACGAGAGCAGTGCATACAAGGAGGTGCTTCAACAGCGTGGCATTGTGTCGTGGCATGACTGTAGTCGTGCCACGATCAGGAGCCCAATAGAAGAAGCGGTTATTTATGCACAATGCCTAAACCCTTGCGTAGCCGAAAATGCCCTTCACGTTCCGGGCGAGAAACTGTCCACTTGGAGACGCGGCTCTCGTCCCTTCAAGAACGCGCTCGCGTTCCAGTGCCCGCCATTCTTGAATTCGACGATTGGCATCTGCCGATTCGGATCATAGTAGGCCTTCACGATGCGATGCACCGTCAGCCACTTTCACGGTAATACACCTTCAGGTCATGTATACGAGGCCAGTCTTTCCGGCTCGATCTGTATACATGCGTATACACCGCAGCCTTCGGTATATCTGTAAGTTATTGATTTATAATAGTCATCATCGGCGCAATGAATGGCTCTTCGCTTGCTAGATAAGGGGCATCGCCAGTCAAAAACTGGGAGAAATCAACCTTCGGGGAGAACACAAATGAACACCATGCTTCTCAAGCTTTATGTGAAGTTCCAGGACCTGATGAGCCGCGAGGAAGGTCAGGATCTGGTCGAGTATGCTCTGGTAGTTGGCCTCATTTCGATCGCTGCCGTCACCGGCCTCAAGGGCGTTGCCAGTGCGGTCAACAATGTCATTACCGGCATCACCTCCACCCTCAACACCGCCGCCTAAACCGGCTGACCCCTGCCAAAACAGGTTGGGACAGCTTAAATCAACCCGTTCGTTCTTTGGCGGGAGAGCTACGCAAGGCAGAGCGTTTGCCGCGCCGTACTCTCCCTGGCAAAGGGCGCGGATGTCGGCTCAGCCGCAAGCCGGTAGCTTCATCCTGTCTGAGGTCTGAACCGCGATCTCAGCTTGCCGCGTCTTGCGATACGGGGGGACGTAAGGATCTGGCCGAGTTTGCTCCGGTCACCGGTCTGATTGCAACGGGCGGCGGTCGCTGGCTTCATGCCTCTGGCCGCCCCTTCCATTGCGCTGATCGGTAGCCTTGCTTAGGCTCTGCCGGTGCAGCCTGCCCTCATCCAAAAGCTATGCAGTGGCATCTCAAATTCACTCGGTCGTTCCTGTGTAAAGAGATACGGCGAGTACGCAGGTTGCCGTGTGGTACTCTTCTTGGCTAAGGACTCGGCCAATGGGCAAAGGGGTAGTTCAATGCGGTCAGCGCTTTGGAAGCTCATTTTTGCGGTGCAAAGCATCTGGACGCGGGAGGAAGGTCAGGACCTGGTCGAGTATGCCCTGGTCGTTGGCCTGATTGCCATCGCGGCAGTAGCTGGCCTTCATGGCGTCGCGTCCGCGGTCAAGAACGTCATCACAGGCGTCACAGGCACCCTCAACACAGCGGCCTGAACCTGATGATCCTGTTCTTGGCAGGGCCGGGACAATTCAAACGAACCCGTTCGTTCCTTCGCGGGAGATGGTGGCAGAGCAGTCCGGCTGCCGCGCTGTATTCTTCCCGGCTAGCGATCCGTAAAATGGCCAGTTCACAAGGAGATAGCCCCTATGTGGTCTGAAGTCTGGAGGCTCTGTCTCCGGTTGCAAAGCCTGTTGGCGCGCGAGGAAGGCCAGGATTTGGTCGAATATGGCTTGGTCACTATCTTGGTTGCGGTGGGTACGGTAGCCAGCCTGAGGACTGTGGCTGCCCCGATTAACGTTCTGATCGGCAACGCCATTGCGGCTGTCAACAACGCCGTCTAAATCCTTTAAAGTACGGATATGCCCCCGTCTTCTGCCCCGGAAACCGGCCACACGCTGCTGCTGATCGAAGCCGGTCTCACCTTTATTGCGATCGCCGCTGCATTCGCTTGGCCCCGGCTCGGTTCCTCGCTTTTCACGCGCCTGGAGCAGGCCTTTGCGCGGCTGGCGCGGAGAAAGGGCCTGGCGGTCGTGGCCGTCGGCCTCTCGGCATTCTTCTTGCGTCTCGCCATTCTTCCCCTGTGCCCCATTCCTTTACCGTTCATCCCGGACGATTTCAGCTTTCTGCTGGCGTCGGATACCTTCCTGCACGGCCGGCTCACAAACCCGACGCCAGCGATGTGGGTTCATTTTGAAACCCTCCACATCACCATGCAGCCCACCTACATGTCCATGTATTTTCCCGCGCAGGGACTGCTCATGGCTGCGGGCAAGGTGTTCTTCGGCCATCCATGGTTCGGCATCCTGACCGCCAGCGCGCTGATGTGCGCCGCCATCTGCTGGATGTTGCAGGCATGGCTTCCGCCTACCTGGGCGCTGCTGGGAGGATTCCTGGCGGTCCTGCGCCTGGGACTCTTCAGCTATTGGATCGATACCTACAGTGGCGCGGGATCGATCGCGGCGATTGGTGGGGCGCTGGTGCTGGGCTCGCTGCCGCGCGTCACGAAAAGGCCGCGGCTTCGCCACGCTCTGCTGCTCGCGTTGGGAGTCGTGCTCGTCGCCACCACCCGCCCCTACGAGGGCCTTCTTCTTTGCCTCCCAGTGGCGGCCGTTCTGGGCCGCTGGCTTCTCTTTGGAAAGAACAGGCCGTCCATGGCCGCGCTGCTGCGTCTGGCCGCGGCGCCGCTGGCGCTGATCGTTGCCGCCGGCGCCTGGATGGGCTACTACGACTACCGCGCCTTCGGCAGTCCCCTTACGTTGCCTTACTCCGTCGATCGTGCCACATACGCTGTGGCTCCTTACTATGTCTGGCAGTCGAAGCGGCCCGCGCCCGTCTACCGGCACGAATCGCTGCGGCGCTTTTATGTCGATTTTGAGCCAACCGATGTCGAGAGAATCCAATCTCCCGCTGGCTTTGTCCGTGGTACGCTGGTCAAACTTCAATGGGGGCTTCAATTCTATGCCGGCATCGCGCTCCTTTTCCCCCTCATCATGCTGCGGCGCGTTTTCCTCGATCGCCGCATTCGTTTCCTCATTCTGTGTGTGTTCATCATGACGGCTGGCGTCGGAATCGAGATCTATCTCATCCCGCACTATATAGCTCCATTCACGCCGGCCTTCTATGCCATCGGCTTGCAGGCCATGCGCCACCTCAGGTTTTGGAGCCCAGGCGGCCAGCCCGTGGGCCTCGCGTCCGTTCGGTTCATCGCTATGGTTTGCCTGCTCCTGGCCGGATTACGCCTCTTTGCCGGGCCGCTTCATCTCATGGTTCCCGAATGGCCTGCGGGCGAGTGGTCGGGCATGTGGTACGGCCCAGGATATTTCGGCACCGAGCGCGCAGGGATGGAGGCGCAACTGGAACAACTACCCGGCCCTCAACTCGTTCTCGTGCGATATTCCTCCGATCACTACCCCCTGGACGAGTGGGTCTACAACGCTGCGGACATCGATGGCTCCAAAGTCGTATGGGCAAGAGAGATGGATGACGCAGACAATCTTGATTTGATCCGCTATTATCGCGGACGGAAGGTCTGGCTGGTGCAGCCCGACGCGCGACCCGTTAAACTATCCCCGTACTTCGTTCCGGAGCAGCCCGCCGCTGTATCGCCGTGAGCCGCCCATCGGTCGCGTCATGAAGCTAGAACGAGTGCAGGAGTCGATTCCATGATCAACGGAAAGCGCATTGCTGTGGTGATGCCGGCGTACAACGCCGAAAAGACTCTGGAAAAGACCGTGCGGGAGCTATCCGACGTTGTCGACATCAAGATTCTCGTGGACGATTCCAGCAAGGACCATACTGCAGATCTCTCCCGGAAACTCGGCGTGCAGACCTTTGTTCACGATGCCAATTACGGCTATGGCCGCAATCAGCAAACCTGCTACCGCGAGGCTCTTGCCGCCGGCGCGGATATCGTGGTGATGGTCCATCCCGATTACCAGTACACGCCCTCCCTGGTACCGGCCATGGCCGGCATGATCGCCAGCGGCGTTTACGACATGGTCCTGGGCTCGCGCATTCTCGGCGGAGGGGCGCTGAAAGGCGGGATGCCCTTTTATAAGTATGTCGCCAACCGGTTTCTCACCTTCTTTCAGAACCTGTTTCTGGGCGTGAAGCTCTCTGAGTACCACACTGGATTCCGGGTCTTCTCGCGGGAGTTGCTTGAGACGCTTCCGCTGCTGGAAAACTCCGACGACTTTGTCTTCGACAACCAGATGATCGCCCAGGCCGTGTTCTTCGGCTTCCGCATTGGAGAGATTTCCTGCCCCACGAAATACTTTCAGGAAGCCTCTTCCATCAACTTCAAGCGTAGCGTGCAGTATGGATGGGGAGTGCTCGGAACCACGATCAGCTTCGCGTTGAACAAGCGGAACATTATTCGTTCGCCGAAGTTCGGTGCATCCGGCAGAAAACTGGATCAGAAGTATTATTCCAAGGTTGCGCAGGGCGAATGAGATTTCGAATGGAAGCGATGGGAATGCGAGTGCGCCAGCAAACGGAGCTTCACCTTTGGCAACACGGCGCAATTTTTCTGTTTGCCTGCGCCATCCTGATCACGCGGCACCCCGATGCGATATTCCACGCACAATTCTGGGCCGAGGACGGGCACGTTTGGTTTGCGGACTCCTATAACTTCGGGTGGTGGGCTGCGTTGCTCCGCCCACAAGACGGCTACTTTCAAACCTGCCCGCGTCTCGCAGCTTCGCTTGCGCTGCTTGTGCCGCTATCCATGGCTCCCTTGGCGCTCAATCTCATCCTAGTCGTCGCGCAGGCTCTCCCTGTGAACCTCCTGCTCTCCGCCCGTTCTTCGGCGTGGGGCAGCCTGCGCTTCCGCGCTCTCATGGCAGCGGTTTATCTGGCGCTTCCGAATTGCGCGGAACGGAGCCTCGGCGTCGGGTACACGCAATGGCTGATGGCTCTCAGCGCCTTCCTCATTCTCGTTGGCTCCGCGCCGCGTAGCATTGCAGGCCGGATATTCAACTTCCTCATTGTGGCGCTTTCTGGCTTGACGGGACCGTTCTCGGTCTTCCTTGCGCCAGTCGCCCTTATTCTCGCATGGAGGCATCGCGATCGCAGCCGGCTCGTGCCCGCTTGCGTCATCGCGGCTTGCGCTCTTGTTCAAGTCTGGGGGTTGCTGATTCTGAACCCATCCGGCAGGTCCCACTATGCCGCCCTGGGCGCCAGCCCCGCGTTGTTCATTCGCATACTCGCCAGACAGATCTATCTTGCTGCATTGTTCGGCCGCAACGGATTATCGGCGCCTTCAGACGATCGGCTCCTGGGCTTTCTCCTCTGCATAGCCGTTGCCGGAACTGCCATCGTCGCGCTCTGCTTCGCCAAGTCAGCCATACAAATGAAGCTTTTCCTTATCTTTTCTGCAGTTCTGTTTGTGGCTTCGCTCATCTCTCCGAACACTCACTCTCCCGCCGCGGGCTCAGCCTGGGAATTACTGGCGATCACGGGAGGGATTCGCTATTGGTTTTTCCCTACGCTTGCCTTCGCGTGGTCGATCTTATGGTGCCTTCACAGCCGGATTGCCATTCTCAAGGTCGTAGCGGCTTATCTTTTAGTCTTTATGTGTATAGGAATCGTTCACGACTGGAGGCTCCCCGCCCTCCAGGATCTGCAATTCGCCGAGAGTGCCAGACGATTTGAAGCGGCGCCAGCAGGAACGGTTGTTACCTTCCCGTTGAATCCGGCCGGTTGGAACATGCAGCTCGTCAAGCGTCAGTCAGGAAAATAAGCAGTCCTTTCTCTTCAGCTGACGGTTGGCAAGACGCATCTCGCTGGCAGTGCCGGGCGAAGACGCCTCCCGAGCGGACGAATTTGCGGTCTTGGATCGTTCTGGACAGGCTCATGAAAGCGTATACAATGTTGGCTGTCCTCGAATGCAGGGCCGCCCGCAACGCGGCCTGCGAGAGCCAGCGCCGCAGAAGCGGCGTCTTCTTTGGCAAAGGAGCCTTATGGATCGTCGCGATTTTCTCAAGACAACTGGAACGGTCATCGCCGGAGCAACGGTTGCCGCAGGGCTGCCCGGTTCCGGCTATGCCGCCGAATCGGCTCCCACCGCAACGGGACGCATGGTGCTTCCCATCAACCGCAATTGGCGCTATAGCCCCGCCGACACACCCGCGGCCCACGCTCGTGAATTCGACGACACTGGTTTTGCCCGCGTCACCGTGCCCCACACCAATCTTCGCGTGCCGTGGCACAGCTTCGACGAAAAATCCTACGAGTTTGTTTCCGTCTATCGCCGCCGCTTCCGCCTGCCCGCCTCCGCGCGCGGCCAGCGGGTCTTTATCGACTTTGAAGGGATCATGACCGCCTCCACGGTCTGGATCAACGGCGTGCGGCTGGGCGAATACAAGGGCGGCTTCACGCCTTTCTCCTTTGAACTCACCTCTCATGTCGACTTCGACCGCGACAACGTTCTGGCCGTGGCCGTCGACTCCAGCGAACGGCCCGACATTCCGCCCTTTGGCAACGAGGTCGATTACCTGACCTTCGGCGGCATCTATCGCGAAGCCTCCTTGCGTATCGTCTCGCCCACGTTCATCGAGAACATCTTCGCGCAACCGAAGAATGTGTTGTCAGGTGACCCAACGGTGGACGTGCAATGCTGGCTTGAGAGCGAGCGGAAGTCACCAGAGGGCGGATGGAGTCTGGAAGCAGCGCTGTACGACGGCGAGCGACAGATCGCCAAGGCTACGCAGGAACTGCCATCCGGTGAAGACACGTGGAACCGGCCGTTCACCGTGAAGCTTAACAACTTCGACGCCATCGAGCTCTGGAATCTGAGTTCTCCAAAGCTCTACCGCGTCGAGGTGCGTTTGCTCAGCGGAACGCATCTGCTCGACCACGACTCGCGCCGCATTGGCTTCCGTGAGGCGCGCTTTACGCCGCAGGGCTTTTCGCTCAACGGCACGGTGGTCAAGCTGCGCGGCCTGGACCGCCATCAGACCTTTCCCTGGGTGGGCCAGGCCATGCCCGGCCGCGTGCAGCGCCGCGACGCCGTTATCTTGCGCAAAAACCTCCACTGCAACATCGTCCGCACCTCGCACTATCCGCAGTCGCGCCACTTTCTCGACGCCTGCGACGATATAGGTCTTCTGGTCCTCGAGGAGATTCCCGGTTGGCAGCATATCGGCGACAAGCCCTGGCAGGATATCGCCGTCGATAACGTCAGCCGCATGATCCGCCGAGACTGGAATCACCCTTCCGTCATTCTCTGGGGCGTGCGCATCAACGAGTCGCGCGACAACCACGACTTCTACGTCCGCACCAACGACTTGGCGCACCAACTCGACCCCACGCGACCGACCGGCGGCATCCGCTACTTCCAGGAGTCCGAGTTCCTCGAAGATGTCTTCACCATGAACGACTTCGGCTGGCCGCTCCAGGCGCCCAATCATCCCAACTATCTCATCACCGAATTCGCGGGCCACACCTACCCCACAAAGAACATCGACAACATCGAGCGCTTGCGCGAACACACCGTGCGCCACGCGCGCGTCCACGACCAGTTGGCCTCCAATCCGCAATACGCCGGTGGCATTGGATGGTGCGCCTTCGACTACAACACGCACGCGAATTTCGGCTCCGGCGACCGCATCTGCTATCACGGCGTCACCGACATCTATCGCGAGCCCAAGCCAGCCGCCGGCTTCTACCGCTCGCAGTGCGATCCCAGCGAGGAGATCGTGCTTGTGCCCGCGTTTCACTGGGCGCGCGGCGACGAGAGCATCGGTTTTACCAAGGCCCTGGTTTCGTCCAACTGCGATCACCTCAAGTTCTACGTCGCTGGCAGGCTGGTGGCCGAGGCCGATCCCGATCGCAAGCAGTTTGCGCATCTGAAGTACGCGCCCTTCACCGCGGACCTAGGGAACCGCCTCAACCCCTGGGGCGATCTGCGCATCGATGGATACATCGAAGGAAAATTGGCGATTTCGCGCAGTTTTTCGGGGAAGGGAATCGATGAGAAGTTCACGCTGCTGCCTGACGACACCGCACTGGTAGCCGACGGAGCCGACACCACGCGCATCGTTTTGCGCGTTACCGACGAATTCGACGCCATCCGCCCCTTCGCCGCCGACGCCATTCGCTTCGAACTCACCGGGCCGGCCGAACTCATCGGCGACAACCCCTTTTCCCTCGTCGGAGGCACCGGCGCGGTTTGGATTCGCGCCAGCGAACGGCCCGGCAAGGTGCGCCTAACCGCGCATCACCCCACGCTCGGCGCTCAACACGCGGACTTCGAGATCAAACCCGCCGCGCCCGAAGCAGCCTGACGCCGCGGGCGCGGCGATTCAGCAAGAGTATAGCTCTGGTCCTCACAGGGTTCTGTCTGCTAGGGCCAGGGCCAGTTGCAGCAACTGCTTTCTGCCGGCCATCGACATGGGCTCGTTGGGGGCCGGCGAAGTCTCCGGAGTCTGCTCCAGAACCTGCTCAATCCGGTTGATGTCCAGGCCGCCCGCATTGCTGTTCTTGAAGCGGTCCAGCACCTCCCTGGCCTTGGCGATCTGGCCCGTCTGATAGTAGAAGACCCCCAGGGTCGAATAGCTGCCAGGCCATTCCGGGAGCATACCCACGGAGCGCTCGAACTGTCCGGCGGCTTCCGCGGTCCTTCCTTCCAGAGCCGACGCCAGGCCTAATCCCCAAAGAATCTTTCCTGAACCGGGGATGCGGGCCTGGCCCTTCAATAGCGTCTGCTTCGCATCCGCGGTCTGATTTGCGCGGAACTGGAGCAGGGCCAGGGAGAGATAGTCCTGATCGTTGTCCGGATTGCGGCTGATGGCGTTCCGGAATATCTCCTCGGCGCGCACGGTGTCGCCTTGGTGCGCGCAGATATCTCCGAGCAGCGCAAGATAGGCATTGTCCTTGCGGCCTGCTTCCGATACCTGCCCGGCAATCTCCAGCGCCTGGGGATAAAGACGCATCCTGAAGTAAGCATTCTCCAGATCGAATTTCACTTCATCCGAATCCGGTTTTGTCTTGAGCGCCGCCTGAAAATGCTGGATCGCATCGTCGTACAGGCGGTAGCGGGCAAGCAGTACGCCGGTGCCGGTCTGCATCCGGAAATTGCCTGAAATTAACTTGTCGAGCTGCTCGATCGTGCTGCGCGCCTCGTCCAACTTTCCGGATTTCAGATACGCCTCGGCCAGCAGATATTGAACCTCAGGTTGGTCGGGACGCTCGCCGGCCTGCTTGATCAGCTCGGTCATGTCCTGCTGATCGCGCGCACCAGGAGCGAGTTTCGAGCGGCTGTCGAGATACTCGAAAACATGCTCATAAGGATTGGCACTGGCGCTGGCATTCTTTGAGAGCGTCTGAAACAGGTTCAAGTCCCGATCGGCGGCTTCTGTCTGGTGCAAACTTCTCTCCACCATCGCGAGCTGGTAATATCCGGTGGCGGGACTGGGACTGACGCGCACATATTTCCTCAGCAGTTCCGCTGCCTCATCCAGTCGCTTGCTTTCGGTGCGAAGTTTGGCTAGTTCCAGCAGCGCATCGGGGAACTCCGGATTGGAGCGTAGTACTTTCTCGAAGATGGCCTCAGCGCCGGCTGCGTCTCCCTGCCGCTCCGCGATAAATCCCAAGTTGAACAGACAGAAGTTGTTGTGAGGGTCCAGCTTGAGTCCGCTTTGAAAAGCCTGTTTGGCCTCGTCGAATCGTCCAAGATGCGTGTAGGAAAGGCCCAGGAAGAGGTAAGAACGCGCCGAGGGCTGAACCTCAATGAGGTTCTTATACTCTTCGATAGCTTTCTCTACCTTGCCGGATCTGAAATAACTCTCGCCGAGTGTGGCGCGCAGATCGTTCCGCTGCGGTGCGAGTTGAAGGCCGGCTTCGAGCAGTGGAGTCGCGTCCTCGTAATAGTGCTGGGAGATGCTGATTTGGGCCATCAGGAAGAGAATATCCACATTGTCCGGAGCCATCTTGCGCGCGCGGACCAGAAGATCCAGAGCGTCCAAAGCCCGCGACTCATTCGTGTACGCTTGCGCTAGCAAGTAGAGAGTTTCTGGTGACTCGGGCTTCAATTTGAGCGCTCTGGCCAACTCCAGCTCTGCCTTGGAAGACTCGCCGTTCAGAAGGGAAGCTTGTCCGAGGTTATAAAGAATTTCGAAGGTTCCAGGCTGCAGGGCATCGGCTTTTTCCAGTTCGAGTTCGGAGGCCTTCAACTGCTTTTCAGAGGCCAGCAGTACGCCAAGAGAGAAATGAACCTGTACGTCGCTTTTGTTTTCGGCGGAAACTTCCGCGGCCAACCGCAACGCTTCAGCGGTCCGCTTGCTCTGGAGGAGAGCGCGGATGAGATTGAAGCGCGTGGCGACGTTGGCCGGGTGCACGCGTTCAAAGTAAGGAATGGCCGCGGCTGGCGATCCTTTCACCATCAGCAGCACTCCCAGGTTATAGTTTCCGTCGTGATTCGCCGGGTCGAGGCGCAAAACCGTCCGGAACTCTTTCTCCGCCAGATCGGGTTTCTGCTGGGCGATATAGAGGTTGCCTAAGTTATTGTGCGTCTTGGTTGAAGCGGGAGCCAGCTGTAAGGCCTTTTGGAAGGCGGCGAGAGCGTTTGTGTAGTCTTGTAAGTCGCTCTCGATAATTCCCAGCAGGTTATAACCGTCCACGCTGGCGGGATTCCGCTGGAGTTCTTCCTGCATGGCGCTTCTGGCTTCTTGCAGGCGGCCTTGCTGCACCAGGGCCTGCACCTGAGGAAAGCTCGGAGATACCTTTGACGGCTGCTGCTGGGCGGGCGCCCGACAGAGGCTGGCAAGCAGCAGGAGGGTAAGAATGCGGCTAGCTTGCGACCATTGCATGACGACTCCGATCCGATGCTGAAACGAAGTTCGGTTGCCCATCGTTTACCTCTTTCGATCGCCCATCGCGGCAATCATTGTAACATCTCCAGTGCTTGCACGGCGCCCCGGTTCTGGGGCTGGATGCGCAGCAGCTCCTGCAATACTTCCTTTGCTTTTTCCTTGTCACTCCGCAAGGCGTAAAGACGGGCGAGATTGAGATAGGACTGATCGAAGCTCGGCACAAGGCGGATGCAGGTTCGGAATTGCTCCTCTGCTTTCGAGTAATCCTGCTCGCGTACGTAAAGCACGCCGAGGTTGTTCAAGGCTTCGGGATAGTCAGGGCGCAGTTCGACCGCCTTTTGTAGATACTCCGACGCGCGCGGCATCTGGCTTTGCTGGGCGTAGAGCATTCCGAGGCTATAGCTGATTTCCGGGTCGTCGGGTTGAATGTCAAGCGCGTGGGTCAGAGATTCTTCCGCCTTCGCAAAATCCCGCTGACGCCTATAGACATTGCCCAGATTCAACAGGGCGATGGCATATCTCGGCCTGAGCTGCAGCGACTGCTGAAAGTCCTGGATAGCTTCCTCTGGACGGCCTTCCTGGGCAGCCATCATCCCCAGATTGTTCCATGCCTCAGGGTGATTCGGCCGTAGTTTCAATGTCTGCTCTAGATAACGGCGCGCCTCGGGAAAATCGTTTCTTCGCAGGCTAAGTGTGCCCAGGTTGTAATATGCGTCGGGATCGTCCGGCTTGGCGGCGACAACCTCCAGAAAAGACTCAGCAGCCTGCTCCAGATAACCGTGCTGGAAGAGAGCCACGCCGTAGGTGAAATCATTGCGCTGGAAAGCTCCCTGGTAGAGATCGCCGGCGAACGGAAGGGCCTTCTTCATGCGATCGGCGGGCGTGATCGGCACTGACTTTATATCTTCGGCCACGCGCCGTGGATCGAGCGCTCCCTGATAGACCTTGACGATCATGCCCTCTTTGTCCAGAAGAAAGGACGTCGGTATGCCGAGATCCCTGCGCCGGTCGAAGAGGTGACGGTAGATGATGTTATAAATGCCGGCCACATCTTCCGTGGCAAAGAGGACCGGAAACGATAACTTCTCCTGCGCAGCGAACGACCGCGCCGCTTGTGCGTCGCTAGCGGTGTCAACGTTTACCGCGATCACTGGCAGATGGCTTGCGGAGAGCGCCGCCCGGTGCCGGTCGAGCCGCTCCAACTGGTCGCGGCAGAGCGGCGAAGTCGCTGACCAGAAGTTGAGCAGCACGAAGCCGCCCTGCAACGACCGCAGTTCATGCGGGTTGCCCATCAGATCGGGCAACGAAAACTCCGGCGCCTTCAGGGGATCGATGAGGCAGGTTTCAACTTGGAAAGGCAGCGGTTCCAAGGCCGGCTCTGGCCCTGCTTGCGAGTAGGCCGCGGTTGTCGATGCGAAGGGTTTCGCCGTAAACGCGGCGTAGCCTTCCTCAATCTCGATGCGGTGGTTGAGCGGCAAATCGGCAAATTCCTGAGTGAGCCC
Source organism: Occallatibacter sp. (assembly GCA_049515995.1). Classification (GTDB taxonomy): domain Bacteria; phylum Acidobacteriota; class Terriglobia; order Terriglobales; family Acidobacteriaceae; genus Telmatobacter. The sequence continues at coordinate 18,702 of JBEKTO010000001.1, read as the reverse complement.
GCTGGGCCAGCGGACGGTGGCCCGGACGATCCCCTGCGGCTTTCCAACTCCGAAGAACAGTTCCTTGGAGTGCTGGGACAAGAAGCCCGATCCGGCCTGCAGATACTTTGTCTGGCGCAACTCTCCAGTCTGGACTGTAATTGCGGTTCCGATGGCGTCGCGGTTGCACTTGTGCCCGCGCAGGCGGAAGGCGATGGAGTCGCCGAGGTCCTTCATCGCGTTGTGCAGGATGCGCAGTTGCGGGGCATTGCGATTCTTGAGAATCACCTCCAGGCGTCCGTCATGGTCGATGTCGGCGAGAGCAAAGGCGCGGCTGTCCTCGAGAAAGTCCAGTCCCGTCGGCCCGGAAATCTCTGAAAACGTGCCGTCGCGGTTGTTCGCGAAGAGCACATTTCTCGCATATCCATGCCAGGTGTGATCTGAGCGGACCAATTCATTGATGGCGTTCCAACCATGCTCATAGGCCAGCGCTGGGGTCGCGTCTTCAGACGATTTGGCCACCACCTGCCGCCAGAAAAAGCTGGCCAGATCGATCCGGTCCAGCCCCGAGAGGTAGCCGTTCGCGATATAGAGATCGGGGTAGCCGTCGTGATCGAAGTCCCAGAAATCGGACGACCAGCTCCAGCGGCCCATCTTCACGCCGGCTTGCCGGCCGATGTTCTTGAAGGTTCCGTCTCCCTGGTTCCGATAGAGCGCATTGCCGCGTGCGTGGCGCTGGTAAAGTTCGCGAATATTGTCCGGGGCCTTTTCGTGAAACTGCTTTTGCCCCGCAACCCTCTGGCCGGCTGCCTCCCACATGCTCGGAACGTAAATATCCTGGCGCCCGTCGTTATCGAAATCGGACCAGCAGCAGCTCATTCCGGCTCCCACATCTTCGATATGGGCCTGGCGCGAGACAACGGTAAAGCTTCCATCGCCGTTGTTGCGATAAAGCTGCGAGCTGCCAAAATCGTTGGCCACAAAAAGGTCTTGTAATCCGTTGCCATTCGAGTCGCCCCAGGCGCAGGCGAAACTGTAGCGATCGTTATCCGCGTTCAATCCCGTCTCTTCGGTCTTCTCCACGAAGGTTCCGTTTCCCTCGTTATGGAACAGGCAGTTTGGCGGGCCGTTGCGGGCGTCGTAATAAGGGATTGGATAGTGATATTGGTCCAGTCCCAGGTAGTACATATACATGCAGAAGTAGATATCGAGGCGCCCGTCGCGATCGTAGTCGGCTACCGCCGCATGGGTGAACGTCCCCTGGGGAGGATGCGCGAATTTGAAGGCGTCGCGCTTGATCTGGAAGGTTCCGTCGCCCTGATTCTGGAAGAGCAGAGGGCCGGTGCCGCATACGACCAGCAGGTCCTGGCGCCCCCGGTTGTCGAAGTCGGCGAACAGGGCGCACGCGGAATTGTCGAGCACGCCGACTCCAGCCTTCTCCGTCACGTCTTCAAAGGTTCCGTCGCCGCAATTACGGTAGAGGCGGTTTGGCAGTCCGGCCGGCTGGCAGACATAGAAATCGTCGAAGCCGTTATTGTCGAAGTCGCCCGCTGCTACGCCGTTGTTGCCGTAAACGTCTACACCGATCGCACCATCCAGCACCGTGCGCCAGTAATCGGCGCCGTGAAGCATCTGTTTTGTGTAGGATTCCGTTCCACCCAGAGCCTGCGGCGTGACATCGAGAAACGCCGATCCCTGCACTACGCTCAGGGTCTCTTCGCCGGCTTCCCATCGCCGCGCTTTCCACCCTGCCGATTCATCGCGCGACCACTCGGTGCGCCAGGAGCCGACCCGCTCCTCACGCCGCTCATCCTTGCGGCGGGCGACAAGGTCATAGCGGATTTCCAGACGAACCATCAATGGCGAGCGGGCAATCTCTTCGATGCTGAAAACTTCGAACTCCGCGGTCTCCACCCGTGCGACCTCTCCCAGCCAACCCTGGATCTCCTGGAGGAATCGTTCGCGTCCGGCATCGGTATCGGCGGAAAACTGTCTCTTCACAACATCGATCCCGTATCCGGAACGCACTGAGGTTTCCTTTGCCGCGGTCAGTGAGCCAGCTACGAGCGAGGGGGCCAGCAGCTTCGCCAAGACTGCGAGGCCAGGGGAGGATGCCTTGAGGGCCTGACCCCACTGTTTGAGCAGTCCCTCGATTTCAACGGCATATTTCTCGGTAACATATTCGTCCGAACCCGGAGCGACCAGGCGCAGCACATCGGCCAAAGGCGATTTTGCCGGATAGTGGGGTGTCAATCGGAGATCGGAGAAAGGAAAAGCGGGGCTAGCCTCCGAAGGGGACGGCGCCGGCGAGAACAGAAGCGAGGACCCTAACAAGGGTGAGGGGCGAAACAACAGGGGCGACAGGCCCATGCCTTTGAGGAGTGTCCGTCGGGAAAGATTCGGGCGATCGCTTTTGTGACGCGACATCATTGAGGTGTCCATGAAGCCGGCAAGGTGTCCGCAGGATAGCACTACGGACAGACCCTGCCAAATTGCGCAAACACACAGCCGGCTAAGGTACAACCGGGTCGTGGGCTGGAGCTATTTGCTTCGGAACACATTTCAGAACTGGCTCGCGCTAGCCATATAAATAATTTATTATGAGCAATTTGAGGACAATATCAAGGGCAGGCCTTGGTTCGAGGCCGTCCTTCGAGACGCCTCCGCTGAGCGAAAAATTAAAATCTACAACTTTTGATTGACAAACGAAAAGCGATTGTACTAGGCTGGCCCGCACATAGTTGTAACCGTTTACGGAATTGCCTGAAAACGGTTACAGAACCAGGTAAGCGTGGCTGTTTTCCCCCTTCGGGGCAATGACCATGCGGGAAGAACAATGGAGGATATTCGGATGGGCCTTGATCGCAATGCCGTTAGATGGTTCAGGCAGATTGGCTTCCTGACCCTCACATGTTTTTGCTTCCTTCTGGTCCAAAGTCAACACGCATTTGGCCAGGTTGACGAAGGCACAATCACCGGAACCGTTCAGGATGCTTCGGGCGCGGTCGTTACCTACGCCCAAGTCACCCTCTTGAATACAGACCAGGGCATAACTCTGCAGACCAGAACGAACAACAGCGGCGTATACACCTTTTCACCGGTCAGAATCGGGCACTATACGGTGTCGGCAACGGCCAAGGGCTTTGCCAAGACGACCCAGGAAAATCTGACGGTCAACGTTGCGCAGACCCTGCTTGTCAACATTCAACTCAAGCCGGGCGCCGCGACTGAAACCGTCGAGGTGACCACGGCACCGCCGCTGATGCAGACCGAGGAAGCATCGGTCGGCCAGGTGGTCAGCGAACAGGAAGTCAACAGTCTGCCTCTCAACGGGCGCAACTTTACCTTCCTCGCCCAGCTTGGCGCCGGCATGCAGACGCCGCAAGCCGACACGCGCGGCAATGCGGCCTCGGGCGCTTTTTCCGCCAATGGCCTTCGTCCGGCACAGAACAACTATCTGCTGGACGGCATTGACAACAACTCCGACACCGTCGACTTCCTGAACGGAACCAACTTCATCGTCCTGCCTCCGGTGGACGCCATTCAGGAATTCAAGGTCCAGACTGCGGACTTCAGCGCAGAACTGGGCCGCTCCGCAGGCGCCGTTCTCAACGCTTCCATCAAGTCCGGAACCAACAGCTTCCATGGCGCGGCCTGGGAATTCCTCCGCAACCGCGTACTCGATGCCGCGGATTGGTTTGAGGACTTCCAGAACATTCCCAAAGGCGCGCTGCAACTCAATCAGTTCGGTGTGGCCGCGGGCGGGCCGATCGTCAAGAACAAGATCTTCATCTTTGGCGATTATGAAGGTCTGCGTCGCGTGCAGGGTTCGGTTGCCACCGGCGGCGTGCCCAGCTCGGTCGAGGCCAACAGCGGTTTCACCAATTTCGCCGACCTGATTACCGCGCAGTCCAGCTCGTCTCCTCAGACGGACGACCTGGGCCGTACGATTCCGCAAGGCACCGTCATGGATCCAGCGACGACACGCGCCGTCACAGCGGGCACAGTCGATCCGGTAACCATGATCACGGCGACCACAACCGGGTATGTCCGCGATCCCTTTGGCTACAACACCTGTTCCGGCGCAGGGCTAACGGCTCCGTCTATCGCCGCGTGTCCCAGCCTCAATCAGATACCCAAAGCCCGGCTGGATCAGAATTCGGTGGCGCTGCTGCAGCTCTATCCGTCGCCGACCAGCACGTCGAACCTGTTTTCAAACTATGGAAACAGCCCCAACCTCTTCGAGCATCGCAACGCCTACGACATCCGGGCAGACTTCAACCCCAACGAGAAGGACCAGGTCTTCTACCGCTTCAGCTATGTGGATGACCCGCAGTACATTCCGGGCATCTTTGGTGGCATAGCGGACGGCGGCGCCTTCCAGCAGGGCATCCAGACCGCGCACTCCGACCAGTCCGCCGGCGCTTGGACCCACGTCTTCAATCCGAACACCATCAATGTGGGGCGCGTGGGCTTCAACCACCTCCACACCACCCGATTCGGTCCGGAAGGCAGCGTGATGGACATTCCGTCGAAATACGGAATCCAGGGCATCCAGCAGGTGGCGGAAAACGGCGGCCTTCCTGAAATCGACATCGGCGGATTGGCCACCCTGGGCAGCAACGGCTTCCTGCCCTCGGACGAAATCAGCCAGACGCTCCAGCTCACCGACGACTTTACCAGGATCTGGGGCAAGCACAGCTTCAAGATGGGCATTGAATCGCAGCTCATCAAATTCGACACCCTGCAGCCAGCGTATTCGCGCGGCAACTTCGACTTCAACGGCACTTACGTGGATGTTCCGACCTCAACCAGCGGCAACCTGGGCCGTGCACAGTTCCTGCTCACTCCCGAAGCGGCGACCGTCGCGAATGGAGTGAATTATTCGGGCGGCTCCGACTCGATCAATGCCTCCAACATCAGCACCACCTACGACTACAAGAAGTACTTCGCGCTGTACCTTCAGGACGACTGGAAGGTATCTCCCAAGCTGACCGTCAATCTCGGCCTGCGTTGGGACTACTTTGGACCGATCCAGGAGACCAATGGTGGCCAGGCCAACTTCGTTCCGAGCGCCTTGAACAGCGGCACACCCACCTACCTGATCCCGGCAAAAGGCAAGGACAACAGAACCTTGTCCTCCACCGCCAACACTCCTTCGCTCAGCGGGGACGGATTTGTCGATCTGCTAGCCAAGGACGGTATCAAGCTGGAGCTGACAGACGAATACGGGCGGGGACTTGTGCAAAACCAAAAGACCAATTTTGGGCCCCGTGTCGGCTTCGCCTATCAGTACAACCCCAAACTGGTGGCGCGGGGCGGCTTTGGCATCTTCTACAACTCGTTTGAGAACCAGGGATATTCGCCCAACATCGGTGAGAATTATCCCTTTGTGTACAACTTGACGTACACCTCTGAGGTGCCGACGGGCAGTCCCAACGGGTTGCAGGGCGTTTCGCCCATCAGTTACAACACTCCATGGGCTGGATGTGCGACGGCGGGTCCTGGTTTTACCGCGACCATCGACGCCGGCCTCTCCTGCGTTGCGTTGACGCCTGCCATTGTCAACGCCGAGGGACTGGGGCTGGAGGGAGCTCAGTTCAATTGGCAAACCCCACGCACGCTGAGCGCGAACTTCACTCTCCAGTACTCGATCACTCACACATTGTCCGCGACTGCCTCGTATGTCTTCACCCACGGCTCGGACCTTCAGGTGGGTCTCAGCAGCAACAACGTGAGCCAGATTCTGGCCTACAACGCGCCCACCACAAATGCGGTTCCGTGGCCCGATTTCTCGCATGGCATGAGTTATCAGACGACGATTGGAAGGAGCGACTACAACGGCTTGCAGGCCAAGCTCGAGCAGCAGTTCGGGAACGGGCTGACATACCTGCTGGCCTACACCTTCTCGAAGACGCTGTCGGATGCCGGCGACTTGCTGAATGGGGGCAATCTGGGAGGGGTCAATACGGCCGCATACCGTGCGCCTTCCGTGCCGGGTCTGGGCCCCAGCTTCGATTGGGGTCTGGCCGATTTCGACATCCGCCAGGTATTGCATTTTAGCGGCGGGTATCAGCTTCCGTTTGGCAAGGACAAGCCTTACCTGAACACAGGGAAGGTCACCAATGCCGTGTTCGGAGGGTGGAGCGCGAACTGGATCGCTACGCTTCAAGGTGGCCAACCGATTAACCTCGGTTGTCCCAACGGGGGGACGGCCGCCGGATTGGACTGCAACGTCTTGAAGGTTGCGGGGCAGAGCCAGAAACTGGGACTGCACAAGGACTCGAACGGAGCTCTCAGTTGGTTCGGGAACCCTAACGCTTTCACGCAACCCTGCCAGTTGGGGGGACCGCAAATCGGATGCGTGCCTTTGGCCGGTTCCGCTGCTTTGGGCGACAGGCCCGGACAGACGGTAACGCCTGGCTTCCATCGCCTGGACTTCTCGACCTTCAAGGCCATCCAGATGAACGAGAGAATTTCGCTGCAGTTCAGGGCGGAGTTCTTCAACATACTCAACCATCCGAATTTCAATGCTCCTGGATTCGGCGGCAACGGCGTCGTGTCGATTGGCGGCTCGACAAACTTCACCAGCAACACCTTCGGCGAAATTGGATCGACGCGCGACAATCCGTACGATCCGCGACAGATTCAGTTCGCTCTGAAGTTGTTCTACTGAGCTAGAATGAGAACGCCCCGGGAAGGCAGCCTGTTGGGCGCCTTCCCGGGGTTTTTTCTGCGCGCGACGGATGGCGCGGCGAAGATGGGGGCATGGTGAGCAAGGGGCTGCGGTGTTGGCTGGCGATTCTCTTTCCGCTTCTGTTGTGCGCGGCCTTCGCGACAGCCGAGGAGGTCCAGAAGCAGAAGCTGGAGGGCGAGTTTCAGGCGGCGCTGGCGCAGTACAAGGCCGGGCGGTTTGCCGAGGCGGCGGCTCAACTGGAAGCACTTTTGCCCCGCGCCTCGAGCAGCTTTGAAGTTCACGAACTGCTGGGGCTGGTCTACGGTTCGCTTGCGCAGGATGCAAAAGCCATCGAGCAACTGAAGGCGGCGGTCCGATTGAAGCCGGATTCGGGGCCGGCGCGAGAAAATCTGGCGGCAAGCCTCAGCCGCGCGGGAGACACAGAACAGGCCGGGGAGCAGTTCCGCATGGCGCTCGAGCTGGAGCCGCGGAACTTCGACGCCAATCACAATCTGGGCGAGTTCTATATTCAGTCGGGCAAGATCGCCGAGGCGCGTCCTTTTCTGGAGCGGGCGCAGCGCATTAATCCCTCCTCGTACGACAATGGCTACGATCTGGCCATGGCCGAGTTCCTTACCGGCCGGCTCAGCGAAGCCCGGTTGGCCGTCCAGAGCCTGCTCAGAAGAAAGAACACCGGAGAACTGCACGACCTGCTGGGCCAGATTGAAGAGAAAGACAAGAACTCTGTGGCGGCGGCGAAGGAGTTCCAGATTGCCGCTCACATGGACCCGAGCGAGGACAACCTCTTCGATTGGGGAAGCGAGCTGCTCCTCCACAGAACTTACGAACCGGCCATCGATGTCTTCCGCGAAGCTATCCGCCATTATCCGGATTCCCCACGGCTTGCGATCGGGTTGGGCATGGCGCTCTATGCACGCGGGTTGTACGACGAGGCGGTGAAGGCTCTGTTGCGGGCGGCCGATCTAAGTCCCAACGATGCCCGTTGTTATCTTTTCCTCTCCAGGGCCTACGACAACTCTCCCAATCAGGCGGACGAGGCAATCGAGCGATTCAAGCGATATGCGGAACTGGAGCCCGCCAATGCCCTGGCCCAGTACTACTATGCGATGAGTTTGTGGAAGGGAAAGCGGGCCGAGGACGCCAGCCCCGACCTTCAGACGGTGGAGTCCCTGCTGAAGAAGGCCATCGCGCTGGATGGAAAACTGGCAGAAGCGCACATGCAGTTGGGCAACCTTTACGCCGACCAACATGCGTATGAAAAATCGGTGCCGGAGTACGAGCGTGCGCTGGAACTGGACGCGAATCTTCCCGACGCGCATTACCGGCTGGGAACGGATTACGTTCACCTCGGTCAGAAGGATAAGGCGCAGGGCGAATTCGCCGTTTATCAAAGTCTTCGGGCGCAACACATGGCCCAGGAAGACAAGGCCAGGGCGGAGGTTCGGCAGTTCATCTACTCATCGAAAAGCGTCCCGGCCGCTAAGCCATGACGCGTGTGCCGTGCGCGCAGGTTGTGCCGGCGCAGTTGCGTTGATAAGCTCTGGCGCCACGCATATAATCGGCCCAGCCCCGATCCGGAACTGCGGAGCGTGGCCGGACTCCCGGATGAGTCTTCCTCACGAGGTTTGCTTATGGAGAGCGGACTTTGCCCTGCTGCTGAGATTGGTTCCGGGTTGGCCGGCGATTCTGAGTTCCTCGCGGACAGCTCCAGACGGACCTTTCTCCGCGCGGCAGGATTGCTCGCGGCCGGTCTCATCCTTCCGCAGGCGCGCGCGCAGCAGGGAGCGCAAGCCGGCTCGGGCCACAAGGTCGTGGTGGCGGTGATCGGCGGGGTGCGCCGCGACGAGACGTTTTCGCGCGAGGGGCTGGTGAACATTCCGCATCTCTCGGCGGATCTGCTTCCCCAATCGCTCTTCTACCATCACGCGCGCAACGAAGGCGTGACCGCGCACTTCAATGCGATATCCAGCATCCTCACTGGCAACTGGCAGCGCGTGGATGATTGGGGCAAACTCGCTCCCACCACGCCGACGCTCTTCGAGCAGTTTCGCAAGGGACTGGGCGTCGATCGCAGCGATACATGGGTTGTGGCCAGCAACAAGGCCCTCACCAGCCTCATTGGCGCCAGTTCCGATTCGAACTATGGCCCTGCGTACGGCGCCAACGTTGTGTTTCCTAAACAGCTCATGCTGCAAGCGGTTGTCGGCGCCCTGCGCGAGGGGCGCACAGCCAACATGGCGGATCGCAGCAAGGTCGAAGCCGAGTTGGAGAGCGCGATGGAGGGCAGCAACTACGAAGGGCTGGGCTGGAATGTCTTCGACGCCTCCGACCGGCTGGATCCTCGCGTGCGCGGCACCATCCAGGCTGCCATCGCCAATTTTGTGCACAGCGGCGGCCCCACCTCCGGCGACGAACTCACTTTCTTCATGAGCCGGGAAGTCATGCGCAAGTTTGCGCCGCGCGTGTTGGTGGTGGTTTTCTCCGACGTAGAAGCGGCGCATTTCGGATCGTATGCTCTTCATCTGGCGGGCATCCGCTCGGCGGACCGCTTGGCTTACCAGTTGTGGCAGGAGGTCGAAGCAAATCCCGACTACAGAGGGAAGACGACGATGGTGATTCTCCCAGAGTTCGGAAGGGACCCCGATGGTTCGACGACGAACGGGTTCTTCAACCATCGCGCCAACTCGGATTCAACCCGAGACACCTGGATGATGACTCTGGGAGAGGCCGTCGACAAGCCACAAATCGTCGAGCGCCCCATTCGCCACATCGATCTTTGTCCCACGCTTGCAGACCTTCTCGGTTGCCCGCCGATCGATTCGCATGGAGCAAAGTTGAAGGAGTTTCGCGGTTAGCGGATTGGACAAAGGCCGCGCCGGCCGTTAACTGCCAAAGGGAAGGGAACGATGCAGGTCCAGGATAAGTTGCCGCAGAATATTCAGGATGCTTTGAGCAAGGGCCTGCTCAAGCGTCTTCCGCTCACTTTTCTTCCCTTCGTCAATCAGCAACTCAACCAGTGGGATCATCTCTTCCCCAACGAACGGCAGTCGGTCCAGAGGCTTCTCCTCTTCGTAGACAGCCTGACCCTGGAGCAGTCTGCCGCGCTCTTTCGCGATGTAGTCGATCTGGAAGAGAAGATGGGAGTCCGCCACTGGGAGTTTTCGACTACCGAACAGACCATCCTGAACTCCTCGCAACTGGCCAGCTCTCCCTACTTCCAGGATTGGCGGCGGGCCGTGCAGGCGGTCTTCGACGCAGCGGACGAACACGCGCTCAAGAGTAGCGGCTCCACTGCCGAGCAGCGCAATCGATTGGTTCTGCTCGATATCCCAGAACCTCTTCCTGTGGATGCAGCCGGCGTTTGGCGCCGGTGGCAGGGAATTGGCCGGTCAGTGAAACTCGATCTTGCCCTGAACGGCCAGCGGACCAGCGCGTTGGAACTCCTTCTCACGGGCATCCCCAATCCGGCAGGGGTGCGTTCCACGGCACTGCTGGATGTTGCGCGGAACCGCAACCAAGCTGCGCCCTCCGATACCTGGGTGATCGATGCGGGAAAAAGCATGGTGGACGCGGCGTTGGCGCACCAAACTTCCTCCGCGGCCGCCACCGGAGCTATCTTGCTGAGTTATGCCAGGCTCGATACCTATCGCCAGAGTTTCTCTCACGAGATGAATACAATGCGCAAGGATCTGGCCGATGCGGATGCGGTTTTCGACCGATTGCGCAAGGTTGATGTCGCTCCGTGGTGTCCTGCCGAGGTGGCTGCCGACCCGGCCGTAAGGGAGTTCCTGCGGTCGTTGTATCTCACCGGAAACGGCGCTGTGATCTTCGGCAACTCCTTCGTTGAGTGGGGAGCCTCTGAGGCCTTTCGCCGCGCCCGGCCTTCTTTCCTGGCGGCGCAATTCGGCGTGCGCAGCAAGCCCAAACCTTTTACCGGCGTCGCCGTCTTTGACAACCCGGATCAGGTGAACCCGCTGCCTGCCGTCGATGACTTGCCGGGGAGCGCCGTGGATGCGCAGATGCTGGCGCTTTACGTGTGGCTCGCCGCTTACCGCTACCAGGAGTACCAGCGCTCGACCGTTTGCGTCTGCTTGGCCGAGAGTATCTCCCAGGCCTATGTCGTCGCGCCGCCGGAGTTCGCCCTCTTGCATGCGGCCGCGCCGCTCTCTCTTGCCCGCCTTGGCGATGCGCTCCGTGCGTGGATCGCCTAATATACTGGACGTGCACTGGGATACCGGTTTCCGTCGGCTATGTAAGAGCTTTATGCCAGGTTATGGAACTATAACTGCGAGGATGATGGAGAAGCTGAATCGATGCCCGCCAACAGAGTGACTGCGAGTCAACGGAAAGGCTGGCTGGCGGTTTTGCTGGCGATTGGAGCAGTGGCGGTTCACGGCAGAGCTCAAACCGCGGCCAGCAGCCCTTCCGGCGTGTCGGCAGCGGATGCCGCAGAAATGGTGCCGGGGCATTTTGTCGATGTGACAGAGAAGTTGGGAATCAAGTTTCTTCACCAGGCTCCGCACACATCGCGGAAGTACCTTATCGAGACCATGGGTTCCGGAGTGGCGCTCTTCGATTGCGACAACGATGGCCGCCTCGATATCTTTTTCGTGAACGGAGCTCCCTTTACAGACCCCACGCCCAAGGGATTCATTCCTCAGAAGACCGGCCCCGAATATTGGAATCGCCTGTATCACCAGAAGCCCGATGGAACCTTTGAGGACATCACGGAAAAGGCGGGATTGCAAGGCGTCGGCTATGGCATGGGCGTGGCCGTCGGCGACTACGATAATGACGGCTACGAAGACCTGTACGTGACCGGCTACGGCGGCAACCGCTTGTATCACAACAACGGCAACTGTACATTTACCGACGTGACAGAGAAGGCAGGCGTGGGCGGCAGCGGTTGGTCGAGTTCCGCGGCTTGGGTTGATCTGGACAACGACGGTCTCCTCGATCTGGTCGTCGATCGTTACGTGGAGTGGGACTGGAACGATCAATGGTGCGGCGAACATCGCGAAGGTTACCGGCTCTATTGCCACCCGGATGTCTTTCAGCCCATCTCCATGCTCGTCTATCACAATGATGGCAACGGCCACTTCACCGAGGTTTCGCACAAGCTGGGGCTCGACAAACCTGCCAAGGCACTCGGCATCGCCATCGCGGACTACGATCAGGACGGACGCATCGATCTGCTCGTCGCCAACGACTCCATGCAGGAGTTTCTTTTTCACCAGAAGAAGGATGGAACTTTCGAAGAGGTCGGACTGGAGAGCGGAGTGGCCGTCAATGCGGAGGGAAAGACCTATGCCGGCATGGGCGTGGACTTTGCCGACTACAACAACGACGGCTGGCCCGACCTGGTCATTACCGATCTGGCCAACCAGCGTTATGCGCTCTATCAGAACGCCGGAGACGGCACCTTCAATTATGCAAGTTTCTCCGTGGGACTCGGCGCCATGAGCCGGCTCCACTCCGGTTGGAGCCTGCGCTTCATGGATTATGACAACGACGGATGGAAGGACTTGTTGATTGCACAGGGGCACGACCTGGACACGATTGAGACCATGTTCCCGCAACTGCGTTACAAGGAGCCGATGATGCTGGTGCGCAACACCGGCAAGAAGTTTGTGGATGTCTCCGGAGTATCCTCGGAGATATTTCATGAAGCCTGGGTCGGCCGGGGCATGGCCATCGGCGATATCAACAACGACGGCCGCATCGACGCCGTGGTCTCGACCAATGGCGGACCGCCGCACGTCCTGCTCAACATGACCGAGACCAAGAACCACTGGATCACCCTGCGTCTCATCGGCCACAAGAGCAATCGCGATGGGATTGGAGCCCAGGTGAAGATATCCACGGCGTTGGGAGATCAGTGGGGCACGGTCACGACATCGAGCGGCTATCTTTCGTCCAGCGATCCGCGGTTGCACTTTGGCCTGGGCTCCGTGTCGGCTGTTCAGCGCATCGAGATTCGCTGGCCCAGCGGAATCCAGCAAATATTGATCGACGTGAAGGGCGACCAGCAACTCACAATTGACGAGCCAGCGCAAACCCAGAGCGCGAAGCCCGTTGCGGCGGCGGCAACTCCCAAGCCGTGATCTGCTCAAGCCTGCTTCTTGGCGGTTCTCTCATGTTTCCACCGAATAACTGCGGTTGTACAATGTAGCTGTTGTTTTGAAGGCACGGTTGCAGGTGCAAACATGAAGCGGCAACAAGGTGAGGGTCCCAAGGCGGCAGAGTTGGATTTTATCGCGAATAACTCATGCCCATCGCTGTTTTCATCTGCTTCCGGGATCGGACGCCGGCTTCTCAGCGTTCTGGGAGTTATTGCGGCGCTGATGAGCCAGTCGATCCCGGCATTGATTGCGCAGCAAACTTTTCCACAACTCTCCGTCGGGCTTGCGATTCGTGGCACTGTGCTCGACTCGGCAGGCAATGCAGTTGCCGGTGCGACAGTACGGCTTGAACAAACAAGCATTCCGGGCGTCCAAGAGACCAAGTCGGATGCGGCCGGCGTCTTCTATTTCTCGGTCCTCCACGCAGGGAATTATATTCTCACTGCGGAAAAGTCGGGCCTGCGCAGCCGCGCCACTACCGTGATTGGATCGCCCCAAGACGGTTTAAAGCCGGTGAGCTTGGTCTTCGCGGATTCGGGAGCAGGGTCCAGCGGATCCGGCGCTTCTTCCCCGTCTTCAACCCTCTCCATGGAATTCGCTGACAAGCCGAATTTCACTGTCGCTGGAGTCACCGATTGGACTGCCGTGGGCGGACATGGATCGGATTCCAGCCTGCGCACCAGCGAAGATCTCGCGCGCCAAACTCTCACCCTCAAGCCGGCGGATGCGGGACACGGCGCGGCAGGCGGCCATGAGCCCGCCGCACCGGAAGCTGGTCTCCGCGCAGCCGCGGAGGCGCATCGAGTAACTGGTGAAGAGGATGAGAAACGGGGCGATCCGCTGGCCGCCGTTCACGAATTCGAGCAGGCGGTCCGCCTCGATCCGAGCGAGCAGAACTATTTCGAGTGGGGCTCCGAATTGCTCCTCCACCGGGCCGTCTGGCAGGCGCTTGAGGTCTTTCAAAAAGGCGCGGAAATCTATCCAAAATCGGCCAGAATGCTGACCGCGCTGGGCACGGCTCTTTTCGCCGGCGCCCGCTACGATGAAGCGGCCCAGCGTCTCTGCGACGCATCCGACTTGAATCCCGCGGATAGCGAGACTTACGTCTTCATGGGAAAGATCGAGATGGCCGCGCCCAATCCGCTGGCGTGCATTGAGCGAAAGCTGGCGCGGTTTGCGGAGCGGCAGCCAGGAAGTTCGATGGCCAATTATCTTTACGCGATGGCCATCCTGAAGCAGCAAGAGCAGGCGCCGGATGAGCAGGCCAGAAAAGATGCTGAAGCTCTGCTGACCAAGGCCGTAGCGATCGACCCCAAATGCGCCGACGCTTATCTGCAACTGGGGATTCTCTCCGCCTCTCAACGCGACCTTCAGAAGGCGATCGACTTTTACTTGAAAGCGATTGAAGCGAATCCAGAGTTGGGGGAAGCGCACTACCGCCTGGGCGTGGCCTACGACCGGACCGGCGAGACGGCTAAGGCCAGACGCGAGTTCGAATTGCACGATGCGATCAAGAAGCGGGAGGCGGACGCCGTGGAACGTCAGCGGCGCGAAGTAAAGCAGTTCCTGGTGGTTGAGCCGGGGCAGCCCGCCGCACCCGCGGCCCGCTGATGAGGCGGATGGGGCGATTAGCGGCTGGTTCGCGCGTGTTTGGCTTGTGTCCTACCTAGGCTTCGGCTTGAACGTCGCGATGATTCCGTCGCCTTCGCGAATGGTCAAGATCTGATTAGCCCTTACCGCCAGGAACCGCTCAATCTTCTGCGTCGTCGGCCACTTCACTTCGATCGCATCCGCGGTCTCGGCCTTCCCCAGGCCGAAGTGGAGCCGCAGGTCGCTCTGCGACATCACGCTGGCGCCGCTGTGGACTTCATCCATCTGAATATGCTTGCCCGTGATCACCCGCACCCGCGCTCCGATCGCGGTGCGATTGCATTTGGTTCCCACTAACTTGACCTTGATCCAGTTCTGTTTGTTCCCGCCGTCGTTGCGCAGAAGCGATGGCAGATCGTTGAGGTTCAGGACGAGCACATCCATGTTCCCGTCATTGTTATAGTCTCCGAACGCGGCGCCCCGGCTGGAAAAACGCTCGCTGATACCGGGTCCAAGCTCCGCCGAAACATCCTTGAAACGTCCGTTGCCGAGATTCCGGTACACCAGCCGCGGGTTCTTGAACGACTCGCCGAAGTGATAGAAGTCAACCTCCGGATACACGTGCCCGTTGACCTGAACGATGTCCGGCCAGCCGTCGTTGTCGTAGTCGATAAAGCCACAACCCCACGCCACATAGCGGTTGTTGATTCCCACGCCGGATGTAAACGAGACATCGCTGAACGTGCCGTCGCCGTTGTTGTGGTAGAGGTTGACCGTGTCGTCCACAAAGTTGGTCTTGTAAATGTCGAACCAGCCGTCGCAATCGTAGTCGGCCACGGCCACGCCCATACCGGCCTGCTCGTGCCCATTGTCGCTGTAGGCACAGCCGGCCATCACAGCCACATCGGTGAACGTGCCGTCATGGTTGTTCCGGAACAGAATGCTAGGCTCGGAGTCCACGGCGACATAGATGTCGGGCCATCCGTCGTTGTCGAAGTCGTAGGAGACTGCGGTGATCGAGTAGCGCGGGCCTGGCTTCAGAATGCCGGCCTTCTGCGAGACATCGGTGAATGTGCCGTCGCCGTTGTTGTGATAGAGAGCGTTCGTATCGGCGGGAAGGCCGCGCGGGCCGCACATGATGGGAACGCCCTTCCACTGGCAGTAATTCATCTCGCTGGCCGAGGGAATCTTGTCCGGGTCGAGCTTGATGTAGTTACATACGAATAGGTCCAGGTGGCCATCGCGGTCGTAATCGAGGAATGTGCACCCCGATCCCCAACGGCCCTGTTCCCGGTAAAGGCCTGCCTTGTGGGTAACATCGGTAAAGGTTCCATTCCCGTTGTTATGGAAGAGTATGTTATGTCCCCAGAAGCAGCAGAATAGGTCGTCCCATCCATCGTTGTCGTAGTCGCCCACACAGACGCCGGTCTGCCAGCCGGTGCGGCGCAGGCCAGACTTTTCTGTAACATCTGTAAAGGTGCCGTTGCGGTTGTTCTTGTAGAGATGCGAGGTCGGCGCGCCTCCGGGAGGCCAATGCGCGTCCAGCCGGTCTCCATTGCTGAGGTAGATGTCCAGCCAGCCGTCGTTGTCGTAGTCGAAAAAGGCGATCCCGCTCCCCTTGGTCTCGATGATGGACCGCTTGTGCTCGATTCCGCCCCACACATTGGGGATGTTCAGCCCTGCCTGTTGAGCCACATCGACAAACTGGACCGGAGACTGTGCCGAATTCGATTCCGCAGCCTCGACAACGAGGGAGTTTCTCCATTTCCAGAGCGGAGTGGCAAGAGCGTCAGTCAGCGTACTGCCGAGCATCAGGACGGATGAGCCGAGAAAGCGCCGCCGCGGGAGAATCATAGATGGCAACGATTATAGCGACAAAATCTCGCCGTGGAAAAGATTCCTGTGGGTGGGCTACCGGTCTCCTGGCATTGAATTGGTTTTTCCCATGCGGAGGAGGTTGGACGTCGGACCGTCCGCGGAGGTACGGGGTACATGGTTTGGATACCCGTCTGCGTATGAGATGATTATGCGCAATTCAGAACAGGAAGCAAGTCTCGTAGTTATACGTCCACAGGTGGGAGATGGCCAACAGATGTAGATCTGTCTCGTTCTCGATTTATCGGTACTCGTCTGCAACTCAGCCCTGAATCTCGCGCCATGCGCACAATGACTCGGCGTGCGCGGCGCTGCCGTCGCGCAGCCAGGCGTCGAGCTGGGCGGGTTCCTTCAATTGCTGCCCACGCTCACGCGGCACGGCCACGAAGCGGCACTCCAACTCGGGAAGGGCTGTCATGTCGCCCCAGAGTTTCTCGAATTGAGCCACCGGGAAGATATCTTCCTGCCCTTTGCCCCAGCGCTTCTTCACGTCCTTGAGCGTCACATAGGTCGGCATGCGCGCAGCCACGGCGCGTACCGCCTTGTTGACGCACTCCGCATCGCGGAGCGTCGTGCGTGTCAGGCCGAAGACCGTGAGCAAGCGATCGATGTCGATCCAGTAGGTTGCGCTGTTGTAATAGCGAAGCCGGCTTTCCAGCTCTTCGCTGGGCAGCGCCAGACCTTCGATCAAACGGGTCCGGCCATTCACGCGGGCCAGGCCGCCGCCGCGGTCTTCCAGGTGCCGGGCGATTACCTCCGCCGTCAGCGCAGCGCCGCTTTGCATGTGGTAGCCAAGAACAGCCGCGTCGGCATCGGCGGCCACCGTGTCAATGTTGTGCACCATCAGACAGCTCAGTTGCGGGCGCATCTCGATCAGGTGCAGCAGCGTGCCATTGCGCAGCAGGTTGGCGACCTCATACCAGTGGCCTACCGGATGAAGGCACTGCATGGGCACATTGCCGGTGTAGTCGGAGCCTTCGCCGGCGCTTTGCGCCCATTGGATCAGCGCCGCATGAAGTCCTTCGCGCACCTTCTGCGCCTGCGCGTCCAGCATCTGCTGCGGCATCTCCTCCCAGGCGAAGCGCAGATCCCGTTCCATCGGAACCATGCGCAGGCCAATGCTGCATCCCGGCGACAGCAGCAGCGGTCCGGGATAGCTGTAGTCGCGCTCCGCGGCCAGGTGCGCGGCGATCGCTTCGTGGGTCAGATAGCTGGTGGTGATCACGTGCGGAAGCGGCGTGCCGCACGCGCGGCTCACGCGCAGGCTCTTCGCCAGATGGACCTCGATGAAGTTCCTGTAGCGTCCTCCCAGCCTGCAGAAAGGATTCAGCGCCTTCACCACTCCGGCGCCCTTGGTCCATCTCGTGCCTACGCCGCCCGCCAGTGAGACCACTGCGACGCGCCCCTCGGCAAGTGCATCCATACCGGCGGCACGATGGCGATCGTCGATCCGGTCTGCTTCGGCGTTCTCGATCAAGCTGGTGGCGGGCAGGCGGTTCTGCGCCAGGCCGATGCGGCCCGTGCGCAGATCCCGGCGAATTTGTTCGTGCTCTACGCGATCGAAGCCGTAGCTCTCCAGTAGTGTCCTAAGCGATTGCGTCTTGTCCCCTTCGGCATCGCGGCCGGCCGGCAGCATGTGATCGAAGAGAATATGAATCATGCCGGCGTAATCCGCCCGGCTGCGGCAGGCCGCGG
This sequence comes from Occallatibacter sp., assembly GCA_049515995.1. Classification (GTDB taxonomy): domain Bacteria; phylum Acidobacteriota; class Terriglobia; order Terriglobales; family Acidobacteriaceae; genus Telmatobacter. The sequence continues at coordinate 744 of JBEKTO010000001.1, read as the reverse complement.
TAAAGCGCTCCAACTCGGCGCGGCGCACCGGCGACATCCGCGCGGCTTCGGTGCGGATCAGCGGAGGCACATGCAGCGTGTAATAGCCGGCGGGCATCAGCGCATCGTCGTCTGAAAACAGCGCCGCCTGCGTCCCCTTTTCGTTGATCGCGAAATCGTAGACCACGGGCTCCATGGCGAAGGGCACGCTGTGTTCCAGCTGCCGCTTAGTCTCGCTCAGGATGGTTTGCATCCACACCTGGGCCTGCGCTTTGCGCTCGGGGTTGAAAAGGAATCCCATGCCGCCGCCGCTCATGCCGCCCAGCATCCAGAAGCCCCAGAAATCATCGCCGAATTCCTTGCGCGCGCGCTCGATCAGCGTCCTCGTATACTGATTGCCGGCCCACGGGATGATGGTCTGCACCGGGCCGTCGAAGTTGCGCTGCAGGCAACTGCCCAGCGCGCGGATGTCGCCTCGTTGCAGATGGCCCGTTATCTCATCGAGAATTCCCAACGCCTGTTGGCGGCCGAGCCACTCGGCCTCACTCCGCAGCAGGTACTTCTCGGTGACCATCTCCAGGATGGGACCCACATCCTGCGCCATCCCCCCATGCACCAGAACCAGGCTCTGTTGCAGTTTCTCCGTAAGCGTCCTGACTTCCCCTCTTGACTTGAAAGAGCTTCCATCTTTTGAAGTGTCCACTTCTTTTTGGTGGACACTTCAAGAGTGTGTCTAAGCAGCTTGGCAGGATTGGGTCTGTAGAG